>JBBITB010000029.1:0-56014 GCA_037440985.1 Microcoleaceae cyanobacterium bin_387
GTTCGATTTTTATAACCTTTGTCAACTGTCAACTGTCAACTGTCAACTGTCAACTGTCAACTGTCAATTACCACATCATGGAGCGTTTGATAAAATCAGGCAATGGATGGCGCATCGGTTGGAATCCGATCGCGGGACAATTTCAAGGGTTAGTGGGTTCGGAGGAATGGTGTGTTGAACTCACTGAGGCCGAGTTTAACGATTTTTGTCGTCTTTTGACACAACTGGCAGATACTATGACTTATATGGCCAATGAGTTAATGGATGAGGAAAAAATCGCCTGTGACTCCGAAACCGACCTATTATGGATGGAAGTCGAAGGTTATCCTCACTCTTATAGTGTTCAGTTTATCCTCAACACTGGACGACGCACTGAAGGTTATTGGCCTCCCTCCGCGATACCCGGTTTGTTAGACGCGACAAAAATTTTGAAACTTTTTTGACAAAACCCCTTGACATTTCCCTCCAGTGCATGATACATTAAGAAAATGTGAACGCATCGGGGCGTAGCGCAGCTTGGTAGCGCACTACTTTGGGGTAGTAGGGGTCGTGGGTTCAAATCCCGCCGCTCCGATCGTCAGCCAGAAAACCCTACTGGCACTACAAACAGACAGAAGACTAATAAGTTTTCTGTCTTTTTGTTTTTAATATTTTTTTGCCATTTTAGAGAGAGCAACCAGAAGGGTTAGGACATTGTTAATGCTCCTAACCCTTGATTTTATGGCTTCTGGCTTCTGGGATCAGACTGAGCCAGAAAGGGGGTTTGTCGGGGAAGAATATTAATAGGCAAAACACGATCGCGCCTCATCGGTTTTGTTTGTGACTTAAGGCTTTAGCTATAATTTATCCGGTGAAGTTATACCGAAGTAGAAAAGCGATTTAACCGGAAACCTCTGGAGCAAAATAGCCATGAAATTTCGTAAATTAGTCCCTTTTTTTGTCATATTGTTAGTGGTAATGAGTAGCGCGATCGTGTTTGCCCAACAACCACCCCCACCAGATTATTATCCCTTAGAAGTGGGAGCGTGGTGGCAATATCAATCAACCACCTCAAACGGGAATAAATCCGAATTTAAGATCACCGTCTTAAATGAAGAAAAACAACCCGATGGCAACCCTTGGAAGAAAACCGAAATCAAATCAGGAATAGCCATTAATGAATGGTATTCTAAACCGAGTGGATGGGTGCTTTGGCATCGAGAATTATACTCTAGTAATGGGCAACAAGTCGATTTTCAACCCGTCCGAAAATTCTTAAAAAATCCCCTCAGTCAAGGAGATACTTGGCAATGGGAAGGAAAAGGAATGATGGATGTTGACATTAAAGAGTCAAGTCAGGTTGTGGGAGCAGAAGAAGTGGTTGTCCCCGCGGGAAAATTTCAAACCATGAAGGTAGTAGTAGAAGGCACTCAGGGCGGAAAAGATATCAAAAAAACCATGTGGTTTGCGAATCATATTGGGATGGTAAAAGGGTTAACAGAAATGAACTCTTTTCAGTCAACTTCTGAGTTAGTTGATTATAGTTTCAAAGGCAAATAATAAAGTAAGCAAAATTTTTTTCTGTCGGGAAGTATTGCCAGATATTCCCGACTTTTTTCAGACTTATCTTAGTAAATTACGCTAATTCCTGGCACAGTCACGGAAAAAAACCTGGGATTTGTCCAATTTTGGTAAAATCAACTATAATTAGGGAAACTCAACCACTGAAAACGGAACGCGATCGCGATGTTTACCATCCCCCTAGAAGCAAAAACCCAACAAACAGCAGTCCCCCAAGACATATTCGCGGCGATAAACACCCTCAAAAAAGAACTCAACGCGGTAATATTAGCCCATTACTACCAAGATGGAGAGATACAAGACATCGCGGACTACATAGGGGACTCCCTGGAACTTTCCCGTAAAGCCGCCAACACCAACGCGGATGTTATTGTCTTTGCCGGAGTTCATTTTATGGCAGAAACGGCCAAAATTCTCAACCCCCATAAACTCGTTTTACTCCCTGACTTAGACGCGGGATGTTCCCTTGCCGACAGTTGTCCTCCCGACAAATTTGCTGAATTTAAAGCCGCCCATCCTCACCATTTAGTCATATCCTATATTAACTGCACCGCGGCAATTAAAGCCATGAGTGATATTATTTGTACCAGCTCCAACTCGGTTAAAATCGTTAATCAAATTCCCCAAGATCAACCCATTATTTTTGGTCCTGATCGCAATCTTGGTCGCTATGTAATGGAACAAACCGGACGAGATATGGTATTATGGCAAGGCGCGTGTATTGTCCATGAAAACTTCTCAGAAAAGAAAATTGTTCAACTGAAAATCGAACATCCTGAAGCCGAAATAATTGCACATCCTGAATGTGAACCTCCCGTTTTACGTCATGCTGATTATATCGGTTCCACGACAGCTTTATTAAAATATTCCCAAAGCAGTGAGAGTCAATCATTTATTGTCGCGACGGAACCGGGTATTATCCATCAAATGGAAAAAGAATCTCCCCATAAGAAATTTATTCCGGCTCCTCCCCTTAATAATTGTGCTTGTAATGAATGTCCCCACATGAGGTTAAATACCCTAGAAAAACTCTATTTATGTATGAAAAATCGTCAGCCGGAAATTACTTTAGATGAAGATATGCAACGGGCGGCATTAAAGCCGATTCAGCGAATGTTAGAAATGAGTTTGTGAAGAAATAATACCTGAAATTTCCTGACAAGATTTTCCTTTTGATACATGAAAAGGAAAGGGCGAAGCTTTCGCGTCAAACATTTTTCGTTTTGAGACATCGGTGACTCACGCGAATGCTTCGCCCCTACGGAGATAATTTATGAAATATAATCCAGAAATTGACACTGTCTCCCATTTTGGTAAATAGGTAGGGAAACGGCACTGCCGTGTCCCTACTGAGGGTAAATAGGTAGGGAAACGGCACTGCCGTGTCCCTACTGAGGGTAAATAGGTAGGGAAACGGCACTGCCGTGTCCCTACTGAGGGGATCTCACTACAGTTTTTTTTGGTACTTTGAGATGCACCTCAGAAATTGATCATCGTCAGTCCTGAAATTTTATGAAAACACATTTTTAAGTGTTTAATCAGATAGATTTTCCCAAAATTATTTGCGCCTATCATAGGGTGTTTTTGCGATATCTCTCATGTCAACTTTAAATTAAGTTTATGTCTAAAGTTAAGGGAAAAGGATAAACAAAAATTTATGTCAACTTTGAATGCTTATTCGGAAAAATTAATTATTTTTACCCGTTATCCTGTCCCCGGAAAAACGAAAACTCGCCTTATTCCCGTTTTAGGAGAAGACGGTGCAGCAAAACTCCATCGTCAACTTACTGACAAAACTATTTCTACTGCGGAAAAACTCTTGTATTATCATCCTCTTTCCCTAGAAATTTATTTTACTGGGGGGACGAAAACTTTAATGAAAAATTGGCTGGGAGATTCTTTTATTTATCAACCACAACCGGAGGGTGATTTAGGGGAACGAATGGCGATCGCGTTTCAAAAGTCTTTTGAATCCGGTTATGAAAAAGTGCTTTTGATAGGAACAGATTGCCCGACTTTAAAGTATAAGATTTTAAGGGAAGCATTGGAAAAACTTAATCAAAACGAATTAGTCCTCGGTCCCGCGGAAGATGGGGGTTATTATTTAATAGGTTTACGTCACTTTATACCCCAATTATTCGAGAATGTCTCCTGGGGGACTTCATCGGTTTTAGAGCAAACAAACGCGATCGGGCTTTCTCTTAACCTTTCTATTGCTTATCTGCCCATTCTTGCGGATATTGATCGCCCAGAAGATATTTCTCTTTTAGATTTGAGATGAGGGATTAGAAACCGGCTTTCTTTGGTGATCAATCCGGTTTCTTTACCAACGATCGCGATTTGTTTGTATTACAGGAATATAGTGTTGACTTTTCAGAAGTAAAACTTGTGGCACAGGCATCTTGCCTGTGACGGGCTCAGATCCCTGCATTTACATCTCATTTAAAAATGCTATATGAGGGGATTGTTATTGTGACAGCTAGGGATTTTCTCAATCGGTATTTTCCCCCAAATTAGGATGGGAAAGGGAGGAGCCAATGGGGTTTAGAGATTGTGTTAAGATAGTTGAGTATCTTGGTTAGTCGAAGAGAAACGGATATGAAATCAGATATTACTGTTTGTGTCAGTGCTGATGGTAAATTAGAAATTCCGGCTGAGATTCAAACTAAACTACAGCCTGGGGATCGATATCAAGTGATAGTGACAGAAGATAAGATTGTTTTTGAGAAGGTGAAAGCGGGTTTTGACTGGGAGGAATTGCGGCGACGTAGAGATTCATTACCCCCCGATCCTAATCCGATGACAATCGAGGAGATTTGTGAAATTGTTCGGGAGGTGCGCCGCGAAAAACTTTCGGAAAGAGAGTCTCAGCTATGAAAGTTGTACTGGATACTAATATCTTTGCGATTTATTAGTATTACAGGAATATGAGGGGATTGTTATTGTTACGGCTAGGGATTTTCTCAATCGGTATTTTCTCCCAAATTAGGGCGCGATCGCACGTTTGCTCAAGGAAGCGCGATGAGAGGGGCGATCGCGGCGTTAGTAGATTATCAGTAGTTAATCAGGGCGCGATGCCTTCGGCTGGCTACACGCTCGTTTACTCAAGGAAGGGCGATGAGAGGGGCGATCGATACAATTGTCAGATAATTATGGTAATCTCAAAGTTAGGTAACTAAAATTGACAAGACTGGAGAAGCGTGACAACACAATTTTTCTGTCCATATCTCGATAGTGAGGTTGAACTTACACAAGAGCGAGAGCAGCATATTGCTGAAACACATCCCGATCTGTTACCAGTTTATCGGGAAAGAATTGCTGAAACTCTAGCTAACCCAGATGAAGTTAGATGCGATTTACGTTTCGGCAATACTTTTCTATTTTCAAGGCAGTATGGTAAGAGTCGCAAAGGTAGGTATGTTGTGGTAGCTGTTGTCAGTGATACAGTTCCCAGAGATCGCAATTGGATCGTGACAGCGTACTTGACAAAAACAGTAACTCAAGGAGAGATCATATGGCAGAAAAACTAATTTTAAAATACGATGCAGTTGGTGATATTCTGTATGTTAATAAATGTTTGCCTTATGCAGAGCAAGAATCACAAGAACTAGATTATGGAGTTGTTGCTCGTCTCAATCCTGAAACTGAGGAAATTGAAAATTTGGAAGTTATGTTTTTCTCAAAGCGGTTGACAGAGAGTAATGTATTTGAGTTACCAATTGTGGCGGACTTGCACTTGAGTCAGAAGGTTTGAGGCGGTATTGGCAAAAGTGCGATCGCGCTTCTCTCAAGGAAAAACTCAAGGAAGCGCGATCGCGGCTCATGCCGATGTGATTATTACGGGCGATCGCGATTTGTTAGTATTACAGGAATATGAGGGGATTGTTATTGTGACAGCTAGGGATTTTCTCAATCGGTATTTTCCCGAAAATTAGGGCGCGATCACGTTCTTTTTCACCGCTCCTTAACGCTCCTAGACGCAGATTTGAAACGAAGCGCGATCGTGTTGAGGGATTGTAGAAACCGGGTTTATAATCGAAAACCTCGACTTCGTGTTGTAGGGGCAATCCCCCCGTGGTTGCCCCGATTGATGAGGGGTAGGTACTCCGGTGCTACCCCTACAAATCTGCATGAATGATTTAGACGTGCTATATTACTGTTTGTATCAGTTTCCCTTGTACATTAAAAAGGATGCTGGCAATACAGATTTAGTTGGTTCTCGGCAAAATTAAAGGAGACAAATTTGTTAAAATCAGGAAACGCGATCGATTAATAAATCATTAATGAGAATGCTTGTTCAATAATGGAGGATAAAGCTATGTCATCAAGTGCGATTACTACCTTGGTCACAATTATGGAATCTTTGCCAGAAAATCTCCAAGATAGAGTGGTTCAATATTTGCGAGAATATATTGAAGATTTAAGGGATGAAGAGCAGTGGAATTTATCTTTTCAGAAGACACAAAAATCGCTTATTATGGCGGCACAACGCGCTAAACAGGAAATTTCCGAAGGAAAAGCACAGCCATTAGATATTGGGCAATTATGAAATCGGCTACTTTGCCTTCATTTTGGGAAAAATACTATTTGCTTGATGTTACTATCAAACAACAAGCTAAGAAAGCCTATCGCTTGTGGCTGCAAAATCCATTTCACCCGTCTTTACATTTCAAGTGTATCAACGCGGAGGAACATATATGGTCTGTCAGAATTACACGGGGTTATAGGGCCCTTGGCGTTTTTGACGGTGGAACTGTAACATGGTTTTGGATTGGCAGTCACGATGGCTATGAGCGATTCTTTTCTTAAAGACGCATCGCGTTCTTTTTCACCGCTCCTTAACGCTCCTAGACGCAGATTTGAAACGAAGCGCGATCGTGTTGAGGGATTGTAGAAACCGGGTTTATAATCGAAAACCTCGACTTCGTGAGCCGTCTCAGAAAGAAACCCGGTTTCTGTATCTTGGTAATCACCTTCTTCTAACAAAATCAAAAAACATGAAAAAATAGCCCGATGATTTCCCCTAAAATCAAAGCTGTTTTTCTTTTATCTCTGTCCTTCATATTTGATGAACAGCCCATAATGATGTCTTGGAAAAAATACTATTGACTTGATCTGACGATTAGACAACTTTCATGTTATAATAATCTATATTGAAGGAGGTTAATAATTAATATGGTATCTGTTCAATTACTAGAACTAGAAAAATCACTTCAGGGATTATCTTTAGAGGAAAAACTATGGTTATTAGAAAAACTTTTTTCACAACTACGACAAGGGATGGGGACTGACAATTTTCAAGAAACCCATCAACCAGAGAAGACGACCCCTATTCAGTACAATTCTAAGGTGAAACCGATCTGGGAAGTAGCTGTGGACATTGGCGCAAATATTCCTGAGTCAGAATGGGCAAAAGTTCCCAAAGATTTGTCAAAAAATTTTGATTTCTATCAGGATTTAGGAGAATGAGACGAGTTTTTGCTGACACAGGTTATTGGGTGGCTTTGCTTAATCCTCAAGATGAATTACATCAAAAAGCACGAGAACTATCTAATCAGATAGATTCCCTTTATATTGTCACTAGCGAAATGGTTTTAGCAGAAGTTTTGAATGATTTTTCTAAAAGGGGGGAGTTTCTTCGTCGAGGGGCTATTGAGTTAATTGAAAATCTCTATACTCATCCTAATGTAACAATAGTGAAACAAAGTAGTAGTCAGTTTCAGGAGGGGTTCTTGTTGTATAAACAAAGACGCGATAAAAAATGGAGTATCACTGATTGTGTTTCTTTTAAAATTATGGAAGAATATCAAATTACTGAAGCTCTGGCCTATGATAAACATTTTGAACAAGCTGGTTTTATTGCTCTATTGCGTGAAGGAAAGAGTTAGATAAAGTGAACACTAAAAAGCGGGATTCGGCTTACCGCCTTTTGGGGAACTACCAGAAACCCGGTTTTTTACTATTTTTATGGCAATTCTGGGTAAACCTGAAAAAAACCTGGTTTCTCATCCCCGTCACTACACCGATAGGGAAATAAAAACGCGATCGCGTTTGGGGAAAATATGGCGAAAGCTTTTCTGGGAAAGCGCGATCGTGTTTTGGGAGAATCAAATGGCGAAAGTCTTTCTCAGAATCAAAGCGTGATAAACCTAACGGGAGAGATTCGGCTTACCACATTTCTGTAAAATTGTAGCCATGATACGAATGATTTACGCTCGCTATATAACCTCAAAAACAGGTTGCACAAGATTTTTAGTGCCATCTGGTGTTAAATGAGCAATTAGACCCGAACACTGCCCCTCTATAATATACATAGACATACTTAAATGAGTTTTTGTATCTCTATAACCAGTATTATTCCGAGGATCAAAAAATGAATATTTTAAAGGCTCGATTTGTTTTTGTAATATGGCTTGATCGTGGTTTTTATCTAAAAGATTAATCCACTCTGATTCAGAATAACATTGACCCTTGTAAACTCCTGCACCTAGCTGAGAGTAATATTTCTTAAGAATATAGCGATCTCTGCTTTGTCCAAATTTTATTTGATCTTTGTTTTCTACATCACGAAATATTTTTGTATAAGGAATATGTTTAGATATAAATTCAATTTCATCCCCATCAAAGTGCTGCATATATTCTCGATTATTCAACAAAGCGAATAGACTTTTATCTTCTACAATTGTCATTTGCGCTAGATTGTGCATCAAAATAAAATTAGCCTGTTTCGATAGTGTAATCAGATTCTTATAGGGTTCCGATGTTAAAAACTCTATCCATTCTTTTCTGTTGCAATTAAATGGTAGATTATTTAGAAAAAAATTGTTGTAAGCTAAAGAAATATTCTTTCCATTCAGGAATATTCTTTTATCGAAAAACTTGAGATCGTTTATATGAGATGATTCAATCCCTATTCCTTTTAAGTCCAGTTCTTCTTGAATGAATTTCAATTCAGCGTTAAATTTACAATCATCATACAAAAAAGCAATTAAAGGGGGCAAAGAATGCAAATTTAGTAATTTTAATACTAAAGATGAAAAATTATCAGTTTTAAATGTAGTAGCTATCTCTCTATTCAAAAGTCTCGAAATTTGTTTTAAAGTTGCATGGTTCAATCTATCATAAAGAAACATCCCCCCTGGTAAACATCCATTAAACTCATAAAATAAAATTCCATTATCGCTTATCATAAAGTCATATCTGACAATTGTTTGATAGTAATTTCCTTGCTTATATATAAAAGGAATAAACAGATCATATTCTTGATAAAATTCAAATATTGGTTCTTTTTTATGCCAAAAACTATCTATGACTTTCTCTAAAATTTTGTACATTGATAAGCAAACTTGTTCAATATATTTTTTGTCTTCTTTTTTAATTAAAAATGGAAATAAGGAAAACATTAACTTCTTACCAGCTAATTCAGTTATATTTGAAGGGAGTATTTGGTGAAAATCATCAACTAAAGATAAATTCAAATTCAATAAGCTTTCTTGTGAAAAATGTTTATTGAAAAAATTGGCACTATCAATGGTGTAATCAATACTTGATTTCATAAAATTCTTGATAAAATTGATAAAATGAACATTATGCTGGGAATTAATTTCGTAATTCATTTAGCATTTATATCGTCTTAATTTGAATAATTGATGTCTTTATCATTCTTGGTATTGATTTTGACAAGATATTGAGTATTACGTTCTTTAAATTCGATTTTTTTAGTCTGCATAGTAATATATAGGGTTTCTGCTAATTCCATTTCTATGTTTGAAAAAGGCCAAACTAAATTAAGCATAATGAAAACATCTTCTTTGAGATTTCAAAAAAAATATTGATTTTTTCAATACCCTACCTTCTTATCCAGCAACTAATTTATTACCGATGTAGCATTTTGAACGGGGACAAATAAAATCAATGTGGTATTCAGACCAACTATTATGACCAATTCCAATATGAAAACAGCCATTATTGCCTCCGTACATTTCGTTAATCAGCTTATTTCCTGGCAGTATTGGCATATTGGTATTGATGCCAAATGCAATTTCAATAAGAACTGAATAATTTTCATTTTCGCTCAATAATTTTTCAATTCTATTAGCCGCTTTCTTTGAACTATGCTCGGACGAGATTATCCTTTTGATTCTTCCTTGTCGAATACTTAAAATTACATTGCCATCTTTTATTGTATTTAGATCATCAAAGATTTCCTCTTGTTCACCATTCTGAACTTCCTTGAGTTGTGAGACAACAGGTGTTCCTAATAATGTTACTTCTCCATTAAACAGTAAATTTACATTTTGAGGATCGTTAATTGCATTGTTAGGAAAAAATCCACATTCCCCAGAGACAGAACCCCAAGAGTCTCCCCAGTCCATTAATCCTCCCATAATACCTACTTCATTCCCTTCGGATAAAATAAAAGATGCTTCTGTCTTAGAGTAAGGATCTATAACATTAAGTTTTTGCTCTGCAGCCAACAAAGAAAAAAAGCTTCTTATCCAAACCTCTTGGACAGTTATATCTGTATCCTCCATGATCTTTATAGTATTGACAACATCATTCAATATGTTTTTGAATGATTTTGTACTAAGATATAGTATCTTATGATTTTTATACGATAAAATAGATGAAAATCGTGGTAAAATTATTAAAATATGAGAGAAATCGGGAATTTTAGAAATAGCGGATTCAATCTCTATATCATTTGAATAAATAATTTTGTTATAGGAATAAGGATTAGAATCATCATCAATTTTAAACATATTCTCGTATTGATAATGAACTATCAAAAAGAAACCATTAGCTTCTTCTATGTTCCCAAACTGCTTAAAAAGATGCGGTTTAATGAGACAAGGCATACTTGTTACAATCCTTTAATAATTTAGTAATTATCCAAAAGGCTTTACCAGCACTTGAAGTAAGCTGGTAAAGCCTGCTATTCGTCTGAATTAACTAGAGCCCAAGGTGGCTAGGTCGCACCTCGGACGATACTTTTACCCCACACTTAGTCAAATTTTCCTTCAAAGATGATTTGACAGATTTGTTATATTCTTTTTCTTGGGTGCTTGTTTTCGCTTCCATCAATTTGAACCTCCAATATTATGCTTGACAGCCCTCAAACTCCATAATAAAGATTTTTCTACGTTTGTAAAGGCATAAAAAGTCTAATCTGGTATAGACTTTGATCGAACCTTTATGAGCTGCCATTGGTAAAAAAAAGTAAAATTTAGTCGCAAGAGGTTGCAAAAGGATGCAAAACGCAGTATAATTATCAAAAACTAATATCTGTATCACTTATGGATGTCCAAGAAGTTCTCGAATGGGCGGATGAATTAGTATTTCTTAAAACAGGGACACACTTAAGTAGTCTGCAACAGACAGTATTAAAAGGGGTATGGAATAATCAAAAATATCACGAGATTGGGGATGAATCTCACTGTACGGAAGCGAATGTCAAAAGAGTTGCGGGCAATTTATGGCAAATGATATCAGAGGAATTAGACGAAAAAGTTGATAAAAAAAATTTCCGTGCTACAATGGAACGTTTTTATGTCTCTAACTCTAAATCTAAGATTAGGAATTTTGTACAGAGTAATTTTAATCAGGGTAATATTAATTTCTGTGGAGAAATGTGGCACTCTGATGAAGCAGTAAAAAAACGCTCCCATCCTATCACCAACCCAAACAATATTAAACCAGAAACTCGCGATGATTTAAGAGACGCACCGGATATCAGCACTTTCTACGATCGCGCCTCTTGTCCCCTCACCACCCTCCAAACCTTGATCGCGCATGAAAACTGTCGTCTACTCACCATCACAGGCATGAGTGGCATCGGCAAAAGCGCGATCGTCCGTCACCTCATCCCCCAACTTCAAACTCAATTTGCTCGCATCATCTGGCGCAGTCTCCGCACTTCCCCACCCCTAGAAATCACCCTCAAAAACCTTATTCAATTTCTCTCAAATCAACCAGAAATTAACCTTCCCCCCGACACTGACACTCAGTTGTCAATACTCATAGAATATTTGCGCGACAATCGCTGTCTGATCATCCTAGATGATGTCCAGCAAATCCTCAATCGTGGTCAAATTTCCGGCTATTATAAACCCGGATATGAAAATTATGGAACTCTCTTTAAACTTATCGGCGAAATTCCCCATCATAGTTGTTTAATCCTCAATAGTTGGGAACCCCCCTTAGATATTCTCTCATTCACCGATGATAATTCAGCAGTACGTTTATTACAATTAACAGGTTTAGGTGAAGCCGCGACAGAAATTCTGAGAGAAAAGGGTTTATTCGATGAAGAAAAATGGCCAGAATTGATTAACCTTTATCAAGGTAATCCCCTCTGGTTAAAATTAGTTGCTCAAACTATTAATAACTTATTTACGGGTAAAGTGTCTCAATATTTGAGTTATGAATCCCTATTTTTAAGCGATGAATTAACACCGATATTACAACAGCATTATCAGAGATTGTCGGAGTCCGAAAAACACGTGATCGCGCTACTTACCCATCAAACAGAACCCGTTTATATTACCACACTTTTAGAAGATTGTCAAGGTTTGCGAGCCGATTTATTCAAAGCAATTCCATCTTTAGTCAGGCGGGGTCTAATTTCCACCAATATCCGAAGAGATGAGACAGTTTTTGCTGTTATACCTATTGTCAGGGAATATCTAAAAATGGTTGGTCGATAAATGATTAATAAAGCTAAAAATAAGACAATAATATTTTGCGATCAATTGTATCTTACATTTTTCCATCAATGTAAAGGGCGGGTTTTCTAGGATAAACGTTTGGTGATACAGATATTGGTGAACCCGCCCCGGAGGTTTTTTTTCACAATTTTACCATCAATCACAAAACCTAGGTTTAATACCTATTGGGGATTCGTGGGAATATTTAATAAATTACCATCTCGATCGCATAATAATATATCCCATTGGCCATTTGCACTCGATTCAAACGCGATCACATTACCATCTCCACTAATAGTAGGATTTCTCACTTCCGCTTCTAAGGTTTCCGTCAGATTTCGTAATTGACGCGTTTCTCGATTATATAAATAAATCCCCGTTTTCCCTCTCCGACTTCCCGCAAAAACTATATATTTACCATCCGTAGAAATTGACGGATGAGACGCGATCACTTCCAGGGAATTTAAACCGGGTAAATCTACTAATTGACGATTTACCATATCATATAAAAATATATCTTGACTCCCCCGGCGATCAGAGGTAAAAATAATATATTTTCCTGTGATTTTCGCGTCTTTTTCCTCCGCGGGACTGTTTAAACTTCTTCCCCCCGGATCAAAGGGATAATTTACCATGCGCGGATATCCTGTACAGCTTGTTAATATTCCTGTTAATGTTATAATGATATAAAGGTTAAATCTCTTCATTTTGAGCAGGAAAAATGATGAATTATTATAATGAACCACAGAGGCACAGAGGACTCTGAGGGGAGAGTTTTAGAGGCGGGGTAAGAGGAAATAAGGGTGAGATATGAGATCATTTTTGAGGCGATGGGGACTCGGTTTGAGGTTCACCATTGATTAAGTCTAATTCGATATAGGGGCCGCGATCGATCACTTCGATATCCCATTGACCACGACGACTACTTTCAAAGGTAATATAACGACCATCAGGGCTGATACTGGGATTGCGTATCCATCCACGAAAACCACTAGAAATTATTTGTGTCCGGCGAATGGCGCGATCGTAAAGTTCTAATTCTGGTCTCCCTGAATCACTCGCGATATAGACTATATAACGTGCGTTATTACTAATACTGGGATTTTCCGCGATCGCGTCTCGATGATTAAAACCGGGCAAATCAACTAATGTCTTATTTTGCAAATCATACAGCCAAATATTACGTTGGCTGTCTCGATTTGACACAAAGGCTAAAAAACGACCATTGCCACTTAATGCCGGTTGTTCATCATTGTAACGACTGTTAAGAGCCGAAGGTAATTTGAGGCGAGTATCCGCAGAACAGGAAATAAGTAGTACAGGTAAAATTAAATATAAACTAACTTTAAATCCCTGACTGAAAAAGCGAAATGGGTTCAAAAGCATGGGAAGGAAGGAAGAAGGAAGAAGGAAGAAGGAAGAAGGAAGAAGGAAGAGGGAAGAAGGAAGAAGGAAGAAGGAAGAAGGAAGAAGGAAATAAACTTTTAATCCCCAATCCCTAATCCCTAATCCCCAATCCCCCATCACCAATCCCCCATCACCCATCACCCATCACCCATTACCCATCACCCATCACCCATTACCTATTAGGTTGGGTTATCCTCCTCATCACGATCATCGACAGGGCGAAACTCCACATAATCCGCGGGTGTCACATCTATATCATCGACATTACGGCGAGGCCTGGTTTCTCCTGAAGATGGGCGACTTCTTCTGGGACGAGTCGATCGCGTTTCGGGTTCAATATCATCTGGGGGGGTAGGACGATTGCCCCGACTACGAGGGGGTCTATTTTCATCATCAATAGGATTTCCCCAATCGTCATAACGCTCTGGGGAGGGACTTTCAGGACGAGAGGGACGACGACGAGCTCTATCACTCACATCAGGTTTAGTCGTAGTACCACCGCGGCGATCGCGACTACGGCGAGGTTCATCATCAGAATAAGAGTCCCGTGAGGCACGAGAATCTTGACTGCCTCTAATCCGACGATTAATAGGATACTCTTCTACCGGTTCAATTTCGTCTAATTCCGCTTCTACATAACTATATTGACGACTTACCGGGCGATCCTCATCGACAATAGGAGCGCGACTTTTGGCTTGCGCGATCGTACTACCCCGTAAATTAATACTTTCCACAGCAAAGAAAATCGCGGTTCCCGTGAGTAAGAATTGACCAAACGCGAGAATGGGATCAAGACGCCATCCTTGAAATAAGAGAATACCACCGCAGAGTAAACCAATCGCGGCAAAGAAAATATCGTGATCTCTAGCAAGTTTCGGGCGCCAAGTTCGCAAAAAATATAAACCAGCCCCAGCCACGGCCAGGATAATTCCTAGCAAGCTGCTCCAGTTTAGTCCTAAATTGACCATTAGTTAATCTCCTACCTCAGTCTTATGGGCGCGAGTCTCAAAATACTTTATAACTTAAAGTCTATTGGGGCATTCTTCCAGAGAGTTCTGTGAACGCGTACCTGATAATTGCAATTACCTTACTATTTTATCTGGTTAAGTTTGACCTGACTCGCCCTTGAGGGCGAGAAAGGCTTTTTATCTTCTCAATCTTGCTAGAGTGCAAGTCTGTGAATTATGTACGCCGTTTGACTTTATCTTTCTGACTGATAAAGATCAACGCGACGGTGATAGGGATGACAACGATAACCGCGCCATAGACGAGGCTTAACAAAAAGTTTGCCAATGAGGGTGTCATAGAAATAAAGACCTCTGTTACAACAGTTTGATTTTTTTTAATTTTAGCGATCGCTTGTCCCCTTGGAAAGTCTTTCTGGTTTTATCTTTCTCTGATGAAGCCTTGGCTCGGCTCTACTATCGCAACCGCCTTGGGGCTTAGGACGCTCTTAATTGCTCAAACCATTGATTTTATTGCTTCTTCCTTCCTTCTTCTTCCTTCTTCCTTCTTCCTTCTTCCTTCTTCCTTCTTTCTTCTTCCTTCTTCCTTCTGCGATACATCCTATCTGCCCCCCAAGGCTTAAAATGATTAGGTGATTGGTTTACAAAACTTAAAATATGACCGCGATCGTGTTAACAAGTTGGACACTGGGCATTTTGCTCATGGTAATGACGATTTTATTTATTTTCCGTATCGTCCTCACCTGGTATCCCCAGATCGAGTTAAAGAAAATGCCTTTTGCTTTGCTTTATTGGCCCACGGAACCTTTTTTAGCCCCCACTCGTAAATTGATCCCCTCTTTTGGGGGTGTGGACATTACTCCCATTATCTGGGTTGGTCTTTTCAGTTTATTACGCGAAGTCCTCCTCGGCCAACAAGGCTTATTAAAAATGATGATGGGGTAATAGGTAATGGGTAATGGATAATGGGTAATGGGTAATGCAGAGACTTAGAGATGGGGAGGCTTAGAGATAGGGAGACGGGGAAATGGGGAGAAAAAACCATCAATCATGGCTTACATCGGTAAAAAATCCGTTGCTAACTTATTTCCTTCCCCTAGTCTCCATCTCCCCTACTCCCAATTACCAATTACCAATTACCCATTACCCATTACCAATTACCCATTACCAATTACCCATTACCCATTACCCATTACGCTTCATAAACTGTTCAACAAAATTGGTATAAACTTCGCCACTGAGAAATTCAGAAGTTTCTAAGATTTTCTGGTGAAAACTAATCGTTGTCGGAATCCCTGTAATGGCACATTCGCGCAAAGCCCGTTTCATCCGTTCGATCGCTGTGGCGCGATCGTGTCCCCAAACAATCAATTTACCAATCAAAGAATCATAATAAGGAGGAATCTCATAATCCGTATAAACATGAGAATCCATCCGTACTCCAGGGCCGCCCGGTGCTAAATACCCACTAATGCGCCCCGGATGGGGTCGAAAATTATGATCGGGATCTTCCGCATTAATCCGACACTCGATCGCGTGGCCATTTAACCTCACCTGCTCTTGAGTTAAGTCTAATCTTTCCCCTTGGGCAATGCGAATCTGTTCCCTAATTAAATCGAATCCCGTAATCATCTCAGTCACAGGATGTTCCACTTGGATACGAGTATTCATTTCCATAAAATAGAAATTGCCATACTTATCCAAGAGAAACTCCACAGTCCCCGCGCCCGTATAATTAATCGACTTAGCCGCCATCACCGCGGCATGACCCATTTTTGCCCGTAATTCTGGACTTAAGGCCGGACTTGGTGCCTCTTCTAATAACTTCTGATGTCGTCGCTGAATCGAACAATCCCTTTCGCCTAAGTGAATCACATTCCCATAATTATCCGCGAGAATCTGAAACTCAATATGACGGGGATTCTCAATAAATTTTTCCAGATAAACACCCGGATTACCAAACGCGGCTTCCGCTTCTCCCTGGGCTGCGGAAAATAGTTTTCCTAATTCACTTTCTTGTTTAACCAGACGCATCCCTCTACCACCCCCCCCCGCGGTGGCTTTAATCATAATCGGATAGCCAATCTCCTGCGCGATCGCGATCGCCTCCTTCTCATCAGTTAATAATCCATCACTACCAGGCACAGTCGGAACACCCACATTTCGCATGGTATCCTTGGCAGTTGACTTATCCCCCATCGAGCGCATCGCGTCCGGCGTAGGCCCAATAAAGGCAATTTGATGATCCGCGCAAATTTCCGCGAAACGGGCATTTTCGGCTAGGAAACCATAACCCGGATGAATCGCGGTCGCATGGCGAGTCAAAGCCGCGGCAATAATATTCGGAATATTAAGATAACTCTTACTGCTACTAGGTTCGCCGATGCAAACCGCTTCATCCGCCAATTGAACATGGAGCGCGTGGCGATCTATAGTAGAGTGAACGGCGACGGTAGGTATCCCCATCTCCTCACAAGTACGGATAATACGGAGCGCGATCTCTCCGCGATTGGCGATTAAAATTTTTGAGAATCGCATCTGCTCTAAGCTACCAGCCTTTACGTCTTTGGATCAGTATTTGTCACAATAGCTTGTTTTGTACATCTCTGGAAGTCCTCAAAAAAAATTTCCTTGCACTCTTTTCAAATTTGTGTTACCGTGATATATTGGCAATGAAGGTTGAGGAAAGCAAGGGCAAAACACCCTCAAAGCACAATCCTTCAAGCTTTACACGCGGGTGTGGCGGAATTGGTATACGCGCACGTTTGAGGGGCGTGTGGCTTGTCCATGCGAGTTCAAGTCTCGCCATCCGCATTTATCAATAAACTTAATTAGGGTGGGCATTGCTCACCCTAAAGTTTTTTTTAGGAAGTTTTGTTATCCTTGAGAAAGCAGACACCATACGCGATTAAAGCGATGGGAGTTTAAGGGAATACTAATGTGGTGAGTGTGAAGGAATTAGTTGACCAGATTTTTACGTCTCACCGGATCACTCGTCAAGATCAACAGACGTTAATGAATGCTTTATTGTCAAAAGATTCTTTAACGATGGAGGAACATTTACTCATCGATCGCGTATTTGATGGTTTGCGACGGGGGTTACTCCGGGTAGTCGATTAATTAGTGACAAATTTGACAATTGACATTTTTAAGTGGAATATTTTCCACAAAAAAGAGCAAAAGCTAACCCTCAAATTCTCCTATCCCAAAGTGAAAAAACAGGAGTGAAATAATTTATGGATTTCTTTTTTGGACTATTTGTTTTCCTACTCTGTTTCAGCGCGTCGGGACTGAAATTAGATCGAGAATATCAACGAGGAGTTATTTTCCGTTTAGGAAGATTACAAAAAGTGAGAGGCCCCGGAATGTATTGGATTATCCCAGTCATTGACCAAAAAATGCAATTAGATATCCGTACTAAAACCGTCAATATTGAACCCCAAGAAACTATTACCGCCGATAGTGTCACAATCCGTGTTAATGCTGTACTCTATTACCGTTTAGTCGATCCCACTAAAGCCATTAATAAAGTAGAAAATTATGAACTTGCCGTTTATCAAGCCGCGTTAACCACCTTAAGAAATGTCGTCGGTCAAAATATCTTAGATGATGTCTTACAAAATCGCGATAAGATTAACACAAAAGTTCAAGAAATTGTCGATGAAATGACCGAATCTTGGGGAGTTGTCATTGAAAGGGTAGAAATGAAAGATGTCGAAATTCCACCATCCATGCAAAGAGCAATGGCAAAAGAAGCAGAAGCCATACGGGAAAAACGAGCGCGTCTCATTAAAGCCGCGGCCGAACAAGAAGCATCAATTAAGTTAGCAGAAGCATCACAAATGATCTTGAAAAATCCCGCGGCTTTAGAGTTACGTCGTTTGCAAATGTTATCAGAAGTAGGGGCAGAAAATAATACCACAACGATTGTGATGTTACCCTCGGATTTACTCGCGTTAGCAAATACTTGGTCAAAAACAGTCCCCGATATGATGGAGAAGGAAATTAAACATCATAATGAATAATCTTTCTACCAAACTTAGTCAGCAAAATTATCAGTAAAAACAGCGAGAATCCATACTATATAGATGGATTTACGGCAATTCCTGATGGACAAAAGTTCAAATCAATCTCAAAATAATTACAGCGTCCCTCGCAAGAATTTTGAGACAATTCATCAGTAGGGACACGGCACTGCCGTGTCCCTATGGGGTTCCCTTAGAGGGATGTTAGCTGTAAAATATCTTAATTCCTGATTTGCCTAAACTGATGGTGAGGGCGAGTAAGATCACAAAAAATCAATCAATTCAATATTAGTTGATAACAATGACATTTTCTGATACAACAGAAGTTTCTTCTCACAATAAGAGAGCAATTATCGTCGGTGGTGGACCAGCCGGAACACTAATGGCATTAGCTCTCGCCCAAATGAATTGGAAAGTTTCCGTTTATGAGCGTCGAGATTCTTACTCACAAAATGATAGTACAAACAGACGTTCTTATAATATTGTCCTATTTGCGCGAGGCCTCATGGCTCTTAAGCACGTCGGAGTAACTTTACCAATAGAAGAGAGCGTTTTCCTCAAAGGTAATGTTAGACATACCACTAAGGGAGCAAAGAAAACTCCGGGTTTTAGTGAAGCTGTCTCAGTGAATCGCAATATCTTGGCACGACATCTATTTCAGGAGGGAATCACTCGCTTTCCTGAACACATTAAATACTATTTTGGTCATCGTTTGGAAGCTATTGATTTTCAACAAAAATTAGCCACTTTTCACACCGAGGAAAATGAAGTTTCCCAAGAGTTTGATTTACTGGTTGGAGCCGATGGAGTTTTCAGTACCGTTAGAGAAATAATGGTGCAGCAGTTTGAGGGGTTTAACTGTCACCAAAATCTGGATGAGATGACTTTTAAAATTTGTCAATTGGGAAACGCGACAGAATTTGCAAATGCCACGGAAGATTGGGGAAAATGTTTCCATACTTGGCCTAGTACCCAACCTGTGACAATTCTCGCACCACCTAACCCAAACGGTTCTCTTACAGGGGTTTTAATCCTCCCACAAAAAGGAGAAATTACTTTTGATAAAATTAAGACGGAAAAGGATGTTGAAGCTTTATTTTCGGCAAAGTTTCCCGATGTTTTTTCAGGCAAACCAATACCACAGGAATTTGCTCAGGATTTACTCGAACAAAAAGTGTCATTTGGTGGCATAACTACAACTTGTAGCGCTTTAAATGTCGGAGATTCTGTGGTGCTAGTGGGGGACGCGGCTCATTCCGTATGGGCATCTTTAGGTCAAGGTTGTAATGTTGCATTAGAAAGTTGTCGGATATTAGCAGAAATTTTGGCAGGACATAATGGCAATTTAAAAACGGCTTTACCAGCCTATAATTTAGCGCGTAAGCCTGATACGGATGCCATTGGACGAATGTCTGAACAGGGTTTTGGTGGTAATAAGCGAGCGGTAAATACTCTATTTTTGGCGAAGACGATCGCGCTCTCTCTCTGTCATAAGTTACTGCCCCAAATTTTTGCTAAACCGGCCTTGTTTCAAATTAATAAGGCAGATGTAGGTTATGCAGAAATTGAAGAGCAGTGGAAGGCACAGGAAAGACAATTATGGGGAATTGGTATTGGTTTGGTTGCTTTGGTGATAGCACTTTTAATAGTATGGAAAGCAATGGTTTAACTCAAATCAGAAAAGATGTAACCCGCCATCAACGGGTAAGGCCACCCCTGTAATTAAGGAGGCTTTCGGGGAACATAAAAACGCGACAACCTTGCCAATTTCCGTAGGTAATAACCAACGTTGCATGGGAGTGTTAGCAATCCTTTTTTGCATTACTTCACTCTCCATGCCCCCATACTTATCAGTAAGAAATTCCCAAGCTTCTGTTTTGGTTAACCCCGGAATAACTGCATTAACCGTAATTTGGCGAGATGTGAGCTTTTTGGCATAGTATCGAGTTAGATGTTCCATTGCTGCTTTGGCTGAACCTTGCATATCATAGCCGAGCATTGGTTTTTGTAAAAGATTACAGCCAACGGCGGATATAGCAACAATATAACCATTACCATCTTCCATATAATTTAATGCTTTTTCGACACAACTAATGAAGCATTTAGGATAGACATTTTGATAATAGTCATACTGGACAAAAGTAGAAAAAGTACCATCGGCTAACACCTGATGGGGAATTTGTGCTGCTTCTTTAGCCTCACTAGAATCAGCCTCGGTTGTGCCGTCAACCCACAATCCGGCATTATGGACTAAAGCCGTGAGTTTCCCGGCAAAATTCTGCTCTAAACATTGGAAAAATTGGTCAATGGTACTGGGAGAAGCGACATCCCCTTTAATGGTATAAACTTTTATCCCATAACTTGATTCTAGTGTTGTTTTTGCTTGTTGGGCTGCTTCTTCATTGGCATTAAAACCCAATATTAGATTATATCCATCTTGGGCAAGTTGCTCGGATATACCCAAACCAATTCCACGAGTTCCCCCTGTGACGATCGCGCTCTTTGATGACATACAAAAAACTGGAGTAAGTGTTTGAATATTATACAGCTAGATCCCCTTTATAAGCATGATTTTGGGAACTGTTACAAATCTTTAAAGTGGGATTATATATTAACTTGTGTTTCAGTTTGAGAACCATCTTCGAGGGTAAAATATGGGACAATATCGTTGCCATCGGTTTGATGAATGGTGACAGTATGTCCTCTGCGATATGCTTGGTAATGCTTGCCGCGATCGCCCCCGGTAAAATCATATTCTGGGAGCATTTCATCATCGGTAATATTTGGCTGGTCAAAACTAGGATTGTTCATAAATTTTCCTCTTGGAGAATTAAGAGCTACCCACAGTAGTCCAGCGGTTGAAACGGGCGAATGCCATTCGCCCCTACACAAACAAAACCCGCCTGCGCGGGTTTCAAACCGCTTATTAATTCGAGGTATTGTCGCACCATGCTAACCGAATTTACCCTTGCTAACTTCAAAAGTTTCAGTGCAAGCCGATTACCTCTAGGAGCGTTAACAACACTAATCGGAGCCAATGCCGCAGGCAAAAGTAACGCGATTGAAGGTTTACGCTTTCTGTCATGGTTGGCACAAGGACAAAAACTCGACCGTATTCAATATGCCGTGAATAGTGCCGATAGGGTTGTGCGCGGTCGAGTAAATGATTTGTGCTATCGGGGAGAGTCGAATTTTACCATCGGTTGCCGTTTGGATTCAACAGAATGGAACCAACTCGACATCACCCTAAATGTGCGTGATGGAGAATTGCACATCAGCAGTGAGCGAATCGTGAGCTCGTCAAGTCCAGTCCCGCTATATGATTTAGATCAACCTTCAATCGGAGTAGGCACTGATGTAGGAGTGACATATAACAATTTTACCAAAGGGAGTAAAAAGACAAGAGTAATGTGCCGCGATCAAATGGCCCTATTCGTGCAATTAGACACCCCTGCCCATTTTGATGTAAAGTACCCTAAATCCCAAAAGATAATTCCACAAACCGTCTCCGAATATCAACGAGTTTTAAAGAACATCCTATTTTTAGATCCCGTCCCCGCCAGAATGCGCGAGTACAGTTTCAAATCTGATAAACGATTACAAGAAGATGGTACTAATCTTTCCAGTGTTTTGTATCGTTTGTGGGAGAATCAACCCCAAAATCAACAGGTAATTCTCAACTTTATCACCAGTCTACCAGAGCAAGCTATAGAAGGATTAGATTTCATTTTTGGTCCGAGAGATGAAGTGATGGTGCGACTAGCTGAAACCTTTGGCAATACCCGTCGCAATTGTGAGGCGGCATTGTTATCCGATGGTACTTTGCGGGTGTTGGCGATCGCGGCTGTTATGCTATCGGCTAATGAAGGTAGTTTAGTCGTGATTGAGGAAATCGACAACGGCGTTCATCCCAATCGCGCTAAACATCTACTCGGTAGTATCCGAGATATTGCCGAACAACGTAAATTACGAGTGCTGCTTTCTACTCACAATCCCGCGTTAATGGATGCCTTACCCGATGCTGCCCTGGGTGATGTCGTCTTTTGTTACCGCGAGCTCATTCAAGGAGATAGCCGTCTGGTACGGCTTGGGGAGATGTACGATTTCCCCAGCCTGATATCTCAAGGGCCCCTTGGTCAACTGGTAACTGCGGGCGTAGTTGATCGATTTGTTAAGTCGCCGCACACCCCCTCAGACAGAAAACAGCAAGCAATGGAATGGCTGTCTCGGTTACAGGAGTACGACAATGAGACAATGAGTAGTCCCGCGGTTGAAACGGGCGAATGCCATTCGCCCCTACACAAACAAAACCCGCCTACGCGGGTTTAAGACAAGGATTAAACCATTGATAAAAAGAAGTCTCTAGTCTCGGCAGGCGGACTGAGCGCTACGCGAACGTCTGTGTAGCCACGGTTTCAACCGCGGGGTATTTTTTTATACAACTCTTAATGATTTTGTGGTTTAGCAATTGGCGCGATCGCGCTGTATTATCCAGACAAAATAAACCCCCAGTTTTGCGCCAGGAGGTTTGTTTGGGTTTTGAAGCGCGATCGCGTTGTAATCTGTTGGGCAAAATGAAACCCCCAGTTTTGCGCGGGGGTTTGTTGGTTCTGATGGGTTGCGCGTTGTACTATTGGGCAAAATAAACCCCCCAGTTTTGTGCCGGGGGTTTGTCAGGGTGTTGAAGGTTAGCCCGATCGCGCCTCTTTTGCCATCAGAAACCTAGGGGCACGGCGTTGATCGCGTAGCACAAAAACCAACCTATCAGGTAGCAATTTATTGGGAAATTGATATTATTTTACCAAAGATAATTGGGATTCTATATTAACTTGTGTTTCTGTTTGAGAACCGTCTTCATTATCTTGGATAAATCCATGATACCAGGGGGTGATAATATCATTCTCTCGCCCTAATCTCAAAATTTCCCATAAAGGGGGATCTTGACTTATTTCCATTTCCAAAATCATCTCCCAGTAGGATGGTAAACCTAGATCAATTCGCTCAATTAAACGATTTTTTCCTTGATTCCAAAATCCTTCAATGATACAACGTTTTGTCTTAATAGAATCATCTCTTAAGGTGAGTTTTGTTGTCACTATTTGGTGAGGTTCAAATTTTAGGTATTCTCTAGCATGATTATATTTTGGGAGCGAGTCTAATGTAATTGTTTCATCAGGTTCTATGTCAAAATAATCATCTGGTGTTAATTTAACTAACGTCCAATTGTGATGATCTGTTAATAGATATTCAATAGTAATCTCGATAGGAGATGTTGTTATCATTTCTGTTTACCTCTCTTGCCTAGATCACTGCATTCAAAAGCTTTGATTTGGGTTCCGGTTTCTTGTCCCTATAAATAAGGTGCGTTAGGACTAGAAAAAGATTAATTTTTGAAACCGTAAATTTATGGCGAGCCTCACACACCCTACCGTTACTATTTATTATTGAGGTTTTATAGCTTGGCGATTTTTCGGAAATAGACTAATTAATGTGCGTAAAGCCCTGTTGACAGTTTCGGCATCAGGGAAATATTCCTGCACATCTGGATCGAGCATAATTGCTCCATCTTCCAGGGTAAAATATTGGACAATATCGTTGCCATCGGTTTGATGAATGGTGACAGTATGTCCTCTGCGATATGCTTGGTAATGCTTGCCGCGATCGCCCCCGGTAAAATCATATTCTGGGAGCATTTCATCATCGGTAATATTTGGCTGGTCAAAACTAGGATTGTTCATAAATTTTCCTCTCTGCGTTGGTAGCTTTACGACAACTAATAATCCGAATGTTTGTTTGACGTTCCGTGTAAACTACAACAAGCAACTCACCTTGACTAGAAAGATCAATATCAATATAACGGTCTTCATTATCGGAGTGCTGGGCATCCGCGATGGTTATTGATAATGGGTCATTGAAAACGGTTTTAGCTTCCTCAAAACTGATTCCGTGTTTTTTGAGATTATTTGCGGCTTTCCCCTCATGCCATTCAAACCTCAACTGCATCTAATCACCTCTTGGAGAATTGAGAAACCGGGGGAGTCCAGAAACCGGGTTTCTTAACTAAATCTCGGTATTGATACATAAATTATCGCAGAAACCCGGTTTCTTGTCCCTGGTAGTGCATGGTTAGTTAAAACCGAGATAGCCTCGTGGGGTTATCATCCAATTTTCATGGATTCTTGTGCTTTGATTTCCGATGATGATTACTGTTAACATATCAATGGGTATTTCTTGCATTTTGTCAAGGGTTGTTAGACTAATTCTTTCGGTTTCTCGATAGACAGAATGCGCGATCGCGACGGGGGTATTCCCATCCCGATATTGTAAAAATATGGCTTGGGCTTGGTTAAGTTGTTCGATGCGAGTTTGAGATTTTGGATTATATAACGCGATGACAAAATCAGCACTCGCCGCGGCAATTAATCGTTTTTCGATCACTTCCCAAGGGGTTAATAAATCACTGAGACTAATCGCGCAAAAATCGTGCATTAAGGGCGCTCCAACACGAGACGCGGCCGCTTGTAAAGCAGTAATTCCTGGGAATACTTCGACGTTAGGTTTTTTACCATCCCAACCTTGGGCGCGGAGTTCTTCTAATACTAATCCGGCCATCCCATAGATACCACAATCTCCTGATGATATCACGGCTACTGTTAAACCAAAATTGGCTAATTCGATCGCTCTTTTTGCCCGTTGTCTTTCTTGGGTAATGGGACTCGGTTCGATGATTTGCCCTGGCCGTAATAGGGGTTTTATTAAGTCTATATACAGGGAATAACCGATTATGGCATCGGCTTGGGAAATTGCACTTTTAGACGCGGGTGTTATTTGTGATAAGTCTCCGGGGCCGGTTCCTATTAATAATAGTTTTCCTTCCCTTCCTGTGTATTCTATCGGAGATAGCGCGAGCGCGACTGTTACTGCGCCTTTTTCTTCTTCTAATTTAAAGATTTGTTTGGAGACTAATAGGTAATTTTTGCTCAGGGATGATCCCCCCTCGCCCCCCTTAATAAGGGGGGGATTTTTAGTGAGATCCTCCTTAACAATGGGGAGATTTTTCAGGGAGAAATTATCAGTTTTTGCCGGAGTTTCTGGTAAAATAGCTGCACAAATAGCCGCAGCTTCTGCTACACTGGGAGTACCGACTTCTTGATTAACAATTTCTGAAGGGTTAGGGACTTTGATCGCGTGTAAAGTTTCGGCAGAAAAGGTTTTTAAGGGCCAGTTTTTTGCTTGACAAAGTTGTACTAATCCGACTTCCGTGGCTTTAATATCGATCGTTGCGATACCCGCGATCGCGCCTTCTGCGAGATGATAAGCCCGACAGACAGATGTAATAGCTTTTGCGATTAATTCTTGAGAAGTGCCTCGCTCACATCCGATGCCTACCCATAAAACTCGCGGATGCCATTGTACTTTGGGGATATGAGATTCAGGAGCAAATTTACGCGCACTAAAACTAATCCAAATTCTCGCGGGTGGGGTATTCTGATCTCTCTGTGATCCCCCCTGTCCCCCCTTAATTAGGGGGGGATCAGATGGAGCTTTCTCCCCACTTATTAAGGGCAGTTGGGGGGAATCAGAGCGAGTTTTTTCGCCACTTATTAAGGCAATTTGCTCGATGTTTTCCTGAGCTTTCTCCCTCTTTTTTAAGGGGGGTTGGGGGGGATCGGCGGTTATCGTTTTATTTTCGGGAAATTCCCATAAAAAAGGATGATTTTCGGGTAAATTATTGCGCCATAATGGGGAACCGACTTCTTGAATTACCTCGACTTTTTCTCCTCTGGCAATAGCCGCGGCGACACCTGTCCAGTTTCCTTCTCCGCGTTGCCAACCAAAGGGAATTCCGATTAAATCAACCGCGGGTAATTCTAAATAAGAAGATGCACCTGTTAAAATCGGTGTGGCATTTAAGAGGAGCGCGATCGCGGTTGTTAATTGTTCTCCTCCTCCTTGATGTCCACCACATAAATTAATAACAAATTTACCAGCTTCATCAATAACAATTATAGCAGGATCTATAGATTTATGCTCTAATAAAGGTGCAATTAATCTGACAACAGCACCCGTCGCTAAACAGAAAATTAAAGCGCGATGACTAGACCAAATTTTAGTAATATGTTCTTTGAGAGAACCTGAATAAACCTGTGTATTGTCGAGATCCGATAAAGATTCGGATACCCAAATAGGAACATTCAACGATTGACAAAGGGGTTGTAATCGTTGAGTCCCTGTAGGGGTTGTCGCGAAGAGCGCGATCGGTTGAAAATCCTGCCAAATTAAAGTCATTAACTAAATTTTGATGAGTTTGTCGTAATAACTTTAGTCATTACATTTTCACTTCCACTGTGCCATCACCGCAGACAGGGGAACCCTTAACTAAATACGGATAGGCTGGTTTGATTATACTCGGAGTCTTTGTTCTACACAATATCTCAACTGTGATGATTTTATTTTTAGCTGCATTGGGTTGTGTGGAGGGGACAACAAAGACACCACTAACATAAGCTCTCAGATGTTCCAATTTCGGAAGTGCAGAATGAAACGCGGCGTTTTTCGTCACATCAACTAAATATGTAAAATTTACTGTATCAGCTCCACACCCCTCATTTTTGCTAAGTCGTAAATCATACAAATTGCTAAATGAACCTTTTTGTGCATAGTCATATTTTTGGTCACGATTCATTCCTTGAATAATGCTTTTAACTTCACTTTCATGGTACACGCGGTATTGATCTAAAAATAAAGAAATTAGGAATATCACGACTGGGGGAATGATTAGTGGAAATGCGATCAAAGTGATGAAAAAACGATTACTAAAATTAGCATAATTATGATTTTTATCAAAAGTAGCCATAATCTCAATGATCCTTATAAAATCCTGTGATTGACGTTGATATTGATCAGGATAGTAGAGTGGTATTTGAGTTGTGGACTGACTTCTTTTAGTTCTCATCGACTTCTCATCGACTTCTCATCGACTTCTCATCGACACGGCAGTGCCGTATCCCTCCTATTATTAACATTAAATTTGTTACCACTCCTGGGGGATTACTATAGGCTTCTTTGAGATGCTCCCCAATCTAACATATAGGAAAATTAAGAGATTTTTTGGGTTTCGCTACGCTCAACCCAACCTACCAAAAATTAGTCATTTGAGATTGCTATAGGCTTCTTTGAGATGCTCCCCAATCTAACATATAGGAAAATTAAGAGATTTTTTGGGTTTCGCTAGGCTCAACCCAACCTACCAAAAATTACTTAATAAACCCCTTTTTTTTAGATAAAAAAACAGAAAGAACAGGCTTTTCACCTGTTCTTTCGGAAAATTATAGAAAAAAAACTACCTTTGAGAAGATTAAAATAATCCAGTTTCATCTACCGGAAAGGGGAAAACTATATATTAGCGTCCACTACCCCGTTCAGGAGAAACATCGTTATTTTCACGTTCTATAGTTTGCAGTTGTTTGCCTGAAATCATGTAAATGTACATAATAAATAGTTCCCTGTGAATTTCTATTGCTTAATACCAACTCAGCTAGGGAATATCAGGACAAAACTGAGAAAATTTTTCTCCTTAGTCACTACCCATCTCTAGGGCGCGATCGACCTGTTTTAACAGGCTATCTAGGGTAGAAGAGTTATCTAAAACAACATCGGCTAATTGACATTTAGCCGTGAGGGACATTTGAGCCTCTATCCGTCCGATCGCGTCTGCCCTTGAAACACGATCGCGCTGCATCAAACGCTCAATTTGTAAATCAGACTGACAAGATACCACCCAAATTTCCGTACATAAATCCGTCATATTGGCTTCAAATAACAAAGGCACCACTAACACCATTATCTCCGCGGTATCCTGTGAAGCTTCCCGTAAGCATTCCCGCACATAAGGATGAATCTGTTGCTCCAACCAACGACGCTCCGTGACATCATTAAAAACAATATTGCCAAGGGCACGCCGATCTAAACTGCCATCAGGTAATAAAATCTTTTCCCCAAAATGGTGTATAATATTCTTGAAAATAAAACTGTCAGGAGACACCGCGTTACGCGCATAAACATCCGCATCCAGAATCGGTAACTGGTAGGATGTAGCCAAATAATTAGAAACCGTAGTTTTTCCGGTGGCAATTCCCCCCGTTAAACCAATACGGCGATAAGATGTCTCAGAAAAAATACTCATTTTTGGGTTCAGATAAAATTCTGTAGTTTTGATACTTTACGCGTGTGTCTGCTATGGTGGAATAACAAGCCGCGATTGAGGTAACGGGGCACTATGATAAATCCAACACGCAGCCGAGGGTCGTTTTTTTTCTTACTTCCCCTTGCCGGATTTTCGTTTTTCTGTGTTTTTGATCGGGTTGGTATGGGAACTGTTTTAGCCCAAGTCCCGCCCATGATGCCTGCTCATGATGGTACTGGTACTATCATTATCCCTCAACCAATGAGGGGTGCTTCTCCCCATGAAATTCGCATTGAAGGGGGTACACGATCGGCAGATGGCTCGAATCTATTTCACAGTTTCACTCATTTTAATTTAAACTCCGGTCAAATTGCTAATTTTATCTCTCATCCCGCGATCCATAACATTTTAACTCGTGTGGTTGGTGGTAACGCGTCTCTCATTAATGGCCTCCTTCAAGTCACGGGAGGAAACTCTAATTTATATATTATTAATCCCGCGGGAATTATTTTTGGCCCGAATGCTCGTCTTAATATTCCGGGTTCTTTTTTAGCGACAACTGCGAGTGGTATTGGTTTTCAAGATCGTTGGTTTCAATCTATTGGTAAAAATGATTATGCTTCTCTGATTGGTTCCCCTTCTCAGTTTGCTTTTCCTTCACAACCCGGAATAATTATTAACGCGGGTGAATTAGCAGTCCCTTGGGGTCAAAATTTAACTCTTTTAGGCGGTACTGTGATTAATACCGGGCAATTACAAGCCCCCGGAGGAAATATTACGATCGCGGCTGTCCCCGGCTCTCATCTGCTTCGAGTAAGTCAAGAAAATCATCTTCTCAGTTTAGAAATTGCTCACCCTTCTACCCCTTCGACTTCTGTTTCCCCTGCACCAACATTACCTCAATTACTAACAGGTGGAAATGTCGAACAAGCAATGGGTGTTACGGTTAATCCCCAAGGTGAAGTAATTCTCACCGCGACAAATCAACCCATCCCGACGACACCAGGGAGCGCGATCGTTTCGGGTTCCGTTGATGTTTCTTCCTCGACTAATGGAGGAAATATTAACTTATTAGGTTCTCGTGTTGGCGTATTAAACGGGAATCTCAACGCGAATGGTAATAATAATGGCGGTCAAATTTTGATCGGCGGTGACGCGCGTGGTTTAGGCACTTTTCCCCATGCTGATCGAACCTTTGTTAATGAATCTTCTCTCATTTCCGCCAATAGTTTGATATCAGGAAACGCGGGGCATATTGTCCTTTGGTCCAAGGAAGCTACGGGTTTATTCGGACGTATTGAAGCCAGGGCAAATCAGCAAGGAAAAGGCGGTTTAGTCGAAATTTCCAGCCAGGGTAGTCTTTTGTTTAATGGAACCGTTGATGTTAGTGGAAGTCAATTAGGGACTCTTTTGTTTGATCCCTTAAATATCAATATTATTGACGGTGAATCGACTTCTGATGATGTCAATTTGAAAGGTAATTCGATTTTAGGGAGCGATCGCCAGACGGCGAATTTTATTATCTCCAAAACCGCGTTAGAAAATCTCGCGAGTAATGCGGATATAGTTTTAGAAGCCACTAATGATATCACGATTAATCCCTTATTTAATCATCAACTTTCTTTAAAAACAACAACAGGTTCGATTACTTTTAAAGCCGATAGTGATCGTAATGGAATAGGTAATTTTAGTATGGCTCCGGGTGATCGCATTAGTACCCAAGGCGGCGCGATCAATATTTCCGGCGCTAATATTACATTGGGAAATCTGACGACTCAAGGCGGTAATATTACTTTAAATGCCACAAACACGATCGCGCTCGGCGATCTTTCCAGCGGGAATGTGACAGGAAATAGTGGCAATATCAACCTTACCGCGGGTACAAAACTAACAACAGGAAGTCTCGACGCGAGGGGACAAGTAGGGGGAAATATCGCCCTGAGTGCCAATGAAATTAACCTACAAGGCGGTAATAATTCCGTGAAAAGCTCCGGTACTCTCACCCTACAACCTACTAATCAGACTCAAAATATTAGCCTTGGGGGAAACAATAGCGCGATCGTTAACCCCGATACTTTATCCTTAACATCTGAAACTTTAGCCGCGTTAAGTCCGGGTTTTTCTAACATTACCATTGGTAGTCCTAATAGTAGTGGTTTAATTTCCGTTAATAGTCCGATTACCTTTAACGATCCTGTCACAATCCAAGCCCCCAATGGTGTTGGAAATATTGCCGTAAAAGCACCCATCCAAGGAGTTAATAATGCTAGTATTACCCTGAAAGCCGCCGCAGATATTCAAACCAAAGATATTACCACTAATAATCAAGGGATTAGTATACAAAGTACCAGTGGAAATATTACCACCGGAACCCTTCAAGGAAGTACAATCGACATCCAAGCCTCGAAAAATATCAATACCCAGCAACTTATTTCTACTTCCGGTAATGTCACTCTCAGAAGTCTTAATAATGATATCACAACTCAGGATATTTCTACAACATCATCGAGCAATACTTCTGGCAATATAATCCTAGATTCCCTGACGAATATTACCACAGGTTCCCTGAATACCAGTGGTACAAAAGCCGGTAATATTAATCTGACGACACAAGGTAATATCCGAGTCCAAGGTATTAATGCCAATGGAAGCGAAACCGGTGGAAATATTACTCTGACAGGGAATGAAATTGATTTTTTAGGGGGACCAGATTCCGTAAAAAGTAATGCTAATCTGATTCTGCAACCAGCATTTACGCGTCAGGATATTAATATTGGTGGTCCAAATTTAACAGGAGCGGGCATGATGGAACCCGTGAATAATTCCCTAGATTTAACGATGAGAGATATCACGGCACTCCATAATGGTTTTGCGTTGATTACGATTGGACATCCCGATGGCAATGGCACGATCGCGATTTCAGGAAATAATGGCAATATAACCTTTAACAATCCCATCATAATTCAATCCCCCACCGGTGCTGGTAAAATTCAAGCGCAAACCAATATAACCGGAGGGGGAAATGCTTCCATTAGCCTGATTGGTGGTGAAATACAAGTGCAGGATATTACGGCAAATAAAGGAATAACTCTCACAACAACTAAGGGAAATTTAACCGCGGGTAATCTGTTAATAATGCCCCAACAAGGTATCACCGACAATATTAATATTAATAGTCAAGGTGCAGTGCAGTTAAATAATATTAATACCGTCGCGAAGAAAAACAGCGGAAATCTGATCATTAACTCCAAAGACGATCTTCGGATTGGGGCTATTAATCTCAGTTCTCAAAATGGTAATGGAGGTTCCTCCCAACTTAATAGTAATGGAAATATTGAAGTTTCTTCGATTAATACTACAGGAGGACAAGTCGGAGGCAATATTGATATACAAGCCGGAGGTGCTTTGCGGGTAACGGATACTTTCCGCGATCGAAATCAAGTTCAAGCCAGTCTTTCCAGTGCCAGTGGTGTAGTCGATACAAGAGGACGCATTACCATTTCTCAAAATGCCTCTGCATTTCAGATTGGCAATGCCGAAAAAAATGGCAGTGCCGGAGTAATTACCGATGGTCAAATCACAATCAGTGCTAACCGTAGTTTCGATAGTTTGATAGATTTTCAAGCCTTAGCTTCCCAAGATTCAGGTAATCGCAATATTAGTCTATCAACCAGTAAAACAATTGCGGTAACAACGACACCAAAAACTGTTAATAACGCCCCCCAGAATCAATCTAATGAACAAATTTTAGTGACAGATCCCTCTACCGTTTCCACTCAAAAAAACGCGTCAAGTGTGGCGGATTCGACCAAAAATTCTCCTATTCTGAACACAGATAGTAAAAACCTATCGAGTGCTACGACGGACAAAACTGCGATTAACGCTAATGCTAACAATAAGATAACTACAGCTAATGATAAATCAGGGAATTCTCCAGTAAACTCTCAGACAACTACTCCTAATTCTAGTGTATTATCTCAAGTTTCTGATTCTTTACCCAATACCAATACCCAAAACAATAGCAACATAAATACTAATACCAATATTGGTACTTCCCCCAATAATGGGGTTTTACAGCCATCGAATAGTAGTTCAACTAATGCCACTACATCCAATGGTGTTTCTAGTCCCTTGAGTACGTCTCCCGTTCTCAGTGCTAGTTATACATCCGCGGAAATTTCGCGTAGTAATTACCTGAATCCCATCTCAGGAAATGTCAGCGATATTTTATTACAAATAGATCAATATCGGAGTCGAGAATTTAAGGGATATTTGGGTCATTTAGGGGAACAGCGAATTACAGAACAAAATTTGCTAGAAACTCTCAGTAGTGTTTATAAATTAACGGGAGTTAAACCCGGAATTGTTTATGTTTCTCTAACGCAAAATCAATTGGAATTACGGTTATTTTTACCCGATGGTAAACCCATTTTTAAGAGTGTTCCTGTTTCCAAAGACACCGTATTACAGACAGCCCTTGATTTTACCAACGCGGTAAGAAATCCGAAAAAATTAGAGGAAAGTGAGTATTTAGGTTTAGGACAACAACTGTATCAATGGTTAATTTCACCTTTGGAAGCAGAATTAGCCTCCAGAAATATTCAAACCCTGATTTTTTCGATGGATACAGGTTTAAGGACTCTTCCGATCGCGGCTTTACATGACGGTAAACAATTTTTAGTAGAAAAATATAGTTTTTCTTTAATTCCGAGTTTAAGTTTAACGGATACCAGGTATTTTGATCTGAGAAATTCTCAAGTTTTAGCAATGGGAGTTTCCGAATTTCCCCCCGACTCAGATCAACCCCCCTTACCCGCGGTGCCCCTGGAAGTATCAACAGTAAATAGTATTTGGCCAGGAGTATCTTTATTAAATAATCAGTTTACGATCGAGAATTTAAGGGCCCGTCGTGCTCAAGGAAAATATCCCATTATTCATTTAGCGACTCATGGAGAATTTCAAACAGGTGGTGCGAATAATTCCTATATTCAATTTTGGGATCGCAAGTTACATTTAGATGAATTACGGGAGTTAAAATTTAATGAATCTCCTGTAGAATTATTAGTCTTAAGTGCTTGTTCAACCGCGGTAGGAGATGATGATGCCGAATTAGGATTTGCCGGATTAGCCGTGCAAGCGGGAGTGAAATCTGCCTTAGCAAGTTTATGGTATGTCAGTGACGCGGGAACTTTGGGATTAATGACAGAATTTTATCAGCAATTACGGCGAGTCCCAACGAAGGCAGAAGCCCTACGACAGGCACAATTAGCGATGTTACGGGGAGATGTTCGTTTACAAGATGGTTATTTATATAATTCTCGTAATCGAGCACCTCTTCCCATCAGTTTAGCAAATAGGGGAAATCGCTCTTTATCTCATCCTTATTTTTGGGCGGCTTTTACCTTAATTGGTAGTCCTTGGTAATTGAAGGAAGAGGGAAGAAGGAAGAAGGAAGAGGGCAAATTTAATAAATGTAGTGCAGGCTTAAGGCCTGCAATAGGGCTCATCAGCGAAACTACCAATCCCATACTTAAGTTATTTAATTTCTCTTCGTAAGTTGTACTTGATCTAAATCACCTATTCCGAAATTGTGAAACTGATGTAGTGCGTGTGGCCTGTGTGATCGCGATCGAGCGAAGCACAAACATCTCGCTCCCTGGGGTAAAACCGATTTTATTATTTATCAAAACTGGATGGATTCCTAAATTCTCAGTTTAGCCTCACATTCTTAAAAAAATCTAAAGAATTTAGTCAATTGATAACTTTAAAGCGACAATACACCAATTCTCATCTGTGCAGCATTTATCACGAGCCAGTTATAGGGACGCGAATCATCCCATAATGCCTGGTTAAATCTCCTATATAGCAATACTTCGGATAGTTTTTGATTGCCAACGGTAGAATAAGGGTTTCCGGGTGATTAGGCAATCCATCTGCCAAGGTAAAATCAAGCGTTTCAGACTAAGACCGAAAAACAGTCCAGACTATTGATATAGAGATAGATATAATAATCGCGCCCAGGACAGCCTTGGGCGAGTGCCATTTTGCTTAAAAATGCGGAATCCGCCGATTTTCGACAAAACAAGAACCTATGTACCTAACCAAAGACAAACTCCAACATATTAATACCATTGCTCACGAAGGCAAAGTGGTAGTTGTCGCTACCGATGCCGATGGGAAAATTTCCTACAGCGTCAAACAAGACGGCTTTGAGGATAGTTATCTAAATACACCACCAGAATTAAGAACTGGTTGGGAAAAATGGCAAGAGCTAGAATTTCCTAATGAAGTTGATGATCAGTCCGTAATTGACCGTGAAACCGAAGAATTGACGGATTCAGCTAATCCTAGTAGCTTTGTTCTGCGTTCTCGTTATCAAACTAAAGATGAAACTGCCGTTGCACCAGTACAATTAGTATCATCATCAGGACATATTTATGTTTTTCGCCAATCTAAAACTAATACATTATTAGTTGATCGCTTTGTTTTAGATGGGATGACGAATAAACTTAATCGTAAATTAGAAGTACGGTTTAAGCGTAGTCGGCAGAAACACGAAGCCTCCCAAAATATGAAAAAAGGAGCGAGTGGACTTACCAATATTGACTCCTTAGACTTTCGTGATGTTAATGGTAATTTTTTCTATGAACCGACTACAGAAATCTGTACCATCAATAACCTATACAAAGGCTGGTTTTCTGTTGTTTTAGTTCCCACCATGGAAAATAATGTCTATCGTTGGCATATTTTCGCCTACAACAACCAAACCAAGAAAGTCGAATTGACGACAATGCGCGTCTCCGATGAAGGGTTATTTGATGTTCAAGATTACACAGTTTTTGTACCATCTAACGATAGTCTCATTCCCCGTAATATTCCAGGAATAATCAAACGATCCCTAGACTTAGGTAGCGTAACAGTTGTTAATGGTTTATCCGCGACTAAATACGACATTCAACGGGAAAAGCAAACCGATGAGGGAATGCAACTATTACGCGATAGTACCAAAGTGATGTTAGCCATTCCTACTAGCAACGGTAATGTGGCAGCCTTTAGTTTTGCGATCACCACTGATGGTCTATTAGCGCAAATTTCATCTACTCCTAGCTCAAAAATCTGGCGCAGCACTGTCCGTCAAATGTTGCTACCGTTGAACACTTTAGATAACATTAAAGCAATTGGGACCACAGCCCCACCTCCCCAAGGACAAATTACCGCCTTACAACGGGGAGACGATGATGGAATCAATGTAATTTCCTCAACTGCGACTAATCTTGATGCCACAAAAATCAACCAAGTTAAAATTAGTGGGACTCAAGATTACAATAGTTTTCAACAGTCCATCACCACAATTGATGAAGATACCTTTGAAATCACCGCTCCTAGCACGGTATTAGGTAACTGGGAAGTAATACCAGAACAAGAAACTGGATTAGTCTTTAACGGTATGATCACAGCTTATGAAATTACCGATACGGGTAAAATCAGAGTTACAGCAAGTAATCACGGGTTAAATACAGGTGAAGGCTTGCAGATTGTTGATACCAGAAATTATAATGGTACTTTCACCGTTCAAAAGATTGACGATCAAACCTTTACCCTCGATGACGTTAAATGGCAAGCCGGGACAGCCGTTAACCTGAAATTGGAATCCCAAAAACGGCGGGGGCTTGTTTTAGATGGAGTGGATGATTATGTGCAACTTCCGCCCGAAAGTATGCCCATTGGTAATGAACTTACTGTCACTTTTTGGGCAAAAGGAGGAAATTCCCTACCTAGTAATAACTCTTTGATTTATGCCAATGGTGCTAATAATGAGCGAGTTTTAAACATTCAATTGCCTGATAGTGACGGCACAATTTATTTTGATTGTGGGGCAGATGTTAATGGGTATGATCGCATTACTAAATTAGCCCAATCTACTGAATCTAAAGGGCAATGGGTTCACTGGGCATTTACCAAAAATGCCAAAACCGGAGAAATGAAGGTCTATCGCAATGGCATATTATGGCATAGTGGGACTGGCCTGAAAAAACCTCTCCCCAAAACCGCGATCTTACATTTTGGAAAAATTGCTACTGCCAACAGCAATTACTATGATGGCACGGTGTCGGAACTCTGTATCTGGAAAAGCGCCCGCACAGAAGAACAGATCAGAAATTCCATGTATCTGCAACTTACTGGTAAAGAAACGGGTTTAGTCGGTTATTGGCGACTAGGTGCAGTTGTTGAAGAAGATAAAGAACGAAAAATCATAGATTTTTCTGTCAATGGTAATGATGGCGTGGTTTATGGCGGTGCTTATGTGAGTGCTGTTACTCTACCTCGTAACCTTGCTGGTACAACCAACCCAGCCGTTAAATACGAAAATGAGGAACTCTTTGCTGTTTCAGAAAATGCTACCTACGAAGAAGAATTTGAGTTCAAAGTCACTCCGGTTATTGATCCTAATAATGTAGATGGGCTCAGTGGCAAGATTTTTCAAATTATCTACAAAGGTAAAACCAGCCGTGGTGCTATAGATTGGGTGAATATTACCCCCAATGCCACGGAATTTACCAATTTAGGTGGAGGATGGTATAAAGCCAAATGTCGCTTTAATGTACCCGATGGCGTGTCTTTAGTGCGCTCTTTTGGTATTGGTAATATTAAAGGCACTTGGACTACTTTGGAAGTTCGCAAACAGCTAATTTCCTTATTGTCTGACAGTATTACTGAGGCTCAATATACTGATCGCGTAACTTTGGCAACTTTAGCAGACAATCAGGCACAGTTAGCCGTAACGTTGAAGCAAATAGAATTGAAAGAGCAACAGGAAGGAACTCGACTTAAGGAAAAACGAGATTTAGAAGCGAAAATTGCTGCCTACCTTGCTCAGGCTGAAACCAGAAAAAAAATTGACCAATTAACCCCGAAAATTCAAACATTAACCACTGAGGAGCAAACCCTATCAGCTAAATATAACGCTGAGCTAAATAGCCCGTTTAATTACGAGTGCCACATAGTCAATCAAATGTACCTGAATCATCGTTTAGCTCCCTGTGGATTCAAGGATAATCGTTATTACATGGTATTACGACCTATTGGCGATGAAGACTATTACCACAATTGGAAGTTTGTCTCTTTAGGTACTCAGTCCAATAATAATATTCCGGTGGCGTATCAAGATTGGCAGAAAAAACTTCAGGAACTTAATCAAGCGAAAGATGAGTTAAAAGTGCTGAATGCCGCCTTAGTTGCTACTGCTGCGGATAAAGCGGCCTGGGAAGCTCGCATTGTCCAAATTATCCAAGAACTAGGCACAATTCAGACTGAGTTAAGCACCTTAAATACTAGCTTCATTAATGGCGTAAAAACCACCCAACAAACGCCCCAAACCATGCCTCAAATTGCCAAAGATAGCAATGGTTTAGTGACTCAGGGAGCGTTTCTCGGTTTTGTTAGTTCTACCAGTCGTCTGAATGCCATTGAAACCTGCGAAGGTAACGTACAACTAAGTTACTTTGACAGCCAAGGGCGGATGCGGTTAACCAATTATGATGTAACTTCCGACAGCAGTAATACTGCTTTTGAACAGTGGCTTCCCGATGCTCAACGCACTTGCTTAAACTTTAGTAATGGTAATAGTGTTGTTAAATTGAATCAACAGCTTTACCTTTCTACGGACTGGAGTATCGAAGCTTGGTTCTGCTATCCTTTACCAGAAACAACACAATGGAATACTCTGATCCGAGGGCAAAATGGAGATAGTCATATTATCGTCACTCGTGACCAAAAGTTAGGGATTTACCTGACTAATGACCAACAAAAACCATGCTTTTATGATAGTGGCTTCAGTATGCAGTCCTTATCTAGCGGCTGGCATCATCTCACAGCCGTAGGTGAAGGAAATACCACTCGCTTTTACATTGACGGGAAGCAAGTTGGCGATACGAAAGCCAAAGCCGTAGGGGATGCGGACGCGATTCTCAACCTTGTTAAGAGCCAGATAGATCGCAATCCTTATGGGGTGATGAAGTTTGATGGGGTGAATGATCATATTAAGATTACCGCTAAATTGCCCACGGATAACGAAATCACCATCGAATACTGGTTCAAGGGCAACTATTTACAGTCAGCCGTGCGACAGCAAGAAGGTGGTAATTTTATCATTGCCGGCTGGAATGGTCTACATACTATTTCTAGCGATGGGGGTACGGGTGCAGGAATTAAGGTGGGAGATACGGCCACCAATGGCAGTTGGCACCACATTGCTATGACCTGGAAACGGAACACTCCCAACGGCTTTGTCAGCTATCTGGACGGAGTGCTGGTAGCCCAAAGAAACAGTCTCGACGTTGCACTACCTACCTTTAGCACTAGCGCACCTGTTTGCCTCGGCAGTTTCGGGGGGACATCAGAGTTTACTAACGGTCAACTTACGGAAGTCCGCATCTGGAACAAAGCTCGTACTCAAGCCGAAATTCAGGCGGATATGGGTAAGCGACTGACTGGCAAAGAACTGAGTTTAGTGGCTTATTATCCCCTCAATGCTATCCAATTAGAAGGCACGACTCAAAAAGTCTTAGACTTCGTAGCTGGTAATAATGGCACTGTGTTTGAAGCCACCAACGTGACGGATCAAACCCTATCTCTAACCGAGGCCAACGCTAGTCTGAAGGTTAAGCTCGAAGAGCTTAAGAAAGCCAACTTCAAAGTTACTAACGATATTTGTGCGATCGGGAACAATCATCTCGCTCCTAACAAGCCCGTTGACTATGGCGTAATGAAGTTTGATGGGGTGAATGATTATATTGATGGTGCTACTGGTATCCTAGCTGATTCCTACACGAAAGAAGTTTGGATTAAACTGGAGTCAGGAAATCCTCAAAACAACATTATCTCTGGTTATGGTAGCCATGCCTTCTGGGCCCCGAATGGTCTACTATCAGCCGGGCATAATAATAGTTGGTCTTATGTTCAAGATCCAACTCCTCTCGCTGTGAATACTTGGATTCATGTCGCTGTCACTTATGATAGTTCCACTCAAACGATGAAACTATATAAGAATGGTCAGTTGATCAAGTCGGCCACGAGTGTTCCTATTGTTAGTACCACTGATCGCAACATTACCATTGGAGCATTTGGTAATCCCCGTGGTAGTTTCTTCAAAGGTTCGATGGCTGATGTTCGCATCTGGAACAAAGCCCGTACTCAAGCCGAAATTCAGGCAGATATGGGTAAGCGACTGACTGGCAAAGAACTGAACTTAGTGGCTTATTATCCCCTAAATGCCATCGACGTTACAACTAAAAAAGTCTTAGACTTAGTGGCTGGGAATAATGGCACTGTGTTTGAAGCCATCAACGTTACGGATCAAACTCTATCACTCTCCGCCGGAATCCAAGGCGAGCAATTTGGTAAAGTCGCAGAAGTCCGCATTTGGGAGCTTGCCCTCACTAAAGAGGAAATTGAGGTTAATAGCAAAACCCTCATCACTGGTAATGAATCTGGTTTGTTGGCTTATTATCCTATGAATGAAGCCACAGGAACGGATGTTCGTGACAACTCTGGGAAGGGAAATAATGCCACTGTATCTGGTGCTAACTGGTGGGGTTGTACCTCAGCCATCGGCTATATCGAGAACTCCGGTATCCCTGTTACCGGTGGTACAGTGATGAAGTTTGATGGAATTAATGATTCTATTCAGACGACCTTTAAAATCCCTACTGGTGACGCAATCACCATCGAATACTGGTTTAAGGGTAGTAGTTTACAGTCCGCCGTCAGACAACAAGATGTTAACGGTTTTATAGTTGCCGGCTGGAATAATAGTGGTACTTTACTTCATATTATTTCCACAGATGGAAGTACTGCGGGAATTAGTGTGGGTGCTGCCGCAACCAATGGAAGTTGGCATCACGTTGCGATGACTTGGAAACGAAACACTACCAACGGCTTTGTTAGCTATCTGGACGGGGTGCTGGTGGCACAAAGAAACAGTGCCAACGTTGCTCTACCTGCTATGACAATTTCACCTGTTTACCTTGGTACTTATAACAATCTTGGAGAGTATACCAATGGTCAAATGGCTGAAGTTCGGATTTGGAATAAAGCCCGAACTCAAGCAGAAATTCAGGCGGATATGAATAAACGTCTGACTGGGAAGGAAGCTAATTTGTTGGCTTATTATCCATTGAATGAAATTAAGGTAGAAAGTGGTGTCAATAAGGTTGTTGACCTAGTTGCGAATAATAACGGCACGATTAAAGAAGCGATCGCTGTTGTGGATAACACCTTACCCATTAAAAATATTGGCGATAATGCTCTCATTTCCTGTGAATACAGCACCATTATCATTGATCCAACTACTCAAGGCAAGTCGGCAATTATGCGACGATTCTTTGCCTATCCGGTTGAAAATGGGCTAAATTTACTCCTAGATAAGCGCATTGAAACCTTAGAACTAAAATGGATTGGTAACGCCCAATTTGCGCCAACTTTGCTCGGTTACATTGAAGGCCCACCACCTGTACCTAGTGAAAACCTGACCTTAGCAGATGATTATAATGGTGCAACTTCCGTAGAATTAGTCATGTCTGAAGATGTGGAGTTTAATTGGACGCGAACGCAAGATAGTGGCTTGGGTGCAACGGTTGATGCCTTCGTTGGAGGCGGAGGAGCAATGTCTCTTGTCGCCGTAGCCGGACTGCCTGGGGCAGAAGCAGGAACTTCCATCGAAACAAGTGCTAAATTTGGTTTTAAAGGTGACTTTGAAACCAGCTACCAATTCCAGAATGAGAGCAGCATCACGGCTAGTTCATCCCTGAGTATGACGGATAAACTGGAATTACGCGGTACTCCCGAAGCCGATCCGAAATTCCCCCATTTAGGCAGCCGATTCATTCCTAAAAACATCGGCTATGCTTTGGTTATATCTTCGATAGCAGATGTATTTATTACTCGACTCGCTCGCAGTCGTAAAATGGTAAGCTACCAAGTTCAACCCGTTGATGGTATTCCCCCAGATGTGAACACGATCACCTTTTTGATCAATCCTGCTTACACTATGAATGGTAGTTTGGATGGGATGACCGGTAGCAGTGCCACCAGCGATCGCTTCTTCAAGCACGTTCCCCAAATGCGGGCGCAGTATGGTTCTCTCTATCCTGCTAGTTACTATCGTCTCCAAGAAGCATACGATCTCAAACGCCAAATTGAAGCTGAAGACAAGCGACGGGAATCTTACTTTTTTAACTTTAATGTGCGTACAATTGATGAAACTTCTTTGGGGCGGAACATCGAAAGTGGCGATCAATCTCGCTACATTGGTGTACAACGGGAAGAAGACAAACCCATGACTGCGAGCGAAAAATCTGCTGCTCAAGACGCAAAAGTTGAACAATTTCAAGCAGACATCGATGCCATTTCTGCGAAAACCAGTGACGCGGCCGATGAAAAAATGGCACAAATCAAAAGTAAAATTGCCGATCAAGAGAAACAAGTACACGCTACTGAAAGTTTTGCTGGCTGGCAGACAAAGATGGAAAATATCCAAACTCGGGCTGGCAAGCGTAACATCGTCAATACCTACGTTTGGGATGCTGACGGTGGACTGCGAACCGAAGCTCAAAGCTTTGCCTCCTCAGTAGAACACACCATTGGCGGCTCTTTTAGCATGAATGCCGGGTTAGGCGGTCTTGGTGAATTTGTCATGGGCGCTGATATAGAACTAACTGCTCAAGCTACTGTTAATATGACCCAAACCATGAGTAAAACTGAAACTCGTAGCAAGGGTTTGGAGTTGAATATCGACTTGAGTGGCATGGAAAATAAGGGCGTAACTGACTACAAAGATAACCCCCTCATGCCTGGGGAAAAAGTTGACCGTTATCGCTTTATGAGTTTCTATCTTGAAGGGAATTACCAAAACTTCCACGACTTCTTTAATTATGTGGTTGACCCGGAATGGTTGCAAAGCAATGATGAAGAAGCGCGGGCTTTGCGTCAAGTACAAACTGGTAAACCTAACCCAGCTTGGCGGGTGTTACATCGTGTTACATACATAGAACGTCCTGCACTCATGGGCTTTGGTCGAGATATTCGTCAATTGAAGACCCAAGATGAAAATGTGGGTATTGGTAAGGTAATTGTTCAGGTTGATACTTTACAGCAAAAGGTAGATCAAATTCTGGAATGGATTAACTCACAAAAGTAGCAATTAGCTAGAGGGAGTTTATCTATAACGATATCCCCAATTTCTCACAGGTGAGACTCAAAATTCTTGATTGATTTGTTGAGTCTCACCTTTTGTGTGACCCCTGAATGGGCGACAATTAGGGTTCCAAAGTGATGTGCGCCAACTACCTGTGGCTAAAGAAATTACCGATGTTCAGATTTTGACAACCAAGGTTGAGGCAATGGAGAAGCAAAATAAAGAGTTGTCTCTTAAACTGGATGCAATTATGAAGAAGTTAGGCATTTAAGCCGCTTTGTCGAGTTTAAGGTTTGATTAATCTCTCGCGATCGCGTTCTGGTTTTCTCAGGCGCGATCGCTTTGAATTTGGTATTTTTTTGGTTTCCCCTACAGTCGAATTTATAGCAGTACGTTTGAGACTTAGGAAGAGAAATTACATAACTTAAGTATTGGGTTGGTAGTTTCGCTAACTCGGATGCACCAAAGCAGGCCTTAAGCCTGCACTACTTTATTAAAGTTTCATTCCTAAAGTCTTCGCGTCGTGCTATAGTGGGCGCGTCCTCGCGCCCAAGTTGTCCCGCGATCGCGCCCGGTATTAGTTATACCCATACTTCTTGATAAACCAAGTCTTGACAAACTGCGTCAATACACAATAACTAGAAAGAATTAAAGCTAACCATAAGAAGTAAATTGGAGGTAACGGTACAAACCCCATCGCGTGAGCAATGGGCGAAAAAGGTAAATACATTCCCACAGCCATAATGGTGAGAGTGACTAATAGCATCGGTAAAGAAGGCCAACTTTGAAACAAAGGGATTTTTGAGGTACGGATAATATGAACAATCAATGTTTGAGTCATCAAACTTTCCACAAACCAACCTGTCTGAAATAACGCGGATTTATCCGGGGTTGTTGCCCCAAAGACAAACCACATTAAGGCATAAGTCGCGTAGTCGAAAATTGAACTAATCGGACCAATAAAAATCATAAAACGCTGGATATTATCAATATCCCATTTGCGGGGTTTTCCCAGGTATTCTTCATCGACATTATCAAAAGGAATCCCCGTTTGAGAAAAATCGTAGAGGAGATTATTGACCAAAATTTGCACAGGAGCCATCGGCAGAAATGGTAACACGGCACTTGCACCCAAAACACTAAACATATTGCCAAAATTGGAACTTGTTCCCATCTTGATGTATTTGACAATATTGGCAAAAGTTTTACGCCCTTCAAGGACTCCCAATTCTAACACTAACAAACTTTTTTCTAACAAAATAATATCTGCTGATTCTTTGGCAATATCCACCGCGGTATCAACAGAAATACCCACATCCGCAGCCCGCAACGCGGCGGCATCATTGATCCCATCCCCTAAGAATCCAACAATGTGTCCCTTCTGACGTAATACATCAATCACTCTCTCTTTTTGTAGGGGAGATAATTTGGCAAAAATTGTCGTGGTTTCTGCAATTTCGCCTAATTCTTGATCGGATAAATTCTCGACTTCACTCCCTAATAAAATGTGGTGAACATACAAACCCACATCTTTACAAATTTTACGCGCAATAATGTCATTATCTCCCGTTAAAACTTTCACTTGGACTCCGTGTTGATTCAGAGCCGCGATCGCGTGAGTAGCAGATTCTTTAGGAGGATCAAGAAAAGCCATATAACCGATGAGAATCAAATCGCGTTCATCGGCAACGGAGTAATTAACTTGGCCTAGGGGCATTTCTTTGTAAGCAACAGCAATCACTCGCAAACCATCTTCGTTTAAATCTTCCTTTAAGTGGGTGACTTCTTTGCGGAGAACCTCATCAAGGTCTAAAATTTCACCGTTAGCCTCAACTTTAGTAGAAATTTTCAGAATTTCTTCCACCGCGCCTTTACAAATAAGAACCTCGCGATCGCCTTCTTCTTCTACTACCACAGACATCCGACGACGACTAAAATCAAAGGGAATTTCATCAACTTTGCGGTAATTTTTTTCCAGCTTCAAAGAGTCATTAATTTCCGCGTGTTCTAAGACGGCGACATCGAGTAAATTTTTCAATCCCGTCTGATAAAAACTATTAAGATAGGCATATTTTAAGACTTCTTCATTATCTTCGCCATAAATGTCAAGGTGCATTTCCAGAATAATTTTATCCTGAGTTAGTGTCCCTGTTTTATCTGTACAGAGAATATCCATTGCACCAAAATTTTGAATGGCATCAATATTTTTAACAATCACCTTTTTATCGGCCATTGCTAGAGCACCTCTACCCAGATTGGCTGTCACAATCATCGGTAACATTTCTGGCGTTAAACCCACCGCGACAGACAGTGCAAAAAAGAAAGCTTCCGTCCAATTATGTTTGGAAAAACCATTAATAAGAAACACCACTGGAGACATGACGAGCATGAAACGTAACAGGAGAAAACTTACTCCATTTACACCTTTATCAAAACTCGTCATCGTTTTTTGTCCGACAACACTTTTAGCAAGAGAACCCAGATAAGTATTGCTTCCTGTCTCAATCACAACCGCGGTACCAGCACCACTGATGACATTAGTACCCAAGAAACAAAGATTACTTAATTCTAGGGGGTTTGTGATATTTTTTTCAGTCTCAAGAAGGGTATCACGTTTTTCAACGGGTAAGGATTCTCCGGTGAGTGAACCCTGACTAATAAACAAATCTTTTGCTGCAATTAGACGCACATCAGCCGGAATCATGTCTCCCGCGGAAAGGTAAATAATATCCCCTGGAGCTAACAATTTGATCGGAATTTCTTGCTTTTTGGGTTCCTGCGGATGCAAGGTAATTCCATACTCTTTCAACACATTGGGCGGAATTTCTTTACGATGATCTTTCCGACTGACTGTACAGGTGGTTCGCACCATTTCTCGCAGTTTTTCCGCGGCTTGATTCGAGCGAAATTCTTGAGAAAACCGTAAAACCACACTAAATATTACCATACTGGTAATAATGATCGCGGCTTTAAAATCCTTAGTTAGTAAAGAAATAACGGCTAACGCGATTAACAAGAGCGCGAGGGGATTTTGAAAAGTTTTTAGGAGTTCAATGTACCACGGATTGATTTTTTCATGGGCGATTTCATTCAATCCATACTTTTGTAAGCGACTATCGGATTGTAACTCTGTTAACCCTTCTAGGGATGTATTTAGCGCTCGCAGTGCCGAGTCCACATCACTCTGAGCGATGTCAATTAGTTGGGCTGATACATCCAGAGAAATCCCAGAATGTGTGGGATCTCTTTTCGATTTTGATAGTCGTTGCAGCACACTTTTTATTGTTCTCACTGGTAATTTCACTTTCATAGCTTTTTCCCTGGCTTTTTTACTTTTTTGATCACAAAAACTGTGACGGGGAGAGGGATATTCATGGAGATAGCCCCCAACGCATTATATATATGTTTTCTTTATTGGGAGTTTAAATTTTAGTTAAATTTTTCTAAAAGAGAGGAGAAATGATAATAATTCTTACTTAGGCAGAAGAGAGAATACAGCGGTTCTCTTTCGGTCAAAACCTACAGAAAATCAAGTAAATAAGCCTTAATTCCTTCTCTAGCATAGAAAGATTATTGCGCTTTATTTTCATTAATTGTTCAAGAAATTTTAAGAGGATTCTATTAATATCAAGTCTCAATTCCTGACCATAAAATATTCTCTAACAAGGAAGAGGGAAGAAGGAAGAAGGGGCGTTGCTGAATTGGGATATGAAATAATCGGGGCAATCCCCCCGTGGTTGCCCCAAAACCCTCCCTTCAGGGCAGGAGGGGGGGTAAGCACGGGGGCTAATCCCAGGGTACAGGTAAATCATACTTTCATTGAGCAACGTCTAATTTGGTATATTATTAAAATCTGATACACTCTACTAAGGTCTAACGGGAGAAGTACACAAACAAATATGAGCTTTATAAATTACAGTGCTAGAGAAATCAACTGCAAAATTGTCTACTATGGGCCTCCTTTCTCTGGTAAAACCACGAATTTGGAGCACATCTACAATAAGACCAATCCAGACGCGAAAGGTAAAATGAGCTCCTTGGCAACCGAAACTGATCGGACGCTCTTCTTTGATTTTCTCCCTCTCGCGTTAGGTGAGATCCGTGGATTCAAGACACGCTTCCATTTATACACAGTGCCAGGACAAGTTGTTTACGATGCCAGCCGCAAGTTGATATTGAAGGGTGTTGATGGTGTTGTTTTCGTTGGCGACTCGCAGATGAGCCGAATCGAAGAAAATCTGGAGTCAATGGAGAATCTGCGGACAAACCTCGCCGAGCATGGCTACAACCTTGATAAGCTCCCCTACGTGATCCAGTATAACAAGCGCGATATGCCTGAAATTGCCAGCATTGAGGAATTGAGAGCCATTCTTAATCCTACCAAGGTCCCTGATTTTGAGGCTGTTGCTGGCACTGGAGTGGGTGTATTTGACACGCTCAAAGCCGTCGCGAAACTGGTACTCACTGAATTAAAAAAAGGTGGACCCTAAATAGATCGATCTGTAGTGGCGTAGCAAAACTAAAATATTGCATGAAAAAATCCTGAAAAATCAACCTGAATCTGTTGTTAATGGATTTTACTAATACATCACTTTAGCTCTGTTGCACCACTATCATGTTATGGCTAATCCCCCCTAGGGGATTGGCGCGATCGTACCAACCTTTAATTCTTGAAATTATTATTGATCGCGTTATTTATAGGACAATGGGGACGGTAATTTACTTCGTGAAAGAACCCGACAAAACTACAATTCTCAACTTATGTGGAAGATCCGTCCCTGATGGGTTTTAGTCGGGATATTCGTCCGTTGAATAGACATCTGGAAAAAATCGGATCAATGGCAGGCAAGATGCCTACCCTACTTGAGTTTATGGAGATGTCTAATGTCCGCAATATGTGGGAATTGACAAGTTAATCGTTCACGAAGAGGGAAGAAGGAAGAGAGAAGCGGGAAGAGGGCAGAGGGAAGAAAAATACAATCGCCATTTCTTTGTAGAAGTAGAATGTCTTGGGTTTCGTACCTCAACCCAACCTACAAATCAGTCTTTTCTTTTCTTTGTGCCTTCGTGCCTTTGTGGTTGATAAAAAAAGCGACAACAAACATCAACATTATAAAACAAAAGATGTGCATAACCTAGATTGGCTTCAATGGCTTTACTATAATCATCACGTTCCCTTTCGACAACCCTCCTGTCACGGGATATCCATAGACATAAATAGACATTAGTGGTAGGATAGGTTAAGCGATTATTCTATAATCAGAGAAAAAATCATAGAGGTTTCGCTCATTCGTGATCAGTTAAAAATTAATCTCACTATCTAAAGATGAACGTTTTACTTCTATATCCTCTATTTCCCAAAAGTTTTTGGTCCTTTGAAAAAACACTGGCTTTGTTAGATCGTAAGGCCATGTTACCACCTCTGGGCTTAGTCACAGTAGCCGCGATCTTACCCCAAGAATGGCACTATAAGCTTGTCGATCGCAATGTTCGTCAGGTGACGGAGGCGGAATGGGCTTGGGCGGATTTGGTGATTTTGTCCGCGATGATTGTGCAGAAGGAGGATTTGCTCAACCAGATTCGGGAAGCGAAAAATCGAGGTAAGCTGGTGGCGGTGGGTGGCCCTTATCCCACTGCCCTACCCAATGAAGTCACTGATGTCGGGGCTGATTACTTGATTTTGGATGAAGGGGAAATTACTTTACCTCTCTTTGTTGACGCGATCGCGCGCGGTGAAAAAGCAGGAGTCTTTCGCTCTGGGGGTGAAAAACCAGATGTCACCAGCACTCCCATACCTCGGTTTGACTTACTGGAATTTGATGCTTATGCAGAAATGTCGGTACAATTTTCCCGTGGATGCCCTTTCCAATGTGAATTTTGCGATATTATTGTTCTCTACGGGCGCAAACCTCGCACCAAAAAACCGGAACAATTATTAGCCGAACTTGATTATCTCTACCAATTAGGTTGGCGGCGCAGCATTTTTATGGTTGATGATAATTTCATTGGTAATAAACGCAATGTCAAATTATTCTTAAAAGAACTTCAACCTTGGATGGTATCACATCAATATCCCTTTTCTTTTGCAACGGAAGCTTCCGTTGATTTAGCTCAAGATCAAGAACTGATGGATTTGATGGTAAAGTGTAATTTTGGGGCAGTTTTTTTGGGCATTGAAACACCTGATGAAGAAAGCCTTGCCTTTACTCAAAAATACCAAAATACTAGAGACTCCCTCAGTGAAGCTGTACTCAAAATTACCCGCTCAGGGCTACGAGTTATGGCTGGTTTTATTATTGGTTTTGATGGCGAAAAACCCGGAGCCGGCGCGAGAATTGTTAAGTTTGTAGAACAAACCGCGATTCCCACAGCCTTATTTAGTATGTTACAAGCACTTCCTGATACCGCGCTCTGGCATCGTTTGGAAAAGGAAGGACGACTTCGCAGTAAATCTGCTAACATCAATCAAACTACGTTGATGAATTTTGTACCAACACGGCCTTTAGAAGATATTGCACGGGAATATGTGCAGGCTTTCTGGGATTTATATGAGCCATCACGGTTTTTAGATCGCGCTTATCGTCACTACCGTCTTTTGGGGGAAGCTACTTATCCGAAAAAGGGTAAGGGTGGACAGAAACAATTAAAATGGAAGGTACTGCGGGCATTGCTGATTATCTGCTATCGTCAGGGTTTCCTACGTCAAACTCGTTGGCAATTCTGGCGCAATCTCTGGAATATGTATGTGCATAATCCGGGGGGTATTAGTAGTTATTTATCTGTTTGTGCCCAAATCGAGCATTTTCTGGAGTATCGCGAGATTGTCCGCGAGCAAATTGAGGCTCAAGTCGCGGAGTTTTTGAAAGCCGAAACTCAGGAAAAGCTTGAGGATGAAACGGCAAAAGTGTTAGTTTAAACTAAGGAAAGAAACCAGGTTTCTCCAGAAACCTGGTTTGTTATTGCCATACCGAAAAATGGATTTTTATGTAGGTTGGGTTGAGGCACGAAACCCAACGCATTTCTTGGGTTTTGTTCCACTCCAAAGAAATAGCGAAGGTATGGTATTTATATATCATCTTTGTACGGGTGCTATTGCCACAATTTTTTTGGCAAAATGGTATAACCACAAAGGCACAAAGACAGAAAGGTACGAAAAAAGAGTAGGGACGGGTTAACCCTATTTCGATGATGTTTTCCCGATCCAAATGAAGGATCACTTACCATCTTTTCCCAAGACAAAATAATCACAAATTACTCCTTCGTGTCTTTGTGTTTTTGTGGTTTATTTTATTTCCCTGATTTTTATGTAGGTTGGGTTAAGGCACGAAACCCAACGCATTTCTTGGGTTTTACGTTGAGCCTTAGTAAATTGATTTAACTAATCCATTCAATTTTTTCAGACGATCGATCGCGTCTTGATAGGCATTAGTACACCATGTTTATATAATTGGGAAGCTTTCTCCAAATCGGAGATCACGCCTTTTTTGAGGTTATTTGTAGGTGGGAGAAATTAGGGCAAACCGCCTCTACAAAATCTTGATTTTTCGTAATTTTTTCGAGAATGAAACAGCCCTGGGTTTCTTGAGGCCTTTTACCACCCTCAGCCACTTTATGAAAATTTATTACAGAGTGCCAAAAACACTTGACACAATTAGCAAATTATGGTGAATAAATACAAAAATGTGTCGATCCCAATATAATTTTCCGTCTCCTCGAAAAAATCCGCATTTTTCCCCCCTTTACTAAAGGTAACAAGTTCTGAAAAGCAAGCCTACAGCCACTCCTGAAATCATAAAAAAATATTAAGAAATCCGGGGGAGACTTCGATAAGCTATTATACTCAGAGTTAAGCCTAAAGGATAAAGAGATCACTCCTCAAAAAGACTACAGAATATTAACTGATCACATATTCTGGAGAGTTTTGGAGCCTATCTATATCCTTCGGTTTTTGACGGAGTTTTTGGGGGGATTTTTAATAAGCAAGACCCGAAAATTGATAGATGTATTCTTCCTTTGATTAGGGAGCATCTCGATTTTGCAAAAAAAACTGTAGAGGAAACGGGTCATCTATGGTTTTCGCCCGAAATATTCTCCCGATCTGAACGATATAGAACACGATTTTAGTGCCTTAAAGCGAGCCATAATGTATGCTCCTCCTGGCACATCTTTAGATGAACTCATCTGTGCCTACTGCGTTCAATCGTGTCTCTTTTTTATTTGAAATAACTATACAATCTTGAGTCTCAAGTCCCCTTTATTAAAAGGGATTTGGGGATCTAACTACTAGCTCTAGTAAGAATCACCATCGGGTGATCGTGGATGAGATAGGGAGCATCTCATATTTGCAAAAAAAACCTGTAGTGGGAGCGTCTCGCTCCCTAGGAATTTAATAGGGAGCGAGACGCTCCCACTGCAAATTTACGAAAATGAGATGCTCCCATGAGATATCCCATCTCCCACTACCGATTAAACTTTTGATCCTCACAAATCATTAGGGAAAAAAAATCATCCCAGAGTTCTATTTGGTCAGGATAAATGCCAATTATTTCTCTTTTTTTTTCGCTCCCGTGTCTCTTAATAGGAGCAAGGTTTTTGTTGTCATATTCGCACTGGCAGTTCCTTCTTATAGCACTAGGGGCTTGACCTATTGACGTTCTTATACAATACAAATTATTAAGGAAAAAAATCATCCTAAAGGATGATGTCATGCTCTTTCTATTGGGTCAGTATAACTATAGTCATTCCCCTAAGAAATGAGAGGCTTTAAATCCAGTAAATTCTTACTGTGACTGGTGGGATTTTCTCAATCTTAGTTGAAATGACTATAAGTCCGAAAATTATCAAAAAGAGATCTATTTATGACTCGGCAAATTATTTTTATTGATCCTTCTGTCGAAAATTATCAAAGCCTGATCGCGGGCAAAAAAAACGCGGAAATTGTCATTTAAAATGACAATTTCGGTGGCATTGAACAGATTACCCAAGCCCTCGCGAGTCGAAAAGAGATTGACGCGATACATATCCTTTCCCACGGGGCTCCGGGTATCCTCTATTTGGGTAATACTCAACTAAGTCTGGATTCACTGAGCCAAAACGCGAACCAATTACAACAGTGGGGAACTACAGCAGGCCATATTCTCCTTTATGGGTGTTCAGTGGCCGCGGGGGACGCGGGGGCAGAATTTATCGCAAAATTACACCAACTCACGGGAAGCGCGATCAGTGCTTCCAACACACCCACTGGGAATCGGGCACGAGGAGGAGACTGGGAACTTCAGGTAAGCACCGAGGAAACTTCCCCCGCGATACCCTTTGCCCCGGAAGTGATGGCCGCCTACCCCGGCCTGCTTCTGGAACCCGAATATGCTTGGGCGAAAATCATGGGGGGAACCGGTTACGACTATGGTAATAGTATCACCACAGATAGCAGTGGCATTTACACCACTGGTACTTTCGAGGGAACCGCGGACTTCGACCCCGGTTCTGGCACGACCAACCTCACTTCTGTGGGATACACGGATGTCTTCATCAGCAAGCTGAACCTGGACGGCACTTTCGCCTGGGCGAAAAGCATCGGAGGCGGCGGTTACGACGATGGCAACGGCATCATCACAGACAGCAGTGGCAATGTTTACACCATTGGTACTTTCGATAGCGTTGCAGACTTTGGGCCGGGTATGGCGACCCTCACTTCTGCGGGCTTGAATGATGTCTTCATCACCAAACTGAAGGCTGACGGTACCTTCGGCTGGGCGAAAAGCCTGGGGGGGAGCAGTTTCGACTATGGCAAGGGCATTACCCTAGACAGCAGTGGCAATGTTTACACCACTGGCTCTTTCTATGACACCGCGGACTTTGACCCCGGTGCTGGCATTGCCAACCTCACTTCTACAGCATGGTCGCAAGACATCTTCATCAGCAAGCTGAACCCGGACGGCACTTTCGCGTGGGCAAAGAACCTGGGGGGGAGCGGTTCCGACGAGGGCAGGAGTATCACAACAGACAGCAGTGGCAATGTTTACACCACTGGTACTTTCCAGGGTACTGGTGACTTTGACCCGGGTGCTGTTACTGCCAACCTCACTTCTGTGGGATTTAAAGACATATTCATCAGCAAACTGGATTCCAACGGCAATTTCCTTTGGGCTAAAAGCTTTGGGGGGATCAGTGACGACTCTAGCAGCCGGATCTCCCTAGACAGTAGTGGCAATATTTACACCACTGGTACTTTCCAGGGTACCGCGGACTTCGACCCGGGTGTTGGCACGTTCAACCTCACGGGAGGCGGCTCCTTCATCAGCAAGCTGGACTCCAGCGGTAATTTCCTTTGGGCTAAGAACCTGGGGGGAACTGTCAACGGCATGACCACAGACGGCAGCGGCAATGTTTATACCAGTGGCTCTTTCTCTGGCACCGTTGACTTTGACCCCGGTCCTGGTACGTTCAACCTCACGGGAGGCGGCTCCTTCGTCAGCAAGCTGAACTCGGATGGAACTTTCGCCTGGGCGAAGAACCTGGGAGGGTATGCCAGGGGCAATAGTATCACCACAGACAGCAGTGGCAACATTTACACCACTGGCTATTTCTATGGGACCAATAACTTCGACCCCGGTTTGGGCACTGCCAACCTCACTCCTGCGGGAGGTTCCGACATCTTCATCAGCAAGCTACAGCCCGGAGTGGCTCCCACCGTCACCAGCATCACCTCAACTTTAGCGGATGGCACCTATGGGGTGGGTCAAGTTATTCCCATTACCGTTCAATTTAGCGAAAACGCCTACGTCACCACCGGCACACCACAACTTACCCTCGCCACAGGCGGAACGGGAAAGGCGATCGACTATATCAGTGGTAGCGGTACAAATACTCTTACCTTTAACTACACCGTAGGCGCAGGTGACACCAGTGCGGACCTGGATTATCTTTCAACCACCGCCCTCGCCCTCAACAGTGGTAAGATTACAGACGGCGCGGGTAACGATGCCATCCTCACTCTCCCTGGTGTAGGTGCTGCTAACTCCCTCGGTAATAATAAAGCCCTGGTGATTGATGGTATCGTCCCCACCATCACCAGTGTCACCTCAACTTTAACTAATGGAAGCTATGGAGTCGGTCAGGTTATTCCGATTACCGTTCAATTTAGCGAGAATGTCAACGTCACGGGTACACCGCAGCTAACCCTCGCCACAGGGGGAACGGGCAAGGCGATCAACTATGCCAGTGGTAACGGTACGAATACTCTTACCTTTAACTACACCGTAGGTACAGGCGACACCAGTGCGGACCTGGATTATCTTTCAACCACCGCCCTCGCCCTCAACAGTGGCACGATTAAAGATATCGCGGGTAACAATGCTACACTCACTCTCCCCGCGGTGGGTGCAGCCCAATCCCTGGGAGGAAGTAAAGCCCTGGTCATTGATGGCGTAGCCCCCACCGTCACCAGTGTCACCTCAACTTTAGCGAATGGAAGCTATGGAGTCGGTCAAGTTATTCCGATTACCGTTCAATGGAGTGAAAATGTCAACGTTACGGGTACACCGCAGCTAACCCTCGCTACGGGGGGAGCGGGCAAGGCGATCAACTATATTAGTGGTAACGGTACGAATACTCTCACCTTTAACTACACCGTAGGCACAGGTGATAGCAGTACCGACCTCGATTATATCTCAACAACTGCCCTCGCCCTCAACAGTGGCACGATTAAAGACAGCTTGGGTAACAATGCTACACTCACTCTCCCTGGGCTGGGAGCAGCCCAATCCCTGGGAGGAACTAAAGCCCTAGTCATCGATGGCGTAGCCCCCACCGTCACCAGCATCATCCGCCAAAATCCCGCGAGCTCATCCACTAACGCCAACACCGTTACATACCAAGTCAACTTCAGCGAAGCGGTTAAGAACTTAGATATCGGGGACTTTACCCTGAACAAAACCGGCACAGTAGGCGGTACGATCGGCTCAGTATCCGCGACCACTGGTAACACAGTAGATGTTACCGTGAACAGCATTACGGGTGAGGGTGACTTACGCTTAGACCTATCAGGGACACCCACGATTGATGATAACCCAGGAAATGCCCTCACCGCGCCCTACAACACTGGTGAAACCTACAAGGTTGATAAAACAGCCCCCACCGTCACCATTAATCAAGCTAACAGTCAAGTTGATCCGACAACTAATGGCCAGATTGACTACACCGTTCAATTCAGTGAGCCGGTAACGGGGTTTGATAGTACGAAAGTCGCTCTCAGTGGAACCGCCGGAGCTACCACCGCGACGGTGACTGGAGATGGTACAGGTCAAACTTACAATGTCGCGGTCAGTGGTATGACCCAAGCTGGAACCGCGATCGTGAGTATTAATGCCAATGCCATTACGGATCTAGCCGGGAATGGTAACACCGCCAGCACCAGTACAGATAACCAAGTTACCTTTAATCCTACAGGTCCATATATCACCGCGATTAATCGACTTGATCCCGATCCGACGGATGCGGCTACAGTCAATTATCAAGTGACTTTTAATGAAAATGTCACAGGGGTGGATGCAGGGGATTTTAAAGTAGTTCCTAAGGGTGTGATAGGAGCTAGTCTAGGAACCGTCACCCCGGTAGATAGCAAAACCTATAAAGTGTCAGTGAATACAGGGACTAAAAGAGGCACTGTAGAACTCGATGTCGTCGATGATGACAGTATTAAAAATGCTCTGCAAGTGTTATTAGGGGGAACAGGTGCGGGCAATGGAAACTTTCAGGGACAAGCTTACACCATCAATAAAAACGTCGCTCCTGTGGTTGCTAGTGGGATAACGGATCAATCGGCTATGGTGAATACCACGTTTAGTTATACCGTACCCAGTAATACATTTACCGATGCGGACAGTGATCCCTTAACATATAGCGCGACGAAAGAATTCGGAACCCCCTTACCAAGCTGGTTAACTTTTGACCCCGCGACTCAGAAATTCAGT
>JBBITB010000030.1:0-45692 GCA_037440985.1 Microcoleaceae cyanobacterium bin_387
CCTTGGCAAAAGGGTTGAGCGATATCTCTTTTTGTTAGAATGACGCAGCCCTGGGGATTGCCCCTACAAAAATATTACAATTGAAATAGGATTGCTATATCATAAATAGGCGTATTTGTCAAGCATTGCCAATGACAAATAAATAAATCAGGAGTTTGAATACCTAAAGACGCGATCGCGCTCTCCCCCGGAAAAGGCCATAACTGATCAAAATAAAACTGATTATCCCTAAAACCAAACTGCATCAAATAACAACCAGGTATCGCGTCCAAAGAAGTCAAAAAACGATAACTAAACCCATAAACCTGTTGACGTTTCACATCCGGTAAATGCACAGGTTGACAATAATTAAAACTATCTTTATCCTCAGAATTTTCGGCTAAACCAATCACCTCAGCATAAAGAGGGCCTCTTGCCGTCCAGACAACAGGCAACCACAAATTACCCTCACCCGTCAATATTTCAAACTCCTTTTCTACCCTTTGACGAGTGCCTAAAATATCTTGAGAAACTCGATAAACTTCCTTACCCGAAAATTGTAAATTATCCGGTAAATTACGCGTTAAAGGACATAGTAAAACATCCGGTTCAACTATGTTTAAATCTAGTTCAGAACCCAGACAGACAAAAGACTCGACATCAGGGGAAAAGGACGCGATCGCGGCTTTCATCGCCTCAACCACAGCCGACTTTACCCCTGAATCAACAACAATAAAAACCTTACGCATTACCAAAAGAAGGCATAGAAATACCGTTACCAGAACCCTCCGAATCATCCTCAAAATTAGGAAGATCCAACCCCTTAGCGCGACGATTTTTCATCGCCAAACGATAACTAACACTCTGTAATTCCGCATGAAGTTTGCGATTTTCCCGTTGTAACATTTCCGCCTTTTCTTTAATCGGTGCAATGCGCTCCTCAAACTTTTGACGATAAACTTCCGGTAACTCCTGCACCACTTGTTCCAACATTCGAGCGCGATCGGTTAACTCTTGTACCGACTGACGTAACTGATAGATTTCCCCATCGCGATCAGCAATTTGTTCTTGATAAAAACTAACCTGTTCCTCAACCGCTTGTAATTGTTCACGAAGGGACTGCATTTGCGCGATTTGACGTTCCGATACTTCCGGTTGTGGGACAAAACCCGTATTACCCTTAACCAAACGGAAAAGCTCTTGGGACAATTGTTGCACCAATTGATCGCGCATTTGTAATTCATTGGTAAGTCGAGAGACTTCCCCTTGTAATTCTTGTGTGGTGGAAGATTTAGCTTGAGTCACAATAACTAACAACTCCTTATTATAAATATTAATTTTTACCCGTAAAACTGAAAAAACCAGATCATAATTACCAATACCTTCGCCAGGGAGGAAAAATACCTTGATTCCTTGGTTGGGTTTCGTGCCTCAACCCAACCTACAAAAAATGGCGAAGGTATTGAATTACACGAAAACCAGGTTTTGATCCGCGTTGATGATAAAAAATAGACCCCAAAGCCAGAAAACCGGTTTTTCCGTCTGGTTTTGCGCCAATAGACATCTCCAACAACTATTGTAGGGTAGGCATCCTGCCTGCCTTTGACCTTATTTTGAGGAGATGTCTAATGGTAATTTTCTTGATTATACAATTGTGTCAAAGCTTGTCAAGGGAAGAGAGAGTCCTTCGGTGGGAAGGGGGGCATTGCACAATTAAGGAATGATCTTGTAGGGGCAATCCAGAAGTGGTTGCCCCCCTGTGGTTGCCCCAACACCCCCAACCACCCCTAAACCAGCGCGCGCGGGCAGTGGGGGTGGGTAGGCATGGGGGGTACGCACTCTGGCACTACCCCTACCTCTACAACCTTCTTCCTTCTTCCTTCTTCCTTCTTCCTTCTTCCTTCTTCCTTCCTTCTTCCTTCTTTTAGTCGGAATTACTCCGCAATAGCCTCTTGGGGTTCAGTTTCCGCTTCTACATCCTTGGAGGTGCGAACTTCTTGTTTAATAGTGAGATAACGAATCACATCTTCACTTAAACGCATGGCTCGTTCCAACAACGCGATCGCGCTACCTTTAACTTTGTAATTCATTTGGATATAAACCCCATCGCGATGCTTCTTAATTTCATAAGCCAGACGACGCTTACCGCGATGTTGAGTTTCCAACTCTTGGGCTCCCTGCTCTTGAAGAAGAGTTTGGTACTTGCGAATCGTAGTATCCACTTGCTCATCAGTCAAGTCAGGACGCAAAATGTACATAGTTTCGTAAACAAAAGACTTCATGCTTAAATTCTCCTTACGGACAAAAAAGGCTCCTTCCACTTCCTAGGGTTGGAGCAAGGATCTACAATCTTACCATTATATAGTGAGAAATCGCGACAATCGCCAAATTTTTCCCCCCAAAAAAAAACAGATTCCATCCGCTCAAATCTTGAATCCCAAAAACATGACAGATTTGAGTAAAGATAAATCGTAAATTGAAAATAGTAAAGCACTTGACTTATGGCCCAACGCTACGTCCGAGTCCAATCGGCACAAGGACAAATACATTATGGTGTACTGCAACTGAGTCGTGCAGTACAAGTATTAGATGCCCCCCCCTGGTTCAAAGGACAACCCACGAATCAGGAATTAGCACCAGACACTTACCAACTCTTGGCACCTTGTGCCCCCTCAAAAATAGTGGCCGTTGGTAAAAATTATGTGGAACACGCGGCCGAAATGGGAACCCCCGTTCCCAAAGAGCCCCTAATTTTCCTCAAACCCCCCACTACCGTTATCGCCACAGAAAGCCCCATTCGCTATCCTCAACAATCCCATCGCGTCGATTATGAAGGAGAATTGGGGTTAATTATTGGAGACAGTTGTGCCGATTGCACCCCACAACAAGCCCATAGTAAAATTTGGGGTTATACCATCGCCAATGATGTCACAGCCAGAGATTTACAGAAAAAAGACAATCAATGGACAAGAGCCAAAGGATTTGATACCTTTTGTCCCCTTGGCCCTTGGATTGTTAGGGAATTGACACCCGGAGCGCGCCTACAAACCTTTGTCAATAATGACAAAACTCCTGTGCAATCCGTCCAAGTCAGTCAAATGGTATTTGCACCCGATGTACTTGTTTCTTATATTTCCCAAATTATGACTCTCTACCCTGGAGATGTGATTTTAACTGGGACACCCCAAGGGATTGGCCCCTTAGAAATTGGCGATCGCGTCCGTATCGAAATTGAAGGAATTGGGGCCTTAGAAAATCCGGTTATTGCGCGATAACCCCCAACCTAATCACCCAAAAACCGGGTTGGGATCGCGCAATTCATCATGATCTGAATGAGGCGCGATCGAACCAGAAACCCGGTTTCTCCTGTGGACTTAAATGGGGGCGAAAATTTAATTGTGAATCTTTGATTATCGGTTTAACGAACCTGCATATAAACAGCATCGGATATGGTAGGAATCTCCGCGTAACGGCCTTGGGCAGACTGCACAATCACATAGACAAAAGTCCCCAAAAGTCCCAAAAACACCACATTGAAAAGAGTTTCGACGATAAAAGGACTAGGTAAAACCTTAACCACAAAGGGCATAATTATACTACAAAGAATCATCACAATATCAATCAGAATAGCCTGCATCGCATTAAAACGAATGAAATGATTAATATTTTCGTTTCTGACAACACCCAAAAACAACGCGAAAAAAACAACCAAAGCCCCAAGCCCAAAAGGAATAAGCCCATAAATAATTATGATGGGAGTCAAGGGGATAAGCAAAACTTGTTTAAGAATAGGAAACTGAAAAAATAGATATTGGCCAAACGCGAGTCCGTCCACCAAAGGTAACAGATAGGGCAAACAGGCAAAAATCCGATCACTCACGGTAGTCGAGCCACGCCACGTCATAAAAAGTCTCCTCAGTCCAGTGATTCACAAAAACTTCCCAATGAACCTAGGATAACACCAGCATCAGTCAACTTTCGACTTTCTCGGTAAAATTAGCCGATAAATCGGTTATTATGGGACACTAGCAATGCGGAAGCCCATTTGACATTCAAACTGGTTAGCTTGATTAGTTTCCGGTTTCGGGACAGGATGCCCACAACGTAATTGCCCCCCTTGCCAACGGGGTTGACCATTTTGATCCGCCATCAAACATCCTTGACAAACACAATGAGGCGAAAGCATTTGATTTTCCATTAAAATGACTAACATCTGACACCTCCAACTGCTCTCAGGCATTTACTTTAATTGTATGTCAGTAATTACGGAGATGTCGCTCAAGGTGAACAGATTGTAATATTTGTACTAATTTTGCCTAATTCGTCTCTTAACTCGTAAAATTACTCATTGATTTATTGAGGTTTACTCTGTGGCTGATACTAACCTAGAAATCCTAAACAAAACCGATCCCTTACTCCTAGACTTAATTGGAGAAGAACTCCAACGTCAACGGACTCACTTAGAATTAATTGCTAGTGAAAACTTTACCTCTGCGGCAGTTTTAGCCGCCCAAGGCTCTGTACTGACTAATAAATACGCGGAAGGTTTACCGGGCAAACGCTACTATGGCGGTTGTGAGTTTGTCGATAAAGTAGAACAATTAGCCATTGATCGAGCCAAAGAATTATTTAACTGCGCCTGGGCAAATGTGCAACCCCATTCCGGTGCCCAAGCCAATTTTGCCGTTTTCCTAACACTCCTCAATCCAGGGGATACCATCATGGGGATGGATTTATCACATGGTGGCCATTTAACACACGGTTCCCCTGTCAATGTATCGGGGAAATGGTTTAAAGTTGTCCATTACGGTGTGAGTCAAGAAACCGAACAACTGGACTATGACCAAATTTTAGCACTCGCGAAAGAACATCGCCCCAAATTAATCATCTGCGGTTACTCCGCGTATCCTCGTGTGATTGACTTTGGCAAATTCCGCGCGATCGCGGATGAAGTCGGTGCTTATCTCATGGCAGATATCGCGCATATTGCCGGATTAGTCGCGACAGGGCATCATCCGAGTCCCCTCACCCATTGTCATGTCGTCACCACCACCACTCACAAAACCCTACGCGGCCCAAGAGGGGGACTAATTCTCACCAACGATGCCGAATTAGGTAAAAAACTCGATAAAGCCGTATTCCCAGGAACTCAAGGGGGTCCCTTAGAGCACGTGATCGCGGGTAAAGCCGTCGCCTTTGGGGAAGCCTTAAAACCCGAATTTAAAACCTATAGCGGCCAAGTCATTGCCAATGCCCAAGCCTTAGCAGAGCAATTAAAAAAACGGGGTTTTAAAATTGTTTCCGGTGGTACCGATAATCACCTCATGTTAGTGGATCTGCGTTCCATTAGTATGACAGGGAAAATAGCCGATCAACTGCTCGGAGGAATTCATATCACCGCGAATAAAAATACCGTACCCTTTGATCCAGAATCCCCCTTTATCACCAGTGGATTACGATTAGGAACACCCGCGATGACGAGTAGAGGCATGGGAACCCCCGAATTTACCGAAATTGGTAATATTATCAGCGATCGTCTCCTCAATCCCAAAGACGAAACCATTGCCCAAGACTGTCGGAGCCGAGTCGCGTCCCTCTGTGAGCGTTTCCCCCTCTATCCCCATCTCAACCTCAAAGTCCCCGCGATCGTCTAATACATTGAATTGACACAGCACCCAGAGAGACAGGCTTAAGAAAAGATTGTCACCCCTGGGTGCTGTATTCTTGATTGTGCAATATCATTAGACAGTGACAGACTCTTCTTATTCCCCACTTTACTCATTTCAGATGCAGCACCATCTGTACCACCTGATTGCCTTTCTGGTTTCGGCCCTAATTGTCCTGCTTAGTACCCCAATTATCAGAAAAATTGGTCTCAACAGTGGACGAGTTGATCAACCCGGCGATCGAAAAATCCACCAACGCCCTATGGTACGTCTAGGTGGAGTCTCCATTTTTTTAGGAACCCTTATAGCCCTCTTAATTGTCTGGGGATTTGGAGGTTTTCTCGATGCCAGTGGCCAAAGTCTCAATCCCCATGATGAATATCAAATTTGGGGTGTTACCATCGGCGGTTTAGCCTTTTTCTTAATTGGTTTAGCCGATGATTTGTTTTCCCTCTCCCCCTTTGTTCGTTTACTATTACAAACTATAGTTGCCAGTTTAGCTTGGTGGGCAGGAGTCCGCATTGACTTTTTAAGTATTCCCACTCTAGGAATAGTCGATTTACATTTGTTAGGTCTTCCTATTACTGTAATTTGGTTAGTGGGTATGGCCAACGCGATTAACTGGATCGATGGTTTAGACGGTTTAGCCGCGGGAGTTTCTGGGATTTCCGCGGTTGTTATGTTAATCGTCAGTTTATTTATGAAACAACCCGCGGCCGCGTTAATTGCCGCGGCTGTCGCAGGAGGAGCATTAGGCTTTCTCCGTTATAACTTTAATCCCGCGCAAATTTTCATGGGAGACGGCGGCGCATACTTTATGGGATTTACCTTAGCAGGTGTCGGAGTGATTGGTTTAGTAAAAATCACCGCGGTGACATCCGTATTACTCCCTTATTTAATTTTGGCAGTTCCCATATTAGATATGTCCGCGGTAATATTAGATCGCCTTCGTAGTGGTAAATCTCCCTTTATTGCAGATAAACGTCATTTACATCATCGCTTATTAGATGCCGGACTTTCCCATCGTTTAACTGTCTTCTTTATTTACTCTCTAACCTTATGGGTGGGAAGTTTAGCCCTGGCTTTTTCTGGTATTCCCAGTGGATTAGCTTATGCTTTAGCCGCCACGGGACTGTTATGTTATACCAGTTGGAAAGTGTGGAAACACGCGAAAACTTAAATCTCTCAACTTTTCCCTGAGCAAAACAATGGGACTCCCCCAAGTTTCTGATTGATTTAGTCTTAATTTGAGCGAAAGATAATGACAGCAGAAATTATTTGTGTCGGTACGGAATTACTGTTAGGAGATATTCTTAACAGTAATGCCCAATTTTTAGCAAAAGAATTAGCAAATTTAGGCATTCCCCATTATTATCAAACCGTTGTTGGTGATAATCCTGAGCGATTAAAAAAGGTAATAGAAATTGCCATCAATCGCTCAAACTTATTAATTTTCACCGGCGGATTAGGGCCGACACCTGATGATTTAACCGTAGAAACGATCGCGGATTATTTTGATACTCCCCTGATAGAAAAACCAGAAATCATCGCAGATATCGAAGAAAAATTTGCCCATAGGGGACGAGTAATGAGTCCCAGTAATCGTAAACAAGCCCTCATACCCCTGGGAGCCGAAATTTTATATAATCCCAGTGGCAGTGCTCCGGGCATTATTTGGCAACCCCGTCCCAATGTAACATTAATGACATTTCCTGGGGTTCCCGCGGAAATGCACATTATGTGGCGAGATATCGCGACTCCCTATTTAAAAAACAATGGTTGGAGTCAAACCACAATTTATAGTCGCACCTTAAAATTTTGGGGAATTGCGGAGTCAACTTTAGCCGAAAAAGTCGCGCCTTTTTTTGACAATAAAAATCCCACTGTTGCGCCCTATGCCAATCATGGAGAAGTGAAATTAAGAATTTCAGCCCAAGCCGAGTCAGAAGAATTGGCGAAAAATTTGATTACTCCCGTTGAAGATAAATTACGAGAAATTACCGGTTTAGATTGTTTTGGGGTTAATGAAGATACCTTAGCTTCTGTGGTAGGTAATTTATTACGAAAACGGGGAGAAACCCTGAGTGTAGCCGAATCTTGTACCGGGGGCGGAATCGGCGCAATGTTAACGAATGTGCCGGGGAGTTCCCAATATTTTATGGGGGGAATTATTGCTTATGATAATCAAGTGAAAATCAATTTATTAAAGGTAAAATCTGAAGATTTAGAGCAATTTGGGGCTGTCAGTGATGTCATCGCGAAACAAATGGCACAAGGAGTAAGAGAAGCTTTAGATACGACTTGGGGATTAAGTATTACAGGTATCGCGGGGCCCGATGGCGGCACAGAAAATAAACCTGTAGGTTTGGTTTATATTGGGTTAGCGAATGAGAAGTTAGGGGTACAAAGTTTTTCATTCCGCTTTGGTGCTATTCGGGGGCGTGACTGGATACGCAATTTAAGTGCTTGTACTGCTCTGGATCAATTGCGACGTAATTTAGTTTGAAGGAAGAAGGAAGAAGGAAGAAGGAAGAAGGAAGAAGGAAGAAGGAAGAAGGAAGAAGAGGGAAAATCAAGAGTTTCAGTTTGAAGGGAAAAAAACAGGGATTTTGGGGGAATTACCACCCAGACACGGAGACACACAGAGGTAAATTCCCCAAATCAGCATTTCTGTTAATGAGCTGATTACAATATCTTGTCTGTTTTGACAATTACATCCTATGACAGCGATCATAATAGATTTTCGAGACGCGATCGCCGGGATTAATTCTCAGACATTCGCTAAACAATTCTGCCCCTTGAAGTAATTTTTTTTGATAGTAAAGCGAGAAAGCTTCCATAAATGTTTGTTGGGTGGCTAATTTCCCCTCTTTGATTTCTGGCGGATCAGCATCAAAAACTTCATAAACCGTCACCGCTTGTGATTTCCCTTTTACCTTAACCGTGTCGATCATCCGAATCGCATAGTTAGCCGGATTTGTCAAACCCCCATAAGTTTGTTCAGTTATTAACAGCGATACTCCATAATCTTTAGTCAAACTTTCCACGCGAGAAGCTAAATTCACCGCATCACTAATTACCGTACCATCCATACGATTTTGTCCCCCAACGGTTCCCAACATCAAATAACCAGTATTAATTCCAATGCCATTTTGAATCGGTTGATAACCGGAATTAACCCGATATTGATTATAGATTTTCAGCTTTTCTAACATAGAAATTCCCGCTTTAACTGCATGATCAGCCTCTCCACTAAATAAAGCCATAATAGCATCACCAATATATTTATCAATAAAGCCGTGATTTTCAACAATGGCAGGCTCCATGCGAGATAGATAAGCATTGATAAATTTAAAATTCTCCTCTGGAGTCATCCTTTCCGAAAGTGTGGTGAAATCACGAATATCGGAAAATAACACCGACATTTCTACCTGCACTTGGTCTCCTAATTTCACATCAAGAATGCTAGATTTGTCGAGAAATTGGAGAAATTGGCCGGGGACAAAGCGTGCGTAGGCTTTGTTAAGTTGAAAGAGTTCCTTAGTAAATCTTTGCCTATCAGCTTCGGAACGTTTGCGCTCTGTAATGTCTTGGAAAGCGACAAGAGCATGAGTAATATTACCATTTTCATCATAAATTGGAGTTCCTTGACCTTCAATATTGATGATTTTATCTTGGTGACGAAGTTCAATATCATCAACAATTGTCTGCTCTCCTTTCAAGGCTTTGACGATTGGTAATTCTTCATTAGGATACAGTTGATTAGTTCCGGCACGATAATTTTGATAAACTTCTGAAATATTCTGTACTGTAACTTCTCCGTGAGTTCTTTGTCCCAGGAGTTCACCAGCCATTTTGTTTATATATTGAGGTTTGCCATTTATATCAATTACTGCCACACCTATAGGGATAGCTTGTAAAAATTGATTGAGTCTGCTTTCGTTTTGTCGTACTTCTGTATATAATTTTGCATTTTTTATAGAAATTGCGGCTTGAGCAGAGAGGAAATTTAATATTTCTACTCTTTCTGAAGTAAAAGCACCCGTTGTTAAATTATTTTCCAGATAAACAATACTGATCACTTCACCTTGATTAATCAGTGGAACGCACAAAATTGACTTAATTTGATTAGTTTTAATATAGTTATCATGGATAAATTTTCCCTCAATACTCGCATTATCTAAAACTACACTCTCTTTAGTTCTTGCCACATAATGAATAATAGATTTAGCCAATTTATCACAGTTAGAAATGCTTAGAGCTTGTAAAACACTTATGGTAGAATCGATGGAACCTTCTGCTTCAATTAAGAATTGATTCTGACTCGGTAAAATTAAATATCCTGTTTGCGCTCCCGCGTTTTCTATTAACGTTTTCATTAAACTAGATAATAATTTATCCAGAATAATTTCCCCATAAATAGCCTGAGAAGCCTTCATTACTGTGGCAATATCTAGGTGAGTGCCAGATCCCGTGGTAGTTGTGCTATTTTTGAGGCTTGAGTGACTTGCCGTTAATAACTGGGGATATCGTTTCTCTAAATCTTTGATTTTCGCGGTTGCCCCCCATTGGGTGTAGCAGTAGTAGGCTTGTTGCAGATAAACTAAAGCTACTTTTTCTTTGCCCCAGTTGAGATAAAACTTGGCTGCAAGTTCGTTGGCTAAGGCTTCTTCTTGGAGGTAGCCGTTTTCTTGGGCTCCTGAAATGGCTTTGTCATATAAGTCGATCGCGTCGGCTTTGTGATCTAAAATACGAGACTTTTCTGCCCGAATTAAATCGCATTTGTGGGCGAAGTTTTGGGGTGCATAAGTTGACCAATGGGTGAGTTTATCGAGATCCTTTGCTACTTCTTCTAACACTGGTAATGTGCTATTTTCTTCTTGGGCATGGGAAATTGTCGCCAGTAGTGTTAACCCATGATAAAAATAAAATATACCGAATTTAACCGTCCCCGCGACTCCACCGATGGCTTGTTGGGCAAGTTGCGCGATCGCGAGTGTCTCTTGGGGTTGACCAAAATGATAAGTCAAAATCAGTTTATGCACATAGAGAGTGCCAATGGAATAAGTATCCCCTGCTCCTTGATGTTGAGGTAATCGTTCATTTTCGTTGTAAATATCCCCTACTAAAAATTGGGGATGTTCCGTTTCCCCCATCCAATTTAACACAGCCTGTTGAGCAATCTGATGAAAGTTGAGAGCCGTGGTTTGTTTCAGTTTACTGATCGCGTCTCCATAAGTTTGCATATCCTCTTTGAGCTGGAGAAGATTCTCAGAAGCAAAATAGGCGAGTTGACAATGATTAAAGACACAGTAGGCAGCAAATTCTAAATCTCCCGATTCTAATCCGGCTTGGTATCCTGTCAGTAGGGGTGCTATGGAGTTACGAATAGGTTCCTTCCAGATGCGAACAAAGGGATAAATCAAATTGAGGATTTTGGCTTTAAAGTTGACGCATTGAAATTTTTCTATTAATGTTAATGCCACATCCGCCGAATCATTTCCCGCCTCAATTTCTCCACCAAATGCACAGAGAATCAACCCATAAGTTGAGTAAGCGTAGGCTGTTTCTAAGGTATTACCAAACAGCAAAGATAATTCCACTTGTTTGAGCACAATTAAGGGATACAAAGCCGGTGAGCCAATATAAGCCGCGGAAGCCATGCTGCTGAGAATACTCATCGCGGCAAGTTTTTCAGGATTGCTCATCGCGAGTAAATTGGTTACATTCTCAGTTTTCGCCAGCAATTGACGAACTTCATTAAAGGCCAATTCTGTAATCTCTTGAGTCGGATTTTCCGGCAATTCTACATTCAACTGGTGCAGTATTTTACGAGCAATTTGAATGGCCTCTGATAATCTGTTGCGGGCAATTAATGATTGAATCTGAACTTCAACGGCTTTGATTTGATCTAGCACCTGGGGGATATTTTGCACAATTATGTTTGTAAGTTCATCCACACGCTCAAAATTTCCGATCAGAGAGGCGCAAGTGGCGCCTTCGATATACAAATCCCGTGTTAGATTCGGTTGGCGACTCCAGCCATCACTCCCTAAAAAGTGGAGTCCAGTTTCACAGTATTGAGCCGCAGCTTCGTAAGCAGATGAAAGCCGAGCTTTTCGGCAAGCCAAGAGGTTGAATTGCGCGAGATCATCGCGTTCGGTTTGATCAGCAATCAGAGTTTTACCATAATTCAAGTGATTCACCACGGCAAAAATTTGCTCTTCTTTAGCCTCAAGGGACAAATGTAATCGCAGCAATTGTCCAATCCGATACTGAGTGAGGACTCGCTCTTCTTCAGGAATTAGGGAGTACGCGGCTTGCTGGACGCGATCATGAACAAATTTGTATTCTGGTAATGGATAATTAGTAATTGGTAATGGGCAAGAGGGAAATTCTGTTGAAGCAATAGCTAATTCCACTTCTCCGATATGGCCAACGGTGACAACTAAACTTTCATCAATAGCAGGGTGTAATTCTCTCACCGTTTCTATCAGGGATTTTTCACCAACCAGTGCTAGGGTTTTCAGATCAAACTGATTGCCGATACAGGCTGCTAACTTTAACATTTGTTGCGTATTTTCTGGCAGATTTTGAATTTTACCCGCCATTAGTTCGACCACGTTATCCGTAAATTCCCGGGCTTGAATTTCCTCTAAATCCCATTGCCAACCCCCCCTAGCCCCTCCAAAGTTCGGGGGAGATTCGTCAAATTTTATGAGCCTCTCTGTATAAAGAGATTTGAGAAAGTGGTTGATAAAGAACGGATTACCACCGGTTTTTACCAGAACTAATTCAGCCAGATCACTTACCTTTATGTCTGGAAAATTGAGAGCATCTGCAATCAATTTGGTAACGGCAGGTAAATCTAAAGGGGAGAGAGAAATCCGATTGACTATTCCTCCGGCTTTGGTAATTTCCTGTAAAGTCAACATCAAGGGATGGGGGAAAGAATCTTCAATATCTCGATAAGCCCCTATTATGAATAATCCGGGTGATTTTTCATCCATTAATAATTTTAGTAGCTTGAGAGATGCACTATCAGCCCACTGCAAGTCATCTAAAAATATAGTTAGAGGACATTCAGGATTAGTAAAAACTTTGATGAAGTTCTGAAAAACTAAATTAAAGCGGTTTTGGGCTTCTTTTCCTCCAATTTCTGGTGCTGGAGGTTGCTGACCAATAATTAATTCGATCTCGGGAATTACATCAATAATGACTTGTCCGTTTATACCGACAGCATCTAAAATTTTATTTTGCAATGTTTGCAGATATTCCGCACTTTCTACTAATAACATTTTGACAAATTCTTGAAAAGCACGAATTGTTGTAATATAGGGAATATTGCTCTGAAATTGGTCAAACTTTCCAGAGATAATGTTACCCCGTTTCTCGGTAATTACGGGATAAAGTTCCTTTACCAACACGGATTTACCGCTCCCTGAATAACCGGTAATTAACATCAGTTCTCGCTCCTCTGTACTAGAGCGATTAAAAGCCATTGTTAAAGCTTCAATTTGTCTCTCTCTACCATAGAGTTTTTGGGGCAGTTGGAATTTCTCAGAAATATCTTGCTCTCCTAGAGCAAAATTTGATATTACTCCTGTATTTTGTAGTTGATATAGACATTTTTCCAAATCCGCTTTAATGCCTGAAGCTTTTTGATATCTTTCTTCAGCCGTTTTTGCCATCAATTTCATCACAATATCAGAAAGTATTTGAGGAATTTCTCTATTCATTTCTGAAGGGTACTTTGGCTGTTTTGCAATATGACAGTGAACTAGCTCTAAAGCATCCGTTGTTTGAAAAGGCAGTTCATTTGTTAGCAATTCATAAAAAGTCACTCCCAAGGAGTAAAAATCAGTCCGATAGTCTAAAGAGCGATTCATTCTTCCCGTTTGTTCCGGGGAAATATAAGCCAATGTTCCCTCTAATTGTTTGATATTTTTGAGGGTTTTATTTTCTTGTTTTAATTGAGTTGATATTCCGAAATCGATTATTTTTAAATTTCCGGTATTTCGATTAAGCACTATGTTGAATGGATTAATGTCTTTATGAATAATATTACTAGAGTGAATTTGACCGAGAATTTCTGTAGCCGCGATCGCGCTCTCTAAAAACTCCCTAATACTAAACCGACTTTGGTGCATCCATATTTTCAAAGATTCGCCACCAAAGTCCTCCAATACGATAACAAGAGTATTTTGATATTTCTGCAAGTCGTAAACCTTTGGCACTCCTGCTAAATGGAGAGACTGAGTAATTTGATATTCGGTACGGTAACGGACAAGTTCCTGTGGTGTGGGATAATCTTGCTTGAGTACCTTAAGAATAACGGGTTCGTGATCCGACTCTCGGATAGCTCGATAGACGAGGGAGTTGGAACTTTCATAAATTTGAGCTTTGATTTCAAAACCGTTGAGGATCAACATATTTGGTTATTTCTAGGGGGATTTGATAAGCTCCGGCCAAGTTATGTTCAGGCATTATTACCTATGGGGCTATAACAATTATGATTCTTTTGAACCCTATGTACCAATTATATTGAACTGAAGTGATAACGGCAAATCAATGAATATCCGGTTGCGGAAGTACGATCGCGCTTTTTTCCGCTCCTAAACGCTCCTAAACGCAGATAGATCGAGATGTTTTTTGATGAAGCACAAAGGCTTTTTTGTGCCTTTGTGCCTTGGTGGTTTATGACAACTAGGATTTAATCGACGCGATCGCGCCTTTTGCCATAGCAGCGATCGCCTGATCCGTCGCTTTTGGTAAATGATAATATTTGCCGCCAGCATTCTTGGCTAATTCTTTAGCAAACCCCGTGGAAATAAATTTGCTCTCGGTATCTATCATTAACAATTGCATCCCTAAACCCCGAATTTTGGCCGCGATTTCTAACAATTCTGCCTTGATATCGGGTTTCACCCCTTCTTCGATGGGTTCACCTAACGATCGCGCTAAGGGTATATTGCCTCGGCCGTCGGTAATGGCTACAATCACAACTTGGCCAATATCACCCGACTGTCGTGCATTCATCCCGACACGCACGGCTTGAGTTAAGCCATGAGCTAGGGGGGAACCTCCCCCACAAGGGAGTCTTTCTAACCGTTTTCGGGCTAACGCGATCGAACGAGTCGGCGGTAATAATACTTCTGCTTGCTCCCCTCGGAAGGGAATCAGAGAAACTTGATCGCGACTTTGATAGGCTTCTGTTAACAACTGTAAAACCGCGCCTTTTGCTGATTGCATCCGGTTTAAGGCCATTGATCCCGACGCATCCACCACAAATACGACTAAGGCTCCCGCTTTTCTCGCTAACCGTTTGGCGCGAATATCTCCCTGTTCGACTATAACCCGACGATTGGGTTCGCGTAAACGTCGTGACTTTTGATAAGGAGCCGCGGCGCGTAGGGTAGCATCTACCGCGATGCGTCTGACTTTCCCTCTCGGTAAAATGGGTTTGATATAACGCCCCCGATCCTCGGAAAAGATGGTGCTGCGACTTCCCGATTTGCCCCGCATTCTCGACATTTGGGCAAAATAGAGTACGGTAGGATCTAAAACTACCCCTTCGGGATCGAAAATAAATTCTTCTGGGATGCTTGTTTCTTCTTCTTCGGGAGGATCGGGGTTTTCTTCTTCGTCGTCGTCTTCCTCGTCTTCTGTTTCCGGTGACTGATCCTGTGGTGGTGGGGGTGGGGGGGGGTGGGGGGATTTTCCTCCGGTGGGGTTTGAATAACGGTAGCCCGGGGGACTATTACTAATTCGACGGCACGACGTAAGTCGTCGGCATTGACTTCGGCGCGCCCTTCTAATGCTGCCGCGGCTTTGGCAACTCGCACGGCAAAAATATCGGCGCGATGCCCTTGCACTCCTCCACGAATGGACTCTTGGACGAGATAATTGATTTGTTCTGGTTTAATGGTGACATCTTTGAGCCATTCTCGCGCTAAGATGATTTGAGTTTTAAGACCGTCGATGTCTTCGTCGTATTGACTGAGAAAGTCTTGGGGGGATTGGGAGTAGGATAATACTGAGTCCACCGCTTGTACTCTTTCGTCTAATCCTAAGACGGCATCCGCAGAAAGCGCGATCGCGATTCGATCTAAAAGATGTTCGCGTAGGGTTCCTTCTTCGGGGTTATACGTCGCGATAAAGATGGGTTGACAGGGATGTTGGACACTGATTCCTTCTCTTTCGACGCGGTTACAACCTTCGGTTAAGACTGTTAATAATAGATTCGCGATATTATCGTCAAGGAGATTTAGTTCATCAACGTAGAGCACTCCTCGATGTGTTTGGGCTAATATTCCGGGTTGAAATACTGTTTCTCCTCGTTTGACGGATTGTTCAACATCCACAGAACCAATAAGTCGATCTTCTGTGACACCGAGGGGGATTTGGATAAAGGGAGTAGGAATAATCGCGGTTTCGGCGCACTGATCCGGTGGCGCTCCATTGTAATAGGAACCTTTTTCGATTTCAATGGGGGGAAGGAGTGCATGAAGGGCTCGCGCCATCACAGACTTCGCGGTACCACGACGGCCCGCGATGACGACTCCTCCCAAGGTAGGATCGATCGCGGTTAATAATAGGGCTAATTTAATCGCGGCTTGTCCCACTACGGCCGCGAGGGGAAACGCGGTGATATTTAAGGATGGACTAGGGGGTACTTGTATCATTAATCTAGTATTGCAATCTTGAATTTGAGACTCGGTTGGGGTTTTCTCTTAATTTATTTTAAGGGCGCGATCGCTTTTTTGAGGCAAGAATTTTTATCCCTCTCTATCCTTTGTCGTTTTGATTTGAGTGATTTCCTCATCCCCTCGGTTATATTACCGGCCGGAAAATTTATAGATTAATGTAGAGCGATACAGATATTATGATGTTATATCTCATTGCTTTGTTCTGATGAGAACGGGTATAAAATATCACATATCCCCGTGGAGGCATGATTTTATGGAAAATTTGCCCGCGATTGTCGCGAGTGTTACTTTTTTAGGGGTAATTTTTTTAGTCATAACAGAATGGATACATTTAACGATCGCGGCCTTATTAGGTGCGTTGATTTTGGTATTTTTTCATGTAATGACTTTAAATGACGCGATCGGTTATATTAGTCGCGCTCATGGTACTTTAGGTTTATTTTTTGGTGTGATGGTATTAATTAGAGCCTTTGAGCCTACCAAAATCTTTGAGTATTTAGCCACACAAATGGTGATCTTAGCTAAAGGGAAAGGGAAAAATTTACTTTTAGGGATTGTGGCTATTACGACACCGATTTGTGCCGTTTTACCTAATGCGACAACGGTGATGTTATTAGCACCTTTAATTCCCCCTTTAGCTTCGGAAATTGGGGTTGACTTTGTGCCCTTATTAATTTTAATGGTATTTGTCGCCAATAGTGCCGGTTTGTTAACTTTAGTCGGCGATCCGGCGACTTATATTGTAGGAGACGCGATTAATCTTAGTTTTACCGATTATCTCCTACGATTGAGTTTAGGAGGCGCGATCGCGATCGTGACAATTTTAGTCATGTTACCTTCCCTATTCTCAAAAATTTGGCGAACCGAATTAGAAAATTTAGAAACCTTACCCCATCCTCAAATTAATCATCCGAGAATATTAGCCGTTGGCGGAATTATTATCACATTTGTTTTAGTATTTTTTGTCGTAGGAGAAATGCTACCCGTACCCATTTCGCCCGCGGCTGTTGCGTTATTAGGAGCTGCCCTCGCGTTATTATTAGCCCATCATAGTAAAATTGACAGTTTAAATCATATTTTGCGAGATGTAGATTGGAGTACATTAATATTTTTTATGTCAATTTTTGTCTTAATTGGAGGATTAGAAAAAACGGGAGTAATCAGTAGTCTATCGACAGTATTTGGAGTGATTTTAGGGAAAAATATTGTCTTGGGTTCCCTGGTATTACTTTTTAGTGTAGGGATACTTTCTAGTGTAGTTCCGAATATTCCTTTAGTGGTGGCGATGGTCCCTTTATTAAAACAATATGTTGTCAATGTAGGGTTAGCACCCAATGAGGTTTTAGAGCCTAATTTTGCTGGACAATTTCCCCCAGAAGTGTTACCATTATTTTACGCGATGATGTTTGGGGCAACCTTAGGAGGAAATGGCACATTAGTCGGAGCTTCTTCTAATATTGTTGCCGCGGGCATTTCCGAATTACATGGTCGATCAATTTCCTTTAAACGGTTTTTGCGTTATGGTATTCCCGTAATGCTTGCTCAATTAGGAACCTCCGCGTTATATTTAACAATTCGCTTTTTATTCTAAGTAGGTAAACATCAGAAATATTAAGGTGTGAAGGGTTATTGATGAAGGATAAACAGTAATTTATCAACGGAAAAAGACTATTATTAGAGGCTAAAAATGAGTGTTATTGTGTTTGCTATCACCCTTACCCTAATTATTTGGCGGCCCAAGGGGTTAGGAATTGGTTTTAGTGCCCTAGGGGGAGCACTTTTAGCCTTAGCGACGGGGGTTGTTACCCTCGATAATATTTGGGCGATCCGGGTGATTTTGGGGAATACCACTTTTACTTTGCTCGCGTTTCTTGCTATTCGTTGGCTCTTAGAAAAAGCCGGAATTTTTCCTTGGGTTGCGAGTTTTATTTCCCCTCGTCTTTTTCCTAATGGTCGTTTTTTGTTTATCAGTTTTCTTTTAGGCAGCGCGATCGCGAGTCTTTTCTTAAGCAATTACGGGAGTTTATTATTAATCACACCGATCGCGTGGGAATTATTGACGTTACTAAATTTTAAACCCCGGACAATTTTCGCCTTTATCGTCGCGATCGGGTTTATGTCAGATTGGGCAAGTTTAGCCTTTACCAGTAGTAATGTGATTAATACCATTGCCTCCAGTTATGCCGGGATTAATTTTAGTAGTTTTGCCTCAGTGATGCTCTGGGTAAATGGCATCGCGATTCTAACAGGAATAGGGATTCTTTTATTTTACTTTGGGCGAGTCATTCCCCTAAATTATCAAAAATATCAATTGATAGAGGGAGGAGAAGAAGCCATTTTTGAAATCCCTGATGTTTATCCCGAAATCAGGGAAATCACCAATGAAGAAACGGAGGAAAACACAGAAGAGTCTAACTCATTATTCTACTTTGATCCGATGAATGGAGTTGTTTATACCAGTCAAGAAATGCCTCATTTACGTTCCGCAAATCCGGCTAATATAAGTAAAATAAAAATACTATTAAAAATAGTTAACAACTATCCGGTGCTTCAAATCATTTTATTTCTTTGGGGAATGTCTGTAATTTTTATAGGTTTAGGGAATGCCGGATTAACAAATTCCTTGAGTGGAATTTTAGGACAATTTGGGGGATGGGGGACTTCTCTGGGGGTAATTTTCACAGGAATATTAATCACGATTCAAGCATCTGTAATGAATAATGTGCCAACAATTTTAAGTAATATGTTAGCCATGCAAACTACACCTATTACTAATTTTAATGTCATTAATAGTCTAGTTTATGCTGCGGTTATTGCTTGCGTTATCGGTGCGAAAATATCACCATTTGGGAGTTTATCAACGCTACTTTTATTTGATATGTTGCAGCAACGAGGTTTAAATATCAGTTGGCGAGATTATTTCAAAATGGCAACCGTTATTACTCTTCCCGTTTTATTCCTTAGTCTTTTAACTCTGATCATCTGGTTGCAATAACTCGAAGACAGTTGACAGTTGACAGTTGACAGTTGACAGTTGACAGTTGACAGTTGACAGTATTACCTATTACCTACTCGATGAAGAATGGAGAGGAAATCTGAGATAATAATATCGTGGTTTTTTTCAGTTAAAAGAGGAATATGAAGAAAAAGACATTGACGTTGGGGGTGAAAATCATCTAAATGCTTTAAAACCGAATAATAAAGGGCTTCACAGACAAACTTACCCGCATTATGACTAATCTCAGTATAGGGTAAATCTTTCACTATACTCCCTAAATTGATTTTGGTATTTAAACGGACATTTCCCGCGATCGCGTTCGATTCAACCGTTAATTTATGACGAGTTTCCGCCATACCACAACAAATAATAACATCCGGTTGAAACTCATTAATATGATGAATAACGAACTCTGGTGCTTTTTCATAATCTACCGGAAGTTTTCGGACAAACTTCAGAGAATAAGGAAGAGATGTTATTTGAGAAACATGGGAAAGTAAATCATCAGAGGAGTTAGATTGATGATGAGTTTTCCAAACATCAAAAGAAGTCAATAAAATTTTCATGCTCATAGATAACGACTTATGTAGTAAGGGGGAGAAGAGAAAGGAGTTTTCTCCGTTGAGACTTTTGGCACAAATGACGATTTGGGTAAGAAACATGGTGAGAGCCTAAGTCTCGGTAAAAAGAGAAACCTGATGCAAAAAACATCTCCCAAAAATCCGATTCCTGGCATGGTTAGCCTACCCTACAGTAATTTTAGGAGATTTCTATTATTCGGACTTCAGAATTCCTTAGTAATGGTGAGAAAGTGAAGATTATCAGATTTATGCTACTTTAGTAGAAGCTGTAGAAAGAATTTTCACAAATTTTGGCACAGAATAGAAAATTAATTTGATCTAGCTTCTCATCCCATTTCCTCGCAACAGAGATGACGTGATCTCTGTTATCCCAAAGGGAATACCCCCTATGGCAGGGCTGCGTCATTCTCAACTTTTCCGAGGGCTCAAACCTTTAGCTGGGTCTATTTTCACATCAAATATCAATTATGTTGAAATAGGTCTTATTTTCCTTACCGTGAAAGGTTTTTAATCACGGAGAAGATATTTGAGAATGACGCAGCCGTGCCCTTTGTGGTGTAAGTCCCATAAAAATATTCCCCGTCCTGGTTGACGAAGAGGAAATACCTTAGTACAATAGATTTAGTTTTTTATATAGACCCTTGATGCAGACCCCTGCATTGCCTGATTTTGGCATCTCCAGTAGTTATCTTTGGAAGAATTACCCCGTGAAAAGGGAATTCACGTCAAAGGCACACCCATAAAAAGCGTAGGCAATGAAAAACAGGGTAGAGCAGTGGCTTGCTTACCCTGGTAGACCCCTAGCAAAACCAATAAATGGTAGTGCAATTGATTAATAAAAAGATGCACCCTGATTTCAAAATTACCCGATGGATTAACGCCCTGAGTGTCTCAGTTTTTAGTAGATGTACTGCCTGACGGCAGGAAGACCACTCCCCATGACAGGGAGAGGAAACTTATGGACACTACCAACAGGTCACTTCCCTTGATTTGCATTTCCGGTTTGTGTACCTGCTTGTCTATTATTATTACAGGCAGACTCAAGTCTCTTCAAGAGGTCTATTGCAAACACCCACTTTTGATAGTTACTACAGCCTAGGAGTCGCTAAAACCCAGAGAAAATCCAACCCTGCTGGGACACTTAAGCACAAGAAGCCAGAGCTACGATGATCCCTCGAAGCTCCTAAAACCAAATACCATCCATAGCCTCGAACCGAAGCCCCGTTGTGTAAGAGAGATTGTTGGAGAGGAGAGAATGCAACACAGGCATCTCAAATATCGCTCTCAAGCATCTTTCTTCGACAGAAATGGGTAATAGTCCGGGTGACTCACAGCCCTGTAGGTTGACTTCCATGAGGGCTCTCGCTCCCCTTCCCAGGTAAAAGTGGGTAGGCCAGAATAACAGTAGCAAGAGTTAACTGGTAGCTGCGAAAGGCAAGTCGGAAATAGATCCTGATTTGATTATGGCAGATCAGATCGGTTTTTCCCAGGGGGAATCAAGGCAAAATTACCCCGTCTGGAGGCAGTACCCAGTTAAGCCAACTATTGATGGTACACAGGGTGCATTATTATGAAAAGAATTATTTTGGTTTTAGGGGTCATCGCTTCCACAGGTCTTACTTTTTCCTATGCTCCCTACGCGAAAGCTAGTAATGGGGAAACGTCTTTACACACTGCAGATACAACTAATCTGATGAAGGTCAATTATATTGGTCGTGACGAAGATGGGAAGAAGGAAGATGTCAAAACGGGTAAGCCCAAGTCTTAAGTGAGGGGCTATTAATTTTTTCTAAGGTGAGAAAATTTTCCCTGTTTGCCTGTGACGCGTCAAAAAAATTCCGACTTCGGTGGAACAGACGCGAGGAAGCTCGAAGAGGATATCAACGAATCGTGTCTAAGTTAGTGATAACTTTTCCTAGTTTGTGTAAGTTTCTCAAGGTGGAATAATTCTTTTATACTGCAAGTTAAGGCGGGTAGAAAAGCTTTCTTCTAGGGTGGGTTGGCTTCTGCCCTCATCGTATTTCTTCTTGAAAACCCTAAGTGTATATCCGACATGAGCACAACAAAACGACAGATATCGACAAAAACCCAGTCGAGGCGTCAGGCGACACCGAAAGAACGGCAGTTAATTCATCTGTTGGCTAATCTGGGGTGTTCTTTTGTGAAATACGATGCCGCCCACGCTCTCAGCAAGGGAGTGATTTCCGCCGCCGAGCGCAAGCGTTTAGCTGAATGGCATTACCTTCGACTGCAACAAATTCGTCGTATTGAGCGCAGTTTGGAACCAGTCGCGTCTCTCAAACGTGTTTATTATAAGAGTGTCCTTAGTCCAGGGGATTTAAAATCTTTAAAACTTCTCTGGTGCGAGGATGAGCAAAACCGAGTAAAGCGTCTTGATCCCTCTCTGGATGAGGTTTTAACTGTTGCCTTGGATCGAGGTGATACGTTAAAACAGATTTTCTACACTATTGAAGTTAAGGAACGTCTCTTTGCTCTTACTCCTGAAGCTGGTAAAGTCCCCCTTTGGGTTGCCGAATGGGAAGAGTCTGATTATGATATCAATTTTTTCCCCCCTTCTTTTCCTGCATGGGCCGCGATCGTGGACGATTGAAACTCAAACGAGTGTGTTATGTTTTCTTTTCCTGCAACCGGGTTTCTGCTCAGAAATCCGGTTTCTCAGTGTTTAGCACGAGGAAGAAGGAAGACTGTAGGGGTAGTGCCAGAGTGACTACCCTAATCAATGGTTTGATCCATTAACAACCTTCAAACTGTCGAGGTTGCTTATCAGGAACTATAGAGGTCGACTACCACATAGAGAGGAGAGTTTGATCTCCCAGATATAGTCATTTCAACGTATATTGAGAAATAAAAAAAACAGTGCCACCCCCTGAGGGCATTCAGTGAAAAAACCCACCTGTGTAGGTGGGATGATCTTTATATTCAGTATCGGGGCACAGAAGATAATTTACGACACGCGATCGTGCCTATCTTTAGATTACGAATTATCCACCAATAGAGGAAGAAATAGCCGCGGCTTTCTTCCAATCGGGGCGGAGATTTTTTGCGCCCCGTAAATAAGGATGATAAATCTGTGTCTGATGTACAGGTAAATAAACGTGAATCAAAAAGCGAATACAACGCTCTAAACTACCCCTAACATACATTTGCTGCACATCCAATAACGCGACATTATCCCAGTGAGGACGATCGCGGGCGATCGCGGCTGGGAAAATAGCATCTAAATCGCGGGTAACAGAAAATGTGGCACTAATAATCTGTTGAGGATCAAGGTTATTTCCAGATTCTAATTCATCAAGCAATTCCCGCACCGCATCTCGAATTGCCTCCACCGAATTTTGTGAGACAGTAGTTGCCCCACGAATCGCCCGTACTCGCCACTCCACGCCAAATCCTCCTTAATTTACCTACCAGCTATGATCAATCAGTTTTTTACTAAATCAGCCCCTTTGTCACAATCATGGAAAAAGGTTAAAATCATGTGACAATTAAGGTCGATAAAGCCATAAGGGTAAACCACTGGTAGATACTTCAAATTCTAGCCAATTCTTATAGGCTGAGATCCCCGATGATACCTGAGTCGTACCCAGCAAACGACTTAACACAGGTTTCGGTTTTTCCAAAGTACAACACTCCGTCTTCAGGGGATCAAGTCCCGCGAGTTCGGCCGCCCAGCGACGGGCATCTTCTTCCGTACCTAAACGATCCACAACCCCTAATTCTAAAGCTTGTTGTCCGGTAAAAATGCGCCCATCGGCAAAAGTTTTCACCATCTCAATGGAGAGTTTACGCGCTTCGGCAACCGTTTGGACAAATTGATCATAGCTAGTATCAATCAACGCTTGCAGAATTTCCTGCTCCGGTGTCGTTAATTCGCGATCAAAGGATAAAATATCCTTATAGGGTCCCGATTTAATCACCTTAAAAGAAACGCCAATTTTATCTAAGAGACGCTCCAGGTTATTACCCCGTAAAATCACCCCAATACTCCCGGTAATAGTGCCCGGATTCGCGACAATATGTTGCGCTCCCATGCCAATATAGACACCACCAGACGCGGAAATATTGCCAAAACTAGCAACAATTTTCACTTTATCCCAGAGATGCTTCAAGGCACTATAAATTTCTTGGGAATCTCCCACAGTCCCCCCAGGAGAGTCAATGCGTAGTAATAACGCGGGATATTTCCGCTCTTCAACCAGTTTGAGAGCGTCTAAAACTCGCTTGCGGGTTTCCCCTGCAATCACGCCATTAATTTCAATGCGTGCAATTTGTTTCCGATACCCAGGCTTAAATGGCCAAATCATGGACAATCTTAATCTATTTACTTTATTCTAGTTTGCCCTATTCTTTCCGATATTTACACAAATACGAAACTGACTAGCCCTGTTTACACTGAGAAATTATAACTGATGTGTTCTCTAGCACAAAAGTTTTCTCTCTGCAAGAGGCATTTTTCTTGGCTCCCTGACAAAAGGAACCTAGAACACGCTTTAGAGCCAGTCATCCCTTAATTTACTTTATCACCATTTTTGACCTCTCTCTAGGGTTTATGCTTTTTGCCCGAAATCCTTAAGATATATTAAGATACTTTAAGATAAAGTAAAATTTAACCGAAAAAGGGGACAAAATGCAACAAAACTTAATAAAGTCCAAACTACCCTTTGCACCCCTGTTATTGATTTCGCCCTTCTTTTTTTGGGGCACCGCGATGGTAGCTATGAAAGGAGTGATCCCAAATACAACTCCGTTTTTTCTCGCGGGGGTGCGTTTAGTTCCCGCGGGGGTATTAGTATTATTAGTCGCGATATTGTTAAGAAAACCACACCCCCAGGGATGGAAAGCTTGGTTATGGATTGGGTTATTTGGGTTAGTTGATGGCGCGATGTTTCAAGGCTTTTTAGCCCAAGGTTTAATGAGGACTACCGCGGGTTTAGGTTCGGTAATGATTGATTCTCAACCTCTGGCAGTCGCGTTAATGTCTTGGTGGTTATTTCAAGAAAAAATTGGTCTTTGGGGTTGGTTAGGTTTGGCGATCGGCATTACTGGTATTAGTTTAATTGGATTACCTGATGAATGGATTATTGAGTTTTTCCATAGTTTTGGTAATTTTGACATTTTATTGCGTAATTTTTCGGGGAATTATAACATATTATCGTTATTCACTCAATTGTTTGAACGGGGTGAATTTTTAATGTTATTAGCCGCGTTATCAATGGCGGTGGGTACAGTTTTAGTGCGATGGGTTTGTCGTTATACTGATCCAGTCGTCGCAACGGGTTGGCACATGATTATCGGGGGTTTACCCCTATTTGGTTTGTCCGGTTTCTGGGAGTCAAATCAATGGCAAAATATTGATAGTTCGGGATGGTTAGCATTAGCTTATTCTACGGTTTTTGGCAGTGCAATTTCCTATGGTTTATTCTTTTATTTTGCTTCTAAGGGTTCCTTGACAAGTTTGAGTGCTTTAACTTTTTTAACTCCTGTTTTTGCCTTATTATTTGGTCATTTATTTTTGGAAGAAGTGCTGAGTTCGATTCAGTCTGTGGGTGTGTTATTGACGTTACTGAGTATTTATTTAATTAATCAACGGGATGTGATTGAGGCTAAGATTGAAGAAGCGCGATCGCGCTCTTTAGTGCTCAAGGTGGAGGATTTACCTCTGAGAGAAGGTGAGCCGGAAGAAATCAGGGAAAAAGTAGGGTTGAAGGAAGTGGAATCTGATATTTAGTGAACATTCTCCGTGGGTTGCATAAATGGTTTTTTACAGTGCCGTAATGCAACTCAACCTCCCAAACTAGAAACCTATAGTTACACATTTACAGCACGCAATTGGGATGGGAATAGATTAAACCTCATCTTTCTGAGAAACACAATACATACCATAAATATAAAGATTAGATGTAAAACTCTTTATTAGACAATATGTTAATACTTAACGAACCTAAAAATACGAGTAAAGATACTTTTTTGTCAGCCACTAACTTGATTTTTTCATGGGAATTAAGCTGAATAGGTGGCGATTATTTGTTAATCCTTTTCTTTAACTAACTAGAGCAAATTCAGATGATGGATCTCACTAAAAATTTACCTTTATCGGTAGCAGGTTTAACGGACTATATCAAAACTCTGCTAGAAGAAGACTTTTATTTAAAAGACATTTGCGTTACGGGTGAAGTCTCCGATGCTAAACCTACTCAAGGAGGACATCTTTACTTTGATTTAATTGACACTAACTCACCCGTAATTATCAAATGTGTTGTCTGGAAAAGTCTCGTTTCTAAATTAGCCAATCGCCCCACCAATCAAAAGGAATTTATCATCTGGGGGTATCTGCGACTATATGCCCCTCACGGTAAATATCAATTAGTTGTATCCAGGGCTAAACTCGCCGGAGAGGGATTACCATCTCAACGGCTTCAACAATTACGAAATCGTCTGGAAGCCGAAGGTTTATTTTCACAAGCTCGCAAGAAACCTCTCCCCCCAAAACCACAAACGATCGCGGTGATCACTTCTCCAGAAGCCGCAGCTTGGGGCGATATTCAACGGACTTTAAAACAACGACATCCGGGTTTAACCATATTATTATCCCCTTGTTTAGTACAGGGAGAAAAAGCCGCCGCGTCTATTGTTACAGCCCTAACGCGAGTAGAAAAAGATCATCGTGCCGAAGTGATAATTTTATCGCGGGGGGGTGGAGCCAGTGATGATTTAAGTTGTTTTAATGATGAGCGAGTCGTACTCGGTATCGCCAATTGCTCCATTCCTATTATTACTGGAATTGGCCATGAACGCGATCGGACTTTAGCCGATTTAGTCGCAGATGTCGCGGTTTCTACTCCTACGGCTGCTGCACAAAAAGCCGTTCCCGAATTAGCTGCTATGATCCAACAAGAAAGACAGGCTCTCTTATGGAAACGTCAACGCTTACTCCAAGCCACAAAACGTGATTTTCAACGCACCCGTCAACATTTTCAATATCTCAAAGAAAAATTAATCGCCCTTCACCCCCAAAAAGTGCTCCAACGTGGTTATGCTATCGTTAGAACAGAAGAAGGTCGGATCGCCTATGAGACAACTCACTTCAGTATAGGTCAAGAGTTATTAATTCAATTGGGTGAGGGTGTCGTCAAAGTTCAAGTCACAGACATCGCGCCTCCCCCTTCTCCCTAATGTAAATAATTGTAAAGTTTTTAGTTTTAGGAAAAGAAACGTCGTAATATAGTAATTGTATTTTTTTGTCTGTCAATAGCACGGTAGTTCTCTGTCGATGGCTAGTTGACACGCGTGGGACGTTCGTCCCGCGCGTCGTGATTTTCCCCTCAAGACTTGCCTCGGAAAAACCATGCGCCCCAGTCACAGACATTGCCCCTCCCCCTTCTCCCTAAATGTAAATAATTGTAAAGTTTTTAGTTTTAGGAAAAGAAACGTCGTAATATAGTAATTGTATTTTTTTGTCTGTCAATAGCACGGTAGTTCTCTGTCGATGGCTAGTTGACACGCGTGGGACGTTCGTCCCGCGCGTCGCGGTTTCCAACCACTCTCAAAACCGCGTTTAGTTTCTTGACTTATTCCCCAGAATGCCTCTTTTGCTTATCACATCATCTCATGGGCTTTTGGCGTGAGAAGAAATATAGATTTGGCTTTATTTAACCATGAATCAAGACTGGAATTATCAAAAAACGCTTGCCCAAATCGAATCTATTATTGGCAAAATTGAAGCAGGGAAAATTAACTTAGAAGACTTATTTTCACAAGTCATGATCGCGTCTCAATGTCTTCAAGAGTGCGAAACTTACCTTGTGCAACAAGAGCAAAAAATGGATATCTTTATCGAAACGTTAACGGATGACATTAACAACGGCGAAGAAGAATTAGAATTTTGAGGCAATCTAACTAAATATTACCGTTTGGCGAACCTTAAGCCTTGGTGAAAATGATTAATAGTAGCAAAAATCGCGATCGAGAAATAAAAAACACGAATCAACCAAAAGCATAAAATCATTAACCAATTTATCAGCGTTGGTGCGATACCGGTTAATCGAACAAATCGGGAATTGACACTTTTCTCTAATTGTTCCATTTCTATCATTTCCGATTTTTTTGCTGGGAGTACAGGAAATTTACCTGTGTATAAATAAAAACCGATAAAACCAGGAATTCCTACCTTTTTCAAGAAAAAAGAATTACTGATAACTTCTGCTTGTTCAACGGATAAACCACTATCTGCACCAACTTTTTCTAGCCAGAAGTAATAACGAGTAATCGGTGTTGTGATAAATACTATTGGCACTAAAATTATCAACAATATCGCACTGACTTTACGCCCAATTTTACGAGGTAAAAGTGCCGCCGCAATGCCAAATACCATACCTAGCATAGCAAACACTAAAATATTTAAAAGTTCAATAATTTCAATTCCCCTCAATAAGTCACCCAGAAATAAAATATTATACAAATATTTATCAGCTAAGATAATAGCCGACACCTTAAAAAGGATCGCGATGATAACAATTAACCCGGCTAAAATTATGTAAAAACCAAAACCCAATGTTTGTAATAAATAACGAAATAAAGGGTGTAATGACTCCATGATAATACCATTATTTTTATTATTTTTAACCTTAATTTAAGGTTAGTTTTCAGATATCAGATATGTTAAGGAGAAGTAGCTAATTTTTCATAGGCTGTTTTAGTTATTTCTAATACCTGATTTAGGGAAATTGTCGGTGAAATTATCCCGTTGTCTGACGACAGAGGCAAATTCATCTTTAACCAAAGAAGATACTCAATATTACCCGCCGGACCAACAATGGGGGACCAAGTTAAACCGCGATATTCCCATCCGATCGCGTCAGCAGCACGACATACTTCCCAAATCGCATCCGCGTGATCAGAGGGGTTTCTCACCACACCTTTTTTTCCCACTCGATCGCGCCCCACTTCAAATTGAGGCTTAACCAGTAATATCATCTCACGGGGAGGAATTAATAACTCCCAAAGCGCAGGTAATACTTTTGAGAGAGAGATAAATGACACATCCACTACCCCTAAGTCAGGAAATCCTCCCCCTTCATAGGGCAGGGGGGGTACAACACCGTATAAATCTTGAGGAGTCAGATAACGTAAATTCGTGCGCTCCCTTAAAATGACTCTGGGATCATTGCGTAAATGCCAGTCCAATTGTCCATAACCAACATCAATACCATAAACCTTAATCGCGCCTTTTTGTAAGAGACAGTCTGTAAAACCACCCGTAGAAATGCCTCCATCAAGACAAACTCGATCAGAAACTTCAATATTAAAAACATCTAAAGCCTTGATTAGTTTTTCCCCCCCTCTGGAAACAAAACGCGATCGCGCTTTGAGCTCAATAATGGCATTAACATCAACCTCCATACCCGGTTTATCAATCACCTGTTGATTGACTTTCACTTCACCTGCACGAATGAAACCTTGAGCCTGTTGCCGAGAAGCACACAAGTTTCGGGCTACCAATAAATTATCTAAACGTTGTTTAGCCAAAGTATTAACGGTTTTGAATCACGATTATAAAGACATAGTTAAAAACTTGAGATTTTGCCAGATTCCCTGACAAGAAAACTCAACTCATCTATACAAAATATCAACTATCTGTGATTAAGATCACTTACAAAAGATAATGGGATCACAATGAATCCTATCGTTAGATCACCCAGTATTTTACCAGAGCAGGACATGATAAAAAGAAAAGGTGTTTTTCCATCTATCTATTGATCAACAATTTACCTTGCCTCAAAACCTTTCCACTGTCCTCCTAACAGTGTTTAAGATTATTAAACCTTATCACTAAGATAAAATTCTTAAATTGTATGCCAACATTAAACTCCTTCCCCATAACAGATCCCTATAAAGATCAAGAACACCCGATCGCGATCTATAGCAGCGATATCATTCATATTCTCTATCCTGATGGGCAAGTAGAAGTAACCACACCAGAAAAACTGGAAAAAGGGCAAACCCAAATGCCCCTTGACATCTGTCTAGTTTGGGGCTATTTTGCCGAATTTTAACCGATGGCAAATGTTACCTCAGAAGACTCAAAGAGCGATCGCTTTTAAGCATCAAAAAACCCAAAACTCAAAAGCGATCGCTCCCCTAGGAATGAGGTTAAAAGGAGAGTCGTTATTGTGTATTAGATATCCTTTTCAGCCAATTGACGGATCATATAATCAAAAGGTTGGTCTAAATAATCACCCGTAGGAACCCCCGCGGAGGCAACTTCGGCCTTAACCATGTCCTTAAGAATGCCAATACCAATCACCACAGGCCCCACAGGAACTTCCAAAGAATTATAAGTTTCCCGTAACCCTTGTAACACGCGCTCATCGAGAACATCACTATTCCCCGCGACTAAAGCATAAGTGGCATAGCGCAAGAAATAATCCATATCTCGCAAACAAGCAGCATAACGACGGGTGGTATAAGCATTGCCCCCCGGACGAATCAGTTCCGGTAAATCCGCAAAAAGCTTCAAACCAGTCTGCTTCACAATGGCAGCCGCATTACTGGTAATCACTGCCGCGGCCTGTACCCGTGTCGTCCCAGATGCAAAATAAGACTTTAAATTGTCCATTGCATCCCGGTCGAAATAACGACCCGTGACATCGTAATTGTTAATGAGGCTCGTCACTGCGTCCCGCATAAAATTCTCTCCCAACAATTTTGATCAATTGTATTTGTTTTTTTGTCAACAAAGTGCCTCTTGTAGCCTACTATAAACTGGTTCTCTCTTTACCTTAGTTCGCAGAAGTTAACACGCCATTATTGCAAATAAAAAAACAAAAATTAAAATTAAAGAATTATTTAATTTTTCTGTAAATTAGTAAACGGTAACAATAAATACAAAATCTTAGTAAATCAAATCCCTATGATCAGCCAGACATACTCTATCACTAAAAGAAAACCTAAAGTCAGGAGTCATCAATGTTCAAGACGCCCCAAGAATTCTTAAATTACGTCAAAGAGAACAACATTCAGATAATTGACCTAAAATTCATTGATACCCCCGGTATTTGGCAACATTTGTCGATGTACCACAACCAAATCGATGAAAGCTCCTTCACAGAGGGTGTGCCCTTCGACGGTTCCAGTATTCGCGGATGGAAAACCATTAACGAATCAGATATGACAATGGTACTCGATCCCACCACCGCTTGGATCGACCCCTTCATGGCAGAACCCACCCTCAGCGTTATCTGTAGCATTAACGAACCCCGCACAGGAGAACCCTACAGCCGTTGTCCGCGCAACATTGCCAAAAAAGCCGTTGACTACCTAGTTTCTACGGGCATTGGTGATACAGTCTTCATCGGACCGGAAGCAGAATTTTTCATCTTTGATGATGTCCGCTTCGACCAAACCCAACACTCCGGCTATTATTATGTAGACTCCGTTGAAGGTCGTTGGAACTCAGGAAGAGAAGAAGCGGGTGGGAATTTAGGTTACAAACCCCGTTACAAAGAAGGTTACTTCCCAGTGCCTCCCACGGATATCTCCCAAGATATGCGTACAGAAATGCTCTTGACAATGGCCAAGTGCGGTGTCCCCATTGAAAAGCATCACCATGAAGTCGCCACAGGGGGTCAATGCGAACTCGGTTTCCGTTTCGATACTCTGGTTAAAGCCGCCGATGACTTAATGGCTTATAAATATGTCATTAAGAATGTCGCGAAGAAATATGGCAAAACCGTAACTTTCATGCCTAAACCGATCTTCCAAGATAACGGTTCTGGGATGCACACTCACCAGTCTATCTGGAAAGATGGTCAACCCCTCTTCGCGGGTGACAAATACGCGGGTTTAAGCCAAATGGCTCTTTACTATATTGGTGGCTTACTCAAGCACGCGCCCGCGCTTCTCGCTCTTACCAACCCCACCACCAACTCCTATAAGCGTTTAGTGCCTGGCTTTGAAGCCCCTGTGAACTTGGCCTACTCTCAAGGAAACCGTTCCGCGTCTATCCGTATTCCTCTCTCTGGTAGTAACCCCAAAGCCAAGCGTTTAGAGTTCCGTTGTCCCGACGCGACTTGTAACCCCTATTTGGCCTTTGCCGCGATGTTATGTGCGGGGATTGATGGTATTAAGAATCAGATCGATCCGGGTGAACCTTTGGATGTGGATATTTATGATCTTTCTCCTGAAGAATTGAGCAAGGTTCCTTCCACTCCGGGTTCCTTAGAAGGTGCTTTGGAAGCGTTAGAAAAAGATCACGCGTTCTTAACTGAATCTGGTGTCTTTACGGAAGATTTCATTAATACTTGGATCTCTTACAAGTTAGATAATGAGGTTAACCCCATGCGTCTGCGTCCTCACCCCTATGAGTTCGCCCTCTATTATGATTGCTAATTTTTTAACTCATTAGCAAAATATTGAAAAACCTGGTTTCTTCAATAATACCTTGAAAAAAGAATTGGGCTGAGTCTCGTACATTAGTTGTTTACCACAACGGTACAATACTCAGCCCTTTTTTTACGCCTTGGCAAAATCGCAAAAATATTGAGCGATCGCGTATCTTTCTGATCAATTATGCCCTTCTAAAGTCTTATGAATCTTTGATGAAATGGGGCAAGCCTTGATCGAAAAAATCTGGTTGATTTTCGTGATTACGCGGCGACTTTTGCCTTAACAAGATTGACAAAATTACCCAGCATTTGTAATCCGATATTTGAGGATTTTTCCGGGTGAAATTGTACCGCGATGAGATTATCACGGCTGATCGCGGCTGTGACAGTTTGATTCCCATGTTTTACCACTGCGGCTCTCACACTGGGATCGACGGGATCGACATAATAAGAATGAACAAAATAAACCCAAGATTGGGGGGATAGATTTTCCCAAAAGGGAATATTAGGTTGAGTAAATTGTAATTGATTCCATCCCATGTGAGGAATTGTTAAACCGGGTTCGGAATGAAAACGCCGCACTTTTCCGGGTATAATTCCTAAACCTGATTCTCTTCCTTCTTCGGAACTTTCAAACAATATTTGTAATCCCAGACATATCCCTAAAAACGGTTTTCCTGACGTGATCGCGTTTTTGATTGGCTCCTCTAAATCCCGCGATCGTAAATGTTGCATCGCAGGATCGAAAGATCCCACACCCGGTAATACTACCGCGTCTGCACTCGCGATGATCGCGGGAGAATCGGTAATTTGAGGCGTTGCACCCACATTTTCTAAACCTTTACAAACGGAGTGCAAATTGCCCATGTCATAATCTACTACAGCAATGACAGACATTAAATTTTTACCCTATACTGTCAATAGGACTATTTTAACATATATGACAATAGTTTCAACGGTGAAACCGCGTTTCTTTCAATTAGCTTTCTCTTATTACCGAGAAGTGGAACTAAATTTACCGAACCCCGAAGAGATCAGTGTAGCCTCATCCCTATGTCAAGAAAAAAAGAACATATACCGAAAGATTGGCGAAAAAATCTTAGAGTAAGTGTTAAATAGTGATATCAAGAATATCGTCCGACGTTAGTTAAAAGATTTAGGAAAAGAATTAAACTTGGACAAAACCACAAATTCAAAGTCCTGTAGTGAATGGACCGAGTAATTATTATGTGGTGTTAGTAGATTTAGAGCAAGGGAAACTAATAGGGCAGATCAAAAAACGAACAGAATAGAAAGTGAGCAAGTACCTAGAAACTTTGAAAAAAAACGTTTTAGAGTTGAAAAAAGTGAGTATTAATATTGAAAAATCTCCAGAAATATGGCATAATAATTGATGGCATAAAGGGAATAGTAGCAGATATATTTCATATAATCAAACAAGAAAATAAAAAGTGAAAACCCTGATAGAACAAGCAGCTAATTTAGGTGAAAACACATATTAAAATAAATAGAATTTAATTAAAAGAAGCAATTATGGTTTGAGAAATTTTGAGGAATTTCCACTCAGAAATTTTATTGACTTTGCATTTTACTGGTTGAGCTGACATACCAGGTTTGCGAGAACCCAATATTTTTTTTACGTTTTTTATTTCTGTTCCAAATATGATGATTTTTTGGGGTGATTTTAGATAAATTTGGTAGAACCTAATTATGCAAATACAGTTAATCATACTCTAATCTGAAACTGTTTCTGCCTAAGTCCTTGACAGATCCGCGATCATGTCCCCTAAATCCCCAAATAAAAACCTCTCAAGAGTGAAATCAAGATGAGAGGCTGCCGGATAACCATATTATAGTCGGGTAAGTAAGAGAAGACTTGTTAAAATAGTCAGGAAAACCTCAAGATGTCAGAAATGAATCAACCACCCAAAAACACCCAAGATACACAAGCCCCATCCTTATCCGGGCTCTCATCCGCTCCTAACTTGAGCAAAGGCATTCTTAAATCTTCTGGTTTCAAAGGACCAAAAAGACAACCGATCGCGCTCATCTCCGATTATGGCGATCCTGCGGCTCCAGTGGGTAGTCAAGACGCGGGGGGGCAAAATATCTATGTGCGTCAAGTAGGAGAAGCCTTAGCCAAATTAGGATGGCAGGTAGATATGTTTACCCGCAAAACGAATCCTGATGACTTGACGATTGTTCAACATTCCCCCTATTGTCGCACCATCCGTCTCTGCGCAGGTCCGCAAAACTTTATTGGGCGAGACGAATTATTTGAATATATGCCCGAATTTTTAGAGGCTTTTAATAAATTTCAAACCAAAGAAGGTACAAATTACCCTTTAGTACATACCAATGATTGGTTATCAGCTTGGGCGGGTTTAGAGTTACAAAAATCTCATAATATACAATTAGTTCATACCTATCACTTTTTAGGCGCACTGGAATATCCGTCACGCAAAAAAAGACCTTCCATTGCCCAAACACGCTTAACCGTAGAAAAACAAATTTTAGAACAAGCTAATTGCGTAGTTGCTACCAGTCCCCAAGAGCAGGAAACGCTCAGAGAATTAGTATCATCCCAAGGTAGGATCGAAATAATACCTTGTGGTACGGACATTGATAAGTTTCGTATTATGCCCAAAGACGAGGCACGCGCACAACTGGGTTTTGGTAAAAACGATCAAATTGTTTTATATGTAGGACGCTTTGATACCCGTAAAGGTGTGGAAACTTTAGTGAAAGCCGTTTCCCTCTGTCACTCCAGAACTAAGGGCAATTTCCGTTTAATTTTAACCGGAGGTAACGATCCCGAACAACCCGAAGATCAGGAAAAAGAACGTATGATTCAATTAGTAGAAACCTTAGGATTAACTTCTGAAACCCTATTTACAGGTAAGTTAGATCACGATGTTCTACCTTTGTATTATACCGCATCCGATGTCTGTGTTGTTCCTAGTATTTATGAACCTTTTGGACTGGTTGCTATTGAAGCAATGGCCTGTGGTACTCCCGTTGTCGCGTCTAATGTCGGCGGATTAAAGTTTACAGTTGTACCCGAAGAAACGGGTTTATTAGTTCCACCCCAAGATATTAAAGCTTTTGCCGCCGCGATCGATCGTATTTTAGGTGATGAATTATGGGCACGGAAGTTAAGAAAACAAGCTTCCGCAAGAGTCACAGAAAAGTTTAGTTGGACGGGGACGGCTATTCAATTAAGCAATCTTTATCGTCGCTTATTAGCTCAGTCCATTCTGGATCAAGAATTCTGGAATTTACCCCAACCTCGTTCTTGGGAAACAAATTTGGCAATTAATGAGTCACATTCTCTGGAGTTACCACAGACTATTACACAAGTTTAGTTTCTCAAGTAAACTTGATAATAGTGATCTGCCACTCATTATCCGCCCTCTTAAGGTTTTAGGTTTTAGGTTTGAGGAGGAATCGCAAAATTGTGGAAATCTCTAAGCACCTCAAAACCGAAACCCCACTCTTTTTTCTGTAGAGCGAAAATGGACTCACCTGACAAGGACTCTCTATTATTGCTTACCCCTTTTTCGCGTGGGAAGTCCTGATAAAAATAGGATGAAAACCCTGGGACTTTAGTCGAGGGATGAAAAGTCTGAGGCGACTTTAGTCTTCCGTGAAATATTTACCATTTATGGTAAAATAAATGAAGGTCTGTCAAACCAAATCTACGCAGTAAAAAAAAAAGATGTTTGACCTGGGAGGGCAATAAGATTATTCTTATTCCTCACGATCACGCAGAAAAATAAAAAACCGCGTAGTTCAGGTTTCTCAGTCAGTGTTACAGATGAAAATATCGCCATGAACAGACTTTAATTACTGTACATTTCTGTAAGTTTTAGTCCGAGAAAAATCATCCCGATTCTTTTGGTTATTTCTGGTTTTATTATTCAGGTTCATCTATTAAATAAAATGTCATAAACTCGTGGAAGTCAAAAAATATGTTGCTTAACAGTCGTCAACAATCACTATTTATTTTTTTAGGTGAGTTGAATAATTCTGATCTGGATTGGCTGGTACGAAAAAGTAAAAAAGAAAAATTACATTCTGGCATGATTTTAATTGCTGAAGGACGAAAAATAGATGCTCTTTATATCGTGTTAAGTGGTATTTTGAGTGTTTTTATTTCTTCGGAAGAAGGTGATAAAGAATTATCCAAAATTTATCATGGTGAAATTGTGGGAGAAATTTCTTTTATTGATGATCGTCCACCGTTGGCTACAGTAAAAGCCATTGCTGAAACAGAAGTTTTAGCTATTTCTCGCATGAATTTAACTAAAAAACTTCAAGAAGATATGGGGTTTGCTTCTCGATTTTATCACGGCATTTCTTTATGTCTGTCTGATAGAATGCGCGGCACAGTGAGACTTTTAGGTTATGGTGATGATAGTCAACTTAAAGAAGCTCAAAATGATCCCAACTGGGAAAAAATGGATCAAATGAATCCCAGTATTATTGACAATATGATCTTAGCTAAAGCCAAATTTAATTGGTTAGTGCAGAGTGTTTCTCGTTCCCATTTGTTGGGTAGTTAATATTCCGTCTCTTATCCTAATTTTCAGCAATGAAAAATTCATCAATTTCTGTAGGTATTTTCCCGGCATCCTCTCTCAAGGGTTCTCAATAGTTAAGTTATTTAATTTTCCTGGCTCAATTAATGTTTTGGGCTTCGTCTCAGGGTAAAATTAAACTCTTACGCTCTTTGTTAAGTTAAGCTCAAAACATTAATCTGTCAGGGTTCAAAACCCCTGATTTCCAGCAAAATTCCTCTGAAGAGCAATAATAATGAGACTTAAACAGTTTTGATGATGAAATAAGCCTCACATATTTCGGAGATAGGGGAAATTCACCGAAGACAAAAAAACTGAACCCCAACACTAATTCTAAGGGGTTCAAAGTCTTGGGGAATATCAGTTTTAGCCTATTTTATTATTTTGTTATCTCCGCTCCCACCCATAAATTATTGTGTCTTCTTCAGAGGAATTGAGCTATGAGACAAGGGTTTTAATACCTGGAGGTTTCATCGCTCAAACCTCACCCTTAATATCGCTCAACTTACGCGATCAATCATATCAAAAAAACCATCATCTAATTCATAACCTAACATTTGAGAAAGGGATTTTAATTTAGATTGACTAGAAATACCATGTTGTTTTAACCAATCCGTCAAAATAAAAATTTTGTGCATTAAAAAAATTTCTAAGGCTTCAGGATTATATTTTATTCCCTCAGTGCGATGGAATTGATGGGGGACTAACATCGCGACATAACGGGCTAATTCTCCGCTTTTCCAATCTAAGAGAAATGGCAACCAAGGATAACAGGCATCTAGGCGAATAAACCATAATCGAATTTCGGGAATTTCTGATAATTCCCGTGGATCGAACTGATCACGTGGGAATTCTATTTCAATGGTTAATTCTTGCTCGTGAGAGACGATCGCGCCTTCTTGTAACCAACTATCAATAATACTTTTAGCCGGAGATAAATCTAAATTATTAATGATATCAGCATTCAATTTTATCGTAATACTCATCTCAATTCAACCTTTCCTCAACTTATTTCTTTGATATTGTATCCTATTTCTCAATAATAGATCCAAGAAAAACGATCGCGATATAGTAGGAAAATGGCACCACGGTGTCCCCATCGCTCTCTCCCTCATTTATTGTCTGAGATCAAGTGGCAAATTAGGTGAGAATCAAACTCCCAGGGGCAAAATTGAAGTCAACATGATATTTTTGTCAGAAATTAAGAGAATAAGCTTTCATTTTTTTAGTAATACTGTATAATATTTCTCACTTGGGTAACAAAAGAGCTGTGATTCGAGGGCAAGGCTCTTGTCAAACACTCAATTGCTGATCTTCCCTCGACTTATCATAAGGCTATAACTCTATTCCCAATTATAGTTCTAATGAGTTTTTTTTCGACATTTGAGTGAATCAGTGACATGATAACTCATCTATTGAAGAAACACGATAAGAGATTATCATTTATTCTGAAAAAATGCAATCATCAGTGAAACCCGGAACTCTTTATATAGTGGGTACTCCCATTGGAAATTTAGAAGATATGACATTTCGCGCGGTACGAATTTTACAAAATGTTGATTTAATCGCGGCGGAAGATACCCGTCATACTGGCAAACTTTTACAGCATTTTCAAGTGAAAACTCCTCAAATTAGTTATCACGATCATAATCGTTGTCAACGTCTTGGTGAGTTATTAGAAAAATTACATCAAGGAAGCGCGATCGCGCTTGTCACCGATGCGGGAATGCCCGGAATTTCCGATCCAGGTTATGAATTAGTGAAGGCTTGTGCCGAGGAGAATATTAACATTATACCGATTCCGGGTGTTAGTGCTAGTATTACTGGATTAAGTGTATCGGGGCTCCCCACTGATCGCTTTATTTTTGAAGGTTTTTTACCGACTAAGGCAAAGGAAAGACAAGCTAAATTAGAAGAATTTACGCGAGAGTCTCGCACGATTATTTTATATGAAGCCCCCCATCGGGTGCGTCAAACACTCCAAGATTTTGTCGAGATTTTTGGCTCAGAAAGAGAAATTGTTTTGGCACGGGAATTAACCAAACTCCATGAAGAAATTTGGCGAGGGACTCTCGCGAATGCTATTCTTTATTATCAAGATAAAGAGCCTAAAGGTGAATATACTATTATTCTGGGTGGGGTAGCAGAAACTCCCCTCGTTTTATCCGAAGATGCCCTGAAAGCCGAATTGCAGGAATTATTGAAACAAGGCTTAACGCGATCGCAAGCTACTCGTCAACTTTCTCAACAAACCTCTCTTCCCCGTCGTCAACTCTATCAACTTTCCTTAACTCTTTTTGACTCAGAAAATTGATAGGATTAAAACTTATACTAATTTCCCCAAATCCTGTTACTAATTATTTTGTACTTACACTCGGAGCCTCCGGGTTTGGGAAATATTAGAATTAAGGGCGAAGCATATAGGGAATAGATATTTTGTTTAACCATTCTGATATTTTCTTTAAGCGAAATACTCGTATTTTTTGGGGATTTTTCCCAAATTTATCTAAGAAAACTCGATCAATGGAATCTTCGGAAATACCAGAGGCGAATTTTTTTTATGGAGCAGGTAATACTTCAGAAAATATAAGTATTACCCCCCTTGAAAGAGATTACTAATTTCTCTCAATTCGGGGTTGGTGTTAATTTCTAGGTAGCTTGGTGTGAGTCTTAATTCATCTTTTTTATCCTCTTCATTGGGACGATCAATGAATAGTTGATTTCCGGGCTAAACTCTTTCATAAGGTAAATAACTTTGACTGTCATCTTCCACTAAGGGAGAATGGGCGATTCAGGCAATCATTTTATCAAACCCCCTCGATCCTCAATAGCTTTTTGTAACACCCCTCCGGGTTTTACCATATCTCGCAACCAGGGAAAAACGTCTAATAAATTCGATTTTCCACTGGCATTTTGCCCCAGGAGAAATACCCAAGACATCGACGGAATAAAAATTACGCCAATGTCTCCAAATAAGGCGAGATATAATGAGAAATATACCCAAATCACATTCGGAGTTACCTAACCTTCCCTTCTTGTCAGGAAGGGGAGTCTTTAATAGGTGATGTTACCAGCGATAATAACGATAGGGGTTATCACCTAATTCAAAATCACTCCGATAGTCAGGATGATAAAATTCATTACTCTTTTCCGCGGCTTTAAAAATCTGATTATCCACCTTAAATGTCGCGCCTAAATTAGCTAAAATTTGCGCTAATACCCGGGTTTGTCGCCAACGAGTAAATCGTAAATAAGTCTTTTTATCCGCGTTTAATATTCGCGGATCTGTTTGGGCAAAAATCACGACTCCTTCTCCTACTTTGATCCGACTGAATAGCCCATCAGACACGACTTCTCCCCCGGATTTTATGATCCAGGTATCATAGAAAGAGCGCGATCGTAAATCGGAAATACTTATCCCCTGAAATTCTGGCCCTTGGGGAACATTTAAAGATCCACGAAAATCCTTGACGGCTGCAATAGTAACTCCGAAAAGATTATTACTTTGACGGGGTAAAAATAACACTTTACCCCCTTTATTTAAAAACTCGTTTAAGTCACTTTCCTTGGGAGTTTGTTTCGCACCCATCACATATAAATTACCCGGAGTTAATTTATTAATAGCATTTTGCTTGGTATAAATGACTCCTAAATCATTTAATAAATTAGCATCAGAATCATCACCAATTAAAATGACTTGATTTGCTTTTGCAGAAAGAGGTGCAGTAGTGGCATAATTAATTAATTGTTTGGTAATTTTAGCAGCGACGGCATCTTTTAAACCATGATCTTCCACATCTAAAGTATTGAGAATAAGACGGCCTTTTCCATAGTCTAGCTCCATTAAAGGCGCATAAGCTAAATCAAATTCTGACTCTAAAATGGGCCGCCAAGAACTTCGATGGGGTTTCTCGATAGAAGCACTACTCACCGCACCACGTCCCCCCCATCGCCAACCATACTTTTGATAAGGATTTTCCCCTGTCTTTTGCAAATCACGATAGGGCTCAACTAAGGTACTTTCTCCAATCCAGTCGCGTAAATCAGTCCCGTCTAATCCTGTGACAATTGGATGATTTGTATTAATGGGAAAAACACGACGACTTAAATGGGGTGATACTCGAAATCCGATATTATTCCTAAACCAAGAAGGTTTTTGCGTAAACGCGATCGCGCGCCCGCCATTCTTAATAAAATTCTCGAAATCTCCGGTTAATTTAGCACCACTGGAAAGAGCTTCTCTGCCAATAATTAAAACATCATTTTTATTAGAGTTTCCATTCCAAGGTGTCACCGTATAACCTAATTGTTTTAAGAAAGAAGTCGTTTTGCCCACCGGATCGAAAACCGTTAAAGCGCGATTATCTTTCGACAAAGGCGGAAAAACGCGGAAAGAAAAACGATCCTCATGGGTAAAATCTCCCACTTTCGCCTTTAAATAAATTTCGCCATCTTCCTTTTGGGAAAAGTCATTAGGTAATGTGGTATTAATCGGAAAAAACTGTTTTCCCGCGGTATTAATACTTCCCGACTTAGAGCCATCCGCGATCTTATTATTACCGATTTTCACCTGCCAATAAAAATCAAAATTTTGAGGAGTACGAGTATCATTAATAATCACCACTTGTTTCTCTAATTTTTGCCCTGGGTTAAAATTATGATCTTTCGCGGTAAAATCTTCTTGGGAACCCGCGATCCAAGCCAAAGTCGAGCTATTATTTTTGATAATAGCTTCTCCTCCGGGTTGAATTTTATAAGCACTGGGTTGAAAATAATCCCATAATTTTTTCCTGACTTTTTCCAAATAAGGACCCCGATGATTAGGTGTAAATTTCCCTACTGTCACCTTATCATCATCCTTGGTAATATTCTGCCAACCATGACCATTATTCCAAGGAATCATACCACCACTCATGCCAAAAGTACGCCAACTACGCCAAGTATTTGTATCAAATAATTGCTGTATTTTTTGAAATGCCGGAGCGTAATCAAGCTCCGATTTACCCATAAAAGCTTTATAAGATTGTTCACCGTTAAAGCCATCACGAATTAATTGACGATATTGGGGCGTTTCCAAATTATAAGCATCATTACCCAAATAAATTGCACTAAATTCCGTCATCAAAGGTTCACTAGAAATAGCCCCTCCAAAGCCATTGCGTCCCCGTAAAAAAGTTGTATTAAGGGGAGTGCCAAATTCTACTACCATATAAGGAACATCCCCTTTTTTACTCCATTCCGATAGCCACTCTTCCCGCTCTTGTAAAGGAATAAGATTTAGGTAAGAATTTAAAGCATAAACATCGCCTACCATTGCCCCTTGGTGCATAAAAACGGGTCGTGTTGGGTCATATTTTTTAATTGTTGAAACAATCTCTTCCCCAATGGGTATCCATCTTTTCATCCGCTCATCTTCGACTTTATTAATACTACCTTCTAATTTTTTCTTACCTATGCGAAGAGGATTTTGATCATCACTATGTCCGAAAAAGTTAGGGCTATTACTCCACATTAATACGGAAGGTTCATTGCGATAACGACGTAATTCTGCCACCATCCGAGGTTCCCAATTTTGTTTTCCATTGCTACCTAGAGTAAAGACATTCCATTTGTCAAGATAATCTTTAGAAGTAGTATCTAAGGCTGGAGCAATAACGGGAAAACCTTTCTGACTAGCTCTTTGTGTAATTAACTCTCGAAAATGCCATTTTCCTCGCTCATCATGGTTCCAAGGCCATAATTGGACAATATTAAAGCCAGATTTTTTATAACCTTCTAACATTCGATCAATGACTTCAGGCATTCCTACAGCCCAACCTTGCCATCCATCTTCAAATAACATAGGACGTAGATTTAATTCTGTGCCATTGAGATAAAATTTGCGTCCTTCTATCCAAAATTCTCGGAAGCCAAAAGATTGATCATAAACATCATAAATGCCGTCGCCTTGAATTTTTAACCTGAGTGTATAGAGAGCCGGTTTTCCGATATCCCAGACACGAGGGTTTGACCAATCAAATTGCACTTTGACAGTTTGAGTTTGTGCGGATTTAACGGTTGTTTGAGTGGTAAATTGTTTCTCTACTTTGCCAGATTCATCCAGCATTTGGGCAAGAATGCCGACATTTCCGGCGGTTTTAACATCATTAAGTTCCAGATCAAGAGTAATTTTTTTATTCCGAGTGGAAGGTTGGACAAAAATATCATTAATATGAGCCCCTTGGGTAAAACTTTGTAAACGCACTTCTCCGATTAAACCGCGGGAGTCTAAATTAGCTTTGGTTTTATACATTTCTGTCGGCCCCATAATCACATTTTTCTCTTTTTCATCAGGGGCGGCGGCGACGAGAATAGTTAAAGTGTTACTTTTACCTGGGATCATGGATTTGGTGATATCCACAGTGCCGTAGGGCCAGTTAATTTCTCCAGATTTAATACCATTGAGATAAACTACCGCGTCGGTACTGACACGAGTTAATTCAAGGACAACGCGAGTGCCTTTCCAGTCGGAGGGAATTTCTATTTGGCGTTGATACCAGGCTTTCCAGATATTGCGGGGTTGATATTTTTCCCAAAGGGGGCCAGTACCATGTTTGACTAAACCGGGGACTGTATCAGGATATTCTTCTTGCCAATCTCCGGGGACACTCATTTGCCCCCAACCAGAGGAGGGGATTTGTTCACTATTTGTCGCGGGGGTAAATTGCCAAATGCCATTGAGATAGACGATATGATGTCCTTTTGGCAAGGGTTGAGTGACATTCCCGGCTAGGGATGGTAAAGAGATTTCCCAACCCGATTTTTTCTGAGAATTATCTGACTCTGATGAGTTTTGTCCACATCCTAAGAGGATTAATGTGACGAGAGAAGAGATCCCCATGAGACTGATGAGCTTTTTATCCATCTTTATTCCTGTTTAGAGAGCTTATTGGGTAGGCAATAATACTTTTTTCGCGTAAGGTGGGCATTCATTTGTTCTTCCTTGTCCACTCTATATATCTTGATCTTGACTGCTAGTACAAATTTTGACAAATAGCTTCTGATGCCTATGATAGACTGGTTTTTGGTCAAAAAGAGAATTAGAGAGTTTCTATGGATGCCGCTACACTCTGGCAACGCTACCAAGACTGGCTCTACTATCACAAAGGGTTAGGATTTTACCTCGATATTAGTCGCATTGGGTTCAATGACGGGTTTGTTGAGGAAATCAAACCGAAGTTTGCAAAGGCTTTTCAGGATATGGCGGCTTTGGAGGGTGGCTCGATCGCCAACCCGGATGAAAACCGAATGGTGGGCCATTACTGGTTGCGAAACCCAGAACTCGCGCCCACGCCAGAACTGAAAAATGAGATAGTGGAAACCTTAGAGCAAATCGAAGTTTTTACGCGAAAAATTCATTCGGGTAATCTTCGTCCCCCCCATGCCTCCAAATTTACGGATATTCTGTCTATTGGTATTGGTGGATCGGCTTTGGGCCCCCAATTTGTCGCGGAGGCTCTGAGTCCGGTTTTTCCCGCGATGAGTATTCATTTTATTGATAATACAGATCCTACGGGTATCGATCGCGTTTTAGCGAGGTTAAAAAGTCGTTTAGAAAGTACCTTAGTTATTGTCATTTCCAAATCGGGGGGTACTCCTGAACCTCGTAATGGCATGATTGAAGTTCAACAGGCTTATCAGGATCGTCATCTTGATTTTGCCCAACACGCGATCGCGGTGACTGGAGAGGGCAGTAAACTCTATCAACAGGCAAAAACCGAGGGATGGTTAGAGACGTTTCCGATGGCAGACTGGGTAGGGGGAAGGACTTCGGAAATGTCCGCGGTGGGACTATTACCCGCGGCTTTACAAGGGATTGATATTCGCGCCATGTTAGAAGGCGCGAAGGTAATGGATGAGGCTACCCGTATCCCAGAAATTAAACAAAATCCCGCGGCTTTACTCGCCCTTGGTTGGTACTACGCGACGAAGGGAAGGGGTGAAAAAGATATGGTGGTTTTACCTTATAAAGATAGTCTGTTACTGTTTTCGCGTTACCTGCAACAATTAGTTATGGAATCCTTGGGCAAAGAAAAGGATTTAGAGGGTAATCTTGTTTATCAAGGTATCGCGGTTTACGGAAATAAGGGTTCCACCGATCAACACGCGTATGTGCAGCAATTACGAGAAGGGATAAATAATTTCTTTGTTACGTTTATTGAGGTGTTACAGGATCGTCTGGGCTCTTCTCCTGAAGTTGAACCTGATGTCACCGCGGGCGATTATTTATCGGGTTTATTACAAGGCTCTCGTCAAGCTCTTTATGAAAAAAATCGAGATTCTATTACCTTGACGATTCCTGAAGTAAATCCTAACAGCGTTGGTGCTTTAATTGCTCTTTATGAACGCGCTGTGGGCTTGTATGCCTTTTTAATAAATATTAATGCCTATCATCAACCCGGTGTTGAAGCGGGCAAGAAGGCTGCCGCGGATATCCTTGATTTACAGCGACAGATTTTACAAGTCCTCAAAAATGAGTCTCAACCTCTCTCTTTAGAAGATTTGGCTGTGAAATTGGGTTGTCGCGATCGTGTGGAATTTATTTACAAAACGGTGCGACATCTTGGTGCTAATCAACGAGGCGTTGTCTTGCATGGTGATTTAGGACATCCTAGTGATTTAACAATCACTTATGATGGTTAAGGAAGAGGGAAGAGAGAAGAAGGAAGAAGGAAGAAGGAAGAAGGAAACTTTCCTAATCCCCAATCCCCAATCCCCAATCCCCAATCCCCAATC
>JBBITB010000030.1:45851-55539 GCA_037440985.1 Microcoleaceae cyanobacterium bin_387
AATCTCCAATCCCCAATCCCCAATCCCCAATCCCCAATCCCCCATATATCAAGACGTGGGGTGAGTGTTTGTCGGGGATCTATCGTGCCCATTGGTGTTAACTTAAGCTGAAAGCTAATGTCAGAATGCTCTGTGATCATGGGATTTCGATCCCCCCTAACCCCCCTAAAAAAGGGAGGGGATCGAGACTCGGCTAAAAGCAAGATCGATCAAGGGTTTTAGACTTAAGTTGACACTCATACACGATACAGTCCCTAGGATATCTAAGCAAATAAACCTAAGTCCGAACTCCGTAGAAAATTCACTCTTTAGTGATTTGAATAACAATAGGCTCAAACATTCTATAGATTTTCTGCATTTTTTCTGTCAAATCTAAAATTCTTAGTAAAATTAATGATTAAAAGGTGGATACGTCCGTGTAAAGGCTTCATTGAGACTTTGTTATGACATTGACAATTCTAGTGGCTGATGATGATTTAGCAACACGCGTATCAATCAGAGATTATTTAGAGTTGCTTGGCTATTGCGTAATCGACGCGGAAAATGGACAAGAAGCCCTCAAACTGGTTGAGGAATATCAACCTAATCTGATTGTCACTGATATTCTCATGCCTAAAATGGATGGTTATGAGTTGATTCGTTGTGTGCGTACTCGTCCGGCTTTTCGTGTCATTCCGGTGATTTTCTTAACGGGGCGTACCAGTTTGGCGGAACGAATTAGGGGTTATCAGACAGGTTGTGATAATTTTTTGCCTAAGCCTTTTGATTTGCAGGAATTAGGGGTGATCATTCGCTCTTTATTAGATCGATATGTTTTAATCGCGCAGGCTTCATCCCAGCGCCTCAGTAGTAATGATTGTTGGGAGGAAGAAAGCAATCCCAATTTAGATGCGCGATCGCGTTATCCTGTTTGTTCTATCGAATCGGGCATTTCGGATTCTAGGGCAATAAACGCGTCTATTGTAGCACGATTAGGGTTAACGGAACGGGAAAAAGATGTCTTAAATTTATTAAGTGATGGGTTATCTAATGCCCAAATTGGCGAAAGTTTACATCTGAGTCCCCGTACTGTGGAAAAATATGTCAGTAGTTTATTACGCAAAACGGAAAGTAATAATCGTGCTGAATTAGTTCGTTTCGCTCTTGAACATGATTTAATCGTCTCAAGGGCTCATTAATGAAGGAAGAAGGAAGTTGACAGTTGACAGTCAACTGTCAACTGTCAACTGTCATTTACCCATCCCCTTTACGCGGCTTCGCCACCGACAACAACATCGCGTATTCTGAGACTGGGACCGGCACAACCAACGGGTAAACCACTTTGTCCCCCTTTACCACAACCCCCTGACTCATCCCAATGAAAATCATCGCCGATACCCTCTATATCCGCTAAGGTGGTAAATACATTTCCCGAAAGGGTGACATCGCGCACGGGTTCGGCTAATTCCCCATTGCGAATCATCCAAGCTTCTCCCGCGCTAAAGGTAAACATTTCTCCATTCGTCATTCCCCCTAACCAATTACGCGCATAAACTCCTTCTTTTATATCTGTAAATAACTCTTTAACAGGTGTATTACCCCTTTCAATCCAAGTGTTTGTCATGCGTACTATGGGGGGATAATGATAATTCAAACAACGGGCATTTCCTGTAGGTTTTTCTCCTAATTTTCCCGCGGTTTCTCGTGAGTGCAGACGGCCGACTAATACTCCATCTTTAATTAATTGAGTGGTTGTGGAGGGGGTTCCTTCATCATCATAAAAATAACTGCCACGATGTCCCCCTGGGGCCGCACCATCAAATATTTGAAGATTATCTGGACCAAATTTACGCCCTAATGTCATTACTTCTAATAAATCAGGGTTTTCATAGGCCATGTCTGCTTCACTGAGATGCCCAAAGGCTTCATGGACAAATAACCCAGAAAGTATGGGATCAATTACGACTGTATAGGTATTGCCTTTGACGGGGGGTAATACTAAACAATTCACTGCACGTTGCGCGGTGCTGCGTACTTGTTGATCGAGATTGGTTAAGTCTTCGTAAGCTTTACGCGAGCCGGTGGTTTCTCTTCCTGTTTGAACGGTTTCGCCATTACGCGCTGTCGCGGCAAAACGCATTTCCATATCTACCCATGCTTGTTCTAATAATGTACCTTCGGAGGTCGCGATCAAAACTTTTTGAGTATTATCGCTATAACGCACTGATATTGTCGCGATGCACGGATCGAGATTTCGGAGTATTTCTCCATAGCGATCGCATAGTGCTTTTTTTTCTGAGATTGGCACTTGACGCGGATCGGTTCCCGTCAGGGGTAGAAAACAGGTATCTTGGACTGGTGATACTGCCCCCAGGATGGTTTCTTCTGTACCGATAAATTTCGCGGCCGCGATCGCGTCTTCGATTCGTTGGGTTAATGTGGAAAGTTGATTGAATGAAGCAAATCCCCAACCTCCTTTATGACAAGCCCGTACTTGTCCCCCGATGGAAATTCCTTCGCTGAGGGTTTCTACGCGATCGCCCCTTAAGAGGATATCGGTACCTTCTGCCTCTTCGAGGCGAATCGCGAGATAATCTACTTGATTTCCGTATTTTTTCATTAAGTCGGATATCAGGTTTTTGGCATCGTTTAGCACTTTTGACATAGTTTCACTTTTGAGCGCGATCGACTTCTTCTATTCTCCTATATCGGCTTAACAGTTGACAGTTGACAGTTGACAGTTGACAATTATCAATTATTGATTATTGATTACCCATTACCCATTACCCAATCCCTAATCCCCAATCCCTAGTCCCCCTATCGGAGATTGCTACTCAATAGTACGGTTTTGCCAATACGATAAATGACGGCTTATGCTTAGACTAGAAGCCACAGAGATTTGACTCTTACACAAAAAAATCTAAAATCTTAAAATTTAAAGTTCTCAGAAGGGTTTATGGCTGTTAACGATTGCTTTTTACCGACTCTTAGTGATATTTTAGCCCTCGATGGCCTTCGGAATGATTCGGATTTTTCTAGTTTGTCTGCAATACATCCCGATAAGGGTTGTGGTGCTCGTCGTCAAACTCGACAAATCCGGGCTCAGGGAGAATGGTATGGCGCGATCGGGGCTTTAAATCAACTCCTCTCCCAAATTCTCAATAAAAATCCTTCTTCTTGCGGTGAAGAGGGTTTAGTGATATCTGGGCCAACTCCTGTTTTATCTCATCCGGTTTTAGTCTCTCGTTTTGCTAATCGCATTTTTACCAATACTCCTGAAAGCGTTAATGCTTGGTGGATGTTACAAAGTCGATATTCTTTACCTTTACTGCCCGCTTCTACTTCTTGTCAAACTGTTATTCCTAACTCAACTCCCGCGTTACCTTTATTAAGTGGTGATCCTTTAGGTGCAGAACAATTTTGTCTGGTTTTAACTGAACATTTTAGTCTGGTTATGGCTTTGGGTTCCTCTAGTGATGGGGTTCTAGGATTTCGTTTTTCTTTCGATCCAGAGGTGGTAACGCAAGCTTGGCGAGTTTTACGCCAACGAGTTAAAGATAGTGATGCTTTATTAGTGAATTGTCCTGTGGGAAGTGATGTTTCTTTCCGTCCTTTTGGAACTCATTTGGAGCAGTTAGATGAACTTTTTAACGAATTTTTACCTATGGCTCCTGATTATAAAACGGTAATGCAATTTAGCCGTTTAATTTTACAATATTTACCCTCGGAGGAAACACGGGGAGCCGATCGCGCTAAATCTAAATCTCCATCTCAATCTAAGGTTTCTGGTGCGGAACCCCAATCTATCTCTAATCCTAAGTCTAAGGAGGTGGAATTATTACAAGCTCTCGCCCATGAAGTTCGCACTCCTCTGGCTACTATTCGTACATTAACTCGTTTATTATTAAAGCGTAAAAGTTTAGAGGCTGATGTTATTAAACGTTTGGAAATGATTGATACGGAATGTACGGCACAAATTGATCGTTTTGGTTTGATTTTTCGAGCGGCAGAATTAGGGATTTCCGAAATTACACAAACTACTAAAGGCGAAAATAATTCAGCGGAAAAAAGAGAGACGCGATCGCGGATTCAACTTACCCCAATGTCTTTAACTCAAATTTTCCAAAGTGGTTTTCCCCGTTGGCAAAAACACGCGAGTCAACGTAATCATACTTTAGAGGTGGTTTTACCACAAAAATTACCAACGGTTGTTAGTGATCCTACCATGTTAGATCAAGTATTGACGGGTTTAATTGAGAATTTTACTCGCAGTTTACCTATGGCAAGTCATATTTTAGTTGAGGTAATGCCCGCGGGAAATCAGTTAAAGTTACAGTTAGAATCTCAACCCCTTTCTTCTCATACTGATTTATCACAAATGCTGAAACAAAAAACTCCTTTAAAGTCTATTGGTCCTTTATTAATGTTTCAACCGGAAACGGGCAGTGTGACGCTTAATTTGGATGTGACTAAAAATTTGTTTCACGCGATGGGTGGGAAATTAGTAGTTAGACAAAAACCTGAACAAGGGGAAGTCATGACGATTTTCTTACCGTTGCACTAGTTTTTTTTGGTAATGGATGAAAAAAGAATGTCAGGGATTTGCCTTAGGGTAAATTTATTTTTTTAACCGCAGATAAACGCAGATAAACACAGATAAACACAGATAAAAATAAAAAAAAGATGATTTTTTATCTCATCAACCTATTTTATATAATTAACTGAAACTTAACCAACTAAAAACGGTTTCAACGGTTAATTGTAACTCGATGCCATTTAAGATTGGTAACAAATTAGCCCCTTGGTATAATTCTATTTTTTGCCCTGGAAATACTGCCAAAATACTTTCTTCTTCTGGCTCGATTAACCACCCTAATTCAGTGCCATGTCTGGAACAATGTAGTAATTTACCAAGCACTTTTGTATGGCTTTGTTCTGGAGAAAGAATTTCAATCGACCAGTCAGGGTGAATTTCAAAGCGGTTAGCAATTCTACCTGATGGCAAAAAGGGAATTCTTTCCCATCGGAATACTGTGACATCAGGGACAATTGCTTCACCGCCAAAAGTGCAGCGTAACTCTGGAAACGCATAAGCTACTTTCTGACTTTTGGCAATTTGATTAATAAATTTGCAGAGTTCACCTTGAAGTACGCTGTGTTCACCTTGAGGCATGGGCTTTTGAATTATTTCTCCATGGATAAATTCTGAGGCTGGCTTAGTTTCAGGAAGTTTGAGGAACTCCTCTAAATCTAAAGTGAGCCGTTGTTTAATAAGTGTAGTCATGTCAGTTCTCTTCAGAGTAAACTGGATAGTATCATTATACATGATCGCGCTCTTTTTCGGGTGCATCTCCAAAAGTAGGGACACGGCAGTGCCGTGTCCCTACTTTTTTCATAATAGTTATCAAGAAAGTCTGATCACGTTCTGAGTTTTATAAGCAAAAATTTAAAAAGTCAAGAAGTCAGAATTTATGCCGTAACCTAGTTTCTTAACCTCATTGCCTCATTTTAGCTTGATCCCAAACCTACTTTCTCAAAATGGTAAGTACAAATACTTATTTACAATTCTTAATAATAAAAAACTGATAAAAGTGAGCGACCAGTAGTATATAATCCCCCTCATGTTAAGGGAAAAAACCATGAACGATAGAGATAAAGTCTTAACACAACTAGCAGAAGAACGATGGCAAGTTTCTTTCAAACTAACATTAGCCATGATGTTCATCTACTTTGGATTTATCTTATTAGTGGCTTTTAATAAGTCATTAATGGGTTCTGTAATTATACCCGGATTAAGTTGGGGAATCTTCTTAGGTGCCCTCGTCATTATTGCCGCGTGGGTATTAATTTACATCTACGTCCGTTGGACGAATAACTACTACGATCGCAAAATTGAAGAATATATCAAGAGTTAAAAATGAACCTGGCAACAATTCTTGGACAATTTAACCCGACGGCTGTTTCTTTTTTCCTATTGTTTGTTGTGGCATCTTTAGGAATTACTTATTGGGCAGCAAAAAAAACGAAAAGTACCGCAGAATTTTACACCGCGGGCGGTCAAATTAGTGGTTTTCAAAATGGTTTAGCCCTCGCCGGTGATTTTATGAGCGCGGCTAGTTTTTTAGGCATTGCTGGTTTAGTCGCGCTTAATGGTTTTGATGGTTTAATTTATTCCATTGGTTTCTTAGTCGGTTGGCCAATTGTTATGTTTTTAATTGCGGAACCTTTACGCAATTTAGGAACCTATACTTTTGCTGATGTTGTTGCCTATCGGATGCGTCAAACTCCCGTGAGAATTGCCTCCGCGATCGGTACTTTAGCCGTTGTTAGTTTTTACTTAATTGCCCAAATGGTAGGGGCTGGCAATTTAATTAAATTGCTCTTTGGTATGGAGTACGAATTAGCGGTAGTGATTGTCGGTTGTGTGATGTTAGCCTATGTTATTTTCGGCGGCATGATGGCAACTACTTGGGTGCAAATTATCAAGGCGTTTTTGTTATTAGGGGGTGCGATATTATTAGCGATTTTGGTATTATCTCAATTTGGCTTTAATCCCCTTAATTTATTTGCCGCGGCTGCGGAGAAATATGGCGATAAAGTATTAGCCCCTGGAAAACAGGTTGCTAATCCTTTAGATGCTATTTCTTTAGGGATGTCTTTAATGTTTGGTACAGCCGGATTACCGCATATTTTAATGCGTTTTTATACCGTACCAGATGCCCAGGCTGCTCGTAAGTCTGTCATGTATGCGACAGGGTTTATCGGCTTCTTTTATCTGTTGACTTTTATCCTCGGTTTTGGCGCGATGACTTTATTAGGCCAAGACAGTATTAAGGCTATTGATAAAGGGGGTAATATGGCCGCACCCCTGTTAGCAGAATATTTGGGCGGTGATGTTTTATTAGGTTTTATTGCCGCGGTTTCTTTTGCCACAATTTTAGCGGTAGTCGCGGGATTAACGCTTTCTGGTGCTGCTGCACTTTCTCATGATTTATGGGTAAATGTGGTGAGAGGGGGTTCTGCTAATGAATCCGAACAATTAAAAGTCGCCCGTGCTGCTACTGGCTTGTTAGGTGTTTTGGCTATTATTTTGGGCATTGTTTTTAAAGGCCAAAATGTTGCCTATATGGTGGGTTTGGCTTTCGCGATCGCGGCTAGTGGCAATTTTCCGGCTTTATTAATGTCTATTTTGTGGCGAGAATTTACCACAAATGGTGCTGTCGCGAGTATGGTGACAGGAACTATTTCCTCTTTATTATTAATCTATTTGTCTCCCACAATTCAAATAGATTTACTCCAAAATACTGAGGCTATTTTTCCTCTGAAAAATCCGGGTTTAGTTACAATTCCTTTATCATTTATTGTGGGAATTGGGGTTTCTTTATGGAAGCGCGATCGGCAAGCTTATGAAAAATTCTCGGAAGTGGAGGAACTTATTCACTTAGGAGATGCACAATTTGTCGCGACTTTACCACCCGATGAAGTAGATGGTGAATTACCTTAACTAAGCTGTTACGCATTTAAAATTCCTACTAAAATAGGCTGGTGACAAGCAGGATGCTTGTCCTACTTTATGTGTTTTAAATGCGTAGAGGCTTATCGAGAAACCGGCTTTCTTAATCAAAAATTTTTCAGATCAAACTGTGAGAAATCCGGTTTCTTTGGTTTCGGTGCATAAATCTTGAGAAAAAAACTATGACTCGTTTTATCCACGAGCAAATCTATCCCCAGCCCTTTAAATTTTGGGGTGAATCAAAAAATAGAGGGATAGTTTTCTGTGGAAACACGATCAAATTGTCAATTTTTAAGTAAAGAGAAAAGGGAGCATCGCTATTGTGTAAAAAGCCTTTTTTTGGAGTGGGAGCCTCTGGCTCCCTCTTGGATTCCTAGGGAGCCAGAGGCTCCCACTACAGTTTTTTTGCTAAATCGGGATGCTCCCAAGAGAAAACACGATCGACTCTCCATTAGTAAAGTTCCAAACAATCTATATTGGGATTGTTACATAATTCTTGAATTGCTTCTAAGCTACTACGCAGGATATTTTCTACCTGTATAGCTGTAGCATTTCCGCAGCGCAACCAAATCACTTTAGGGGGTGAACCATACAACCGACTCCTTTCCACAAAATCAGCATCTTGAGTGACTATACAGAAATTTTCTCTTTTGGCAAAGTTCCAAATTTCCGTATCACTAGCTTCTGCTAATTGATGAAATTGGACATGACTAGAATTAGGAAAAATATCCGCGAGTCGCGTCACTAGCTTACGACTTAAGTTTTGATCGAATAATAAACTCAAGCAACACCTACGAATACTGTTAAACGACGTTCTCGATCAGCTGCAAACTCTAAACACGCTTTGATGTCTTCAGTAGTTAACTCAGGAAAATCATCCAAAATTTCTGCATAAGACATTCCTACAGCTAACCAACCTAAAACATCATAAACAGTTATTCGCATCCCTCGGATACAGGGTTTACCTCCACGTTTATCAGGTTCGATCGTAATAATTTGTTGATAACTCATAAAATTACTCAACACTCTTGCCTTAATTATGATATCATAACATCGATACATCGATCGCGCTCAGACCAAAAAAACTATGGTAAAACAGGCTGAAAGCCTTTTTGGGTATAGGTTGAACCTCGAAAAAAGTTAAATTCTTGATCAGTATGGGTTTGAGGTTATTTTACCTTATGACATATTTTTCTGCCCCAGGTTTTCAGATTTCTAAACCGCGAAAACTTCTCTAAGTCCGGGTTAGGAAAGATTGAGGAGAACCCGCCCCTTGTATCTTTAAAGAGACAGGCTTCTCAACCGTCAAGCCCGTACTCCAAGCCCCACCAAGCAAATATAAAGAAACGACAAAGGTTTGTGGTTGTGCAAGGGAAAGTAGGGTAAAAAGTGTCATTAAGGACATGAGCAATCGGTGAAGTTGACCCGCCCCTGAGACTTTCAGAAGTCTGTGACGTAGATAAGCTCCCATTGCTGAGTGACAGGTGACACAGAAATTCGACAGTATCTTAGGCATCCGTTATCACGGATAGCCTGCATTCACAAGGTTAGTTTAATGCCTGTCAAGTTCTTTACCACAAAGCATTCGGGAGGAGATGATGACTTCTACAGTCTTAGGCATTGATATCAGTAAGAAGGATTTTCATGCCGTCTTACTCAAGGAAGAGTCTGCCAGTAAACCCAAGAAATTTGCTAACAATACTGAAGGGTTTGAGAGTTTACACCATTGGCTTGTGCAACAAAATGTGGTGCAACTCCATGCTTGTATGGAAGCTACCAGTATTTACGGGGAAGCCCTGGCTGAATTTCTCCATCAAAAAGGTTATCAGGTGAGTATTGTGAACCCGGTTCGGATCAAAGGGTTTGCCAAAAGCCAACTTCTGCGTACTAAAACTGATAGTGTCGATGCGGCTTTGATTGCCCGTTTTTGTGGCGCGATCAAACCCTCCCTTTGGACACCGAGTGCACCGGAAGTGAAGGAATTGCAAGCCTTGTTACGGCGCTTGGAATCTTTAAAGGAAATGGAGACTCAAGAGCGCAACCGTTTAGAAACAGCAACGGCTACTGTGGCACAACTGACCCAATCCCATTTGGAGTACCTTGCCGAGCAACAAAAACTGATCAAACAACTGATTGGGAAGCATTTTGACCAACATCCCCATTTAAAACAACAGCGTGACTTGTTGACCTCCATTC
>JBBITB010000031.1:0-48649 GCA_037440985.1 Microcoleaceae cyanobacterium bin_387
TTAAGTATCGAGATAAATTAATAGAAATACTCTAGTTTCGCAAGAGGTCTAATATTTCCCCCTAAGTCAAAAACGTATATTTTACTAAATTCTTTCTCCAAAACTTGACGCATTCCGTCAAAAGCCAGAGCATCAACAAAACTATTATTCGTGACAAAAGCCACAACCCCCTCATCGCCTATTCTATCACTTGCCCAGCGAATTGCTTTGACATAGGTATCTGACAGGGCATTTTTATTAGTTGCTTTTGAGGCTTTCGCGTAGGTGGCCGCAACACAATCATCTATTCCCGTTTTATCTTTATTGGTATATTTCCGGTTTTTATTATTATCATTCTCGTTTAACTGACCGACATTATAGGGCGGATTGCCAATAATAACAAAAATATTTGACTCCCTTTGCTTTTGCACTCGCCTCATGTTTTCAGGACTAAATAAATCTAATTGTTGAACGGCTTGATCTTCAAAGGTATCTACTAAACAAATCCCTTCAAAAGATTTATATTCCCCGGAGTGTTCAAAATATTCATGTTCAATATTCATCGAAGCAATGTAATAAGGCAACAACATCACTTCATTACAATGTAACTCATGTTCAAACTTATAAGGTAAAGCGGATTTTTGAATTTCGGCAATTTCTCGCATTACCCGAAGGATAAAATTTCCGGTTCCCACAAAGGGATCAAGAATATGGACACCTTTATCAACTAAGGATTTACCAAACTCTTTTTGTAAAATCTCTTCAACACTTTTCACCATAAAATTTACAATCGGTTGAGGAGTGTAAACAATGCCGTGAGTATCGGCAATTTTCACGGAAAACCCTTGAAAGAATTTCTCATAAATTTTATTAAGAAATTCCTGTTTTTGGGAATAATCATTAATGGTGGCCGCGGTTTCCTCGATCGCGCCATAAAATCGATCGAGCTTACTGAGGAAATGACTACGACTAAAGGATTTAGAAGTGAGAGCATTAATTACCTTCTCAATTTCCACCGCGATAATATTGCGTTGGGCAAAATCAGGATTATTAAAGACACTGCGAAAGATGCGCTCTGTCAATAAATGTTGAATCAACATCTCCTCAACCGCGTTTTCGGAAAGGTTAGGATTAATTGACTGACGACAAAGTTGCATAAAATCGGCAAAAGCATCTATAAACTTTTTATTTTTCTTCCCCTGATCGCGGATTAATTCTAGTAAGACGATCGCGTGTTCTTTGACACGACTACCAAACTCATCAACAGCTTTTTCCCATTGTTCAATCGCGGGTGGTCGATATTCCAAAAACTGACGCACCACATCCACCAACATCTGTGGTTTAGTGATATCGACTTCCATGACTAGCTTGCCATCTTGATAAAGAATAGCGCGATCGGGTTGTTGAAAAATGATATTATCTTTGGGATAACCCACAGCAAATTTTTTCTGAACTTCCTTTTTTAAATCATCATTACTATCTTTTGCCTCCCAATAAGCCCGGGCTAAATTATAATCATCAACCAAAGCCCCATCAATCCGAATCGGCTGTTTTTTAGCTCGCTTAATAGCATATTGTGGTACTAAAGTCCATTGAAATTGGCGAGCGCAAGACTCAAGCAATTGTTGAAATGCCGTTTGCACAGCACCTTCATGTACAACCCCCAATTTGGCATACTTTTCTAAGGCCTCATAATAGACTTTAATCGGTTTGTTGGTGGGCTTGAGATTGAGATTAGGCATAGAGAAGCTTAGGGAGGAATGTTTACATTTTGGGAGCATCTCATTTTTGTAAATTGGTAGTGGGAGCGTCTCGCTCCCTATTAGATCCCTAGGGAGCGAGACGCTCCCACTACAATTTTTTTGGGCAAATTTCAAATGCTCCCTACATTTTTAACGGATCAACTAGAAGCTATTAAACCATTATCAGTGAGCTTATTGAAGAGAGGAAAATAGAAGGCGCGATCGGGCTTCTTGCCAACCGTGAGATTAGCTGTTAATTTTTGTAGCCATCCTAATCATATCACATCCTCACTCTGAATGCAATCATCAGATAGTAAAACAATGTCAAAACATCTGTGTTTATCGGCGTTCATCTGCGGTTAAAAATAATCTAATCCAGAGACAAAATATTTTCAAAGAACCTCGAAAAATCACCAAAAATCATGCAACTTTCAGGATTAATTATTATTACTAATTAGTGATAAAATATCAGCTAATTCCAAGGGGCAAAAACTCTTTTATCCTTTCTGGGTGAGAGTTAAATTCGCTGTTTTATTATCCTCAAGAGAGATGCTGTAAGCACGATCGCGCATGGAATAAAAGCAACCGCGAGAGAGCCAGAGAGGAGTGGAGTGCCTCTGAGCAAAAATTGGCTCAACCAATCAGTCGATCAAAATAGTCTCATCCGTGCCTTAAAATCATAAAGACAGTTAATGGTGGTCAAAAGGTCTCAAAAAAGTAATGAGTAAATACGGAAAGCCAACAGTTGTGATCACGGGAGCCTCATCGGGGGTAGGTTTATATGCCGCGAAGGCCCTTGCCGAAAGAAAATGGTATGTCGTTATGGCGTGTCGGGACTTAGCCAAGACGGAAAAAGCCGCCGAAATGGTAGGAATACCCAAAGACAGTTACACGATCATGCACATTGACTTAGGCTCCCTAGAAAGTGTCCGTCAGTTTGTCAAAAACTTCAGAGCCAGCGACAATACTCTGGATGCTTTGCTGTGCAACGCGGCCATTTATATGCCTTTGTTAAAGGAGCCTTTACGCAGCCCTGAAGGTTATGAGTTAACCGTTACCACAAATCACTTGGGACATTTCCTCTTATGTAATCTCTTTCTTGAGGATCTGAAAAAATCATTGTATCTCGATCGCCGCCTGGTGATTTTGGGAACTGTGACTCACAACCCCGATGAATTAGGCGGAAAAATTCCTCCGCGTCCTGATTTAGGAAACTTTGAGGGTTTTGCCCAAGGTTTTCAAGCTCCTATTTCCATGATTGATGGTAAGAAATTTGAATCTGTCAAAGCTTACAAAGACAGTAAAGTTTGTAATGTCTTAACGATGCGTGAACTGCATCGCCGTTATCACGAATCTACGGGCATTACTTTTAGCTCTCTTTATCCGGGGTGTGTGGCAGATACGCCACTTTTCCGCAACCATTATCCCCTCTTCCAAAAACTTTTCCCCTTATTCCAGAAAAATATTACCGGGGGCTATGTTTCTCAGGAATTGGCGGGCGATCGCGTTGCGGCAGTAGTAGCCGATCCTGAGTATAAACAATCCGGTGCATACTGGAGTTGGGGAAATCGTCAGAAGAAAGATCGTACATCTTTTGTGCAAAGGGTTTCTCCCCAAGCCCGTGATGATGAAAAAGCTGCGCGGATGTGGGAATTAAGCGAGAAATTGGTTGGACTCGCGTAACACTATCGGTGTTGAAAGACTAGACGCGATCATGCCTTTCCCTTTATTTAAGATTTTGGGGAAGGCGCGATCGTTTTTTCATCCTAATAAACCATTAATTTTCTGATCAAATCTAAGAGAATTTTCTCATCTGTGTTTATCGCGTTTATCGCGGTTAAAAAAAGATCCTACTTATCTCAATAAATATTATCAAGATCGAGATCATAGTGTTGATCTTCAAAATCTTCGATAAGAGTTACCAAAAGTTGTAATAGAGCATTTTGCTCAGGAGTGCGATTTTTTCCAGCTATCAACCTTTCCACAATTGCCAGATATCTCTCATTTTCTTCTTCACTGGTAATAAATTTAGGTTGAACCTCGGCGAGAAGGTTGCCATAAACATTTCTATGAAAAGTAAGGGTCATTTTTCCATTGCTCTTTGTTATATTCAGCATGGGTTAATACATACTTGACAAAAATAACTTGACTTTCATAATCTATACTAAAAATTAACCGATAGTCGTTTCCTTTAATATTAAAAACGGTGAAATTCCCAACCGCATCAGCACTATTAAAAAATTGACTAACCTCATTTATCGGCTTCCATTTAGCAACTTTAGCAGTTCTAAACCATTCATCAATTGGTGTAAAATCGTCCGCGTTCGGCAAAACTCTAGCAGCTTTTTACGGCTAATAATGTGCATAATTGAAATTATGTAATCGGTGACAAAAAATTATAGTTTCTCATATTTGAGACGATAGGTTGTTATTGCTGTTTTGAGATATTTAGGAATTTCCGGTGAGTTTTATATCAGGCTTAATACCTGCTGGCAATGGCGATTTGATAGAATTAAAAGTTTAATATAATAATAGCATAGATTAAAATTAAACGCAAGTCATAGACCATAAAAACCCTTTGACAATCCTGAAAGCGAACTCAAACGAATAAGCCTCATCGAAAAAATGTATCACTCAGGCCAATGACAAGGTACAATGCCCTCTGGTAAATAAAATATAACAAGGAGCACGGCAGTGCCGTGTCCCTACTAAGTAACGCCCATCACAGGCCATCAACCTGTATTACCTATTCAATCTGCCAGAAAATATGGATTTTGCTACTCTTGCAGCCCAGCTTAATGCTGGTACCATCTTACCAGAAGGTATCGTCATTATCACCCTCCTGGTTGTTCTCATGGGTGACTTGATAGTAGGGCGTAATTCCTCTCAATGGACTCCCTACGTCGCGATCGCGGGACTTCTCGGTGCGATCGCGGCTTTATTTTATCAATGGGATAACGTAAACCCCCTGGGATTTTTGGGCAGTTTTAACAGCGATCCCCTCAGTGTGGTATTACGGGGGATTATCGCCCTCTCCACCGCGGTGACAATTTTAATGTCAGTCCGCTATGTGCAGCAAACCGGGACCGCGCTCGCGGAATTTATCGGGATTTTACTCACCGCGACATTAGGAGGAATGTTCCTCTGTGGGGCAAATGAACTCGTAATGGTGTTCATCTCCCTGGAAACCCTGAGTATTTCCTCTTATCTCCTCACGGGATATATGAAGCGCGATCCCCGCTCCAATGAAGCCGCGTTAAAATATCTCCTCATTGGTGCCGCATCTTCAGGAGTATTTCTCTATGGTGTTTCCCTGCTTTATGGGTTATCCGGTGGCGAAACCAACCTCAGCGCGATCGCGGCAGTATTAGAAAAAGGAAATGGGCAATCTTTAGGCTTAGTCATCGCGCTAGTATTCGCGATCGCGGGTATCGCGTTTAAAATCTCCGCGGTGCCCTTCCACCAATGGACACCCGACGTATATGAAGGCTCACCGACACCCGTTGTCGCGTTTCTCTCTGTGGGTTCCAAATCCGCGGGTTTTGGCCTTGCCATTCGCCTCCTCATCACCGTTTTCCCCATTGTTTCCCAACAATGGCACTTTGTCTTTACCGCCCTTGCCATTCTTTCCCTCATCTTGGGTAATATCGTCGCCCTCGCGCAAACCAGCATGAAACGTCTGCTGGCTTATTCATCCATTGCCCAAGCCGGGTTTGTCATGATCGGTTTACTCGCGGGCACTCAAGCAGGTTACTCCAGTATGGTATTTTACCTATTGGTATATCTGTTTATGAACTTAGGCGGATTTGCCTGTATAATTCTCTTCTCCCTGCGGACTGGTACAGATCAAATTAGCGAATACTCCGGCCTTTATCAAAAAGATCCACTGTTAACTCTTGCTCTTAGTATTTGTCTCCTTTCATTAGGAGGAATCCCACCTTTAGCGGGATTCTTTGGCAAAATTTATTTATTCTGGGCAGGTTGGCAAGCGGGACTTTATGGTTTAGTGCTTCTGGGATTAATCACCAGTGTAATTTCCATTTATTATTACATTCGCGTAGTCAAAATGATGGTGGTAAAAGAACCCCAAGAAATGTCTGACGCGGTGAAAGCTTATCCCAAAATCACTTGGACTTTACCCGGAATGCGGCCTTTACAAGTCAGTGTAATTTTGACACTAATCGCGACGACTTTAGCCGGGATTTTATCAAATCCTTTGTTAAATTTAGCGAATAGTTCAATTACTCGCACCGCGATGTTTAAATTTGCAGTTACTCAGGTACAACCTCTGGCGAAAGTTTCTGCGAAGAAAACATCTTCTTTCACGAAACGTCGTTAACTAGCTCTGATTTTTCTGGCTTGTAGGTTGGGTTGATTTATGCAACCCAACCTCTAGGATTTTATCAAGCTTCACAACAATTCTAATGTCTGGAGCATAGCTTGTTTTTGTTCCTCATCATAACCCCATTTTTGCAGAAATTCCTGATAATTTCCCTCCTTTGTCGTCAAACTTTCCCCCATTTGTTCAACACGGGAATTAATACTACTCAATTGCAGACTCTTGATTAAATTAAGAGAACGCGATCGGACTCTTTGGGAACCTTCTGCCATTTCCTGGGCATTCTGGCGAGTATGATGAATTACCATCGCGCTAGACATAACCAGATTTTTCACTAATAATTCTGATATAATTTCAGGAGAAGATTTTAACCCCTTCAAAACACCCTCAGAAGGATGATCCGCCAACATTTCTTCATGGGTAAGATAGGTAACAAAAAATCCCCTCGCGCCATTTTGGGTTTTCACCAGAGCCCTGATCGTCTCTTCTATCTGAGACTCCGAGAGATTACCCTGCACCATTTCAGTTAAAAGAGATTGAGTCAACGCGATCGCGTCTTCAAAAGAAATATCATCAGGGACAAGAAAAACCGAAGAAACCGTCATAAACTTAAGCCAATTTGGTATAATCTCAATAGAATTTATTATAGAGTAGTCCCAGTATAGTTTGTAGGGAATCTTTAACCCCTATTGACATTATGTTTTACCCAAACAATACCTTCACCCAACCTAAAAAACGATTTGTATGGTTGTTGGGTTGAAGCACATTCCCCAGGGATAAGTGTCGCGAAAAACCCAAGAAATGCCTTGGCTTAAGTATTGCTCAACCCAACCGACAAAAAATGTCCAAGATATTCCCATTAAACCCCTTTTATCAAAGAAATCTTGAGTTTAGATGTGCAGGATCTACTCCGAAACAGGGTTTAATGCCCCTGATTCCTTCCTTAACCTAAAAATGATAGAAAAACCCCCTTTGTGTCCTCTGTGCCTTTGTGGTTCATTTTATTCCCTCTCTTGTCACCAATAGTATTACCATTTCCTTATTTTCTGGTATAATATGGCAATTATTTCATCAAAAAAAACATCCGATAATTCCGAAAAATCAAAAAAAACACCACTCCCTGAATCAATTTTAGAACCAGAAGAGCTACCGGAAGAAGTTAATAACCCCCAGCAAGAGGAAAAAATACGCCCTCAACGTCTTAGTGATTATATCGGACAAAAAGAACTAAAACAACTCCTCGAAATCGCGATCGCTGCCGCCCAATCACGAAAGGAACCCCTGGATCATTTATTATTATATGGTCCCCCCGGTTTAGGGAAAACTACCCTATCTTTAATTCTCGCCCATGAAATGGGAGTAAATTGCCAAATTACTAGCGCACCCGCGTTAGAAAAACCCCGTGATATAGTGGGGTTATTAGTTACCTTAAAAAAAGGGGATATTCTTTTTATTGATGAGATTCATCGTCTCTCGAAAATTAGTGAAGAAATACTGTATCCCGCGATGGAAGATTTTCGGATTGATCTTACCATAGGTCAAGGTACAAGCGCGAAAACTCGTAGTATTCCCCTCAAACCTTTTACTTTGGTTGGTGCGACAACCCGCGTGGGTTCATTAACTTCTCCCCTACGCGATCGTTTTGGATTAATTCAACGATTACGGTTTTATGAAATCGACGAATTAGCTCAAATAGTCCAGCGAAGTTCTCAGATTTTAAAGACATCAGTAACAGAGGATGGAGCCGAAGAAATTGCCCGTCGCTCCCGAGGGACTCCACGCATAGCAAATCGGTTATTAAAACGAGTTAGAGATTATAGTGAAGTTAAACAATTAAAACCGATTAATCAAGAGATTGCCGCGACAGCATTGGAATTATTTAAAGTCGATTCCTTGGGATTAGATTGGACTGATCGAAAATTACTTTCTGTTATTATTGATACCTTTAAGGGAGGGCCCGTAGGATTAGACGCGATCGCGGCGGCGACAGGAGAAGATAGCCAAACTATAGAAGAAGTATATGAACCCTATTTGATGCAAATAGGATTATTACAACGCACCCATAGAGGACGTACTATTACCGATCAAGCGTATCAACATTTAGGCTATAATCAAAATCAGTAAGTCCAGAGTCCCAAACATCTCAGGAGATGATAGCTCTGAGGGCGCAATCAAAATGTTATTTGTCAAAGGCAATAGTGAGTAACGATAAGTTCATTGAGAAGCATAATAGACTACTTTGTACCAGTACGAATCATCTTAAAACCATAGACATAGATATCAGGAAACCCATAACGTTGTTCTTTTTCCCGCCATTTAGCCAAACCAATTTCGCTTAAAAAATTGGCAAATTCATCGAAATCAGAATATATTTCCCGTGCGCTTTTCTCCCACACTTTTTCAAGTTGTTCTCTCAAAGGTAAAGCTTGAACACCTTCTAGGGCATCAAAAAATTGACATAGGTCAGGATATTCTTGTTTAATTGCATCACAACGTTCATCTGATGCCTTTTCTAAACCAATCTCCAGAGATGTCCCTCGGAGTAAACGATCAGTTGGATACTTAACAGATGTTTGTCCTTGATAAGTTAGCTCCTGCTCTTTTGCTCCTTGAAGTAAAGCACTTAAGCTGCGAGGAAATACAGTACCACTTAAGTCGGATAAACGTTCGTAAACCCATCGATAAACATACTTAGCTTTATTGCCTGTTCTTCGACGAATTCCCCACAATAAATCCAAGGCGCGATTTAAGGTTTCTTCATTAGCATTATCAATATTTTCAACAGGTGCAGAACGATCTACTAAACTTTTAAAATCTCGTGATTGCATAGCTTGACGAAGGGCTAATCGCAAGAAATCCACCCTTGTCCACTTCAAAAATAGATCGCGTCCATTGAAGTGACTTTTATTGTCGAAGTTCAACCGATTCCAGATATCTTCCCGCAGGAATATTTTAAATCGAATTGAGGTTAACCGACGGGCATCGCAAGCCTGAATTAGTTGAAATAAACCCGTTAAAGCTTGTTGCCTAACTCCATCTCTTTCGGGGAAGTCTTCATCTAAATCGTCATATAAAAGCCAAAGAGTTTGATTTTTATCCCGTTGCTGTTCGTTCATCACTAAGGCATCTGACAGAACAAGTCTCAAATTTGAATCAGTTGATAATTGAATTAATGCTTGAGTATGTTCAGACTGCCAGTTTTCTGGGGATAGTCCTTTCAGAATTTCCCGTAAACCTTCAAATTTAGTTTTCTGCCCCCCTTTATCTGGCAGTTTTAAACTGTTTTCTTGGAATAATCGAACTATTAAGTAGGCTCGCCATAATTCTTCCCAGGTTCCATTATTATCCGTTAAGCTTTTATTGATGATTTGAAATTCGTTGCGTGTTGGGCGACTGTTTTCAAATCCACCATGACCAGATATAAAAGTTACGGAATCTAATCGACCACGAGCTAACTTTTTAGCCTTAGATTCATGTTTTAATAGAAGTAAGTAAAGTGCCGTTTTCCCCGTGCCTTTTCGACCGCGTATCAGACAAGTTGTTTCATCTAAGAATTTTTCAAAATTAGCAGTTTTCTGAAATAGTAAATTCAAATCTTGTTTGGGATCAGCCGCGTTTAATGCTTGAAATTGAAGGCTTTCAATAATTTTCCAGCGTTGTTCTGCATCTGTTCCCGTTAGAATTTCCTGGGAGCGGATTTGATTAGTTTCTTCGTCAATTAAGTTAGCAATTCGATTGTAGTAATCCAATAAGCCCGTTACAGGATAATGCTCGGCTAGAGCAATTGGTTGAAGGTAAGGCACTACCAATGGTTCGGCTATTTCAGATTGAGACTCATCTGATTCATCCCCATTTTCACTCAGTTCATCATCTATTTTTCGCTCCATTACTTCGCGTAAAAGCCCCCAAAGCCTTCTAACTTTAGCCATTCCAGTATCGCTGAGATCGGGAACAGGTGAAAAGACAAAATTTATCGACAGCTTGCCAAAAGAATTAAGTGATTTTAGGAGAAGATCAATCCCTTGTTGATTTTGCTCATTTGGAAATAAAAATATAATCGCTTCATCAGCAGCTTGGAGTAGAGATAAAGCACCCCATTCATTGATTCCGGTACGCGAATCTACCAAGATAATATCTGGTTTTAGCTGTTCTTGAATTTCACGACTAAAAATAGACCAGAGGGTTTCACCATGATCAAGAATAGTAGTTGCTCTAAGATCATCAACCTTAGAAATATAGTCAAGACTTAAAGAACCAGCAGGAACAATAAAGAGTCTTCCTGTAGCATCAGGTATTGTCACTTCGCCAAATATCTTGGTGATTAAAATATGAGGTTCTAACCCTTCAGGCAAATAAGATCGCTCATAAAAATAATCTACAATACCGAATTGAGGGAGTGGGTTTAAGCTAAAAGCTGTACTTAAACCCGGAGCTTCTAAATCTAAGTCAACAGCTACAACTTTACGACCGCGCATAGCCAAAATCCAAGCGATATGGGTTAATGCAGTTGTTCGACCGACTCCCCCCTTAAAGGAATAAAATGTGACTGTTCGAGGAATGCGGGGTTGAGGTTGAGGAGATGGGGATTGATTTTGTGGATTTGCTGCCCACAATGCTAAATCTTGCCAAGTATTTATGGAACTTCCCTTTACAAGTTGTGGGGCTGACAAATTCAGGGATCGTGCTTCTTCTACTGTATATAAAGAAATAAAACCTGGGGATATCTTAATCTTAAATTGACTCAGGATGCTCTGCAATTGCTCCTTTCGCTGCGACATGGATAAGCCTGTAAATCTCTGACTTACAATCGTCAAATTCAGAAGTCCAGAAGTGGAAATATTTATGTCAGTCCATTCCTGCGGACTCTGCACATAACTGTCCGTAAGCTGCCGTTTCAGTGATACTTGCCAGGTTTCCTCCATATCTTTTGCCTCTTTAAAGTTGAGTCGATTGTTTCTGTAGCCAATCTATGAGACGGTTATATGCCAACCGCCACTCCTTATAGTCTGGATTATCAGGTTCACGACTAGAGTAGCGCATATCTATAAAATGTTGATTGTTGGGATTTTCAACTGTGTTAAGCCATTTCATTACCTGTGGAAACTTTTGCACCCTATCATGAAGCTTATTATGTCGCTTTAAAGCATCTTGAAAACTATGACCAGGATTAGTAATTGTGTGTTGAGGATTGTTAAAATCTGTTTTCCATTCTCGCTTTGCACCCTTGGGTAGGGAATCTAATATCATCCATTTTAGCAAACACTCTATGGTAACACCACCAAAGTGCATCGCGGCTACTTTTCTGGCAGAGGAGTCAAGGGTTTCGGTATCCTTATGACGCTCTAAAAAGGCGGCTTGGTAATCTTCCATTATATTATTTAGTCTATGGAAACGGGTGCGGAGGGACTCGAACCCCCGACAAACTGCTTAGAAGGCAGCTACTCTATCCGGCTGAGTTACGCACCCACAGAAAAAGAGAAAATTTTTCGGACGACTAGATTGACAAGGGCTACAGATTATGTTATAGGAGTATTTTCCTAAAACAGGAGAGAAGGCAAGAAACCATGTCAACCATAGAGGATAACATAGAGGATAAAAATAGACAATAACAGATATAATACTATAGTCTGTGAATAATTGCAATCAAGCTGAGTGGTCAAAGCCCAAAACGCGATCGCGACGAAGAAAGCAGCCATGCCCGTAGGGACACGGTAGTGCCGTGTCATACAGGTAAAAACTCCGAATCAAGATTACAATACAGTCAACCCGGCCCATGACAGGAGTCTAGTCACAGTGTCATGTTTATTCTGAAACGGCAGGATGTTGAAATAACAAACTTTCAACACCCAAAACGGGATCAGCCGATTCCGATTCTCAATTATCAGGGGCAGACCTTTCGCCTAATCAGCGCCTTCAGCAGCAAACAAGCAGAAGAGGCGAGGACTTTGTGGCGCGATTTAACAGACAATCGAGGAAAAGCCTGTGTTCTACTAGAGGAGCCAGACCGTTTTAGTGTCTGGGGCAAAGTCCGCTTGGATCAACTGGTCTCCGAAGATGCAAGTATAGATGCCAAATCACCCTTCTTTATCCAAGCTTGTCTATTACTACTCCAAGCGGTGTACTTCGATGTCGAAGACCTCCTCGGAGCTAGACAAGCAGCATCGTTTCAGAAAGACATTGCTAAAGTCTTTCAACAAGGAAAATTTCCCCAAGCCGACTCTGCTGATAACATCAAACATTTGCTCACAGTTGATCCCCTCCACGGTTTGAAAATACCACCTTGGCAGGAGCAACATATAAATACATTGTTGCAAGAACTGCATCGTTTAGGAAAAGCCTACTTTGGCAATACCACCTTTGCCGAAGGCATCTCCGATGTCTTACAAGATATGCAAGCTTCTGAACGAACATCCTTTCTGGATTGGCTGAAAAAATCACAACATGGCAAATTGTGGAGTTGAGCTTAACAAATCTTTGACAATTGCCCCCCAATTGACAGAGAAAGATTGCCCTGTATTAGGGCATAATTGGGGAGGTTTCTTGGAGAATACCCACCAAGTCCCACCCATTCTTTTTGCCATTACCTTGCTAGTTATGCCCCCAAAAAGCCCTATGACCACCTCTTCAGAAAAGTCATCTAGTCCTCCAGCCTTCCTATCAGCTCAAACGGTTGTGATTGCAGGAATTGTGTGGGCTGTATTAGCCCTGTTATTTTTCCTACTGTTTAGTGTCCCCCAATCCGCGAATGAAGAATTACCCCTGTGGTACAGGTTAGGTACTTACATTTTTGAACTGGTTGCCTATCTGGGAGCTTCAACAATTTGTTTCCGAAACTGGCAAAGTCCTCAGATGGTAAGCGGACGAAATGTATGGCTGGGATTGGGTTTGGGGATGCTCTTCTATTTTATCGGCGGCGTTCTCTTTGGCATTTGGGAACTCTATTTTAAGTTAGATCCCGATGTTTCACCCGCGGATCTTTTTTATATTAGTAGCTATGTCGTACTCATTTGGGGTATGGTACTCGCGGTTACGTCAAAACGTCTAAATTTGGAGCCGATTCAGTGGGCCCTTTTAGCCGGTATTGCCGCGTTGGGTATTACGATCGCGGTATGGATCGCGGCACCTACTGAATGGCGTGTGAATCTGGGTCTAGCCCGCCCATCAACGGAGCAAGTAGCCCCGGGTAAGAAAGCCGCGAAAGCAGCAGCCAAAACCGCGCCCGCGATGAAAGAATCATCATCGGCGCCCCAAGAAGAGGAAGAAGAAGAAGAAAAGTCTAATGCCCCCAGTTGGGTGTTAACGCTCAACGATAAACTAGAACCCTATGCCAAAGGGGTAAACTTGTTTTATATCGTCGGAGACGTTTTCCTGCTTATTATTGCGACTGCGTTACTACTCGCCTTTTGGGGGGGACGCTTTTCTCAGTCTTGGCGGATGATTGCCGCGGCGACTTTTTCCCTCTACATCGCGGATATGTACTTCAAATGGCGTGATAGCCAAGCTGGAGCAATGGCTTACCAAAGTGGCAATTTACCAGAAGTATTTTTTGTCTTCAGTGCCATTCTCTTTGGCATTGGGGCAGTCTTAGAATTTGATATCTCCACGCGATCGCGTCAAAGTCGACGTAGCAGACGCGGCAGTAGTGCTTCCTAAAGTACCCTTATCTGAGGAGTCCTGTAGGAGTGGGGGACGTGGAATCGAAAGAGTTAATTCAATTTGTGCGTCCTTAGACCCATGACCTTATACAATAAGGGAGAGATGAGAGGCAAAAGCAAGAAATTTTTGAGAAAATGTTCTTGCGTTAGCCCATATCTCTCCCTTTAAAATAGACCTCTTGCGAAATTCATTTAAACCCTGATTCTTCTGTACGAAATAATGAGCGTTTCAGCTAGTTTCGCAAGAAGTCTAATGTAAAATGTAAAATCCCTAGTTCCACCCTTGGAGCTGCATACGTTCTCTGGCTTGGAAGGCATGACGCCCAAAAAACTCTCTGATTCCGACAAACTAGAAATCATTAGTCTGTATCGACAGACGGATGAAAACACTATTACCCTCGCCAAGCGCTATGGGGTGAGTAGTTCCACTGTGAGACGCATGCTCCAAAGTAGTTTGTCCTCTGAGGAGTATGAAACACTTGTTCAACAAAAGCAAAAGCGTTCTTTCCAGACTCCCCCACCCACGACAAAAACCACAGTAGTAGAGGAATTAGAGGAAATCGAAGAAGTCAATGAAGTTGAAGAAGTCAACAAAGTCAAGAAAATAGAGGAAGAGGAAACTCAAAGAGTTTCCCAGAAGGAGGAATTGAACTCTTCGGAGTCCATTCTGGGTGTGCGACTAACTCGCACTCGCAGGCGTTCGTCTTCCAGTAGAGAATCTCTCACCTCACCTTCCCCCTCAAATTCTCTAAACTCTTTAGAATCAGAATTCAATTCCAGAGAGTTACCAGTCCCCCACGAGATCAATCTCCAAGAAGAAGACTATGAGTCTTCCAATAGTAATTTAGGAGAAATGACGGGATCTAAAATTATCCTCGAAGGAGAAGATTTTGAGGATTTTGACTCTGAGATGGAAGAAGACGAAGATGAAGACGAAGACAAAGATGAAGATGAAGATGAAGATGAAGATGAAGATGATTATGAACCGAGGGATTATGAGGAGGATGATTCTTTCTTTGGGTTTGATGTGGCTTCTACAGGCTTTCAACTCAGAGGCAACACATTAGTCATTTTACCTCTACATGAAGCCTCCCTCCCCAGAACTTGTTATTTAGTGGTTGATCGTAGTGCCGAATTAATTACCCGTCCCCTGAAAGCTTTTGGGGAATTAGGGCAAATTCCCCCAGAAGAAATTTGGGAGAAAACATTACCTATTTTTGATAATCATCGCGTGGCGCGTCGCTTCTGTGCTCGTAATCAGCGAGTTTGTAAAGTACCCGATAGTCGCGTCCTTCAAAAAGTCACGCCCTATCTACAAGCCAAAGGGATTACTCGTTTACTTATTGATGGTCAAGTTTATTCCCTGTAACCCTTTTCCACCCGGTTTTGAAAAGAAACCGGGTTTTTATCTCTTCGGGTAATCGGGATTGATCAGAAAAACTAATACCTTTAATAATTTTTTTTGAACCCCAGTCAATTTGAACACAGAAAAACGACAACCGCTGCCATAAAAATTAAAATCATTGATAATATTTAGCAAAATAGACAGAGTAGGCAAATGTCAATACAATATCAAGAAAAAACTAAAGTTGTTGTGTTTCCTATTGTGAATGAAACAGCGCGTTTAAACGCCCTCTATCGCTATAACATTCTTGATACAGGCTCAGAAGTTGCCTTTGATCGCGTGACAACCCTCGCGGCTCATTTCTTCAATGTCCCTTTTGCCCAGTTAACTTTTATTGACGAAGATCGAGTATGGGTGAAATCTTGTTATGGAGGGATACATATTGAGCAGGTAAAGCGATCGCGTTCTCTTTGTTCTCACCTCCTGAGCTTAAAACATCCAGTTCAAATTCCCGAAACGCTGCTCAATCTTCAATTTGCCAATATGTCAGTCATGACAGGAATTGTGGGAATTCGCTTTTGTGCCAGTGCTCCCATTACCACTCCAGAAGGCTACAATATTGGCGTGTTATCAATTTTTGACCTGGTTTCCCAACAACTTCCCGATGAAAAACTGAGTATCCTCTCCGAATTAGCCTCTGTTATCATGGATGAATTAGAAATGCGAATCGCAACAGTAAAAAGCCGAGAAGAAGAGCAAGAATTAAAGAGAAAAAACTCAATACCACAATCTTCCTACAAACAAAATCTACTCAGATTTCAGGTGCAAACAAAGACAGGAAAATCCGATGATAAAGTCCCACCACGATGTCAAACGGTAGAACAGTTATTACAACAATATGAAAAAGGAGAGAGAGACTTTTCTGGCATTGATTTAAGTGGAAAAGACTTGGGGGGAGAAACCTTAGAAAATGCCAATCTCAGTGAAGCTTATCTCAATGGAGGCAATTTTCGCGGCACGAGGTTACGATCCGTTAACCTCAGTGGGGCAAATTTACGAGGCGCGACTTTTAATGGCGCGGACTTAAGAAAAGCAAATCTTTCCTTTGCAGATGTCCGCGGTACTGATTTTAGTGGCGCGGATCTACGGGGGACAAATCTTACCTTTGTCCTCTTAAATGAAGCCAACATTGCAGGCGCGATCCTCTGTGGCGCGATTATGCCCGATGGCTCGATCCGTGAATAATTTGATTACCGAAAAGAGCCACCCATAGTCTGACTTTCCGATTTTCTTTATATTTTCTTTATATTTTATGTTAACTTTCTTGTAGGTAACTCAAGAAAGACAACTTTTTGTATCAATTACTACTTGAACGGCTACGAAAATTTACCTAATGTAGGAGATCAAGGGTCAAAATCAGAGATTAGTACAAATGCCAGATTGTCTTCCGTGAAAGATTGGCCAAGTGGCCAATGCTTTTACCCGGTGTCAGATGAGATACCTATAAATGTAGGAGTTATTTTTTACAGGAGAAAAGTCTGCGATGATTACTACTAACTTACCCACCACGTCATCCCCAGTTTTTGACAGTGAAGTTGTTGATAATGGAGAAGTTATTTCCAGCATCGCGATGGATACAGAGATTATGAGAAATGAACAACTCGCGATCGCGTCCAAACCAGCTGAAAACAAAGTATCTTCTCTGGCAGTCAGTTGGGCCAAAAAATATTACAGTACAGTCACAGCCCACGATAAATTGGCTCAACTGGCTCCTGTACAAAAATCAGAGATTGAAGAAGAAGAAAACCGTGCCAAAATCGCGGATAAGTTGCTCGATACCCTGAAAGTCGCCTGTGATATGGCTTGGAATAAGGTAGAAAATCTTTTAGCTGGAGATATTCAACGCCATGCGATCAGTCCTGATTTAATTAGATCTTCTGACATGATTGGGGATAGTCGTAGGCTTTATCAACAGGCGATTAATGCTTATGCAGAAGAAGAACCCCCAACTCGTTTATCGGTGTTAATGGGGAGACAAATTATTGAAATTAGACGGAAATACTCAGAAGCAGATCCCCTAGTGCTGGGATTTGTAACAATGCAGTTTCATTATGTCTCTCATATCTTATTAGGGACTCTTGCTTCTCGTCAGCGCTCCCATTTTGTCCCCTATCTAAAAATTATTGACGACTATTTACATATTCCCTTTGGAGATATTCACGAAGCCGCGGCGAATCACGATCCGAAATCGGTTTCTTTAAAAGCAGTACAACACTTATTATCCTGCACAACGGCAATTGCACGTTCTGTTTATGATCGCGTGTCTGCCCAACATCCGGGTTATCGCAGCACCACTGGAGAATTGACAAATGAAATGGTGAAAACGTCGAGCATTCGTGATGTAGAGATTTTCCAAAGCTACTTATGCTTATGTGCTCTCGAAGGCAGTATTCGCCCGATTCAAGAGGAATTATTCCCCATTGCTGTAATGTTATATCCTCGCCTTCATGTCAGTTGGAAATTAGTCCAAGATATGCTTTTAGTGCTCTTTTGGGAAATGCACGATCGCTTACCCAGTGAAGATTTGATGGTATTTTTACCCTATTTGCGAACCCTGACAGAAATGTTTTCTGATGAAGTGTTTCGCAACTAGAGAAAAAAGTCTAAAGTTTTCCCAAGTCAAAAGAGTTAAGTAAAATCAAACCCTTGCCATTAGATCCTTCTGGGTGCATCATTCCATCAGAATTTCAGGAAAAAAGGGAGATGAGAGCATGGTAAATCAGCATCTAAATTGATAATAGTCGTACAGCTTCACCAAAGGGGAATTTTTCCAAATCCAAACCCCCAGGTGTCACTACCCACAAAACAGGAAGAAAGGGAGTTTCCGAGGGAAATATTCCATAACCATCAGTCAGATAAACACAGACACCTGTAGTTTCCCCATTGCGATTTTCTTCTACTTTCTCAAAAAAGGGTACAAAAGATGTGCCACCTCCACCAACAGGAGAAGGAATTTTAGCATTAGATTCGAGAGTGTAAGGTCCATAAGCCTTCGCGTCAACATAATAAAGTTGACAGATTAAATGGGGATAAGAATTTAAGATTCCCAAGACTTCACTAAGAAACATCCGCATTTGTTCATCGCATATAGAGCCACTGGTATCGACTCCGACAAAAACTTGAACTGACTCCCCTTCTAAAGCTTCTAAATAGAGTTTTCTACCAATAAACCGACGATCAAATCCACTAAAATCAGTAGGTGTTTGCACTAAATAACGCCATAAATAAGAACGCCAATCTAATTGTGCTTTAGTTAAAGCACCTAATTCACGTCGCAACCCCGCGGGAATCGAACCTTGACCATTATTAGAGCGGGCAATAATGATCGCTTGTTGCATAGCATTTCGCCAATGAGTTTCTAACACGGCTCGTTTTGCGGCTCCTAAACTACCACCAGAATTATTAGGATCTTCTCGGTTATCACAGGGTGCTTCTTCTAATAAGTCTAGGCAATTTAAAGAGAATTTTTGACAATCTTTTAATAAAATCTCATAAATTTCTTCTACACTTAAATCTTCTAATTCTATGTCGCGTATTCCTCCCTCTGGTAGTTCAAAATTGCATTGTTCAGCAATCATACCATTAACAACTATATCCGCGGCAATATTCCATATTATAGAGTCTCGTTGTCCGCGTCGTAAAACATGAAGTAAAGCCGCGTGTAAGACTTCATGTAATAATAAACCGTCTAATTGTACGGGAGAGAGAGCGTGGACAAATTGAGGATTAACAAAAATATTTTTGCCATCAGTTCCCGCTGTGGGGAGAAATTCCGTACTTTGAAAATGAGTAAATAATGCCAATGTAGCAAAAAAAGGTGATTTTACTTGTAAGCGCAACAGGGATGCACTTATTGTTTTTTCTAATTCCGGTGTTAATTTCATATTAATGAGTAATGGGTGATTGGTAATGGGTAATTGACAGTTGACAGTTGACAGTTGACAGTTGACAGTTAACTGTCAACTTCCGTCTTCCGTCTTCCGTCTTCCGTCTTCCCTCTGTGCCCTCTGTGCCTTTGTGGTTCATTAATTTCTTCCTTCTCTTCCGTCTTCCTTCTTCCTTCTCTTCCTTCTTCCTTCTTCCTTCTTCCTTCTTCCTTCTCTTCCTTCTCTTCCTTCTTCCTTCTTTTTTCAAATTAAAAGAGTTTGAAACTCTTTAAGAAACTGTTGAAGTAGGGGATTTTTTTGTGCCATTGTCGCGAGCACTCCAATTTTGCCTTGAACACGCATTTGCCGAAATAAATCAAGGACAAATAATCTTACCCATTCAGGTGTCGCGACTTGACTCATCCAGAAAAAAGCATTATAAGCCTCTGTGACATCACTGGAGCGCACCGCTAACGCGATCGTGGTGGCATAGCGCACAGAAGGCTCTTGAGGAAAGGGGATTTTATCACCTTGTCCACTAAATATAAGAGTTAAATCAGGTAAGTTTTGATAGACTTGAATAAAGGCATTAAATTCCGCGGTTGTTTCCTCTCCGATCGCTGGTGAGATATCCAATTTAGCTTTATGTAATTGATTAGCCATTACCCAAGAGCGGGGGGAAGGCCAAGTGGGTTTTTGATGGTCAATTTTATGGAGTAAAGTCGGTCGAAAAGAGAGAAAAGCCATAATTTGTTCATGGACTTTTGTCGCGATCGCGTAAGATTTAAAACTCTCAAAATCCGGCTCAACTTGTAAATGTAAAAAACGGTTAGCCAAAGGGGATGGCATATCAAAAACCGCGGCGCGATCTTCCTTCCGATTTCCCGCAGCCCAGACATACCATCCTTCCGGTACTTGATAGGAACCCACACGACGATCTAAAATTAATTGTTGGGCAACACCCTGCATCGCGGGGGGAGCCATATTCAACTCGTCTAAAAATAAAATACCATTGCCAGAGCGAGGTAAAAATTCCGGTGGATACCATTTAGAAATACCATCTTCTGCTACAGGTAAGCCCCGAAGATCCGTCGGGGCTAATTGGGATAGTCTGACATCAACAAAATCCATTTTATGCACACGGGAAACCTGGCTCACAATACTAGATTTACCAATACCAGGAGCCCCCCAAATCATGGTGCTAATTTTGATATTTTTGGCGATTAAGTTATTGAGATACTGTTTCAGGGCTGCAGGTGTCATGCTGATTTTAGATTGGGGATTATGTGATTTTTTGCTCTCTGATTTATGTTAACATATCTTCTCATGTATGAGGTAAGGTCGTGGACAAGTCTTATGCTGGGACTGATATAAGATTAACGACAGGAAAATAGATGAAAAACTGTGATTATAGCATTTTAATTAAATGAGTTAATCTCTCATTAATCGATTAACTGACGACGCATTAGATTAGTTTTTGCCGCCAAACTAACTGTTGGGTTATGATTTTTCAGTAACAATTGAAGAGTCGGAAGAGAAGTATTAGGATTTTGAGCCACAGCATAACGAATCGTCGCATTTCCTTGGGCTAATTTATCTAGTAATTTAGGAGGTGTATTCCGATTTTTGGCTACCTCATATTGGAGAGAAATTGTACCTTTCATCACGATAGTTTCTCGAAAAAATGAGGGAATTTTTTCATAATTAAGAATATGATATAGTGTTCTTTGAGGGAGATCATTTAAACAATAAGGATTTTCGAGCAGTAATAAGAAAAATATGGGATTTTCACAAAAATCTTCGGGAAATTCTTCTCCCAATTGAAATAATGTTTTCAGGGGAGTATTGGGGTTGAGTGTGACATTTTTCCGCACGATTGCGTCCCAATGATAACTTAATGATTCTAGCAGATGACAGGGAGTATTGGGGTTAAGGGCAACCAGTCGCGCTAAGAAAGCATTAACAGAGGAAAGTTCTCTCAAGCGCTCCCCTGATGTATTAATATTTAAAGCTTCCTTTTGCCATTGCTCAAGGGAGTAAGATTGAGGGGTTTTAGGATTGGGTAAAAGAGATAATGTCTTCATAAGTTTAAGTAGATTTTTTCTCTAAATTTTCCTGGGCGGCAGCCCGCACCAATTGATTCATATCCTGAGCTAAAATTTGTAAAAGTTCCCAGGATGTATTGGGATTTTGGGCAACGGCAAAACGCTCAATCCAATATAAGGACGCGATCGCGTGTTTCAAAAAAGAGTTCGGCGTTTCAGGGTGAAAAAGAATGATAAGACGACTAAAACTCGAAGTCTGATAATAGGGATACTTTTCAATGACGAATGATACCAAATCTGGGTGCTGTGCTAAATACCTTCCTACGGAAAATTTTAGCACTTCCTCCGACGGATGACTCAAGAGTTCTACCAATATTATATCAGGAATATTTTCTTTTGCCAGCAATCTCACACAGAGAGATACCTGATTTTTTAGTATTTCTAGTACAAGGGATATCTCTGTATTACGATGGACTAAAATTTTTTGGTTTAATTCCCAATCCTTAAAAGAAGCTAAATATGCTAGAGTGGAACTAGGTGTATTTGGATTAACCACGAGAGCATGATAAATCCAAAAATCAACATTTTTTGATAACTCTTCTAAAAGCTGACTGGGGGCCTTGGGATTCTCTGTAATGCTACGACGCACCCATTCATTTTCATCTTGTGCTAATTTTTCTAATATGTTGGCAGGTGTTTGAGGATTTCTTGCAACTTTTTCGCGGACTTCTGGATCTTTCAATAGGGCTAATTTTGCTAAAATTTGCCTCGGTGTTTTCGGATCACTTGCGAGGATTTCTTCTTTTTTTACAGCAAAATTTCGCTCCTTTAATACTTTTAATAAAACACTTGAATTACGAGCATTATCTGAATTAAAATAGCCTGTATTTTTATCATTTTTTTCCTTTAATTCCTCTGCCAACTGTTCCGTCAATACTTCTTGTAACAATTTTGATAAATTTATAAAGTTATCATCAACTTTTTTAGATGATGAATATGGAGTTAAATGCTCTAGTTTTTCTGGAAACTTTAATCTTCTTAAAAAAGGTGAATCAGAGATAATTTGTATTTTTTCTAATTCTTTTAAAATAAGAAAATACTGGTCTTTTCCAATTTGAGTGTGAGGAATTAATATCTGAAGTTTCTCCTTCCAACTGCCTGTAATTTCTTCACTGTTGATGATATGAAGTTCCACAGTTTCACGAATAAAAGGATCAGAATGACTGAGCATTCTTTTGATAAAATTTACGGAAGTTCTAGGATTATTAAGGATTATTAATAATAATTCTCTAATGGCATTATCCTGTTCCTCTTGTTCTTTTTTACGATGTGTGGGATAATTAATTATTGGTTTTTCAGAAAATTTTAACATCAAATTTTCTACGGCTCTGAGAAAATAGTCTGACGCGGATTCTGATTGGCTCAGACACATCAAAGTATTATAAGGAATTAGCTGCTCAAAAATTTGGGGAGATTCTATTGTGATTAAATTCAAAACGGGATTTGCGAAAAACTCATCAGGAAATTCATTGGCTAACTTGATTAAAATTTCAATGGGAGTATTCGGATTAGTTGCAACATTTCGACGAGTCACAAAATCTTGACTCGTACTTAGTTTTCTTAGTAATTTAGGAGGTGTTGCGAGATTATTTGCTACCAGTCTGGCTAATTCTACACTGAAATCAGCGATCGCGTCTAGGCGCGCCTCTGATGTGTTTTCGTCACTGGCTTCCCGTTGTAATTGATCGTGGTTTATCGTTTCTAAGTGCATATCGCTCCCCAAAATTAAAAAACGATATTAACTGAGCATAAGTACAAACATAGGAAAATTATATTATAACCTTTGGGGGGTTAAATGTCGAATTATTAATAATAGCATCCTTGCTCCCTGAATTTCGAGATTCTATTTTGCCGTAAAGCGGACAATAGAATTACCATCTTTCCAGAAAAAAGTAAGAATATCAAATCGTTTCCTGAGAGAAAATTTGAACTCAATAAACGCGACTTTTTGGGGTGAAAATTCCAGAAACTCTGTCGTATATCCCACTCGAAAACCAGCGGCTTCTAACCATTGACATTTCACCTCATCCATTTGTTATTCATCCCTGGTTTCAAATTTTCTCCTTATTCTTCTGATATTTGATCTCATTTGATGAAATAGCACGATCAGGAATGACATCAACTCAATGCCTATAGCAATCCCACATTTGTCATGACTCTGATGGGATTGCCATACTTTCCTTCTTGATATGTCCACGATCGCTGCACAGCCCAGAAAATGCTCACGCTCGTTTCCCATATCAAATTTCGCGAAGATAGTGAGAGAAAATTGATTAAAAAAATTCCATAGTTTGCTAGTATTTAAGGGGCAATGTCGAAAAGTTGTACTTAAAATTTTCCTCAACAAACTGGCATAAATTTATTTATTTTTTTCCCCAGATTTCTGAGATTGATATCGTGAACCATCCGGCATAATCGTACCTTCCAGAAAAGCACTACTTAGTTCATAATCGGTAACTTTAGCATTTTTTAGATTAGCACCAGTTAGGTAAGCACCTTCTAAGTTAGCACCACTCAAACTAGCATCATTCAAATTAGCACCACTCAAATTAGCACTACTTAAATCCGCACAAATCAAATTAGCATGGCTGAGATTAGCACTACTAAAATTAACCTTAGTCAAGTTAGCAAAACCGAGTTTGGCATGACTTAAATTTGCACCACTAAGTTTAGCCTGAAAGAGATTAGCATTATCTAAATTGGCATGAGAGAGGTTGGCATTTGTCAAATCGCTTTCAATTAAATTAGCTTTACTCAAATTAGCATGAGAGAGATTAATATCTACCAACTCCGCCCCCGGAGCATCCAAACCCCTCAAAGAAACACCATCCTCATTCAAATCTTGTAGCGCTAAAATTCTCGCATAACTAACTTTAACATTGTTGGCTGCATCAATTGTACTCCAGGCTTGATAATGAAATTGTTTACGACGATCAGGGGTTTCTTTAATAAATAAAACCAGTGCCACCACCAAACTGATAGTATCAGCAGCACCAAAAACCTCTCCCAGCAAAGAATTATCATCGACAATTACCAAAAATATTGTAAAGATAACTGCCGAAATTATCACAACTAACCATACTGGAGCTATCCAGAAAGCATCAATAAGTTTCCTGGGAATTTCTTTGAGATATTGAGTTAAGGGCTGTTGGGAATTTTTCGACTGAACTTCCTGATATTTAGCTGTAAAATTCTTGATAATTTTTTGGAAAAATTCAAGATTTAACTGGATTGATATTAGAGATTTTTGCTCTGAATCTCCTAGAGATTGAAATTGAGTTTGTGTTGTTATTTCATCTGTTGGAGATTGCACTAAAGTGGCCGGGTTTTCCCTAGGAGCCGATTTTTCTAAAATAGCAGGTTTTTTAGCTTGGATGCCTTGAGGTGAAGATTTTTCTGCTGCACCTTTTAACATCAAGCTTGTAATAGCTGTAAAAGCATCTAACCAAGCTTTTTTAACTTCAGGAGTCCAATCTTCTTTAAGATACTGCTCAAAAGTTATCAGCAGAGCTTCTCCCACAGGTCCATAATATTTAGGAATAGCTCCATAGCCAATGTGTCTAGCACCTAAAGCGTTGAGAACCGGTCCTAAAGCTTCTGGGTTGCGGAGATTTTCTACTACTAAAACTAGAGAATTTAACAGCTTTTTTTGCTGATTTCCCATATCAGTAGTGGTAAATAGCGGTTTCACCTCTGGGTAAGCTTTGAACAAATTCTCATAGAAGCTGGCGGCAAATTCATCACCGCATGGTTTAACTTTTTCAAAACTATTTACTAAGATTTCTACAGGTAACTCTGAAGGTTTTTCGGGGAGTTCTGTTATTGGCTCATCGGCGGGGTTTACTGGGGTGATTTCCTCTATTTTTTCCTCAATTGGTTGGGTAGCTAGTTGTTGTTTTGAAGACGCGATCGCGGATTTATTATGTGTTGTTGGTACATTCTCTACACCTGCACCTTTTAACATCAAGCTTGTAATAGCTGTAAAAGCATCTAACCAAGCTTTTTTAACTTCAGGAGTCCAATCTTCTTTAAGATACTGCTCAAAAGTTATCAGCAGAGCTTCTCCCACAGGTCCATAATATTTAGGAATAGCTCCATAGCCAATGTGTCTAGCACCTAAAGCGTTGAGAACCGGTCCTAAAGCTTCTGGGTTGCGGAGATTTTCTACTACTAAAACTAGAGAATTTAACAGCTTTTTTTGCTGATTTCCCATATCAGTATTAGCAAATAATGGCTTTACCTCTGGGTAAGCTTGAAAAAGATTATCGTAGAAACTGGCCGCAAATTCATTCGCGTGAGGTTTAACTTTGTCAAAACTTTGCTCTAAGAGTTCAATGTTTAATGTCATACTTTTTTCTTTTATTTAACTTTGTAGATAGGTCACAAATTAAAAGTAAACTATTAAAAATATATCCTTAATATTTTACTTTTAATTACTAGAAAACAAGCTAATACAATAACTTGATATTTCTGAACTTTTTTGATTACTGTATTAAGTCCCTAATGAAACTGGGGATGCAGCACCAGAGACAACATTAAGGTTAGCAACTAACCCATAGGTTGATACATACTCTTCTAACTCTTGCAAATCAACTGTTCCACTTTTATCTGCGTCTAGAGTGTTGAACAGATAATCAGTTATGTATCTCCTGACTTCTTGTGAGCTACGTTCACCTGTTGTCATATCCTCTATTCGACCTAAAAGCTCCATAATTTCATCTTTATCAAGTGCTTTACTTCCATCTGTATCCAATTCCAGGAAAAGCTTTCTGATATCTTCTGTTGCCATTATGGAAGAGCGTAAAGTTTCTCTCAATAATTCATTACCAAATGAATTTATAAACAATATTTGTTCGATGAGTGGTATGGAGAAAAACCCTAATGCTGCCCAAAAAATTGCATATCTTACAGCTTCTGGATTTGCCGTTGTAGAAACTCCCAGAAAAAGAGAACCCCACAGGAAAAAATTAGGATTCACAAGCAGGATATAAGCATCCTTAGCTTCTGCCTTATTCAGCTTGCCTGTTGTCAATACTGAAGTTAATACGCTAAAGACCCGGATTAAGATAAAAACTAATGTTGCCACTGCTAGTTGTTGCAAACAGGCTAGTGAACGGTTCGGATCTGTTGATGAAAATAAGTCGGAAATGAATGTTGATGGAGTAAACTGAAACCCAGTTGCCAAAGCCATGAATGCGACAGCAAGCACTCCAATAAATTTCCAGTTCTTACTGTGGTGGTTTGATTCAACAGGAGATTTGTCACGCCAAAACTGAGCTAAAACTCCCGGTATTGCCAGACCAAGAATAAGAATAATCCCGAAAAATATCAGGCTTGAATTGTTAATTGGTAATTGTTTTGCCAAGCCAAATGTGACAACTAGAGCAACTGGAGTGATGATTGATAAAGTTCTGGATAAGATAGCCGACGGATAAAGATTACCGCCCCAAAGTACCGATAAAACTGGCGAAGTAAGAGCAGGTGGAACCATCAAAAAAAGCACCCACATAACTTTGTATAAATCCCCTGGGCTTTGATACAAGATTCCCGAAAATATTAAAAATAGTCCAACTATCCATCTTACTAACATCCACCCGTAGACTATATACTTTACAGTTGAAGTTACTTTGCGTTTACTCCCTGCAAAGTCAATATCCAGGTAAGTATAAAACGTCGAAGCTGCAAGACAAACAACAATTATTCCTCGAAATAGTTCTGATGGCATTCCCCCTGTGGAGGCACTTAATGCCCTTAGTAAGCATCCTAGTAAAAAAGCAGCAGCATAGAGAAAAATTGCCCACATAATTGACAGATCATTGATCTGTTTACGCACAGAAGCTGCACCACCGGATTCCTTATCACGAAACTTGACTAACTCCTCTTGACTGAGTGCTTTACCATTAGGAAGTTTCAGATGTTTATAAGCAGTGGGAGGCAGATTACTTAAATAAAGTGCTAAAGGTTCTAATACATATTGATGGCATACCACCAGAACAGTTTCACCCCGTTCTAAATGTGGTACAATTCGCTCTTGGTAAAAACTTGCAGCGCGTCCGTAAACTTGTGCAATTTTCTCGCCAGCCGGAGGTGCTTCGTTATGTGAATGCAACATTTCCTCGAAGCCTTCGTAGCCCAAAGCTAGACGCAACAAATTCAGGTTACGACCGGCAAAGATACCAAAAGATTTCTCACTAATTCGATGGTCGATTTGAATAGGAGTATCAGAGGATTTCAAAGCCTGACTTTCAGCAAGTGCAATTTCACAAGTTTGTCGTGCGTGTCTCATATGAGAGACATATACTGCATCGAACTTCATCCCTTTTTTCTTGAGGTCAGAACCTGCTTGACGCGCTTGTAATCTACCAAATGCAGTCAAATCTACATCTAATACACCTGCAAAAATATTGCGTTCATTGCTGGTACTTTCACCATGCCGAATGAAATACACCTTTCCTTCTTGATGATTGTTTTCTACTACGTGGTTAGATGTTTCCGAGTTAGAAATTATTTCTGAAGATAGATGCTCTTTTGGTAGATTATTCATGCTTTTTATAGAATCCCTGTAACCTAAAATTTTCTGTGATTGGGAAATAAGCAATTACAAATTAAGACTTTCTAATTCCTGCCAGAGAGTATTCATAAACTCATTAGCATCCTTAATACCCATTTCTCCCAAGGCTTTCCACTCCTCAGTCGTGTAATCTAAATCCTGTCCCATAATGTCTTGAGTCCAATAGGGTAACTTAGATGGATTTTCCATTAGCTCATAAGTTAGCTCCAATATTTTTGTGCCTGTAGTATTTCCCTTAGCTTTTGTAGCCAAACAAAAAGCCAGTAATTTAGCGAGATTGCTTTCCGGGGGAATAGAGATCAGGAAAGCCATATTTTGTGCCAGAACAAACTTGTCTAATTTCATTTTTTTTTCCTAATGTACAACTGATTATGACGCTGAATTAATTGCGGAAACTTTGGCTAGAAGTTTTCTTTTCTATAGCCAAATCCGTATTTGGTGCAGAGACTCTTCAACTGTTTTGAAAGTCCGGGGGGGCCACAGAAAAATACCTCAACTTTATGGGGGGCGTGTTGTTTTTCTAAGTCACGAAAAATCTCATCCCAATCGGGACGACCAGTTTTTGTGCGACTTTTTAAACCTGTAATTAAATCAACCTTTGTTTGGGAGTGCATCAAATCCATTGCCACAAATAGGGTGCTAGACTTCATATCTGACTTTTGCTGTGCGCCTGTTAGATATAAGTTTAGATCAAAGAGTTTATTAGTATCTTCGCTTTCGATTTGTGATAACAGTTCAACAAACCATTCAAAGGCTTTTTGTTCTCGATTTAGCCAGTAAAAATGTACCTTTTTCAAATTTATATCAGAAGTATGATGTTGATTGCGGTACAAAATACTTTTCAGGATAGAAGCAAAGGGAGTTACACCAATACCAGCCGCGATTAACACAGCATATTGAGATTGAAAAATATCTGTACTTGGTGTACCATAGGGACCATCTAAATAAACCGGAACTCCTTGTTCAGCTTGAGAGCTACCTGAATGTATCCATTCTTCCCGCTCTTCTCGAAAAAGTTGATATAACTTACCAGTCCAACTACCTGCTGCGCGTATATGTAAAGATAAAATATCTGCGGTTTCCGGGGCACTACTAATTGTAAATGGATGCCATTCAAATTGGGAAATTCTCGGACATTTCAGAAATAAATAATCCCCTGGTTGATAGTTGAAAGATGCTGGACGTTGAACTTCTAAACCTAAAACTTTAGAAGGAAGTAAAGAGGCATTAACGACAAAGGTTGCATCTTTTGTTGTCCGCGATCGGATAAGTAATTCGATCGCGAATCCCAGCACAGGGAATAACACCCACTGCCAAAAAACAGGGCCGTGAATTAATGCCAGAATAAACCACAATCCGTACCCCATGTGAGCTAGATAGAAAAGTGCAAATTGCCCTCCTTTGCGGATGGGATCTTGCGCCGTCACCCACATAATTGCGAAAACTAGCAGTAATAAAAATCCCGATAAACCAGCTTTTGTCTCAAAAAGACTCTGGGCAAAGGGAACTGGTAATGTGGAGTAATTGAGGAAATGTGCCAGGGTATGCACAATTGCTAAGGCAAACATGACTTGCCCTACCAGTTTGTGAAACTCGATACTTTCATCTATGGGTAAATAGTTGTTAAGGCTACTTTTGCGAAGCCAAGTCATAAAATGCCGCATCATGGGGATGAGAATCAGCGCGCCATTGAAGTTAAGGGTTGCACCACAACCTCTGGCAATTTGAACATATATATTTGCCCCTAAATCTGCATATCGATCAACTGCGCCGAAGAAAAGAAATATATTAACAGCAACATAGAGGGATAAAAAAGCAATTTTGACCCAATTATTTTCAATATAGTGCTTGATGTAACCCTTTTTTGTCCGCTTTTTTTCTGGAGAAGCAACTGTTTGAGAGTTTTGTTTGTGAGGTCTGAGCCAGCTAACAGGGCTAACTGTCATGGCTTCAATTAAATCAGGAAATTTGCTTATTAAACCTTTAAATTCGGCAAAAGAAATTTGGCCACTGTTATCACTGTCAGCTTCTAAAAACAATATATCGACTAAATCATTAATTTGTTCTGGCTTGAAATTGAGATTGTTTTCATTGAGACTGGCAGTAATCAGATGAGCAATTTCGTCTTTTTCTATGCAATCATCTTGGTTAATATCATGCAATTGATAAGCAAATTTTAGTTTTTCTTCTGTAGTAGCAAAAACCAAGTTTTCCACATTAGTTAAAAACTCTTCTATTTGAATAAAGCCACTTTTATCTGTATCAAATATTGCAAAAAGTCGGTCAGCAAAATATTCGTCTTTCAGTCCTAAAGCTTTCTGAAATTCTTGACGATCAACCTGTTTGTCTTCTCCAGCAATCTTGGTAAAGACTTGTCGCAATTCTTCTAAAGTTTGTCTTGGTGTTTCCATTTGTTTTCGTGATATTACTACAAAACTAGGTTGGTTAAATATTGGCGAAAGAATCTTAAAATTTTAGCTATTTTAAATTTCTTAGATTTATGCTATTCGCACTATTGACATACTGTACGTTTATTCATTCCTCAAGAGATTTGGGTACAACAAGCATATGTTACTTTCCACTGTGAAGTTATCCGGTTAACTTCTAAATTTGCAGCATAATACAACACATTCCACCAGTCAAATGCCTTATAATTATGACAGTTATAACTTTTAGGCATAACTCGGGGGATTTATGGAATTACGGCATCTTAACTATTTCGTGGCGGTTGCAGAAGAACTCAGTTTCAGTCGCGCTGCGCTCCGGCTTTATATTTCACAACCTGCCTTAAGCCGTCAAATCAAAAACCTCGAAGATGAATTGAGCGTTGTACTCTTTCTTCGAGACTCAGATGGATTGAAACTAACAGACGCGGGAACAATTTTTCTCGAAAAAGCTAAAGATATTTTGGCCCGTAGTGATGTCGCGGTGCAAACGATCAAGGCTTATTCCATCAATACAGATCAGCCTTTAGTTATTGGCTATATCCCAACAATCCTCGAAAGTTTTCTCGGTGAAACTTTACATAAATTTAGTCTTGCCTATCCTCAAGTTCCCATTCGTTTCCATGAAATGCCGCCTAGTGAGCAAGTTAGAGTCCTGCGAAATCGTAAAATTGACATTGCCTTTATGGGCAATCCACCGGATGAATTAGAACAAGAGTTTACAGTTAAATGTGTTAGGCAAGTGCCTATTTATTCTCTTTTACCAGATACGCATCCATTGGCACATCATTGCTCGATCGATCTGATGTCTCTTGCTGCTGAAAAATTTATTGGGATGTCTGAAGAAACGTTTCCGGGGCGCAATGATCGTATCCGTGATACTTGCCACAAAGCGGGCTTCACGCCAAATCTGCACCTGTTTGCCGATAGCCATGCCTCCATGATTGCTCTCGTTGCAGCAGGGCAAGGGGTAGCAATCATGCCCAGGGAAGCCGAAGCACTGCCTCATCCCAAAGTTGTCTTTATGCCCCTCCACCATCCCATCTACTATGCGCGATCGACGGCAGTTTGGAGGAAAGAAACACCTACTAAATCTTTGGATAAATTTCTCAAAATTTTATTTGTTGAGTAAGAGTAATTATACCATTTCTCCAAAATTATACTACAGTATGTGCTGATAGAATATAATCCCATCCGGCAAGCGAGGCGATTTTTTCTGTTGACAAGTCTTCCATAAAACTACGGACTTTTTGTTTAAGGGCATCGAGATTATCATAAATTCCCCAACTCAGTTCTTGTTTTATATAATGCCATACTCGTTCGATCGGATTTAACTGTGGGCTGTAAGGGGGCTGAAAAATCAGTAAAACCTTCTCTGGTATTTTCAGTTTACTACTCAGATGAAATCTACCATTGTCCCGTTGAATTACATTTAACTGTTCGGGATATTCCGCGGCTAATTTATCTAAGAATATCTGAAAACACATACTATCGAGATGTGAAAACTCCAGCCCAAAACTTTCTCCTGTTTGCGGAGCTATCGCTCCATATAAATAGTAAGCTTTAAAATTCCATTGAACTTTACCTATTGGTTTAATACCACCACCCGTAATTTTTTTATCTCAATCGTTTTTCACCCGATTCTCGTTTTATCTTCACACCAATACTTCAGACCCTTTTTTGAAGGATTAGGGGTGGCAGACTCTAGCCAAAAGACTACTTTCAGCAATTTTTCGAGTTTTTTTTAACTCGTTTGCGGCTAATTCATCTTTTTTGTTACTCACAGGCTTTGGTACTTTTAACTTCGCTTTCATGCGAGAGTTAAGTTGCTTGTGTAAAGTTTGATATTTCACGGATACTTGATAGTTATCTTCCACCCAAACCACAATTTCTTTATAACTCTTAAACTCGCAATTTTCCTCACTTATTTTTTTCGAGAGTCCCGCGATTACTTCTTGGGGAATTACTCGGGGTCTCCCCGTCGAGCAGCGCAGTTTTAATAAGGATGACAAACCGCCCTCACTATATTGCTTTAACCATCTTTGAACCGTAATTCTATGGACTCCTAAAAGTTCAGCTACGTTTGTAATACTCGGACTCGACCCTGATTTTAACAAATAAAGTGCCTGAACTTTTTGTCGGTTAGTGATAGTTCCCTCTCGCGACATAATGGTTTTTAATTCCGTGACAGTTTCCTCAATTCGTTCAGGGTAGTTTACTTTCATACAATCATGTTTAAACTCTGAGGCTATTGTAGCACATTTTTGGAAAATGGTATTAGTTTTGGAATAGGTTGGTTTTGGAATAGGTTGGTTTTGGAATAGGTTAGTTTTGGAATAGGTTGGTTTTGGAATAGGTTAGTTTTGGAATAGGTTGGTTTTGTATATGTTGGTTTTGTATATGTTGGGTTTCGTGCCTCAACCCAACCTACGATAATATTTTTTTAATTGGGTAATGGCAATGCCCGACATTAAAGCTTATCTAAATTGAGATAAAAAAACTCAATTCCATCAGGAGAATGAATTAATTTTTCTACTGCTGGATCTAACTTTTGTCGATAAATTTCAGGAATTTCTCCAAATTTATCTTCGGCAATTTCTAATATTTTTGGCATCTCAGCCAGGGGAATCCCTAATAATTCCTTTTCCTTTCCATAGCAAATAATTAAATAGTTTCTATCGGTTTCTGTGTTACTACTTACAAATACTTTCGATAAATCAATAACCGCGATCGTTTCCTCTTGATGTCTCACTAAACTTTGTCCTGTACTCAAGACTCCATAGGGTATAAATTCGGGAATGACTCGCTGTACTCTTTCCATGGGAATGGCATATTTTTCCCTTCCCATTTCAAAGGCTAATAATTTTTGACTTGGTGTTCTTATTTTTCCTTCTTTCTTGCTACGAAAACGGCGATTATAATTGGGATTTATCATGATGGTAAGTAATGGGTAATTGGGACGAACATTGACTCATAAAAAGTTTTTTTATCCACCTGTAGATGTAATTATTTTGCTAATTTCTTCTAATAAATTTGCCTCCGTATAAGGTTTGGTAAAATATTGAATTGCTCCTAATTCTAGTGCGGTTTTGCGATGTTTAGAACCACTACGAGATGTTAACATTGCTACAGGAATTTCAGCTAAACTGGGAGTTGATTTTATCGTTTTCAATAATTCAAATCCATCCATTCTTGGCATCTCAATATCTGCAAGCACTAAATGACAATCGCATCCATTTTTTAATTTTTCCAAGGCATCTAAACCATCTTTCGCTAATACCACTCGATAACGCGATCGCGTCAAAGTTAACTTTAACAATTGACGAATGGTATAAGAATCATCAACGACTAAAATTTGAGGAGATTTGATCGAAGTAGTAGGGACAACAGCCGACTGATTCGACATCGAAATTTCAGTGCCATTACTTTTAAATTGACTAATTAAATCATCAACATCAATAATAGTAATAACTCGACCTTCTCCTAATATGGTACTACCTAAAATCCCAGGGGGTTTCGATAATGGTGGAGGGAGAGGTTTCACCACAATTTCTTGTTGTCCAATTAATCTTTCTACCGCAACAGCAACAATGCCTTCACTAGAAGCTAATACCACAACAGGAATATGATCTTGATTGAGGGGATCGGGTGAAGGACCGTCCACATGGGGAATGGCATATTTTAATAAATCTTGCAGACGTACTAAACGGATAAATTCATCACGCCACCATAACATCGCTTGAGTAGCCGCCATCTGAATTTGACTGCTTTCTATATGCAGAATTTCCTCTACTGAATCGAGGGGAATTGCTACAGTATTATGATCAGTTCTTACCATTAAAGCATCGGCAATGGATAACATTAAAGGTAATTTAATAATAAAACTTGTGCCTTTTCCGGGGCGTGAATCTACTTTAATAATACCACGAACAGTGCGAAGATTAGTGCGAACGACATCTAATCCTACACCCCGTCCTGATAAATTACTCACTTCTAACACGGTACTAAAACCGGGTAAAAATAAAAATTCATAGAGTTCAGAAATAGAAAGTTCTTTAGCTTGTTCTTCGGTAACAAATTCTTTTTCTATGGCTTTTTTACGGATGATTTCTGGATCAATTCCTCGCCCATCATCACTAACGGTAATAATAGTTTGCCCCCCTTGATGACGGGCTTCTATTTCAATTTGACCACTGGAAGGCTTGCCAGCTAAACGACGAACTTCTGGGGTTTCTATACCATGATCAAAGGCATTTCTGAGGAGATGAACCAGGGGATCTCGTAACGCGTCTAATAAACTTTCATCTATTTTTGTATCTCTTCCTAGTAATAATAAATTAACTTCTTTATTATGGGTAATACACATTTCTCTAAGGGCACGCGGCAAATGATCGACGGCACGACTAAATTGCACGACTCGTAATTGCATGACGCGACTTCTTAATTGTTCGGTAATGCGTCTAAGTTGATCCGTACTCCGTTCAAATTTGAGCGCGAGGGTTTCTAATTTATTGGCAGAATGCGCGATCGCTTCTGTTGTTTCAATCACTTCTTGGGCTGTTGTATGAAATTCGGTATATTCATCCATTTCTAAGGCATCAAAGGAGGTTTTATGATTTGTGATGGATGAAGGAAGATAGGAAACTTTCTCGCTGATGACTTTTTTACTGTCACTTGTACTTAAGCGATCGTATTCTTCTCGTAATTGTCCCCCAAATTGATTTAAGTCGATAATACTGCGGCGAATACGTCTTACTTCACGTCTTAATTCGGTTTCTTGTAATTCTAAATTAGTGCGATTAATCACTAATTCTCCTACTAAATTTACTAATTCGGTGAGTTTTTCTAAATCAATGCGAATTGTAGGACGTACTACGGTTTTTGTTTCCTGTATTAATGTTTCTTTTTCTTTAATTAAGGGTTCTTCCTGGGCATAATCATGATTTTCATCCGGGGGAATTGCCACGATATTTGTTTGTTTTTCTGGTGCAGATGTCGAGGGTAATTCACAGGTAGGAATATTAATGACTTCTCCCGTTAAAATTTGTTGACGGGCTGTTTGTAAATTTTGCGCGATCACCCATCCCGTTGATTGTAATTTTTCCACGGTTAAATTAGGGGTATCAATGAGAGTTCTTAAGCCTTCAGTAATTTGGGCAAACTCTGTTAATTGTAACATTCCCGCGACACCTGACAATTGATAATAAATTTGATTTATGGTATTTAAACTCTGAGGTAATTCGCTTTCTGTTACTTGGGAAAGTTCTGTTTCTAAACTATTAAATACAGGCAGTAAATCATTCTCAAAAATCACTTTTAATGTTTCGGGTGCTATGGACTGACTAACTGGTGAAACGGTTGGCTGTCTGGGTTTACCGTACTCCATTTCTAAATAATGTTTGATTTCTATAATCGCGTCTAATTCCTTAAACTCTGTTTCCTGAATTTCATCATTTTTATAATTAATTGATTCTTGAGTAATATGTCTAAGATGATCAACTCCTTGTAATAATAAGGTAATAATCATCGAATTAATCGTTGATAAGTCTGCTCGATCGCGTAATATGGCAAAACTATCTTCTAATTGATGAGCCGCATTAGATAAAGTGGGAAACCCTAACATAGAAGCGGAACCTTTAATAGAATGTGCAGCTCTAAACATTTCTTTTACCGCGTCTTTTCGCTCGGAAATTCCTATTTTTTCTAGGGATAATAAGTGACTCTCCATTAACTGTAAACACTCTTTGGTTTCTGCTATAAAAGCACTGATTAATTCTTGTAATTCATCATTATTCATATTAAGAAGGAAGAAGGAAGAAGGAAGAAGGAAGAAGGAAGAGGGAAGAAGGAAGAAGGAAGAAGGAAGAAGGAAGAGGGAAGAAGGAAGAGCGAAGAAGGAAGAAGGAAGAAGGAAGAAAAAAACGTCCCCAATCACCAGTCCCCAATCACCAATCCCCAATCCCCAGTCCCCAATCCCTAACTACGAAAATTCGCGACAGATTTTTGTAACTTGCTCACAGCACCCGCGAGCAAATCAAGAGACGATTGTACATCCCTCCCTTTTTGTGCAGTGTTTGTCGCGATCTCATTTACTTGTTGCATACTATTAGAAATTTCCTCCGCGGAAACCGTTTGTTTTGCCGTCGCACGGGTAATATTCTGCACTAAATTATTCATTTCTCGACTCACTTCAATAATGGCAATGAGATGGGTTTTCGCTTCACTGGCTAATTTGGTTCCTTCTATTACTTCTTGAGTTCCTGATTCCATTGCTGTCATTACACGACTAATTTCTTCTTGAATTGTTGCTACTATTTCGGAAATTTCTTCCGTCGCCGATGCTGATCTTTCTGCTAATTTTCGCACTTCTTCTGCGACGACGGCAAACCCTAATCCTTGTTCGCCTGCCCTGGCTGCTTCAATCGTTGCATTAAGCGCTAATAGGTTAGTTTGGGAGGCGATTTGAGAAATAGATGTGACAATTTTACCAATTTGTTGAGATGATTCTCCTAAGCGTTTCATCATCTTGGCAGTCGACGCGATCGTTTGTCTTAATTCATTAATTCCCTCCACAGCGCGATCGACTGCCACTCCACCAACTTCTGCGGTTTTCGAGGCTTGATCCGCAACTTTTTCCGCCCGTTGAGAGACATCTCGCACATCTCGAATTGAATTAACAATACGCTCGATTTCTCGCAACATATTGCCAATTTTAGATGCTTGAACTTGTGCTTTTTCGGTTAATTCTGTGGTATTCGCGACGGATTGAGTTGTGGCCGTTGTCACCTGAATTGCTAAGTCTTGAATGCCATTGACAACTTTACGCAAAGAGCTAACTAAGAAATTAAAAGAGTCCGCAACAGCACCCAGAATATCATTCGATACTTCTGCTTTTACGGTGAGATCGCCTTTAGCCGCGCCTTTAATTTCATTTAAAAGTTTCAGCACTTGTTGGGTAAGAGAGTCGGCTTCGGCTTGACGTTCTGCAGCGACTTTTTCTAACCTTTCTTCAATTTCTTTCCGTTCGGTAATATCAAAGCGAATCGCGATATATTTGATAATGTTTCCTTCGGTATCAAATATCGGAGCAATGGTAGATGTTACCCAATAATAAGAACCATTTTTACATTTATTTTTGATTTCGCCTTGCCAGATTTTACCGCGTGTAATCATCTCCCACATCTCTTGGAAAAATATTTTAGGGTGATAGCTAGAATTAACAATACGATGGTTTTTGCCCAATAGTTCTTGATAGTTATACCCCGAAATTTGACAGAATTTATCGTTGACAAAAGTAATATTTCCTTGGAGGTCTGTTTCACTGATGATCGCGGCTTCATCCAGAGCCGTTTGTCGAGTCTTTAACTCTTGCAAAAGTCGCTCTTGTTCCTGGGCAAGTTGTTGCATTTTTTCTTGAGCTTGTTTGCGTTCGGTAATATCCGTAAAAGTCCCCATCATCCCCAACATTTCCCCCGTTTCACTGCGAATGATATCCGAACGCATAAAAGTCGGGACAATATGATTATCTTTAGAGCGTAACTCAACTTCTTCACTCCAAGATTGACCTTTTTTCAAGGCTTCAATTACAGAATTACCCACTTTAATATCGGCAAACGCGGCAGGTGGTCCTCCCGCGGCATTCAGTTCTTCAATGGTATAATTTACCATGTCAAAAAAGGCTTTATTATGATAGATATCAACCACTTGAGGGTTAGTAATGATAATGCCATCGGAGGCACTTTCAACGGCTTGACTAATACGACTAAGACGTTCGCGATTTTTCTTCTCATTAGTAATATCACGAGCTACTGCATAAATTAATCCTTCTGAGGGAAGAGGTCGCGCTTTCCACCATAACCATTTATAATTACCATCTTTGCCATGACAACGATTTTCAAAGCCAAAGGTTTCACCCCCTGAATAAAGTTTTTGTAGTTCTTTTTGGGTTGATTCGCGATCATCAGGATGGGTAAATTCAACGAGATTATGATCAACAAGTTCTTCTGGCACAAACCCAAAAACTTCTTCCCAAGTAGGATTAAGACGTTTAAAGGTTCCTCGGAAATCGAAAATACAGAGAAGATCCACAGAAAGGCTAAAGAAACGATCGCGCTCTTCATTGCCTGTTTTCCGTTGTGTAATATCGGTTAATGTCCCCACATAACCTTTGAGATTACCATCACTATCAATTTCGGGAAGGGCTTGGCCTAAAGTCCAAGTAATTTTGCCATCAGGACGAATAAAACGATACTCCGATTGGAACATTGTTTGTTTTTTTGCCGCCTCATTCCATTCAGCATAAACTCGCTCTTTATCATCAGGATGTAATGCTTTTGCCCAACCCTCTCCCATTCCTTGTTCTGGGGTAATTCCTGTGATATCATACCAGCGTTCATTAAGATAGATGGTTTTACCATTCACATCAGATTGGAAGATGCAAACCGGCGCGGCTTTTGCCAAAGTTTGATAGCGTTGTTCACTTTCTTTTAAAGCTGATTCTACTTTTTTGCGATCACTAATATCTATCCCCATTTCCATGATTAACATTGAGCCATCAATATCATAAAAGGGATAATCATAAATTTGATAAACACGATCAGTTTTTACCTCTTGCCATTCCCAAGTTTTGGGTTTTTTGGTTTGGAAAACTTCAATGGTAGGACAACCTTCACAAGGTTCATCATTATGCCGAATCACTTCATAACAAAAATGACCTTTTCCTTCCCCAAATGTTTCGCGAAAGGTGCGGTTGGCAAAACGAATAGAGTAATCTTCCCCTTGTAAATAAATAAACGCGGGCAAACAATCTAGTAAATTAAAGAAACGCTGACGCTCACTTTCTAAAAGTTCTTGGGCTTCCTGGCGTTCGGTAATATCGCGTGACCAACCTACCACTCCAAAAATATTACCTTCTTTGTCTTTTATCGGTAATTTTTGCGTATCAAATACATGGCGAGAACTATCTGCAAATATAGCAATATCATTAGGATTATGAATTTTTTGACCGTTTAATACCGCGATATCATCAACCCGATAACCCCGAATATTTTTGGCGGGACTACCGAAAACTAATTCTTCGGAAAAACCAATTTCTAAGTCATTTTTACCAATCATCTGTTCTGGCATTTTACCCAATTTTTGGGCGAAGGTGACATTAGCTAAAATATAGCGAAAATCTCTATCTTTCACAAAAATTAAGTCCGGCATGGCATCAATAACAGTCCGCAGTAATTGTTGAGATTTTTCCATTTCTAGTAGGACGTTTTTCAGTTCTTCTGTACGTTCTTCAAATTTTTTTTCTAACTCTTTTTTTGATTGAAGAATTTGGGTAGAACCCACTAAAAAATCATAGCGATTAGAAAGACTCAAGAAACCGATCGCGGGAAACACTGTGAGAAAATCAAAGAAACTTTGCCAAGCATTTGTATGTTCCTCTTTCAGGTATTCTAATACATGACCGCTATGCCCCAAGGCACAAGTAAAAAAGATTCCGGCTGTTACCGTGGCAAAAATATCAATCCCATTGTTGCGATTACGCCAAATTCCAAAACTGATTAAAAAACTGATACAAAAGTAACAAGAACAAATAATCAGATTACTTATTACCTCTACTAAATTAAGAGGGATATCTGGTAATTGTAGGGTATAAGTGACACCTAACACAAAATAATTTAATTCCATAATTTTCTCAGCGTTATCGAGGTGAAATTGGGGGATTTTTTTCTGAATGAGCTACTTTACCATCGTTCCGACTGCGCGATCGCCTCCACATCAACGATCATCAGCAAACTTCCATCATAATTATATAAACCTTTGAGAAAAGGTGCTAATTCCGAGGGAACTTCCACCGCGGAAACAATACGATCTGTATTAATAGATAAAACACCCTCGACACGGGAAACCCCTAATCCCATTCGCATTAAAGGTAATCTCACATCACGAGGATCGGGAGCTTCAATAATTAAGATCCGACTGTGCTGAGAGTGAAAATCAACGGGAGCAACACTGATCAAACGCCCCCAGTCAGCCACCGCGAGAATTTCCCCGCGTAAATTTGTTAATCCTAACAAAAAAGATGACGTATTAGGAACAGGAGAAATCCCTTGCTCAGTTAGACAAAGCACTTCTCGAACCACCTTTAACTCCAGGGCAAAAAGACTCTCTGCTTGAGAAAATAGGAGAAATTGCCGAGTCGTGCTTTTGTGAGTTTCTTGGGTAATCGAAATAGAGGTTTTTGTCATAAACTTGCTAGTTTTTTCTAGCCTATAACTATTATCCTTTGGGATAATTATGTGAGAATATCCCCCTGACTGATGTGCAAAAAAAAATTTCCTCCGAGTTTCCTCAGAATATTAATTATAAAAGACGCTGGACAATATTAAGCAATTGTTGTGGATCAAAGGGTTTACTCACATAGGCATCCGCGCCCAGATCCATGCCCCAAGATTTATCAATTTCTGTATTTTTTTGGGTACAAAAGACAACGGGCAAGTATTTAGTTTTCTCGTCCTCCCGTAATTCGCGAATCACTTCATAACCATTCATACGCGGCATCACCACATCTAAGATCACAATATCAGGAATAGCCTCATGGATACACGCGATCGCGTCTGCGCCGTCAGAAGCCCGGATCACTACCATTCCGGCTTCTTCAAAAATACGGCTCATTAATTCTAATTCGCTCGCCACATCATCTACCACTAAAATTGTTGACATAGTTCATTTCCTCCTCTCTATAATTAAATCACTAATTACTAATTTCTGCAAACAAAAGTCTGTGTATTCAACCCTAGAAGCTAAGTATAAACGACTAGAAAAAGAATTATTTTGGGGCATCTTTGCCTTAATTGGTGTTTTCTTAATTGGTACCCTTTGGTATTGGCGGGTAGAAAAATGGCCGGTGGTGGACTCTGCCTACATGACGGTATTTACCCTCGCGACGGTGGGGTTTGGTGAAATTCACCCCCTAGGCAGGCGGGGACGTTTGTTTACGATGGCCTTGATTTTAATGGGGGTGATCGCGATCGGTTTTATCGTGAACCGCTTTACAGAAGCCTTAATTCAAGGTTATTTTTTAGAGGGAGGACGAGTGAGACAACAACGACGCGTGGTAGATAGTTTAGTCGGTCATTATATTTTATGTGGGTTTGGGCGCATGGGCCGTCAAACGGCCTTGGAGTTTGAGGCTGAGGGTATTCCCTTTGTCATTGTGGACTCTAGTCCCACATCAGTCCAAGCTGCCCTTCAATTGGGTTATACCGCGATCGAAGGGGATGCCACCCTCGATGAAACCCTCTTAATGGTAGGTTTGCAACGCGCCGTCTGTATAGTCGCCGCATTACCCTCGGACGCGGAAAACCTTTATGTCGTCCTTTCCGCGAAAACCCTCAACCCCAATTTAAGAACGATCGCGCGCGCCACTACGGAGGAAGCGGTACAAAAGTTACAACGGGCGGGAGCCGATGCCGTTATCTCTCCTTATATTACTGGAGGACGACGAATGGCCGCGGCCGCATTACGCCCTCAAGTGATGGATTTTGTCGATGGTATTTTGACAGGAACTGATCGCTCTTATTATATGGAGGAATTTCTCATTGATGGCGAGAGTTGTCCCTTTTGTGGGCAAACTTTAAGGGATGCAAAATTGCGATCACATTCAGGGGCCCTTGTCTTAGCCATTCGCCGTCCCGATGGTACTTTATTTGTCGGACCAACCGCGGATACATTAATTGTCGGAGGAGATATGTTATTATGCATGGGAACCGCGGAACAATTACGATTAATGAATCAAATTCTTAGCCCCTTAAAATCTAATTTAGCCCGCCCACCAAAGCAGAGTATTCCTGATAAATAAGAAAACTAGGGTTCGTCAGATTTGCCTCAATTTCGGCAATTCATTCTGACTACCATAACCGTATTTTTGTCAGGATTAGAATTTGTCTAAAAGTTTTTGCTTTTTGGTTAAAAATTCATATTCTGTAATAATTCCACTATCTTTAAGCTGTTTTAATTTTTCTAGTTTAACCATCAGTTTCGCATCTTTTAACTCAGTAGAAGGCGTGAAGAATTCTCCCTGAAATTCTCGAAAAAAGTTGAGAAATTCCGTCGCTTTGAGCTCTTCACCAGCCATCGTAAAAGCACCATGAATTTGAAATTTTGCCACACGTTCCATATCTTCATTATCACAATAATGTATTACCAAGATATTCTTGGTTTTCTGAAGTTTATCAGCAATTTCTCCGTTCGGGAAAAGTTTTCTACCAAAAGTTACTTTAAAAAAATCTAACCGGACATTAATAATAGAAGTATAACCGATTTTCCAATTGATTTGTTCATCATAAAAAATAAACGCGGTATCTAATAAAAAACAGTGTCCGGGTTTTTCCCCGTCTTTTGGATAACCTTTTATTCCCCCTCGATAACTGGCAGACTGACTAAAAATTATTTTTTCATTATTGTTTAATAATCCTTGGGTAATGAGATTATTTTCTTGTATTTTATCTTTAGTCTGATGAGTTATTGGTGTCGATAAAATGCGTTTTTCTTCTGTAGTTATGCTGATTCTTGAGTTTTTTCTATTTTGTTTTTTTTCTTGATATTCGGGACAATTTCCATAAAATAAAGCCACAAGTATTCCGAGAATTAAAGAGGATAAAAATAACACAAATGACCACAATATTATGGATAAAATTACTAAAAAAAATGTGAGGGGTAATAATACTCGTGAAATCTTATAATATGTACTAGACTCCGGGGTAAACCAAGAAGCTAAATATTTTTTTAACCTCTGTATTACGTTTTCCTCCTCATTAAAATTTTCCAGGGTGGGTAGAGGACAAGAATCAAAAGCATAATGAGAAGAATTAGACGCGATTTTCGAGGCTCCTATAGAAGGAGAAACCGAAGGATTGATTAATTCTAATTCTCGATGCCAACTCGGAAAATCTACCCCCAATTTTTGACCATAAACTTTTACAAATTGAATCGTTTCTGAGTTTAAATTGATTAATTCACGGTGCAGAATTCGCAAACAACTATCTTCCTTCGGAATCCGTTCCGATTCTAACATTACTTGTAATAATCCATCTTTTATCGTGGCTGTAATAATAATTCCTTTCTTATTAAAGGAAAGAGCTAAGAGGGAAGTAAGTGCAGTAATATCCCCCTGTTGAGCACGTTGTTTTAAACTGGAAGAATTTACCGTATTATCTTCGATGAAACCCTTTGATGAAAGTTCATATATTTTATCATGGGGATGATTTTCGGATGGAAAATCTACTTTTTCACTCCACGCGGGGACTTTAACACCTGTTTGTCGCCCATAGACAATCAGTTGTTCAACACGGTTAATTTGTAAAATCATTATCACATTTTGTAACCATTTCACCGAGACTTCTTGAGGAGGAACATTTCCCCCTTCCAACATAATTTGTAAACAACCATCTTCCAGAGTAACTTTCGCAATAATGCCTTTCGGTTGTAATTGACGGTTGAGCAAAAACGCGATCGCCCTCGCGTTTCCTTTTTTTGCCAAATTTAGGGGGTTTTCTTGAGTCATAGCACTGTCGGATGAGTGAAAAGGCTCTCCTCATTATATTTTACCAGATTTTCTCTCTCCATTAAACTTTGACATATTTTTTAACATATCGACTCCTTGTCAAAACCGAGAAAAATGAGTATATAATATACTCAAATCTTAAGTTTTCACAAAAACTAGGAGTAATCAGTTGAGGCAAAAATGAAAGGTATTACAGAAGGTGTAAAACCCGTGCAACTTAATTTTTTAAGACCCTTTGGTTATACCTTTGAGGTCTTTGATTTTACCTTCGTCGATTTATTCTCAGGAATTGGGGGATTTCGGCTCGCGTTAGAAGAATTAGGTGGGAAATGTCTCGGTTATTCCGAAATCAATAAAGACTCAATTAAAGTCTATGAGAAAAATTTTCTCAATCCTTCTCAGAATCAGGAAATCTATTTAGGAGATATCAGAAAACTTGATAAATTATCCTTTGAAGTGGATATTATTGTAGGTGGAGTACCTTGTCAACCTTGGTCTGTCGCGGGTAAACTCCAAGGCTTTGACGATCCTAGAGGCAAGCTTTGGTTTGATGTTTTCAGAGTGATTAAACTCAATGCTCCCAAAGCTTTTATCTGGGAAAATGTTAAAGGTTTAGTCGATCCGATTCATCGAGACAGTTTTGATTTAATTATTGATAACCTGCAAAATTTAGGCTATTGTGTCAAAGCCAAACTTCTCAATGCCTATGATTTTGGACTCCCCCAAAATCGAGAAAGAGTTTTTATTGTAGGTATCAGAAATGATTGCCCCAATCATCAAGACTTTCAATTTCCAGAACCCTTAGAGCTTCAACCCAAACTTTATCAGTTTATTTCTGATGTTAAAATCTGTCCCGATTTGCCCAAAGCCAAAATCGATTCTCGTATTTTATTTGGCGAAAAAATACCGCGATCGCGCAACCGATTCCAAAAGGACGATGAATTAAACGACTTTTTTGTTTTTTGCGATACCAGAAATGGACATACCACCATTCATTCTTGGGATATTATCAAAACCACTCCCAGAGAAAAAATGATTTGCCATACCATTCTGAAAAATCGGAGAAAGAAAAAATATGGAGAGAAAGATGGAAACCCTTTATCTTTTGAAGTATTGGCGGAATTGATTCCCCATCTTACCCAAAAAGAATTAGATAAGCTGATTGAAAAGCAAATCCTTCATGATGTAGAAAATAAAGGTTATGAATTTGTCAACTCGAAAATGTCCAGTGGTATTAATGGTATTTATCGAGTCTTTTTACCCCATTCAGATATTATCCCCACTTTGACAGCAAGAGGAACTAAAGATTATATTGCTAAAATTTCGATAGAAGACTGTAAAGATACCGAAGAATATAAACAGAGATTTCTGACAGAAATTTACCATAAAAATAAATTTAAACCTCTTTCGGCTCCAGACATGGCAAACTTGCAAGGTTTCCCCAATTGGTTTACGATAGCTGACAAGGAAGATATAGCAAAAAAACAATTGGGTAATGCAGTGCCCGTCCCAGTAATTTATCATGTTACTAAATCTTTATTAACTCTCATTAAGTCGTAGGTTGGGTAGAGCGTAGCGAAACCCAACACCAGCTCCCGTTCAAATTGAAACCGAATCACGATATTATATATAATCGCTTCCTTTAATCCTTAATCCCCAATCTCAAATCTCTCATCCAAAAATATCATCATGTCACCAGTAATCATTCAACTTTTAATCGTCGGTTTAGTCGCGGGAATCGCGGGCGGAATGTTCGGCATAGGCGGCGGAGCCATTATGGTTCCCGCAATGGTATTATTATTAGGAATGGATCAAAAATTCGCCACTGGAACATCCGTCGCCGCGCAAATATTACCCATTGGCATTTTAGCCGCCCTTGTCTATTATAAAAATGGTAATGTTAGTATCAAAAATGCCGTAATCATCGCCCTAGGGTTACTCATTGGTAATTTATTTGGAGCCCTCTTTGCCAATCAACCCTATATCAGTAGCGAAACCATGAAAAAACTTTATGGACTTTTTCTCTTATTAATAGGTGGCCGCTATTTATTTTTTAAATAGTAGTACCAGCCTCTTACTTCCCAGATATCCTTCCCCATCAATTTTGCCCAGAAAAGTAGTGCCAGCATCTCCCTAGCGAGAGGGCATTCCCATTTTATTTTGCCCAGAAAAGTAGTGCCAGCATCTTGTTTACGAGAGATCCCTCCAAAGCAAGATGTTTATGCTTCCGACAGGGGACTCGATCGCGCTTTAGCTCAAGCAAAGACACATTTAAAGCATATAAAGTAGGACTAGGACAAGCATCCAGCCTAGCACAGGCATTAGCCTGTGCTACTGGAATTAAAAATGCGTAACAGCGAAAAGTCCTCAAACAATCCCAAGACAGTCAAATTCCAAAATTGTTCTAAAATAAAAAAAAAGCTAATGGTAAAAACCGCGAATGACCTCAACGCTTATCAAATCATCATCCATTCCGCGCCTCAATGCCCCTACCATTCATCATTTACCCAATGGTTTAACCATAGTCGCGGAACATTTACCCGTTGATGCCGTAAACCTTAGTATCTGGCTTAACGTCGGTTCATTCCTAGAATCAGACAACATCAACGGCATGGCGCACTTTTTAGAGCACATGATTTTTAAAGGGACACCTCACTTACCCAGCGGTGAATTTGAGCGTTTAGTAGAACAACGAGGGGCAGTTACAAACGCGGCTACCAGTCAAGATTACACCCATTACTACATTACTACCGCGCCCAAAGATTTTGCCCATCTCGCGCCCTTGCAAGTCGATGTAGTATTAAATGCAAGCATCCCAGAAGAAGCATTTGATCGAGAAAAATTAGTGGTATTAGAAGAAATTCGACGCTCCGAAGATAACCCCCGTCGCCGCACCTATCAACACGCGATGAATGTCGCGTTTGAAAAATTACCCTATCGCCGTCCCGTCTTAGGTCCCGCATCAGTCGTTGAAGGATTGACACCCCAACAAATGCGGGACTTTCATCGTTATCACTATCAACCTCACTCGATGACAGCCGTCGCGGTGGGCAATTTACCCCTTGAGGTTTTAATAGAGACAGTCACAGAAGCCTTTACCCTTGCCCAAGGAAGACGCAATAAAGAAAACAGAATGAGTAACTCCCGAAGTTCTGTTTTTCCTCCCGCGGAGTATCAGATTCCTCCGTCCCCAGAACCCGCCTTTACCGAAATAGTTCGTACTGAATTGGTTGATCCCACACTTCAACAGACAAGATTAGTAATGATGTGGCGAGTGCCAGGGTTATTAGAGTTATCCGAGACTTACGCGTTGGATGTCTTGGCGAGTATATTAGGGCATGGTAGAACAACTCGTTTAGTTCAAGATTTGCGAGAGGAGCGGAGATTAGTAACTTCGATTTCTGTGAGCAATATGACTCAGCGACTTCAGGGGTTATTTTATATAACAGCCCAGTTACCCACGGAAAACGTCGCGGAAGTGGAAAACGCGATACGTCACCATATCCGCACATTACAAACCGAGTCGGTAACAGAAGCAGAAGTAGAGCGGGTTTCTACCCAAGTCGCGAATCGGTTTATCTTTGGTAACGAAACACCAAGCGATCGCGCCAACTTATATGGATACTATCAATCCATCGTAGGAGATATTGCCCCGGCATTGAACTATTCCGCCTGTATTCAAGGGGTAACACCGAAGCGCATTCACCAGGCAGTACGTCAATATCTTTCCCCTGATGCCTATGGGGTAGTAGTCCATCGGCCAGGATAATAATTGTAGATAGGAAAGTGTCTTCCCCCATCTACAATGATTTGAAGTTCCATTATATTGACATAACTTTGAGCCCAAGTAATCAGGGAAAACCGACATGAAATTACAAGATTTTCTCAGCAACACCAAACTTAAATATGATGTCAAAGCGATCGCGAATGACACAGAATTAAGTCGTCAAATTCAAGTGCGTCTCATTGACTTAGGTTTACTTGCACCACCCGCGGATGGTTTATTTGGACCAATTTCAACGGCAGCACTCCATCGTTTTCAAACATTATTACAATGTGGAGAACCCGGTTTTTTAGGAAGTGTTACCGCGAAAAAGTTAATTGAAACCAAAAAAAACGATATTCCTGTGCCAGTTCCCATTTTGAAAACCTTACAAAAAACCGTTTTCAAAGCAAAACCCCTGGCTTCTTCTCAATTAACAGATGCCGAAAAAATTCCCATTGATGCCGGAAAAGAATTTCAACTGGTAGCTTATGCCCCCATACGCGGACACCTGAGAGTGGCCCTGCGAACTAATACGTTTCCCGGTTCTGGTGTATGGTATATTTATGGCCCCCAGGCGCAAGTCACACTGGAGGGAAAACAGGTTTTTCCCGTACAGAATCCCCCATCAGTAAAATTAAAAGTTCCATACAAGTCTCAATTGGATAATGAATATAATCCTACAGGCTCTTGTAATGTGACTTCTCTTGCCATGTGTTTGCAATTTTTGGGAGCCAAAGGGAAAAGTGCCTATCGGCAATTTCCACAATTTGAAGATGAACTTTATCAGTATGCTTTAGATCAGGGATTAAGTCGTCATAATCCTTATGATCTTGCTAAAATTGTACGCGATTATGGCTGTCAGGATTATTTTACCGAAAGTGCAACCATTGAGGATGTTCAAGACTGGTTAGCCAGTGGTAATCCCGCGGTAACACATGGTTATTTTACTTCCTTTGGTCATGTTATTGTCTTCGCGGGTTACAACGAAAATAATTTTATTGTCCATGATCCTTATGGGGAGTGGTATCCATCAGGATACGATAGAAGTGCCAGCGGTGAGTATTTAGAATATTCTTATCGTCTCATCCGTAATGTTTGTATGGCTGATGGTAATTTCTGGGTTCATTTTATCTCGAAATAAGGGGATTGGGGATTAGGGATTAGGGATTAGGGATTAGGGATTAGGGATTGGGGATTAGGGATTGGGTAATTGACAGTT
>JBBITB010000031.1:48787-54253 GCA_037440985.1 Microcoleaceae cyanobacterium bin_387
CCCCAGTCCCCAGTCCCCAGTCCCCAGTCCCCATTACCCATTCCCCATTTTCATACTTAAATCTAACCAAGTCGATCGCGTGATGGGAGCACTGGTAGAAATATAATCAACGCCAGTTTTAGCAACATCACGAATCGTGTCTAAGGTAATATTTCCAGAGGCTTCGATTTTGATATGAAAATTATGATGACGGATTTTCTGTATCGCGTCACGCATGGTTTCTAAGGGCATATTATCAAGCATGATAATATCAACTTGATGCTGTAATGCTTCTTCCACTTGTGCCAGGGTTTCTGTCTCGACTTCGATAGTTAAAGGATAGGGAATTTTATCTCGAATCAACCCGATCGCGTTGCCGATTCCCCCCGCGATCGAGATATGATTATCTTTAATCATAGCCCCATCATCTAAACCCATACGATGATTACGAGCACCACCAATAAAAGAGGCATATTTTTCTAAAATTCTTAACCCCGGTGTGGTTTTACGAGTATCGACTAATTGAGTCGATAAGTCCGCGATTTTTTCCACATATTTACGCGTAGTCGTGGCAATTCCACTCAGACGCATTGCTAAATTTAACGCGACTCTTTCTCCCGTTAATAGTGCATCAAAATTACCGTGAATTTCCGCAATGATTTCTCCGGGTTTGCAGAAGGTTCCCTCCTTCACTTTTTCAGTAAAATTTATGTTATTATCTAATAAATAAAAAACTCTAGCAGCGATCGGTAAACCCGCAATTACTCCCGCTTCTTTCACAATCCATTTCGCAGAAGTTTGACGATTTTCTGAGGTGAAAAGATGGGAAGTCACGCGATCGCCCCTACCAATATCTTCTAATAACCAACTTTTGAGCATATCATCTAAAACGATCCAAGGTGGAAGCAAAACCGAAGAAAAATGATGATTCATTATCTATAACCTACCGTTACAATGTTCTAAATTATTATTACTGATTGAGTCAGTATTTATCCATTTTAAGGTGCAGAGGGGTTCTTTTACCCAAATTTCTCCTACTAACAAATAACCTGAAAAAAACGCCCCTCTTTAGGGTAATGAGTGAGAAGTTTTACGGTAGTGAGCGAGACGCTCACACTACCTATCCAATCACTAAACATCGGTTTTGTCTCTAGTGCCAGTATCTTGCTGGCTCAGGGGTTTTGCTGGGAGTTTTGCGTAACTCCATTCCCAATTACCAATTACCCATCACCCATTACCAATTACCCATTACCAAAAAACTAAAGCCCTTTTCCCGTTGCATAATACCAACAACAAGAGAAAAGGGCTTTAGTTTAATATTAACCTGGCATCGAGCTATTTTCCCAGGCAGTGACCCGCCAAGTATCTTCGCCGCGTCCGCGTTTAACAGCCGAGTTCGGGATGGGATCGGAGTGGTTCCACAGAGCCATTGACACCAGGAAAGCTTTTTATACTTTCCTATCAATAGTTTCAGTTATACACTTTTTGATCAGTGCTTAACTTGAAGTGCTGAACCTAATGCTAGACCGAGTTTTGTGTGAGGTGCGTTGCATTTTGTTTTGGCACATTTATTAATGTAGCAAAGGTTTCTGAGTTTGTCAACCCCTTGAGGCAAAAAATTTCTAATTTGTTTCAAAAGGGGCTAGAAAGCTTAATTAGTAAGGTTTCCGTCGTCCAAAGGTCCAAAAATCGCGTCTGATGTGCAGATAAGGGATGCCAAGTTAGGGTATTAGCAAGAGTCGGGCAGTCGTCCCAAGGAAAAGAATGATACAAATCTTTTGTAGTCAGGGGTTAAAACCCCTGCCTAAAAGCGAAAGTCCTCTAAAGAGGACTAATATAGCACTTCTTGGATAGATGAGGTATTCATTTAAACTTGAAACGCTCGAAAACACTGGGTTTTGGCCTACTCCATCTTTGTGAGAACCGCTATAGACATCTTTTAAACACAAGATAAAATGTTTCGAGGATGTGTAGCATATCATAAATTTCCGAGATGTGTAATGAGTGTTTCAGTCCTCTTCAGAGGACTTTAGCTATTAGACTCTGACTTTAGTCAGAGGCGGCTAATTTTACCCCTTGAGGAAATCAAGAGTTTTTGAGTAGTAGATTCACCCGCTTTTTTCAGTTGACGAGTGAGTTGGAATGAAAGCAATATGAACATTGTCCCTTGACTTAAGAGCAGGAGAAATATGGTTGTGTTTGGGATGTATTTAATGCTTATTGGGGCAACCGAAAATAGCCATGTCGAGAATTTTTCTGGATTTGAGGCCCCGAATACTAGGGGTAAAGTCAAGATAATTCCTAGGATTTCTCCTGCCAAACGTTGTAATTTTGGCTGTTTTGTCATGAGAATGATTTGAGAGATCGTGCTCCATAACAAAATCATATTTCCCATCAAGACAAAACTGATCACTACCTGGATTTGACTCAGATGATATCCACTTTGTGGACTAAGATCATTAAATAATAACAGCCAAGGCATCCAAATTAGGGCAGTGATGACTAAATTCAACCCGATCGCGATCGTTGAGGGACTCTTTTCACCCCAGATTAACTCCTGCATTAAAGCTTTCTTGCTTCTTCCTACTTGATAGCACGCCCAATCTTGTAATGTTTGGTCAGTCAATGACAAACATCTCACTAAAAGAAGGAAACAGAAAGGCACAATCAAGAATAAATAGAAATACACAATTTGATGCGGAGAAGAGTAAACCTTGGAGTTAGGCCAAGCAAAACCTAATAACCAAAGATTGGTAAAAAAGACTAAGTAATAACTTTGTCCCTTAGTGAGGAGCGTCGCATTTGGGTTGGGGAAACGGTGATTTAAGCATTGCCAACTCCCGTAAGTTACCCCCCCAAAAGTGGCGACAGTAAAACAGTAGGCCAGTGCCATACTTTCACCTAGGGGTAAATCAAACCAGCGCAGATAGCTCTTATTGAAAAAGAAATCATTGACATCATATAAAAAGACATTGAGGAGTGGCAATAAGGGTAATAACAAATATGCTGAAAACAAAGTATAGAACCAAGGTGATAATCTCCAGGGAAATGTAGAAAGCATAACCACTATGTACAAGCTGCTGCAAATCACTCCTGCTAATAAATAGGAACCGACAACCAACCTTAAATTGATCTTAGCCCCCATTGCTGCGTATAAATGTAAGGGAATTGCCATAAGAATTGCTAAATAAAGTAAAATCGGAACTCCCAGTAATTTCCCCAGTAAAATCTTTTCGCTTGATTGGGGACTTAAGCGAATCAAATTAAGAGTTCCTCGTTTTTCCTCTTGAGCTAAATCACTCATTAGCATATAGACTACACCTAAGACTAAGGTGCAGAATAAAATAACACTCAACAGTATTGATAAGTAGAACCACCACTTTTGCCAATTAATGACAGATAGAACACACTTATGGTTCATTTGCTCCATACAGGTTAAGAAGTGATTGTATCTTTGATCATCTGCTGGCATTTGGATGTAGAAATACATCCCCACCAAGAGAAATTGTGTCATCAGGGAGAGAGAAACCGCGATCGCGCTATTTCGCTTATTCAATCGCCCTTTAATTTCTCGAAAGAGTTGAGGATTCCCATTTTTTAATTCTTCTAAAAACATAATTATCTCCTCATATTTGGGATTTTCTTTGGGGTTTTTCCGAGTAGTTATAACTGTGAAGAAGTGCCTGAGAATCCGATTCTCCCGCGAGCTTCAATCGGCGAGTTAAATAAAAACTCAAAATGCCTAAAACACTCCATTGGAAAAGCATTGATAGAAAAATCAGCATGGGTGAAGCTTTGTCAATAGCTTCCGATCCCCAAAATATAGGAAAGGTTAAAGATAACCAAAGTCCGGGGACTGTATCCGTCTTCAGTGATAGCATACCTAAAATTATAGAGGGTGCAAAAATTAATCCGCCAACAACACAAGTAGCCAAAATAGCCCGTTTTGACAAATTCATTAACAGAATTAACTGACTCAAACAGGCATAAATTAAAATTAAATTTAGCGCAAAAATCCAACTAATAAAACTCTGTGTCACTAGCAGCCAAGGAGTTAACACAAACCCCGCAATGACAAGATTAATGGCTAACGCAATTAAAGGAGGACTTTTTTCACCCCAGATTAAATCTAACATGAGGAAACGGAAAGATAAGCCTTGACGATGGGGCACAATTTGATGAAGAGAACGAGTCCAATTATACAAAGATTGTCGATCAGGAGTGAGGGCAACTATCAAGCCTACAAACAGTAATAAATTTAGGAAAAAAAGTCCAAAAAAACTAGAGTTTTTATGGGAATACGGTAAAGCCAATCCTAATAATATCAATTCGACACTACCGACAATAATATAACTTTGACATTTACTAAAAATCGTGCTACCCGGATTAGAAAAACAACGCTTCAATCCTTGCCCAATTCCCAAAATACCCAGGCTATAAATTAATAGCAATAAAGTAGTAGCAAATTGCCAATTTTTACCAATAGGAAATTGAAAAAAATACAGAGATTTTAAATTGCTCACCAAATAACTTAAAGAGTGATGAAGATTATTCGTATTTGCTTGTCCCGCTAAAATTAAATGTTTCACAATGAACATCGGTGAGAGAAGATTAATTAAATTACCTATAATTTCCGATGAGTTGTTCCAGCTAGAAAAGATGAATATTGCCACAATTGTCATAGCTAACAAAGCTTGAAATCCACGGAACCCACTGCCGACAAAACTAAAGAGAAGTGCCAGGCTATAAATAAAACCGCACCATGCTATTAATACCAGGTAGTAACTCAGGAGTTGAAGAAAAGAAATATGAAGAGTCAGTCCTAGCCATAGGTGAAGAGGTAAGGCGATCAGCCCCATTACATAGAGTAAAATGGGAACTCCTAAAAGTTTACCAATTAAAAATTTTTCCGATGACTGAGGACTAAGGCGAATCAAATTCAAAGTCCCCCGACGCGCTTCTTTTTCGATGTCATTTATTAGCAGAAAAGTGCCTCCGATTAATAAGACAAATAAGCCAGTGAAACTGAGTGAGAAATAGACATCTAAGTAGAAACTATGCCAATTAATTATAAAGTCACCCAAAGGATCTCTCAAACAGGGGTAATCGAGATGATGGCGATGGGTATTTCCTGTGCAGTAAGGACTATATACGGTATCTTTATATTCACCTAGAGGTGATGCTATTGGTAGTTTATTGCGAGACAACATCCAGATGAAGAGTTGATTTACTAGGACCAGAATACTATATCTCATGATCTTTATTCCATCCAATCCTCCTTTGATTTCTCGAAACAATTGAGGATTCCAATTACCTAATTTTTCTAGTAAATTTACCGTCATTATTGTTCACCTATATCGTTAATTACATGGGCAAAATTTAACATCAAAATCAAGTCTCTAAGTAGGGAATTGGGGATTGGTGACTGGGGACTGGGGACTGGGGAATAGGGATTGGTGACTGGGGACTGGTGACTGGGGACTGGTG
>JBBITB010000032.1:0-8229 GCA_037440985.1 Microcoleaceae cyanobacterium bin_387
TTAAGTATCGAGATAAATTAATAGAAATACTCTAGTTTCGCAAGAGGTCTATTGATTATACTGGATAACTTAATAAAATTCCCGGCATATTTAAGTAGGGCTTGCTGAAATATAAAACCTTTGCAAAGTAAGACTTTCAGCTCACGGAGTGACGAAGAGGTTGAAAGACTTACTAGATAAAAGTTTCAGTCGGAAAACCTCAAAAAAATAGGAGATTTGTGAATGCCGACTTTTGGGACTCAAGTACGCAGAATGAGGCTTCTAGGACACTTACCCCCTCTCTATTGATATCAATCAGCCTGTCAACCAGCGGCTATTTTTGCTCGGTTCAGAAGTCCTAACGCTTGACACATAAGACTTTCAGCTAGGTCGTCACCCCGTGAGGAATTTCAGGCATTTTGAAAACAATCAAGTGCAAGCTTATGGCATTTGGATGCTCAAAATCCATACACTTGGGGCTAAAATTATGGGCTAAAATTGGGAATCAACCTCCGAAGCTACCATTTTTCGCGCTGTGTGGCATCTAGGTTCGTTTTCTGGACATATTGAGCAAGCCCTAAGTACCCCTATGGAAATTCATTGCCAAGTCTTGACTTACTATATTCGGGTTTCCAGCAGGAGCTAGTTTATCATTATTTGATATATCATTAGCTTGCACAAATTATTTCTCTGAAATAAAACAAGAGTGTAGTTTTCTAGCAGATCAAGTAGAGAAGAAACATGGCTCAAGAATTTATAGACTAATATCAAACGTATTTCAATGAAAATTTGATCGCTCTAGCTCTCTTTGAGATTGCAAAGCTGCTCGCTTCCATGCTTGAGCTTGGGATTCATACCAGTTTTTCTCTTCTATTGTCCTCATAATATATTCAAGACGATTTCTTATTTTTTTACCAACTGTCTTTGGACTCAGAAAGTATCTAACTGATTCAGATGCTTTTTTGCCAAATTCTTTAGCTTCGGAATAATGCTCAAATACATATTTCATTAAAGATCCTGCATGATCAATATCTGGTTCAGCCCAAATACTACCTTTGGGATAAAGTCCATAAGGTTCAGTAGTGGCGACTAAATCATAATTGACCAAAAAACTATTCCCCACATTCATAAATTCCATATTAGCAGAGTAAGCTGTAGCAATCACTGGTTTGCTATAGAACATAGCATCTGCCATTGTTAAACCAAACCCCTCGGCACGGTGTAATGAGACATAACAATCACAATTGTCAACTAAACCATTCACCTCTTCTTTCGTTAAATGACCCTCGATCAATTGAATTGATGACCAGCCTTCAATTTGTTCTAAAAGTTTATTTTCATGCTCTTGATATAGCGGATGAGAGCGGAACTTAATTATTAGCACAACATCCTTATTATATTTACTAAACACTTCCTGAAAAGCTTGAATAGCCGCTAATGGGTTTTTCCGTTCAAACCCACTACCCATATCAAACATAAGGAGAAAAATAAATTTATCATTTGGTAAATTTATTTCACTCCGACTCAAAGTATTCGGGGGAAGTTCTATCGGGTGAGGTATTTTCATTACAGGTAGTGGCGATACGGCTGAAATGGCTTCCGCGGTATAACTACTAGGAGTCCATACTTCATCAAATTGCTCAAAAGCCCCTAACCAAAAATCAGGAAAAGTTTGTAGTTCCCATGCCCAAAATCCAATATTATATCCATTTTTAAACACTTGAGGATTGATTGTTTTTAAGATTGATTCGTGAGGATTAGTATGGATATAATTAATCAGATATGGGTGTTCTTTTGAAAAATGACTGTAAGTAAAATCTAAACTTCTTTGTGACTCTTCCTGCAAATCTTCAATAACAAAGGGAATACTTGCTACTTCCATTGCTTTCAAAGCCCCTCTTACTCCTTCCCCAAGACCAAACTCCCCAGTCACATGACCAATGACATTGACCCCAAAATTTGAATTGAACATAGCTAATTAAACCCTCCAGATAATATTTGATGATTTTTCTCTATCAATCCACTTGACTTAAACTCAAATCAAATGGGAATCTAATGTATAAGAGAACGCGATCGCTGTAGTTCATTCTGAACTTGTCGGGCTGTTTGCTTCCACGCTTCTACTTGAGAGCGAGATAACGCTGTTTGCTGCTGAAGTTGACGGATGGGAGTGATTCGTGTAGGATGATTGATTCTTTTTACAATAGATTCAAGGCGATCTTGAATTTTTTTACCAATAACTTGAGGACTGAGTAAATCTCGAATATCTCTAGCCGCTCTTTCCCCTCTTTGCTGAACTTCTTCAGGATTATTAACAACATACTGCATTAAATAAGCAGCATGATCTATATCAGGATTAGCCCAGTAATTCCCCCTGAAATACGGTCCATGATCTTCATCTAGTGTGACAATATCATATTTCACGAGGAAACTATTGCTCACATTCATAAACTCCATGTTAGAAGAATAACCAGTCGCAATGACAGGCTTACCATAATACATCGCTTCTGACATTGTTAAACCAAAACCCTCAGAGCGATGTAAGGAAACATAGCAATCACAATTAGCGATTAAAGCATGAAGTTCCTCTTTTTTTAAATGCCCATCGATAAAATGAATAGGCCATCCCTCTGTTAAGGACTTGAGGTAATCACGTTTTTCGGGGAAGAAATGGGCATTTGAAAACTTCAAAACTAAAAGAACATCCTTGTTAGACTTATCAAATGCTCGCTTAAAAGCGTCCACTGTAGCAAAGGGATTTTTGCGTGCGAGGGTACTGTGAAAATCAAACATAAATAAGAAAATAAATTTATCTTCCGGTAATCCCAGTTCCTCTCTATCAAATTCTGGAGGCGATAACTCAATGCTTGACATCATCTTTACTACAGGAATTGGAGATTGAGCTGAAATTGCTTCAGCACAGTAATTGCTATATGTCCAGATTTCATCAAAATAAGAAAAACCATAAAGCCACCCAGACGGTAAAATTGGTAACTCCCAAGCCCAAAAGCCTATATTATATTTTCCTTTAAAATATTCAGGATTAATTCGATTTAATAAACCTGCTTCTGGTACCATATGAACTAAGTTAATTGGATAAGGATTCTCTTCCGAAAAATTGGTATAGCTATTATCTAGGTTTCGGTGCCAGTCTACCTGAATATCTCTAAGAACAAAAGGAATACCCACGGCTTCTATAGCCCTTAGCGTTGATCTAGCACCTTCTCCAAGCCCATATTCACCGGTTAAATGACCGACAAAGTTAATGCCAAAATTAATATCTTTAGTATTGTACATGGTGGTTTGATGTGAAAACATCTGTCAATGTTACTTGTAGAAAAAAGCCAAGGAATAATAGATATTGAACTATCTTTTAAACTCGAAAGACTTAGACTTGAGTTCATTTTGCACTGTTAATGCTGTTTTCTTCCATGCTTCGGCTTGAGATTGAAACCAATCTCGCTCTGCCTGAAGCTTATACAAATAGCTGGATGAATTAGTCGTGGTGAGTCGAGTATTAATCCACTCTAGCCTATTTTTAATTTTTTTCCCAATCACATGAGGACTTAATAAAGATTTAATATCTTCGGTAGCTCTTTCTCCTACTTTTCTGGATTCCTCTTGATTATCAAACACATATTTCATTAAAGATACCGCATGATCAATCTCTGGCTCACTCCAAATACTTCCTTTAGGATAAGCACCATAATCTTCAGATGTTTTTACCAATTGATATCTCACCGGAAAACTATTGTTATAGTTCATAAATTCCATGTTCGCAGAATAACCAGTTGCAATAACAGGCTTACCATAATACATCGCTTCTGCCATTGTCAAACCAAAACCTTCCGCTCTGTGCAAGGATATATAGCAATCACAATTAGCAACTAAACCATGAAGTTCCTGTTTTTCCAAATGTTTGTCGATCAAATGAATCGAATCCCATCCTTCGGCAAGATTATACAATTTATCCCGAAGTTCAGGAAAAACATGAGATGTCGAGAATTTCAAAATTAAGGATACCTCCCGGTTGTCTTGTGAAAAAGATTTTTGAAAAGCTTCAATAGCAGCGAAAGGGTTTTTTCTCTCAAAAGAACTCGCAAAATCAAAGCAAAATAGAAAAATAAACGTATTTTGGGGTAAGCCTAACGTTTCCCTACTCATGGACGGCTTAGGAAAAGAGAGACTATGGGGAATTTTAATAACTGGAATTGGCGAGATCGCTGAAATGGCTTCAGCGCAAAAATTACTGGGAGTCCAAATTTCATCAAATAAATCGAATGCCCACATCCACTGGGCGGGAAAGACCGGTAATTCCCAGGCCCAGTATCCTATACTATATTTGTCCTTCCAATCGGCAGATGTTACACCAGGAAAATATCCCTCTAGTATTTTCTCAAGCCAGTCTGGATTAGTATGAATCAGATTAATTGGATAGGGATTTTCTTCCCCAAACTGGGTATAAGTTCGGTCAGAATTTGTTTGCCAAGGTATTTTAAAATCAGTTATAGAAAATGGAATTTTCGTGGTTTCAATGGCTCTTAAATTTCCTCTCACCCCCTCTGCCAAACCAAAATCTCCACTGACATGACCTGCTACATTAATCCCAAAAGTGGAATTTAACCCGGGTTTTAACATGATAATACCTCATTAAATTGTATTAGATAATAATTAAGAAGAATGACTCAAACGCTTTTTCGCTTGGCTCTTAAGTCCAATGCTTCTTGGTAGAGTTGCATATCAGTTTTGTTAAGTGCTGCTAGTTTGGCAACTAGCTTCTGATTACTCAATACATCATTGATATACGCAAAATAACTTGGATAACTATTTTTATTATAGGAATTGACTGACAATTGAGGCCATCCTAGTTTTTCTCTAAGTTTTATAACATCACTCTTGAAAAACTCTTGTAGACCAAGAAAATCGATATCAGTTAATTTTATACCGAAAAGATATTGAGACATAACATTTTGAGTTTTTTCCATTTCAGCAAACTCTACTAGATCAGGTTGAGACTGATAAATATATTGGCGAAACTCGTCTTGACTATCTTGACTAGGCTGATTGATCCAGTTACAATACCAAGAAATCAAACGAGAAAGTGGATGCCTCAACCACACAATTAGTGTGGGATGATAATACTCAAAACACTCTGGATACTTGCTAATGGGAAACTGACCCTGAATAACCTTTATGCGCGAGGTAATCCACCCATTTTTTATAATATCTTCCAAAGATACATTACCCGTATCAGAAAATACGCATTGATTCCCATAAACTTGTTTAAGAACTTCATTAAAGGCTACTGTTGATGTTTTTGGGACATGAAGCGATATTATTTCTAACCCTGATAGACTAGGAAGCAATTCAGTTTTAATGAGTACACATAGAGATTGACGTTCCTCTGATTTACACAAATTCTGAATCGCTTCTTGTCTTGTAATCTGACATTCTTGCAACCCCGTAAAATAGTATCTCTTTCCTTCAATATCTGGTTCTCGTTTTAAATAATGTTGGTACAGCTTATTGATAAACATCTCATCATTCCAATGTTCTGTCTGTTGATAAAATTTATCGGCTGAAAAAGACGATGATTCTATCTTTTCTCCCTCAATTTCCTTCCTAATCTTGAGTTTCATAATGTATTCCAATCGAACTCGGATTTTTTTACCAATTTGTATAGGGCTTAGTAAAGAGCGAATCTCTTCAGAGGCTTTTATCCCTACTTCTTTTGCCTCTGAATAATGCTCAAAAACATATCGCATGAGTGATGTCGCATGAGTGATGTCGGGTTCAGCCCAAATACTTCCTTTGGGATAAGAGCCTTCTGCTTCTGTAGTGGTAACTAATTGATATTTTACAGGAAAAGTATTACCAACGTTCATAAATTCCATATTGGCAGAATAACCAGTCGCAATGACGGGCTTACCATAATACATGGCTTCTGCCATTGTTAAGCCGAACCCCTCAGCTCGATGTAGTGATACATAGCAATCACTGTGGCCAATTAAAGCATAAAGTTCTTCTTTTTTTAGGTGAACATCTATAAAACGAACAGAACTCCATCCCTCACAGAGGGATTTGAGAAATTCTCTTTTTTCGGTAAATAAATGAGAATTTGAAGATTTAATAATCAGTAAAACTTGCTCATTCTCTTTACCAAAAGCGTGTTTAAATGCCTCTATCACTCCCATCGGGTTTTTACGCATTATGGTACTATGGTAGTCAAACATGAAGAGAAAAATAAACTTGTCCTTTGGTAATCTCAAATCTTCTCGAGTCAGAGATAGGGGGGGTAGGTTCAGACTATGAGGAATTTTAATAACTGGAATTGGTGAAGTTGTACTAATGGCTTCCCCTGTATAATTACTGGGAGTCCAAATCTCATCGAACAAACCAAATGCCGACTGCCAAGTGGGGGGCAACACAGGGAGTTCCCAAGCCCAATAACCAATATTGTATCGGTTTTGGAAGAAATCAGCACCGAGGTTTTCGATTAATTTGTCATCACCTGGGTTGAGATGGATAAGATTAATGGGGTAAGGATGTTCTTGTGTAAAATCTGTATAAGTATCATCTAAGTTCCGATGCCATTCTACCTTAATGTCGTTTAAAATGAATGGTATTCCTTCCGATTCTAAACCTCTTAATGTACCTCTTGCACCTTCTCCCAGTCCGTATTCACCACTAATATGACCGACAAAATTAACCCCAAGTTTCGTATTTTTTCTCTTGTTTAACATAGTTAATTGATCCTCTGGCAATTTTCAACTTTAGAAAAAAATGGGTTCTACCGAACTTACTATGTAAGAAATCGCAAAAAAACTTATGCAGTAAGAGTTTGCCGAAAAGTTTATCAAAATATGACAATCATAAAATCAAACCTTTGCCAAATCTGGCTTTTGGTTGTTTCGACTGTAGACCAAGCATCGCAAGTTCGGTAGAGACAAAATAATGATAGTCCTTAGAAAGTTTTTTTGATGATTAATCCTAGGGAGGTTGTAACATAGCGTTCTAGCTGTACTTTAAGATGAATGCCCGACCAAGGCGGAACGTCCACATGATGATCTAGCTCTCCACTTCCAGTATTATAGTTCAAGATGATCTTGTGACCGCAAGAAAGTAAGTCGGTTGCTAGTTTATCAATATCTTGTCGACGGAAAAGAACTGTACCACAATTGTCAATTGTCAAATCATTAGAAGAGAGGTTAAATTCAGTTGTATGCACTGCCAGACCACCAGGTTTTAGGCAGTGGAGGCTATTTTTAATAAAGTTAAGTCCTAGTTCAATACTTCCCAGATGTTCTAAGGCGCAAGATGACCAGACAAAATCAAAGTTCACTAAATCTTGCTCTATATAATTCATATTCAGCATACGATATTTCACCTGTTTAACAAAGCGATCAGGCGGACAAATGCCCCGCTCATTGAGTTGGTCAAGGCTGAGCGCGTGTTGGTTGGTACTTACCCACCCCTGCTTAGTTGCTTCTTCAGGCTCTAAGTCAGTTGCAAGTATTTCACAGCCACGATCTGCTAAGAGAGAGACAATTGGTTCCTTACCAACACCAAAACCCAGTCCTCGTCTCCCCGGAGCCATCATACCTCCTTCCGCTAAGGCTTGAAGTATATAACAAAATTCCCATAATTTCCGATGTAATATAGGTTCATGGGGAAGATGAATTTCCTCACACCAATACCGAAACGCATCGGAACGACATTGTACCTCTGTTGCTAACTGGGAAACCGGATTGATAAGACTGGGTTCCCTATTAACAATTATCGGTCTATGTCTAGGAGATTTTTTAGGTGTACAACCCTCGATTTTACTCATAGATGTTGATGGTATTCTATTATTTGGCACTAACCAAAAGTTTACTATTCATTCCACGACGAGTTAATTCTTGCCATTCTACTGAGTTAATAAGAAGGTAAGTGTCAAAATGACATCCTTTCTCAGCGGCAAACTGCAAAAAAACATCTAACCAATTCGCGAGGGTTTCTGTCGGTAGTAGAGTGGTATATTGTAATGATTCTTTCAAATTCAGTGCCATTGTCTTTAAGTCACCCTGCTGGTAAGCACACCAAGCATTCCACATGAGCATTCTATAATGATTTTCCTCTTGTGCTTCTATATTGTCAGACAAAGCTTGAAATCTTCTTGAACCCTCCAGTTCAGTTTTAGTTTGAGTTAACAAGGATTGGGATTGTTCTAACTCCTCTTGGGTTTGAGTTAACAAGGATTGGGATTGT
>JBBITB010000032.1:8329-52589 GCA_037440985.1 Microcoleaceae cyanobacterium bin_387
GTTTGAGTTAACAAGGATTGGGATTGTTCTAACTCCTCTTGGGTTTGAGTTAATAGGGATTGGGATTGTTCTAACTCCTCTTGGGTTTGAGTTAATAGGGATTGGGATTGTTCTAACTCCTCTTGGGTTTGAGTTAACAAGGATTGGGATTGTTCTAACTCCTCTTGGGTTTGAGTTAACAAGGATTGGGATTGTTCTAACTCCTCTTGGGTTTGAGTTAACAAGGATTGGAATTGAAGTAATATTGACTGTGTTCTGTAGAATTGAATATTTGATTGTTCTAACTCTTGGGTGGTTTGGTTTAAGAGGGACTGAGATTGTTCTAACTCTTGAGTGGTTTGGTTTAAGAGGGACTGAGATTGTTCTAACTCTTGGGTGGTTTGCTCCAGTCTTGTCTTATAGTGTAGTAATTCGATTTTGATAAACTCCTCATTATGTAGACACTCCATGTTATCCCTAATTTCATAAGGCTTATTGTAGAAGAGCGGACTAGGACTCACATCTAAGTTCAATTCAAAATTATCAGATTGCTTGGTTAGTTCAATAACAGCGATCGCGTTAGCCGCTTTAAAGGGGTAGTTGTATTCTACATTAGAAAGTTCTATCCCTTCGGCTTGCTGCCAAAGCATTTTGACAGTTTGTTGACGAGGTTCTCGATCAACCAACTTTAAGAAACTTGTTGATATTGCTTCTGGTGGAATACCATATTTCGTTTTTAAGAGGGAGAGGTACTGACCACTAAACTGAATATACCACCCACCATCTACAAGTAATCCAAACGGAACAGTAATTAAGGCTTTTCCGTTGGGACTTAATAAATCGTATATTTTGGCAATGGCTTTTAACGGTCCTTCTAAATCTCGATCCGTCTTTTCTTCACCATAGGAATCCTTATCTTTTTTGCCCTGAGCAATGTGTTCAACTGTTGAGATGGAAACAATAGCATCATATTTATCCTCGGAGGAAAGTTCCATTAAATCCTGCTTGTCAACCCCTAGTTCATCCTCAAATTTATCTATAATTTTGCGAGAGATTACTCCCATGTTGTCACTCAAGGAGTTTTCATAATAAGAAAGTACATTACCGACTTCTAAAATTTGAGAGTTCAGAAGAGAAAAATTCGCCAGAAAATCGAAACCAATCGGTACTTCAACCGCTCTTTCCGAGGGATTATTGTACTGAATGCGATTATAGTATAAAGGTTTTCCGTGGTAATTAAACGTTCTTTCCCATTGAGTCATAGAATCCTCTTGTGTCTGAATGTATTAAAATCTAATGAGCTTGCTAGAAAGTATCGGGAGAAACATAGAGTTACTCACCCATTATAGATTTGAGCATCATCCTGATGACATCTTTCATTTTATACTGGGCTTCCCAGCCTAAATTTTTCTGAGCTTTTGTTGGATTACCGCAACCAATGGTAATTTCCGTTGGTCGATAGAGACTGGAATCAATCATTGTATGTTCCCGCCAATTTAAGCCCACACCGGCAAAAGTCTCCGCAACAAATTCCTCTAGGGAGTTAGTTTGTCCAGTGGCAATGACAAAATCATCAGGCTTCTGTTGCTGTAACATAAGATACATAGCTCGGACATATTCTGGAGCCCATCCCCAGTCCCGTTTGACAGAAATATTCCCCAGACTAAGTTTTTCATCACTACCTGCTGCAATTCGACAAGCTGTCCTCACAATTTTTTGAGTGACAAATCGTTCTGGTCGCAGGGGTGACTCATGGTTGAATAGGATACCAGAACAAGCAAACAAGTTGTATGCCTCTCGATAGTTAGCTACTTCCCAAAAAGCCGTTGCTTTTGCTACCGCGTAGGGGCTTCTGGGATGAAAGGGGGTGTTTTCATCTGCGGCTTCTCCTTGCGTGTCGCCAAAAGATTCACTGGAACTAGCATTGTACAGTTTAATCTTCCCACCTGTAAAGCGAATGGCCTCTAGGAGATTCAGTGTCCCCGTAGCAATGCTTTCCAGGGTTTCCACGGGTTGTTCAAAGGATAATCCTACAGAAGTTTGACCTGCAAGATTGTAAATTTCATCCGGTTGTACCTTGGTAAGAATTTGTAAGACGCTGCGAAAATCATTCAGGGACATTGATTCTACTTTAACTGACTCACGGATTCCCAGTTTTGTCAAGTTACTGAAACTGGAGATTTGTGCGTCCCGTGAGGTTCCATAAACGACGTAACCTTCCTGAAGAAGTAATTGGGCTAGGTACGCTCCATCTTGACCAGAAATTCCGCAAATAAGTGCTGTTTTCATTGTTTTTTTATCTGGGAAAAGAGTTTTTTAGTTAGTTTAACTTAAATTGGGCTAATGAGTTTGAGAATCCTTGCCGCTTTACTCTTAAGTCTAATGCTCTCTGATACAATTCCATATCTTGAGAATTTAGGGACATGAGACTTTCAAGCAATTTTCTATCTTTCAATACTTGCTCCGTTAATGTGTGATAACGAGGGTTTGCATTGGCATTACAAAATGGAATCTGAAAATCAGGGTAATTCATCAGATTTTTTAGAGTTAATAAATCTTCTCTAAAAAATTCATAAATTCCGAGAAAAGTATATTTGCTAATATCTTGGTAAAAATAGATAGAGATTCCGTTTTGGACAGTTGGTATTTTAGCGAATTCAATGAGAGATAAGTTTTGCTCTATGAGGCATTTTGAGATGGTATCGTTAGGGTTTAGGGGGATACTTTGATAATAGCAATACAGTCATATTAATCGTAAGATTGGATGGCGAACCCAGATGATAGTTTTATAGCGTAAAAAATCTGTATTATAATATTGGAAATCACCAGTAATGGCTTTAACCCTAGCCGATGAAAACAGATTTTCAGAGAATAAACTTTGATCACAATAATATAATTTACCGTCGACATAATATAAAATTCCTTTTCCGTAAACTTGATCTAAAATCTTATTGAAAGTTGTACCTGCCGTTTTGGGAACATGATATACAATGAGTTCTAAGTGAGGTATTTTCAGGATTTTATTCTCCCAAAGGTCAATATTTTAAAATTATTCTGAATTTAAAAATATATTGACAATCTCCCCCCGCTCAAAGCTCTTTTTTTGTAATTTTTGAAGATAGAAATTTTTTCCATCTTCATCAGGATCACGTTTCAGGTAAGTTTGATAAACTTGTTGTAAGAATTCTTTATCACTGAGATGATTGGTTGCTTGGCAGAATTGTTCTTTTTTCATTTTTTGATTTTAGATGTTCGCAAGGTTCTAACTCTAGTCGTATTGGGACACCCCTTTAAGACTTTTCAGGACGAGTGACGAGTGAGGAGTTAGTGTACCATGATTGAGAGATGATTAATCATTTCACACTACTAATTTCACAGGGTAGTATTGCTGATCTGGCAAAATCGTGTATAATTAGCCCGGACTGATAATGCTATGTCTGTATTAACCCGTAGCTCTGATAGTCAACATACTGTACACCCATTCACCAACAGACATCACCCATGCAAACGGAAACGGCTCTGACTCAATTAAATAAGGGAATTAAACTTCTAGAAGAAGGTCATCTCGAAGAGGCGCTCGCGTCTTTCGATATCGTTATTGAGTTAGATCCGAACCAGTCTAGGGCTTATCACCACTTGGGTGAAGCTTTAGCCAGACAGGGGAAATTAGAGGAAGCCGTCACCGCTTACCGCAAGGCGATCACGCTCAAACCGGACTTTTCCTGGTCTTATCATCACTTAGGAGATGCCCTAGAGCAACAACAGCAATGGGAAGAGTCGGTCGCGGCATTCCGTCACGCGATTGAATTAAATCCTGATCATTTTGGTTCCTATGTGGGATTAGGAAAAAGTTTGGAGAAATTGGGTGAGTTGGATGACGCGATACGGGCTTACCGCCGTGCGATTGAGCTTTACCCAGATGCGGATTGGATTCAGTATAGATTGGGTGATGTACTGCAACAGCGAACTCAAGTGGATTTGGAGGGCGCGATACAATGTTACCGTCGAGTTATTGAGTTAAATCCAGATGATGTGGAGGCTTATCGCAAGCTCTTAGAGATACAGCCTGATAACTTTGAAATGTGGTTGCAGTTAGGAAAGACATTGGTCAAACTTGGGCAGTGGGAAGACGCGATCAGTTGTTTCCGTCGAAGTTGTCAGTTACAACCTAATTCATTTGCATCTCATTATCAATTAGGAATGGCTCTATCACAATTAACGGAAATTAAAGTCAATTCCTTAAAGTCAGACACTGAAACAATTAAAATATTACTAAGAACTTTACAAGCGGAAAATCCTTCAGCTAGTTTGAGTGAATTAAATGATATAGCTTTTGTTCGGGCAACTGCTCATCTCAAAGATGAAGATTTTGTGAGAGAAGTTTACCGTGCTTATCAGAGGCGAGAAGCGGAATCAATGGCCCCAGAAGGATGGTCTCAACAAATGCGTCAGGGAGCATTTACTCGTCTTATTTTTGTTAATAGAACCAGACAATCGACAGAATTTCAAACTAAAACTTCTCATTGTTCAGTTATAGAAAGAGAGCAATATATAGCAACACACTGGCGAAATATAGAAATTTACCATGAAAATTTGGCTGAGGAAATAGCTTGTTATCGGCAAGCACTAGAATTAGACCAGAATTCAATTGATTGTCAATACTATTTATCAAAAGCACTTAGAAAAAATGATCAACTTTCCGATTCGGAAGCTATTTTCAGAAATGTTGTTCATCAAGGGATACTTTTGGCAAGAGAAAATAGAATTAAAGAGGCACTTAATATTTACAAAAAAGGATTACAAATTATTCCACAAAACCGCACAGAACTTCTAGCATTAGCTCTAATTTTAGTCCAAATGGGACATATTGATAGTTTACTGAATTGCTACAAAAACACACTAAAATTATCCAGTGAGCTGATCCGAGAATGTCACGAATTAGGTATGTTTCTCGCTGAACAAGGTTTGCTAAAAGAGGGGCTTATATGTTTGAAAAATACACCCCAAATACCCAATGATAGCAAGTGGGTAATTTATGAAAAAATTTGGGATGACTTAAACCAACTCAATCCCTCTACTTCCTGCAATTGTAACGACCCAACAGATATTAACCGAGAAGATGTAGCTGAATGCTTTACGAATAGTAGCCGATATAGGCTTATAACTGTGGGGAATATCAGCGAATCTGATCAAAAATATCTGGAACAAGTAGGAATTTTATTAGCTTATATAGAGTTAATGGTACAAGATAGATTTTCTTTAGAACAAATTTACATTAATAGCTTTATTGATACAAGAGAATTATTAGCTGAAAGACTTCACTTAACTTCTCCTTCATATCAGCAAAGCTTAATAGAAACTGGCTATGTTTATACTATTTGTCCTTGGAGTGGGAAAGTTTTGCGCTCTAACCAGTCATTCGTAATTAACCATCAAGAACATCCAGCTAAACAAAGGGGACATGATTTACAGGGTTTCTGCTATCGTTTTCTAGGCAATGAAGTATTTTATTTGATGGTGGGTTGTCCTAATGGCGAAAAACTTTTTGCTTACTTTCCCAGATGCGAGTTAATCATAAATTTTTCCCCTAATCTAGTTGGTTTTGCTCAACCAGTGCCAAGTGTAAACAAACTTAAAAGTTACATGGTATGTTCTTGGTCAAAAGTAATAAACTATATATCAACACCGGATAAACAAGTAGTTGATGTTATCGGATTGGGCTTTAATATAGGTCATTACCTATGGCAAGACTTAGTAGGTATTCATGTTTTGTTAGAAAATGAAATGCTTCATAAACTTGATCGAGTATTAACTGGACCGGGTGACTATTTTAGTAGCAAAGATATTTTCCCCGAAATTCCACCTGACAAGTTTATTGAAGTAGAGGACGTTCGTGATGTATTTGAAAAAGTTATAGAAAATAACTATGTAGCTTTAAGAGTAAATGGCATCTTTATAAAAGAACAGTTAATTGATAGAATACGCCAAGTTTCTTACCAAAAGTGTTCCCCAGAGTTTTTGCAAAAGGTTGAGGAAGCAAAGAAACAATGTTTCCCACTTTTGGGCTTTCAAATTAGGGCAAAAAACAGTAGGAGAATATGGCTATCTCAAGTCGAGGGAATTGCCAATATTATAAATCATCTTTATGCAGACTACCCGAAATTAGGTATTGTGTTTGATGGTTGGTCTATTACAGGTAAGGAAGATGAGTCTAGTTCCTGTTGGTCTATGATTGATGCAGAAAAAGCTACTATGGATGACATAGTGGCTGCGATTCCTGGTGAAGTTCCTGTATATAGCGCGATTGGTGCTACTACTTTTCAAACTACAGTGTGGCATCAGAATATAGAATTAACCATAGCACCTCTAGGAGCCGGATTGTTGTATCCTTCATGGATTGCTAATAACCCTACTGTCGTTCATGCTAGTACATTGATTCTAAAAAACTTTCAAATTGCTGCTACCTCAGCAACCTATCGGGAAAATATAATACCACCTACCTTGATTTCTTGTGAGTATATTACAGATCATCAAGATAATGATTATGAGTGTAACTGGCAAAGAATTTATTCTGAAGTGACTAATATTTTGCGAAATCTACTGGATGATTGAAAGTGACCCCCTTATCTATTAGGTGATCACTTTTCTTAACCTTTAAAAATTACAGGTTATTTGTTGAGGTTCGTCTCAACCAGGCACCTGGCCAGTAGGTAATGTTTTCACTCAATCCATTACTTTCATTAAAGAGCCATTGTGGCTGCTCTAAGACAAACTCAGGGTGTAAGGCAACAAATTCTTGAGCCGCAACATAAGGGTTATTGGTGTCCCAGTCTGGTTGTGAGCGGGGCGCACCAACCAAATCTTTCATAATTCCATCAGTTGCCACAATATACGAACCAAGTGATACAAGATCAGCATAAGCATTCAACTCTGCTAAAACATGATCTTTACTGTGGTTAGAGTCTAAAATAACTAGAATTTTTTGATCAGTTGCAACCAGAGACTTGACTTGACTAATCACATCAGATGCAACAGAGCTACCTTCAATCAGAGTGATATACTCAAAAAGCTGATGTTCTTCAATAGCTTTCCGGTTATGGGGTCGGATTTCAATATCAATTCCAATCACTCTACCTTTACCAATCGCTTTACACAAAGATGCATACAAAATTAGCGAGCCACCGTGAGCAACTCCTGTCTCAATAATAACGTCAGGTTTGACCTGATAAATAATCTCCTGAATTCTAACGATGTCTTCAGGTAACTGAATAATAGGTCTACCTAACCAACTGAAAGTGTAAACGTATTTAGTATCCCATCCGCAGCGCAACCAAGCTGTTGAAATACACGCAAAAGCCTCTGGTGTTCCTAATTTATACGTTACAGTGTCTTCAAGTTTTTCTACAATGACTTCACCATTTTCTAAATCAATTTTTAGTGATTTCATGTTTTTTTGCCTCCGTTTATCTGAGTTTTTTTGTACATCACTTGATTCATTAAAGTCTAGGATCGTATAACATATATACCAAAGTTAAATCAGCAGACTTTAATGAATAATCTTCGACCCATCGAATCATATCGAAGTCATCGATCCTGCGAAGGGGAACACGGCGTTCCTCACTAAAACCGACTTTTCGGTAAAATTCTAACGCTGTGTTATCTGATCGAACTCGGACCCCTAAACTTCTTAAACCAAGCTGACCTAAAGCCCAACTTAGCAAAGTTTGCAAAGCGATTTTCATAGTTCCAGGTGGTGCTTCTTCACCTCTAACTATTGCATCAGCTTCCCCATAACCTGTTTCCCAGTTAATAAAATCTAATCCCATATATCCAAAAGTTCGTGCATTAAGATCCTCCACCATGAATATAATTTTATGATCATTTGGCTCGACGATCTCAGTTAACCATTTTGCGGTTCGACTTTCGGTAGCTTGAAATTCAGTCAAAAATGATTGAACAAAACAATTTCGCCACTCAGTGAGACACCGAATATCATCGGGATTTAACACTTCTCGACGGGTAGCAATAGGTCGAAGGATAGCTTGAACAGGCACTCCTGCGGGTAAACATAAACATCGTTCTGTACCAGCAGTAGCTTTGAGTGTAGACAGAAGTGTACGTCCCAAATGGAGAGATTTACTCATAATTACTGTCTCCCAAAATAACCAGCTACACCACTGACAACTCTCTCTAGAGTTTCTATAGACATCAATGAATGGAGCGGAAGGGAAAGTATTTCTTTACCTACTTGATCCGTGATTGATAGATCCCCACGCCGACAGTCCTTGAACAGTGTGAACCAGTGACCTGGTTGCCAGTGAATACCAGTATCAATACCTTGCTCTAGTAAGTAAGCCCGAAGATTATCCCTTTCATTTTCAGGAACACGGATATAGTACAAAAAAGGCGTAATGTCAGTAAAATCCGTCTGGGGAACTATAACACCAGGAATTTTGCTGAGATGCTCATTGTAATAACGACTTGAATCCCGACGAGTTTGAGAAATTTGCTCCATTTTTGCTAATTGAGCAAGTCCAATAGCTGCATGAAGATTGGCCATGTGATATCTGAAACCAAGCTGTTTAACATCATAAGTCCAAGCACGTTGGTTTTGATACATTAAATTTGAGGGTTGTCCCATCCCGATCAACCTCATTTCCTGAATGGTTTTAAGTTCTGTCTCTGTGCGAACAACGAGAACTCCCCCATCAATACAGGTTATAGTTTTGACTGGATCGAAACTAAACATACAGATGTCAGAAAAACTCCCAATCATTTTGCCTTTATACTTAGAACCAAAAGAATGGGCCGCATCATGGATGACTCGAACATTATGCTTATAGGCAAATTCGGCAACACGATTATGATCGCAGAGAACACAATCATAATCCATTACGATAATTGCTTTTGTGTTTCCAGTGACTAATTCTTCAGCTTTGTCCAAGTCAATGCAAAGGGTGTCATTGTCAATGTCACAGAAAACAGGGGTAGCCCCTGTTGCTAAAATAGCTTGAAAATCTGCAATATTATTGAAAGAGGGAGTAATTACCTCATCACCTGTGCCTACACCAGCTAGTAATAATCCAAGATGCAAGGCAGCATGACCGGTACTGACAGCAGCGACATATAGATCAGAAGCATCTAAAAATTGTTTGATTGCGCTTTCAAATTGTCCTACATAACTACCCATACCAAGCCAACCTAACTCTAACGCTTGGGTACTTGCGTTAATTTCATCATACTCAATAAGCGGTTTGAAAACAGGTATCTTTTCCATAGTTGTTCTCTTCTCTACATTCTGAATTGCTGATTATTTGGTGAACTGTACTTAATTCTTGGATCAGGTTAAATCCTTGTAAGAGCTATCTTTATCGGAAATTATCTTGACATGTATTGGCCATTTAATTTCAAAAACTGGGTCATCCCATCTTAAGCCAGTAGCCAACTCAGAATGATAGAACTCTGACATCTGGTAAAAAACCTCAGTATCATCCACCAACGTCTGAAACCCATGAGCCATGCCTTCAGGAATATAAAGTATTTTCCGATTTTCAGCAGTTAGCTCAACAGCAACCCATTGCTTAAACGTTGATGACTCTGGACGCAGATCAATAATCACATCATAAATCGCACCCATTGTACACCGAACTAGCTTTGCTTCCTCATAGGGTTTAGCCTGATAGTGCATCCCCCTCAAAGTTCCTTTTTTCAGGTTAAAAGAAATATTACACTGCACTAGGTTAGGATTCAACCCCCTCTCGGTAAATTCTTTTTGACACCACGATCGCGCAAAGAAGCCCCTCTCATCGGTAATGGGTTCTATCTCTATGATATAAGCCCCTTTAAGTTTTGTTTCCGTAAATCTCATAGCATTTTCGGGAAAATCTTCAAATAAAATGGTTGATTAGGGCAAAAAATCAGAATCCAGCAAATCAGCAGAAGTAAAGGGACAATTTTCGGGAAATATCTCCGGGGGCAATTCACTTTTTTTTATGGCTTGCTTTCTGGCTTTGACATAAATTTCTGCAATCTCCTGCAAGAAATAATTATACAAAGTCCGAGATTTTAACAATAACTCCAATTCAAACCGAAAATTATCAATTTCATTTTGCCAGCCCTTGGCGCAACGATCCCTTTCTGATTCCCAATACTGATAAAGCAATAAATGAATTAAGAGTTGTCTTAAATAACTATCAACTTTTCGTCTTTGTTCGTTACCCAAACTTAAAATTTCCTCCATCAAGTGTGGCAAATCAAGCTGATTCATCTCTTTTTTCTCTAGCATTTGATAAGTTTCTTGAAGCCAGAGATAATAATCTTGTTCATAAAGAGCAGACACATCATTCATCCGATTACCTCCACTTGGGGAATGGGGACAACAAACTGGCCGCCCCATTCTCGAATATGAGCCATCTGTTCCATTATCTCATCTTTAATGTTCCAAGGCAAGATCAATAAATAATCTGGCTTAGTCTTCTCGACTTTATCAGGATTATATATGGGTATATGAGTTCCGGGTAAGAACAAACCCTGTTTATGGGGACTGCGATCTACTGTATAATCCAGTAAATCTGTGCGAATACCACAATAATTTAGCAGCGTATTTCCCTTCGCGGGAGCACCATAGCCCACAATAGATTTCCCCTGGTTTTTGGCATCAATTAGGAAACTGAGCAAGTCACGCTTAATTGACTTAACCTTCTCTCCGAATCCTAGATACGTCTCAATCTGGTTTAATCCTGCTTGAATTTCTTTTGCTTTCAATTCTGTGACACGATGGCTAATTTTTCCATCTCTATCACTATGTCTTCCATAAATCCGCAAAGATCCCCCGTGCGTCGATAATTCCTCCACATCAAATAAAGTTAAACCATGAGTTGCAAATATTTTCTCAACTGTCAGGAATGAAAAATAAGAAAAATGTTCATGGTAAATTGTGTCAAACTGATTGTGTTGAATGAGTTGCAATACATGAGGAAACTCCATTGTCAAGATTCCCTGCGACTTCAAAACAATTTTCATCCCTGCCACAAAATCATTCAAATCGGGTACATGGGCTAACACATTATTTCCCAGTAACAAATCTGCCTGTTTTCCTTCGGCCACCAACTCTTTAGCGGTTTGTACCCCGAAAAACTTGACTAAACTGGGAATGCCTTTTTCTTCAGCTACTTTTGCGACATTTGCCGCAGGTTCAATTCCCAACACAGGAATGCCCTTTTTCTGAAAATACTGGAGTAAATAGCCATCATTACTAGCAATTTCTATCACCTGGCTGGTTTGGTCAAATCCAAACCGCTCCACCATCAATTGAGTGTAACTTTTAGCATGACTTAGCCAAGTATCTGAATAGGAAGAAAAATAAGCATAGTCACTGAAAATATCCTCTGGCGTTTCAAATTCTTCTAGTTGAACTAGAAAACATTTTTCACACACATAGCTATGAAGAGGATAAAATTTCTCAGCACAATTTATATGTTCTACTTTTAAGTACGCGTTGGAAAGAGGCGACATCCCCAAATCAACAAAAGTATGGTTTAATGAATTACCACAAAAACGGCATTCCGATGACATTTAATTTACATCCCCTTAGAATTTTGATAGTCTTGTTTACTCAAAAAAATCTTATACCATTCAATGGTTTCCTTTAACCCTTCCTCTAAGAAGTATTTTGGATACCAATTCAACATACGACGCGCTTTTTCTGCCGAAAGATACTGATGCTTAATCTCATTTCTAGCTTGATTCAAAATAACAGGCTCTAAATGACTCTTATCCATCATAAAAAGTATCTTTCGCACCAAATCTAACACAGTAATTTGCAGTTCATTACTAAAATTAAACGCCTCTCCCCAGATTTCTTTTCTATCCATCTGTTCGGCTAAATGCAGATAGGCTAAAACCCCATCCCTAACATAAAAATAATCACGGATATAACTCCCATCACTTCGGATAGTAACAGGTTTATCGCGCAATGCTGAACGAATTGTATCCGGTACAATGCGATTAAAATTTAAGTCGCCACCACCATAAAAATTACCACATCGCGTCACACATACAGGCAATCCATAACTCACATAATAAGTGCGACAAATCAAATCCGCACAACTTTTCGAGACATCATAGGGATGTTCCCCTTGCAGTGGTGTTGTTTCATCATAAGGTAAAACTTCTTGATCGCCATAGGCTTTATCACTAGATGCTACGACAATCCGACTGACTCCACCGACTCCACGACAAGCTTCTAAAAGGTTCCAAGTTCCTTTAATATTTGCCTCAAACGTGGCTAGAGGTTCACGGTTGGCGACACCAACAATGGTTTGGGCGGCTAAATGAAATACGGTATCTATTTCATATTCATTAATCGCCCGTTCTAATATTGATAAATCTTCGATACAACCGTGTACGACATTAATACGTTTATCCCAATCTTCTCTATAAAGTCGGGATTGAGGAACCCAGTCGCGGACTAATGCTGTTACTCTAGCACCTCGTTGTACTAATTCAGCAACTAACCAACTTCCTAATAATCCTGTACCGCCTGTGACGAAGACAGCCCGATCGCGCCAAAACTCACTCATTATCAAACCGTCCCAAAAGCATAATAACCATCTTAACTGTTTATGTTTAACGCAAGTTGCTAGTGATCATATCCAAATCTCTTTGATCCCCCCAACCCCCCTTAAGAAGGGGGGCTTTAAATCTTTTTCCCACCCTTAGTAAGGACGGAGCGTGCTCGCGCCAAAATTCACTCATTGCCAAACCTTCCAAGGAGCCTCTCCCTTATCCCAAAGATCATTTAATATCTTATACTCTCGATAGGTATCCATCGCAAAAAAGAAACCATTATGCCGATAGGCCATTAATTGCCCTTCCGCGGCTAAACGCTCCAGGGGTTCTCGTTCTAAGAAACAATCATCCCCTCCGAGATACTCTAACACGCGACGATCAAAGACAAAAAATCCCACACTTGCCCAACCCTCTAATTCCGGTTTCTCGGTAAACTTTTGGACAGATCCCTGATCATTTACATCTAAAATCCCAAATCGAGACACAGGTCGGACTGTGGTAACGGTAGCTAATTTACCATGAGACTTGTGAAAATTCACCAGGGCCTCTACATCTATATCCGCGACACCATCCCCATAAGTCACCATAAAGTGATCGTCGGTAATGTATTTCGCGATACGCTTCACCCGTCCCCCTGTCATCGTATCCACACCCGTATCGGCCAGGGTGACACGAAAATCTTGCTCTTGATGGGCATTATGATACGCGATCTGATGTAAACGTCCCAGGGAAATTGTGAAATCATTATTCATTGCTTCATAATTGAGGAAATACTCCTTAATCATGTTGCCCTTATAGCCTAAACACACAATAAAGTCACGAAAGCCATAATGGGCATAGACTTTCATTATGTGCCAAAGAATCGGACGCCCCCCCACATCGACGAGGGGTTTGGGACGAAATTCCGTTTCTTCTCGCAGACGGGTTCCGAGTCCCCCCGCCAGGAGTACAACTTGCATTTTTTGATCCTGTTTTAATGTGAGCAAACTTTTATACTTTTATCAGATTTTGACCTCTGTTCATTCTTAAGATCAGACTCTGACAGTTTTTCCAGACTGACACCTCTGGGTAAAGGTTCCTAGTGTAACGGGAAAACAATGATTCGTCCTAAAATCTCTAAGGGATTAAACGATTGAGAAAATTGTGGCATCCCATTGACGCGGGAGAATACATGGAGCGTATGATAAAACCTTTGTTATAATTGAGGAAACTACCATTTACCCAACTGTTGACCAAGCTCTAGCTTGTCTGATTGTTTGCCAGTGGCTATCCAACTGCTACCGAGACATCCACCTGTTTCGTTTTGACGACCAGAGGGGAGATGTGTATATTCTACCAGGGAATGATGTGGAAATTTTAGTCCCCCCTAGTGGAGAGTGGTATTTTCTATGAAACCCAATTTTGAGAAAATGAGCAAAGCTGAACTAAAAGCTTATGTTCTACAACATCGCGACGATATTGAAGCTGTGCGTCACTTATTTAGCCGTCGTACTCCCGAACGGGAAAATAAGCACTATCCCCCATTGTCGAAAAACGGCGTACCCATAGAAGAAAATATCCGCATAATGGAAGAAGCCATCAAACGCCGAATAGAGGAAGAAGAAAAACCCTAGTTTTGCATTTTTCTATTCATTGATTGGGTGCTATTGTGTCCCTGAGAGCAAAAACACGATCACGTCTAATTCTCTTCACCATCTCTGGCCAATTATCACGAGCCTCCCCTACCTAAAAATTACGCGTCTCGCCACTTAAAAATAATCATCTCCTCTGCTTGTTTAAACTCAATATCAAACAAATCAAACACCACCTCCCTACCCAGAAGTATTTCTTCACAAAAATCGCTTTGTGCCCAAGCTACAGGAGCCCTAAAAATATGACCATCTAACTCGATTTCCACCTCTCGTAACAGGTATTCAATACTACCACCAACTCCCTCAGCTTTATTGTTAACCTCTTCAGCTCCTTTCCTATAACCCAAGTCTTCACCAAGTTTTTTGGTGATCAAGCTAAGTTCAGCCCCTGAATCCACCAGTATTTGCACATTTTCCGAGTTCTTAAATTTCATCGTCACTTCATATCTTGGCTGCCAATCGTGAGATTTTAATGACCTCATTCTGACAGGGTAAAACTTAACGGGCTCAATAAATTCGCTTTCATGTATGCGATCAAGCACATAGCTCAATTTAGGTGTATCAGCAGGAATCCCATCCTTCATCTTTCGATAATCGCGATCGTGACTAATTACCCCTTTGTTAGTATAAGCAATCCATTGGCCTCGATATTTTTTTAACTCCTTTCGATTATCTTTATACCAATCATTAGGAGTTTGGTATTGTTTCTCTGTCATAAATTTTACCTCTTAGTAAGAAGAAAGAAATAATGAACCACAAAGGCACAAAGGCACAGAGGGAAGAATGCTAAAATTTGACAGCTCATACCATCTGGGTTGTTACTGCACGATCGCGTTCCATCCACCCTTCTCAATTATATCATCATTTTGATGAAATGATATAACACCTAATCCCTATCTAGCTTGTACCATCATTCTCACTACATCGGGCATTTTATACTTGGCTTCCCATCCTAAAATTTCTTTTGCTTTTCTGGGATTTCCTCGCCCGATCGCGATTTCTGTCGGTCGATAAAAACTCTTATCAAGAATAGTATGTTCTTGCCAATTTAATCCAACAGACGCGAAGGCTTCTGCCACAAAATCCTCTAAAGAATATGTTTCTCCCGTCGCGATCACAAAATCATCGGGTTTCTCTTGCTGTAACATTAAATACATCGCCTCAATATATTCTGGAGCCCATCCCCAGTCGCGTTTAACTGAAATATCTCCTAATTGTAATTTCTCAGGGCTTCCTGCGGCAATTCGACACACTGAGGCGACAATTTTTTGGGTAACAAATCTTTCGGGACGTAAGGGGGATTCATGGTTAAATAGAATACCTGAACAGGCAAACAAATTATAGGCTTCTCGATAATTTGCTACTTCCCAAAAGGCTGTCGCTTTGGCAACCGCGTAGGGACTTCTGGGATGAAAAGGAGTATTTTCATCCGCGGCGTCTCCTCTGGTATCGCCAAAAGATTCACTGGAGGAGGCATTATAAAGTTTAATATTTCCCCCAGTAAACCGTATTGCTTCTAATAAATTTAATGTCCCTGTGGCAATACTTTCTAAGGTTTCCACGGGTTGTTCAAAGGATAATCCCACGGAACTTTGTCCGGCTAAATTATACACTTCATCGGGTTGAATTTTTACTAAGATTTGTAAAACACTACGGAAGTCATTAAGAGACATTGATAATAATGTTACAGAATCTTTAATTCTTAAACGATTAAGATTACTAAATGTGGACATTTGGGCATCTCTGGAAGTGCCATAAACGGTATAACCTTTGTCAATTAATAATTGGGCTAGATAAGCACCATCTTGGCCTGATATTCCACAAATTAGAGCTTTTTTCATGGTAAAATATTCCTTTCCTTGCTTTAACTTTTTCCAAAGAAACCGGGTTTCTCACGGGTTGAAGAAACCCGGTTTCTACAGGTTTCTCTATCACGCGATCGCGACTACTCACATCAAGAAACCGGGTTTCTCACGGGTTGAAGAAACCCGGTTTCTACAGGTTTCTCTATCACGCGATCGCGACTCCTAACATACTATCAATTAAATCTTTCCACTCAGGAGAGTTGGTTAACTGATAAATATCGCAGGGTTTCTTACTTTCTTCGGCAAATTTAGTGAAACTGGCTAACCAATTTAAAATGGTTTCTGTGCCTAAAAATGGCGTATAATTAACAGATTGACTCAAGAAATTAATCATTTCCTTTGTCTCCCCTTGACAATAACTTTGCCAAGCTTTCCAAACTAAATGACTATACTGCAACGTTTTTTCATGTTTCTGCATTTTTCCTTGAATTTCTAACTGTTGCACCAGTTTATCCCCTTCCTTTTCCGGGGATAAAATTTCTTGAATCACCGCGATCGATTCTTCTAACATTCTCTCTTCTTTAAAAAGAGTTTCTGCCCGTTTTTTACAAGCTTTACCGATGCTTTCGAGTAAACTAGGATTCCTTACCCATTCTTCCAGAGTTTTGGCTAATTCTTTCGCTGTTGCCTCTGGATTCTTATTAGGATCGGGTAATAATTTACCGGTTTCTCCTAATCCTTCTGGTATCCCTCCTGCGGCGGATGCAACAATCGGTAATCCCTTCGCCATTGCTTCCATAATCGCAAAAGATGGCGCGGCTTCTGCTAAGGATGTTAATACAAAAATATCGATCGCGTCTAACCAATCAATGATATCCCATCGTTGCCCTAAAAATATCACGCGATCGCGCACCCCTAATTCTTCAACTTTAGCCTTTAATTCCCCTTCCACATCATCATAACTACCCGCACCAGTCCCCGCCCAAACAAAATATAATTGAGAAAAAATGGGAGAATTTTTTAACAATTTAATCGCGTCTAATTGATAACGATGTCCCTTCACCGCGGCTAATCTCGCGGAAGTAAAACAAATCACACCATCATCGGGAATCCCTATCTCTTGACGTAAACGTTGACGGGCTTCTAAATTAGGGGGGGCAAAGTATTTTTCATTGCGCCCATAATAAATTACCTTTCCCTTTTCTTGAGGTACTTTAAAGTATTTATGGAGAATATTAAGATGCTCTTGAGCCGCGGTAATAACAGCCTTCGCTTGCATCGAAATTAAGGGCATAATTGCCACATAATCAGTACCATCTCCCTGAGTAAATGTCGCGTGTTCCGGTTGGGCTAACCCTAATGCCGTCATATAGGGAATACCCTGTTGCATCGCGACGATTTTAGCAGCAAAATTAGCTAGGGGCCAACCATCACTAAAAATGATTAAATCTGGGCGAGTTTTTGCAAATAATTCTTCGGCATCTTCCCGATTTTTCAGGACGCGAGAAAAGTCAGTATTCCCATTATAATCTAACCAAATTTGCTCAATCCCTAATTCTTTTTCTTTGGCAATTAAAGGGTTAGTTTGTCGGGGACGAGCCACGGAAACTCGATACCCTAATTCGGCTAATTTACAAACCATCACGTGATCATATTGGGCAAGCCCTCCCCAGCCTGACTCATCGGTATTACATAATAAAATACGCAAGGGAGATGACTTTTTCTGGGTAGCTTTAAGGGGTTCTAATTGAGTTTTTGCTGTCTCGGAGAGGGGGTAATTCATCACCGTAAACATTAAATCTTGCCATTCGGGTAATTTACTGATAGAATAGACATCAAAATGATTAGCATATTCCGCGGAACATCGTTTAAAGGTTTCTAACCAATGGGCGACGGTTTCTGTGAGGACAAAAGGGCTATAGGGTAAGGATTTTTGCAGACATTCTACCATCTGTTGCATAAATCCATCCCGATACATCCGCCATCCTAACCAGACAAAACATTCATATCTTTCCCGTTGTTTTAAAGCGCGTATTTCTGGCGGTAACTCCGGTTTTGCAAAAAAATGTTCCATGAGAATTTCTGTATTTTGCATTACCTTAATTCCCCCAGACATAAGATTATTCTCATGTTGGCGATAAGCGGCATGAATTTCTTTTAACCAAGTGGCTTGACAACCCATTAAGGCTAAACGTAAGACAAAATCTAAGTCTTCTGTGGGGGGATAACGATGATCGAAACCGCCTACTTTTTCCCACCAATAACGACGTAAAATGAGGGAGCTGGGGCGTACTACTTTATAAATCACCCAGGTAGCTAAATCTAATTCGGGTGCGTAATCCCAAGGGGTGATTTTTGAGATAATTTCTCCGTTTTGATTGACTAAATTCCAGCCACTTTGTACTAAGTCTATATCGGGATTTTCGGCAAAGTACACAATTTGTTGTTCAAGTTTTTGGGGTTCCCAAAAGTCATCCCCATCGAGAAATGCTAAAAATTCTCCTTTCGCGATCCGACATCCATTATTACGCGCGATCGCGGCTCCTTGATTTTTTTGATAAATATAGTGAATTAAGTGTTGATAAGGCTGTAAAACTTGTTTAGTATTATCCGTGGAGCCATCATCTATGACGATAATTTCATAATTTTTATAGGTTTGACTTAAGACACTTTTGACGGCTTGGAGAATATAGCGCTCGCCATTGTAAGTAGGAATAATAACACTAACTAAGGGATTCATAGTCATAGGTAATTGGTAATGGGTAATCGGTAATTGGTAATGGGGATTGGGGATTGGGGAATGGGGAATGGGTAATCGGTAATGGGTAATCGGTAATTGGTAATGGGGTAGGGGCGAAGCATTCCGGTGAGAAACTGATAAAAAAACCCAGATTTTGATACCGGAATGCTTCGCCCTCCTCCTTGGCTCCGCCTCCTATAGACATAGCATTCCGGTGAGAAACGGATCAAAAAAAACCCAGATTTTGATACCGGAATGTTTCGCCCTTCCCTAGGGATAAATGAGTACCTCACTAGAAGAGAAACAGCTATATTTTAAATATAACTAATAATTTGCTCCATGAGTTGTTTCCATTCCGGTAAATTTAACAGAGAGGAAATATCCATCTCCTCACCTAATTCTAAAGCATGGGCTTTAAAAAATTCTAGCCAATAGATGACGGTTTCTGTGGGTAAGTAGGGAGAGGATTTTAAGGATTTTTGTAAATACTCAGCCATTAATCTCGTGTTTCCTGTTTCCCAAAAACGCCACGCTAACCAAACATCAGAATTATAACGGGCTAAATTTTCTACTTTCAATACTCCCTCGGGTAAATCAGGATTGGCAAAAAAGTTATCAAGAATCATCTCAACCGACTTAGCTTGTTTCAGAGTATTTTGAGTGCTGGCACTATTTTGATGTTGGCGATAATTAACAGTAATTTTTGGCAAGAAAATTGCCTCACATCCCAGAAGTGCTAAACGTAAAACCATCTCCACATCTTCTGCGGGTGGAAAGCGAGAATCAAAACCGCCTACACGCTGTAGCCATTCTCGGCGAAACATCATCGCGCTCGGTAAAACTGGTTTCCAGATAATCCAATTTTCTAAGTCTAATTTGGGACAATATTTCCAGGGCTCGACATCGGATAATTTTTCCCCTATTTCATTAACTAAACGCCAACCACTTGTCACAATTCCTAAGTCTGGTTGTGTGGCAAAACACTCGACTTGCTCGGTGAGTTTTTCGGGTAAGAAATAGTCATCGGCATCGAGAAAGGCAATTAATTCGCCTTCGGCTTCTAATAAACCCCGATTTCTCGCGTGGGAAACTCCCTGATTTTTTTGATAAATGTAATTAATTCTCCCTTGATAGGCTTCTAGTATTTTCCGTGTGTTATCGGTGGAGCCGTCATCAATGACAATTATTTCATAATCTTGATAGGTTTGATTTAACACACTTTCGATCGCGTCTTTGATATAGCGCTCGCTGTTATAAGTGGGAATAATCACACTAACTTGAGGAGTTTTGTCTTTACTACTGATACGCGGTTTCCCAGAAGGGAGAGGATTTTTCTCCGGGGCTTGTAAATAAGCGCGATCGGCAATAACCTGCTCAATTAACTCTTTCCATTCTGGCATATTAGAGAGACTATAAGTATCGAGAGGATAGCCATAACTAATGGAATAACCATCAAAATGACAAATCCAATTATATACCGTTTCCACCGGGGGAAAAGGAGTGTAATATAAGGATTTTTCTAAATATTCAATAGTCTTGAGAGGAAAATCCGCTTGATAAAATTGCCAAGCTAACCAAACCAGATATTTATACCGCGCTTCTCCTTCTAATTCTCGAATGTGATCCGGTAACTCCTGACTAAAAAATCTGTCATAAACTAAATCAAAGGATTGCGCCATCTTCTCCACATTCTCTAAGGTTTTACCCGTGGCACTACTTTGATGTTGACGATAACAAACCGTAATTTTTTCTAACCAAACAGACTCGCCACCTAAACGAGCAATTCGTAACACTAAATCAATATCTTCAACGGTAGATAATTTTGGATCAAAACCTCCTGCGAAAATCAACCACTTTCGGGAAACCATCATCGCGCTAGGTAAAACCGGTTTCCAAACAATCCAAGTTTCTAAGTCTAATTTCGGGCATAATTCCCACATAGTGGCATCGGCAATTTTTTTCCCAATCGGGTTTACCAATTGCCAACCACTATTGACGATCGCTAACTGAGGTTGAGCATCAAAACAAGCCACTTGCTCCGCTAATTTATTAGGAAGAAAATAGTCATCACTATCGAGAAAGGCAATTAATTCTCCTTTAGCTTCTTGTATGCCTCGATTTCTTGCCGTTGAAACCCCTTGATTTTCTTGAGAAATATAGCGAATTAGGTCCCCATAGGGTGCTAAAATTTGACGAGTGTTATCCGTGGAGCCGTCATCAATGACAATAAGTTCCCAATCTTGATAACTTTGATAACCAACACTTTCTATGGCTTGGCGAATATCACGATCGCCATTATAAACAGGCATAATCACACTCACTCTTGGTTTTTTCTGAGAAAGCAAAGGAGTGATTAACTGTCGCCATTGGGGTAAATTGATCAATAAATCTCCCTCAACTTCATCCCCTTTCCCTTCCGAATAGCCGGCCAAAAATCCGATCCAATTAAAAATAGTTCCCTTAATAGTATAGGGGGTATATTTTAATGATTTTTGCAAATATTGAGCCATTTTCTCATAATGGCTAGTCTCATAAAAACGCCATGCCATCCAAACTAAATAATTATAACGTGCTTCCCCTTCAATGTCTCGTAATTCTTTTGACAAATTTCTTTGAGAAAAGAATTGATCTAATAATTGATCAAAACATTCAGCTTGTCGAGGAGTTTTCTGGGCTGTGGTGGCATTACTACGATGCAAACGATAATTAACCGTAATTTCTTGTAACCATATTGCTTGACATCCGGCTTGGGCTAATCTTAATACTAATTCCACATCTTCTGCATAAGCTAAACCAGGCTTAAACCCGCCAATTTTTTCTAACCAATGACGGCGAAACATCATCGCGGAAGGTAACACCGCGCGCCATAAGATCCAAGCTTTTAAGTCTAATTCTAACAGTTGATACCAAGGCATTTGATGGGCTAATCTTTCTCCTTCTTCATCCACGACATACCAACCACTATTAACTATTCCTAAGGTGGGATTTTCGCCAAAACAGGCGACTTGATTAGCTAATTTTTCGGGTAAAAAGTAATCATCCCCATCCAGAAAAGCAATAAATTCTCCTGTGGCTATTTCGATCCCTTTGTTGCGGGCAAGAGAAACGCCTTGATTATCTTGATAAATATACTTGATTTTATCTAAATAAGGTTGTAATACTTCTTTTGTTTTATCTGTGGAGCCGTCATCTATGACAATAATTTCATAGGCGGGATAAGTTTGTCCTAAAACACTTTTAATCGCGTCTTCAATATAGGAAGCATTATTATAAGTAGGGATAATAACACTGACTAAGGGAAAATCAAGTTGAGAAAAGTTTTTCGTGATTAATTGTTGCCATTGGGGAGAATGGGTTAAAAAATGAGTATCTAGTGGACTGCCATAGTCGATCGCGTGAAAGGAAAAACTCTTTAACCAATTAATAATGGTTTCTTCCGGGGAAAATGGGGTAAATTGTAAAGATTTTTCTAAATATTCAGCCATTAAACTGAAATGCTCTGTCAAATATAAACGCCATGCACTCCAAACATAAGTATAATAATAATATTGTTTTTCTAAATTGCGAATCTCTTCAGGAATATTGGGTAAACTAAAAAATTTATCGAGTACGGTTAATGATTCTTTGGCTTGAGTCGGGGTATTCCAAGAATCATTGCGATCGTGCTCTCGATAATATATGGTAATTTCTTCTAACCATTCAGTTTCACAACCTATTAACGCTAATCTGAGGGCTAAATCAACATCACAAGCTTGTTTAAATTGAGAATCTAACTCTCCCACTTTTTCTAACCAAACCCGTCGAAACATCATCGCGCTTAAAAGTACGGGTTTCCACTCTACCCACTCTTGTAAATTTAATTTTTTAGCCCGTTTCCAAGGTTTGACATCTGCTTTTTTTTCCCCTCTTTCATTGATTCTGCGCCAACCACTATGTACCATTCCGATAGTAGGCTTTTCGTCTAAGATTTCGACTTGTTTTTCTAACTTTTCGGGTAAAAAATAATCATCTTGATCCAGAAACGCGATATATTCGCCCTTCGCTTCTTTAATACCTCGATTACGCGCGGCTGCCACCCCTTGATTAGTTTGATAAATATAACGAATTTTATTAAAATAGGGTTCTAATATAGTACGAGTATTATCCGTTGAGCCGTCATCTATGACAATAATTTCATAACTTCTATCAGTCTGATTAAATACACTTTCGATCGCGTCAACGATAAAGCGATCGCCATTATAAGCTGGAATAATAACACTAATTTTTGGAGTGGGAGAAACCATTGACATAAAACACGCTCCTTGATAATCTTGGGATATTATACACTAGACATTGTTCTTTTGTACAACTCTTTCTCCCACAATTTTTCCTCAAAATCAGGAACTTTCCTGATATTTTGGTGTCAAACTGTAAAAATTCACGATCGCGCCTCTTCTGTTATATTCTATGACACTACAACCTGAGTTATCGGAAATTTATTATCAATTAGCCCAAGCCCTCCAAAAAAAGGGAGAATTGGCTGACGCGGTGAAAGAATACCGTCACGCGTTACAATTGAAACCGGATTTCTTTTGGGCTCAATATCATTTAGCCCAAAGTCTTCTCCAACTAGAAAAATATCAAGACGCGAGTCGAGAATTAGAAAACGCGATCGCGCTTAACCCTAATTTTTCTTGGTGTTATTATAGTTTAGGAGACGCGTTACTTAAATTAGACAAATATGAGGAAGCCGCGCAAAATTACCGTTTAGCCATCGAGAAAGATCCTAATTTTTTTGGCTCTTATCATAATTTAGGCGATGCCCTCTCTAAATTAGAACAATATGAGGCCGCAAGTCAAGCTTATCAATACGCGTCTCAACTTAATCCAGACTTTTTTTGGTCAAATTTTAATTTAGGTAAAGTCTTACAAAAATTAGAACGATATCAAGAGGCAATTTCCGCTTGTCAAAAAGCAATTTTTCTTAACCCTAATGAGCCTTCTACTTTTTATCTCTGTGGAGAAATTTACCAAAAATTAGAACAATGGAATAACGCGATTTTGGCTTATAACAAATCTCTGGAATTAAAACCGGATATCGAATGGGTTTATCATCATTTGGGAGAGTGTTTCCAAAAACTAAAACAATGGGATGACGCGATTTTGGCTTATGAAAAATCTCTGGAATTAAAACCCGATGAATGGGCTTATCATCGTTTAGGAGAAATTTACCAAAAATTGCAACGATGGGAAGACGCGATCGTGCTCTACCACAAAGCCTTACAATTCGCCCCTCATCAAGCTTCATATTATTATAAATTAGGAGAAATATACTTTCAACTAAAAAACTGGGATGACGCGGTTAACGCGTATCATAAAGTATTACAATTAGATCCAAAATTGCCTCTAATTACTGTTAAATTAGCCGATGTTTTACTCAGACGAGCGCAACCTTATTTACAGGAAGTGATCAAACAATTACGTTTACCTTCCCTCGATTATCCTGAAGAACAACAATGTTGTCAAGCTTTTCGTATTGAAGGCGAAACCGCAGATTTTTATGTCAAATTAGGGAATATTTGGGCGGGACAGAATCATATTGAACCCGCGATGCTTGTCTATCAAATAGCCTTAGAATTTCAACCCGGAAATGTCGATATTTATCGGTTATTAAAGAGAGTTTCTCATCATAAATATCTTGATATTCAAAGTAAACTTGTCGCGGAGTCTTATCGTGATGCTATTACCGATATTTTAGAACGTTTTATCGCCCAAGTTGTACGGGGAAAAACTTTTGCTGAAGTCGGTGGTTTATGGGGTACTATCAATGAAAAAATCTCCGTAGCTTATCGTTATGGAGCCACGTCTCTAACCATGATTGATGTCACTCCTATTGAGTCTGATCTGTGGCAAAAATTACGCGATCGCATGAAGTCTTTTAATATTAGCACTTATCAATGTATTAGTCAAGATATTTCTCAGATAAAAGTGGAGGAAATTGGGGAACCCTATCATGTGGTACATTGTGCCGGAGTCTTATATCATCACCCTCATCCCTTGCAAATGTTAAAGGCGTTACGGGCAGTTACCAAAGAGTATTTAATCTTATCAAGCGCGATCACACCGGAGTTAATTTCTAATGAATATGGCTGTTATGAAATACCCGCGTCGGGTGTGATTTTTATTCCCGCGTTGCCGGAAAAAGAAAGGTTGATCTTAAAGGCAGATTGGCAAAAATGTGTGTTAAAATATGGTACGGCTTTAGGGATTATTGAACCCGCAAAATTTGAGATTAATGACTTTACGCCTTGGTGGTGGTTGCCTACTGCTGCCGCGTTAAAATCTATGTGTGAAGTCGTGGGTTTTGAAGTCTTAGATAGTGGTTTTCTCGGCCACAATCACGCGATAACTTTATTATTGCAAGTCAAACCCTAAAGAAATTAGGGATAAAGCGTTTTCATCCCAATTTTTGCCCAGGGCTGTTTTATTCTCTCCCAAAAGTAGGGACACGGCACTACCGTGTCCTTTTCAGAAATGGTATTAAATCACAATTTTTAATTGATCTTTCATTACCCATTCAATTAAATCTTGCCATTCATCGGTTAATTTATTGACATCTAAAATATCCCCTAAATTTCGAGAGTATTCCGTGAAACTTTCTACCCAATGAATAACTGTTTCTACGGGAGTATAGGGTTTATAATTCCAAGATTTTTGTAAAAATTCTTTCATTTCTTGGTGATGGCCTGTAGTATAAAGATACCATGAAATCCACACAAAGGTATTATATTTAACATGATTCTCTAACAGACGAATTTTTAAGGGTAAATCTGGGTACTCAAAAAAATTCTCAATCACGGCACAAAGCGATCGCGCTTGAGGTAAACCCTTAAACATCGCGCTTTGCTCATGTTGACGATAAAAAACAGTAATTTGACGTAACCATTCGGTTTCACATCCCAGATAAGCCAAACGTAAAGCCAAATCCGTATCTTCGGCAGGAGGAAAACGAGGATCAAAACCCCCTGCTTTAATTAACCATTCACGGCGAAATATCATCGCGCTTGGTAATACAGGTTTCCATCTTAACCACATTTCTAAATCTAAATAGGGTACATTTTCCCAAGGTTGTACATCTTGGATAAATTCACCTTCAGAATTAACTCTACGCCAACCACTATGGACGATTCCCGCGTGGGGTTTTGCCTCAAAAATTGCCATTTGTGCTTCTAATTTATCAGGGAAAAAATAATCATCGGCATCAAGAAACGCGACAAATTCTCCCTGGGCTAATTCTATCCCATGATTTCGCGCTACAGAGACACCCTGATTTTTTTGATAGACATAATGAACGCGATCATGATATTTTTCTAACACTTCACGAGTATTATCTGTTGAGCCATCATCAATCACAATAATTTCATAATTAGAATAGGTTTGATTGAAAACACTTTCAATAGCTTCTCCCACATATTTCGCACAATTATAAGAAGGAATAACCACACTTACTAACGGTGTATTTGACATCGGAAAATCTCCCTAATTTTTGTTGATTCAAGAAACCCGGTTTTTTTTATGGGTATCATAATATTGAGTGTCTGGGGCGCGACTAATACACTTCTTATTCCCCATTCCCCATTCCCCATTCCCCATTCCCCATTCCCCATTTCCCATTCTCTATTCCCCATTTTTTATGTCATCTTTAGGCGGCACGGGATCATAACCACCCGGATGCAAAGGATGACACCTCAAAATACGCGCGATCGCGAGTTTTCCCCCATGCCAAACCCCAAAACGTTCGATCGCTTCCATCGCATATACCGAACAAGTTGGATGAAAACGACACGCGGGGGGAAGTAGGGGAGAAACTAACATTTTATAACCCCGAATCAAAGCAATTAATAATATTTTCATAGACTTAGTTTACTCCTTAAAACACTATTTTAGGAGATAACACATAACCAGTTTCCGAGGGATTTTTTTCACCTATACCTAAAAATAGACCATCCTCATTATACACTATTAAAATTTGATTGTCAAGAGATTTAATCACGGTATTTTTATTTAAAAAAGCAAGCCGTTGTCCAAGAGACCAGCGTTTAGTATCATCGCCAGAAAGGGTGACAGAATCTAAATTATTTAAGACTTCTGAGGGAGAAAGCGGTTGAAAAATCGCCTCTGTAATTTGAGATTCTAACATCTCAAAAGTGAGACTATTTTCTAAGGAAAAACCACTACTCTCCGTGCGAGTTAACCCCGCCAAAGTCCCCCCCACATTTAAGAGAGAACCGAGATCGCGCGCGATCGAGCGGATATAAGTCCCCGCACCACAGGATATCGCCAAAAGGACTTCAGGAAACTCCCCCGGAAACCAATCAACAATTTCCAGTTTATACACCTCTACAGTACGAGGTTCAACAGTCACCATTTCCCCCTTACGAGCCAAATCATAAAGACGTTTACCATCAACATGAATAGCACTATAGATAGGAGGAATCTGGGCAATTTTCCCGAAAAACTGAGGTAAGATAGCTTCAACATCAGCTAAACTTAACCCCGAAGCCGAATGAGAAGTTAGAATATCCCCTTCTAAATCATCCGTTGTCGTTGTCACCCCAAAACGTACCCTTCCCAAATAAGCTTTATCAGAAGGAAGAAATTGTAAAAGTCGAGTCGCCTTTCCTAAAGCAATAGGTAACACCCCATTAGCAGCAGGATCAAGAGTACCCCCATGTCCCACTTTTTTTAACTTTAATAAACGACGCACCCGTGACACACAATCATGGGAAGTTATTCCCAGAGGTTTATTAAGATTCAGAAAACCATTCATATAGAGAAGGAAGAAGGAAGAGGGAAATTAACAGTTGACAGTTGATAGTTGACAGTTGACAATGATCAATTAATTGACTTACGCACTGCAAGGATGGCGTAATTTCTTAGTGCGTAAGTTCGATTTTTATAACCTTTGAGGAAAACTCTTGCTGTATAAGCTTTTTGGCGAGTTCTTACATACTAAGTTCGGTAGAACCTAATTATCAACTGTCAACTGTCAACTGTCAACTATCAACTGTCAACTCTTAACTGTCAACTCTTAACTGTCAACTGTCAACTGTCAACTGTCAATTACCAAATCTCATCGCGAAAGCAAGAGGACGATAAATAATTCTTTCAGTCGTCTTCAGAGGACTGAAGCTATGAGACTCTTACTTGAGTAAGAGAGGGATGATAAAACCATGAAAAAGCCATGTTTTTTTGGTGGAAACTCCCGTGAGTCGCGAAAGTCTTTTCCAGAAGACTATAAATAATTCTTCCAGTCGTCTTCAGAGGAATTCAGCTATGAGACTCTTACTTAAGTAAGAGAGGGATGATAAAACCATGAAAAAGGCTTGTTTTTTTGAATAAGTTTTTTTTCTTCGCCTTTGTCGGGATAATTAGAGAATAACAAAATCAGCACTGCCCAATTGACTAGAGGTGATCCCTGGTATTAAAACAAGATAATCCTGGGTATTAAGCTTACTTCGCAAAAGTACAGCAGGTTGAGTGCCTATGGGTGAATTGGTAATATTAATATTGCCAAAAACAATACCACCCGTTAAACCAATTTTATCGGTTCCGGGTTGAAAATCTAAAATTATATCGGCGAGATCCTTTGTCACTCCTCCCCGTGAATCAAACACAAAAGTATCTTTACCACTACCACCGGACAAAATATCTTTACCCAGTCCACCATTAATCAAATCATCACCACTTCCCCCAGAGAGAAAATCATCATCATTTTCACCATAGAGAGTATCATTTCCTAGCCCACCAATGAGAGAATCACTGCCTTGGCCACCATATAAATAATCATTACCATCTCCTGCATCGAGGGTATCACCTCCGGCTCCACCAAAAAGACAGTCATCCCCTTCTGCTCCTACTAAAGAGTCTGCACCTTTATTCCCATAAACGCGATCGTTGCCGACACCTCCTAAGATAATGTCATTACCTTGACCGCCATAGAGAGTATCATCTCCCGCAAATCCTACAATAGAATCACGGCCCGCAAAACCATAGATTAGATCGCTCCCCGCGGTGCCCAGGAGAGTATCATCCCCAGAAGTCCCGTTAATAGCACCGCTTATCGTACCACTACTCGATACAGTAGTAGAGGTAGAGGTAGAGGTAGAGGTAGAGATAGGGGGAGAGAGATATGGAATAGTGAAAGCGTCTGATATAAACGTATCTGCTGGAACGGCTCCGGGCATAAAATTTATCCTATGTAACGAGTATCTGAAACCATTTTAATCAGAGGGCGAGCATTCTGGTTGCCAATCTTTTTCTGGGTTGTCACCCCCCCTGACTGATCCATCTCACCACAATCACGACGGTTTTGAGTTATCTTAAGAGCATAACCCTAAATTATTTGATTGGTGCATCGGTAGCTGGTATTTTGTTCACAATACCAAAGGGTTTATTTTTTTGACTCTTTGCTGTCACCCCAATTCCCACTTACCAGAGGGATCAGCAGCAATTCTTAACTAAACATTCATCTCAATAGCTGATCTATTGTGTGGCGATCATTGGAGAATCCATATATGTTTAATGCAACTGCAATTTTAATCGACTCATTTGTTCAAGAACTTCAGGCGGGCTACCGCCGCACTTATGGCAAATTTAAGCCAGACTACCCAGAAATTATCGCGTGGGCAGGTACGATGGCTTTAGAAAATATTGCTAACTGTGATGCACTGTATCACAATGTGGAACATACGATGTTAGTTACCCTGGTTGGACAAGAAATTTTACGGGGAAAACATATCCGTGAGGGGGGAGTTTCTCCTGATGATTGGCTCCACTATATTATTTCTCTGTTGTGTCACGATATCGGTTATGTTAAAGGGGTTTGTCGTCAAGATCAAGAACCTCTCGGACGTTATGCCAGTGGAGTCGATGGCACTATTGTGGAGATTGAAACTGGTGCAACGTCCGCGAGTTTAACCCCTTATCATGTCGATCGCGGCAAATTAGTTATTGATGAACGTTTTGGGGGCCATAAACTGATTGATGCTGAACAAATTAAACGCAATATTGAGTTAACTCGTTTTCCTGTCCCCGCCAGTGAAACTCATCAAGATAGACATAATTATTCAGGATTGGCACGAGCCGCGGATTTAATTGGTCAATTAAGTGACCCCAATTATTTACGGAAAATTAGTGCATTATTCTATGAATTTGAAGAAGTCGGAACCAATAAAATTTTAGGTTATAAATCCCCTGGAGATTTACGACAAAACTATGCAAAATTTTATTGGAATGGCGTTTTTCCTTATATTCCCGCGGCTATTCAATACTTAGAATTAACTCAAGAAGGCAAACAAATTATTGCCAATCTTTATGCTAATGTATTTCAGGTTGAACACGCGGAACCTCTGGCATTTAAAACCTATGGTAGTCATTTCAATAGTGATCTTAATGGCAAAGGTGAAACTCGTCAAAATAGTGATGATTTTTCTAAGAACAATTTTAAAGTCGTCGGTGATCTATCAAATCTCAATCTCTAATACAACTCTTAAGAGGTAATTCTTAATAGGCAACTGTGATGAAAGTCTATTCATAGCGTTTTTTCATTAATTTTGTACCTGATAAACCTGAAATACGCGGTAACAGGAATTGCTAGGGACTAATTTTTTCTTCTCTCCCTAGCAAATTTGACAATTTTTGATCAGATACATTAGAAAATTTTTATTGATTTTATCTATGACTCCAGAAGTGCAACAAAGAGTTCAACAATTACGGCAAAAACTCCAAGCCGCGAGTTATGCTTATTATGTTTTAGATAATCCGATCATGGAGGATACGGTTTACGATCGCCTTTATCGAGAACTTCAAGATTTAGAAAGCCAATATCCCCAATTAATTACACCGGAAAGTCCGACTCAACGAGTAGGGGAAAAACCGAGCTCTCAGTTTACTTCTGTCAAACACAATATTCCCCTATATAGTCTGGAAAATGCCTTTAATCTTGAAGAATTAACTAAATGGCAAGAAAGATGGGAAAGGGGACTGATAACTGGTGATCGGGAACAGGCTTTTACATCAGCTAAAGAATATGTTTGTGAGTTAAAAATAGATGGTTCGGCTTTAGCATTAACTTATGAAAATGGTGTTTTTGTGCGAGGTGTGACACGAGGTGATGGTGTCACGGGTGAAGATATTACTCCTAATGTGAAAACGATTCGCTCTATCCCTTTAAAATTGCATTTAGATAATCCTCCGCCTCTGGTAGAAGTTCGCGGTGAGGCTTTTTTATCTTTAGCTGTGTTTGACGCAATTAATCAAGAAAGAGCAGAAAATAATGAACAATTATTTGCTAATCCTCGTAATGCTGCATCGGGAACTTTACGACAATTAGATCCTCGAATTGTGGCTCAACGTCGCTTAGATTTCTTTGCTTATACTTTACATTTGCCGGAGTTAGGGACTGGAGAAAATAATCTGGCTTTTTCTCTTCCTAAGACGCAATGGGAGTGTTTAGAATTACTACAAACAATGGGATTTAAGGTTAATCCTAATCGCAAATTGTGTCCCTCTTTACGCGAAGTTGAAGAATATTATCAAATCTGGGACACTCAACGCCAAAATTTACCCTATATGACGGATGGTGTTGTGGTTAAATTAAATTCTTTATCCCTCCAAGAAAGTTTAGGGTTTACGCAAAAGTTTCCCCGTTGGGCGGTGGCTTTAAAATATGCGGCTGAAGAGGTTCCTACTATTGTAGAATCTGTTACAGTACAGGTAGGTAGAACTGGTGCTTTGACTCCTGTCGCGGAGTTAAAACCTGTACAATTGGCGGGTACGACGGTATCAAGAGCGACTCTTCATAATCGCGATCGTGTTTCGGAATTAGACTTACATATAGGAGATACTGTCATAGTGAGAAAAGCGGGAGAAATTATCCCTGAAGTGGTGCGAGTCTTACCGGAATTACGCCCAAATCATGCTAAATTATTTGAAATGCCAAGTCATTGTCCCGAATGTGGGGAGCCTGTGGTGAGGCCAACGGGAGAGGCTGTTACTCGTTGTATTAATACATCTTGTCCCGCGATTTTAAAGGGTTCATTAATTCATTTTTGTAGTCGAGAAGCATTAGATATCAATGGGGTTGGGGAGAAATTAGTACAACAAATGGTAGAAACGGGATTAGTCCATTCGGTGGCTGATTTATATGATTTAACGGTAGAAAAGTTATGTCAATTAGAAAGGAGGGGAGAAAAGTCTGCTAAGAAATTAGTCAAGGCAATTGAGGAGTCTAAAAAACAACCTTGGGCTAGGGTATTATATGGTTTAGGGATTCGTCATGTTGGCAATGTTAACGCACAATTATTAACACAAAGATTTGCTAATGTCAAGGAATTAATGTCAGCATCCGCGGCAATAATAGAGGGGGTATATGGAATCGGCCCGGAAATTGCCCAATCGGTTTATCAATGGTTTCAGGTTCCCGCGAATCAGAGTTTAATTGAAAGGTTACAAGGGGCGGGATTAACTTTTAATGAAGAAGGAAGGGAGAAGAAGACGGAAGGAGAATTGTTTCCTTTTGCGGGAAAAACTTTTGTGATTACGGGTACTTTGCCGACATTAAAGCGGGATGAAGCTAAAGAGTTAATTCAGAAATATGGGGGTAAAGTGACTAATTCTGTGAGTGCAAAAACTGATTATTTAGTAGTAGGAGAGGACGCGGGTTCTAAGTTAGATAAGGCTCAATCTTTAGGGGTTGCTTTGTTGTCTGAATCTCAGTTATTAGAGATGATTGATGGTACATAAAAAGGAGGCAATAGGGAGTATCTCATTTTTGTGAATTGGTAGTAGGAGCGGCTCTCTATTCATTGGTGTCAACTTAACGTCAAACCCTGAGTCTGTCAGGGGTTAAAGCCCCTGCCTAAAAGCGAAAGTCCTCGCTCATAGGACTAAATAGATATATGAGCGAAATTCATTCAAACCCTGATTCATCGTGAACGGTATTATAAGTATTTCAGCTTATTTCGCAAGAAGTCTAAATATTTAACAATTTTTTTCTTAGTCCTCTTCAGAGGACTTTCTCTATTAGACTCTTACTTAAGTCCCTGGCGGGCGGGTTGCTTTCGGCTTAAGTTGACACCAATGCTCTCTATTTAGATCCCTAGGGAGCGAGACGTTTTTGCTACGCACAGGCTATGTCAACCCACTACAGTTTTTTTTGCTTCTTTCAGATGCTTCCTGATCATACAATCTAAACAATTAAAATAACTATTGACAAAAAGATAAAGTTATGCTATAAGTTTCACCCAAAAGGGCAATAGGAGACAGGGTTTGATTTCTCAGAAGCGCAAACCCGCGATCGCGTATTGTCTGAGTACAGGTGGCAGTTTGTAAAGATTTGCTTGTTTTTCAATGAAGCAACGGGCGGATAAAGATTGCAGGGCATTGAGTAAATCTGACGCGGAAATTGTGGTATTTTCTAGCAATTTTGCCACCGTGACTGGCTCACTTTCCCCCGCCAACAAAAACAATACTTTTTTTTCTATTTCCGATACACGACGAAACTGGGACTGTAAAACCTCTTTCAAATCTTCAGGTAATAAGATGGTATCATCGGGTAATAAATCCGTGACAGATTCTCCCAACGCGTGCATCTGAATGGCCACACTTTGTAACCATAAGGGGTTGCCTTGGTAGAGGTAGATCAGTGTGGAGTAATTCTCGATTTCTCCTAACCCGTAATCTCTGAGGATTTCCTGTGCTGCGGGGATATCTAATCCTGTCAGTTGTAAGGTACGAGTGGTATTTTTTGGGCTAGGTACTTGAGGCAGCGCGATCGGGGCTTCCCAACCGATTAAGAGAAAACAACTTTGATGGGGGAGTTTTTCTATTTGTTTGAAAAAGGTGCGATAGTCTTCATATCCGGGTTGATACTTGCCTGCCAATTCGCCACTACTGAAAAGGTGGTGAATGTCATCTAAGACGACTAAAGCGCGATGTTTTTGTAAATATTTAATTAGGGGTAAATTTTTCTGGTTAGTTGGGGGTGAATCAGGCTTTTCGGAGGGGGCGAAAATCGCGATTAAGTTAGCTTCAAATTCAGCTAGAGTCGGGGATGTTTCTAGGCTACACCAAATTACATACTCAAATTCATGTTTTATTTGTTGTACGAGTTGCACTGCTAATGTGGTTTTGCCGATGCCGCTGATACCCGTGAGTGCTATTAGGCGAGAGTTTTGTTGTAAAATCCATGTTTTGAGGGTTTCGATTTCGGGAGCGCGATCGTAGAAAGTGCCTAACTCTGGCATTTCGCTTAAATCGTGATGTAAAGTTGGGGTTTGTTGTGGGTTAGAGGTTTGCTGATTGGGTGGGTGTGAGTTTGGTATATTTGGTGGGTGTCTAGTTTCTCCACAGATGTTAAAACTACCACTCACTACAACATCTTTTGCAAAGTTTAAAACATTAGAGTTTTTCAGCCTCTCCATTGCTGATAAAATATTTGATTTACTAACTTTTTCTCCTAACTCTTGTGAAAGGCTTTGCCATAATTGCGAAGCGGTATTTCTAACACGACTTTCTGAACAATCAAAATCTTTTGCTATTTGCTTATATGTCTGATGTTGTAGAGTTCCACGCAGTACCGCGTCTTGTAAGTCGTCAAGATGTTGGCCGGTTTTCTCGAAGACTATGCGATCGGCGAGGTTTAACATTTCTGTAAGATTCATCGGGTCAGGTAGGTGCGAGCGTTTTGTGTATTATAGCACAGTGTTAGACATTTTAGGATATTTTGAGATATTTGAGTACAAAATTTGATTTTAAAGAGAGTGAAAGCAGGAGAAAGTTGGCGGCAAAATAGGATATTTTAGGGATAGACAAAAGGGGAGTTTGACTAGGATAATAGGAGAAGTATTAAAGCGTAAATGATAGGGATTAAACGCTTGGCCTTTTATCCCCTGTAATCGTGTGTTAGACCGCTTTAGTGCTGATATTGTTACTTGTCAATCACAGGAGTATAGAACAATGGGAGCCAGAAGAAGTTCGGATGAAAACGGAGAAAAAGTTGATTGGGAGTCTCAGAATGGAGAAGTCACTCACACGAAGTACATCAGTGGAGAGCTTAAAGGTGAGCATATGGGATATGATCGAATTACTGGGAGGAGTTTTTACGCTGGACACGACTACGTGAGAGCGAAAGATCAGGAGTCATCATCATCTTCTTCTGATTCTTCTTCTTCTGATTCTTCTTCTGATAAGTAGTTATAGTCATTTCAACTATAGCGCGACACACTAAGGTTAGGACGTTTTGATCGCCCTAACCCCCTTAAAAAGGGGGAACCGTTAAAGATTAATGTCAATATGTTCGCGTGTAGTGCTATAAGATTGAGAAATTAAAAACCAGTCACAGTAAAGATTTGCTCGATTTAAAGTGTCTCATTTTTATTTATAATGACTATAAAGCTGGGTCTAACACTCATGATCGCCTAGGATACGCAATCGCCCTAACACAAAAAAGCGCGTCCAACCCAGAAACCCGGTTTCTCTGATAGCTGTTGCATCTCAACCGAGATTTGGTGAAGAAACCCGGTTTCTCATCCCCACGAGATACTGCCAAGCCAGAAAGCGCGATTTAAGAAATAAAATCTCACTAATTAGCAGCCCAAAGAAGGGAAATATCACTGTATTGCTTGAACATTGAATCAGCACTCACAAGCGTCATATCCTCTATCTGAGCCTGAGCAATCAGCATTCTATCAAAGGGATCTCGATGATGTAATGGTAATGCAGCCGCTCGTAAAGCATGAGACGATCTAATTTCCAAATACTGCACATCTAACAGCACCATGCGACTAGAAATATAGCTATCTATCGGTTCTGGTAGCGGCAATTTTCCGTTAGCTACTTTAATACCCATTTCCCAAATACTAGCAACAGAAAACCATAATTCATTCGTTTCATCGGCAATAGACGCGATCGCGTCCTCACTCAGTCGCTCTGGTTGGGCAAACCACCACAACCAACACTGAGTATCCAACAAAAGTTTCACTTTTCATCCCCCTCGAAGGCGGCCAAAATCTCTTTTGGCAAAGGATCATTAAAGTCCTCTGGCACAATAAATCTCCCTCGATCTTGCCCTAAACTAGCTCGTCGATGGGATGAATTACGAAAGGGAACTAACTTCGCGATGGGGATACCCACCTTTGAAATAATGATTTCTTCACCAAGTTCTACACGCGACAATAGTCCTGAAAGATTCGTTTTAGCCTGATCGATATTTACAGTTTCCATGCTCTTAAAAAACTAAGTCTATAAACTAAGTTTATCCCACTTTTCCACAAATACCACGCGATCGCCTAGGCGATCTCAGGGGATACAGTCCAAGCCAGAAACCGGGTTTCTCAAATAGCTGTTACATCTCAACCGAGATTTGGTTAAGAAACCCGGTTTCTCATCCCTACGCGATAACGACATTTGCACCAATATTTATAACTTACCAGACTCTATGGTGACACCGGGGGACGCACAACACGAATTAGTTTACCTTGCAAAGATTCTGCTGCTGTAATCGCGGAGTGGATTCGGTTAGCCAACGCCTCCCAATCGCGATCGTTTGTACAGGCAATAATACCAGTATGATCTGGCTGTAAGTCGCGGTGCAACCGAACGAAATCTTTACGGTTTTCGGTAATGACGGCACGTTTTTCGCTACTGGCAAAAGCTAAAACATCCGATTTTTTGATTAGCTTTACCTGCTTCTTGAACAGTTAAAACATCGTGGCCCAAAGCTCGGAGGAACTCCACAACAGGATAGGGGTATTGCTCATCAGCATAGAGACGCGCCATCTGCTACAAATCCTCGTACATCACTTCATCATTTTCCCCAATTTCTGTTTCGATTTCATCGGAGAACGCTTCAGCATAAGCCCAAGCGTTAGCAATATCAGTAGCAGATAGGGATGGATAGCTTGTGAGTAAGTCAGCTTCACTATAGCCAATGCGACGGGCTTCTACAAGTCCCCAAACGGTGATTCGAGTTCCAGCAATGCAGGCACTCCCGCCACAAACACCAGGGGTTTTTTCAATACCGCGCCCCTTAGTGATTTTACCCGGACAATTGAGTTGAACCACTTGAGCTTTTTCGTCGTCTGAGAGTGCCAGCAATTGAGGTTCTAATTCTTTCCGCGTCATGGCAAACAAAGAAAAGGGTAACAATCTATTTTATCAAACTTATCAAAGGATTTTTAGGAATATCGTTTGCATACTAAGTCTTCAGAAGTTACGCAAATTTTGGCATCAAACCTTAAACAGCGCAAAGCCCCGATCGCGTGTCCTAGGCAATCGCACTGTCACAGATCCGCGTAATCGGTTTAGCAACCGGGTTTGTGCGATAAATTTTGCCTTTCAACCGAGATTTTGGTCACAAACTCGGTTTCTCACTCGATCACTGCACTCAAATTAAAGCACGATCGCGCTTCCTTGTCGTTTACGCTCTTCAAATCCAACCTCTTTTTCCCCTCATCATCTGATCGCGTTGGAAATTGTCTGAGGTACACAGTCCTTACACGGCAGGTAGCAGGTAGGGACACGGCACTGCCGTGTCCCTACTCAGGCGATCGCGTCCCCACACGATCGCGCTCACATCTCACCGGGTTTCTCAAATAGCTGTTACATCTGAACCGAGATTTTATCAAGAAACCAGGTTTCTCATCCCTACGCAATAACGACATTTGCACCAATATTTATAACTTACCAGACTCTATGGTGACACCACGGGATGCACAACACGAATTAGTTTACCTTGCAAAGATTCTGCTGCTGTAATCGCGGAGGGGATTCGGTTAGCCAACGCCTCCCAATCGCGATCGTTTGTACAGGCAATAATACCAGCATGATCTAGCTGTAAGTCATGCTATGGGATTTGACGAACGGGGACTTGTCGATCGCGCAAATAATCTTTTATTTCTACAACACTAAGTTGACCATAATGTAACAAAGAGGCCAATAATGCCGCTTCTGCTTTTCCTGTGGTGACGGCTTCATAAATATGTTGACAATTGCCTGCACCCCCAGAGGCAATCACCGGAATTTCCACAAGTTGCGCGATCGTGCGAGTTAATTCTAAATCATATCCAGCTTGAGTTCCATCACAGTCCATACTGGTAACAAGAAGTTCTCCCGCGCCTCGTTGGGCGGCTTCCTGGGCCCACGCGATCGCGTCTTTGCCTGTATTTTCGCGTCCCCCCCGCACATAGACATCCCAACCCGGATTATGGGGATCTTGACGGCGACGGGCATCGATCGCGACTACAATACATTGATTACCAAAGCGATCGCTGGCTCTACTAATTAAATCAGGATCACGAACGGCCGAGGAATTCATACTCACCTTATCAGCCCCAGCCCGTAACAAACTCTTAATAGTATCTAAATTTTGGATACCTCCACCCACCGTTAAGGGGATAAAAACCTGTTCCGCGGTGCGATAAACCACATCAATAATAATATCTCGGTCTTCGTGAGTCGCGGTGATGTCCAAAAAGACTAACTCATCAGCACCCGCGTCATTATAAATTTGAGCCAATTCTACCGGATCGCCCGCGTCCTTGAGATCCACAAAGTTGACCCCTTTCACCACGCGACCCGCTTTTACGTCCAAACAAGGCAATATTCTTTTCGCTAACATAGATTTCAAGGAATAAGGAAGAGGGAAGAAGGAATAAGGAAGAGGGAAGAGGGAAGAAGGAATAAGGAAGAGGGAAGAAGGAAGAAGACTTTACCCAGTCCCCATTGCCCAGTCCCCAGTCCCCAGTCCCAAATCCCCAGTCCCCAGTCCCCATTACCCAATCCCCATTACCCATTCTCCATTGTTAGGGTATCAAATCGGCTAAAATATAAGATCGGCATTACAGTAGGAGAAAAGCATCAGTGGCAATCGAAGTTGGTCAAAAAGTCAAGGTTCGCCGTCTCAGAGATCGCTTACCTGAGAAGGTGGTTAGTCAGTTGAAACAAAACTCTGTTGGCACCGTTGAAGGTTACAAAATGGTTGATGGCAGCGGCATTGGTTTCGTTGTCAAGTTTAACAACTCATTTGCGACTTGGTTCTTTGAAGACGAACTCGAAACTGTTTAAGTGGAAGTGTTCGGTGAGTGGGGACTAGGGAATGGTGATGAGGTACTAACAATTGGCGACTGGGGATAGAGGAAATTTGCCCCCAATTACCAATCACCAATTACCAATTCTCATCCCTAATCACCGCTCACTTATCACAATCGTTATTTTAATTATCAGTATTTGGGAACTATTAATGGCGTTAATTTTGACTTTTTTAGGCAAAGGTGGCTCCGGCCGCAGTACGATCGCGATCGCGACGGCTAAACATTTCGCGTCTCAAGGTGCGCGTGTCCTCCTGGCTGGACAAGATCCCGGTCCGGCTTTAAGTGTTCTTTTGGGGGTATCTTTGACGGGAGAACCTCAAGAGATTGCCTCCAATTTTCAGGCTTTACAATTTCAAACGACTCTCTTATTAGAAAAGGGTTGGGAGGAGTTAAAAAAACTGGAATCTCAATATATTCGCACCCCTTTCTTTAAGAATATTTATGGTCAAGAATTAGGTGTTTTACCGGGCATGGATAGTGCTTTAGCTTTAAACGCGATTCGTGAATATGATGCCAGTGGTAATTATGATGTTATTATTTACGATGGCCTAGGGGGTTTGGAAACTTTACGCCTGGTAGGAATGCCGGAAATTTTTAGTTGGTATATTCGTCGTTTTCGTCAAGTTTTGGCGGATTCTGATTTAGCGAAAGCCCTTTCTCCCTTTGTGCAACCGATTTCTGCCGCGGTTTTAAATGTTGATTGGTCCGGGGATAATTTAGGGCAACCGACGAATGAAGTTAATAATTTTTTTGAGAAAGCAAAATCGACTTTTTCTGATCCCAATCGTGTCGCAGCTTATTTGGTGACAAGTCCCGATGAGAGCGCGATCGCGACGGCGCTTTATTTATGGGGAAGTTCTCAACAAGTGGGGTTAACGGTGGGTGGTTTAATTGTCAATCAAGGGGGAGTTACAGAAAAGATTAAAGAAGATTTTGAACCTTTATCAGTAGTTTCTGTACCGACTTGTATCGGCGATGATTGGGAACCTTTGATGAACGCGTTACCGAATTTTAAGGAAGCAATAGACGCGCCTAAACCGATCACGATTAATATCAAGACAAGACAAGTGAGTTTATTTTTCCCTGGTTTTGACAAGAAACAAATTAAGTTAATTCAGTCGGGACCTGAAGTGACGGTGGAAGTCGGTGATCAACGTCGTAATATTTTCTTACCACCGGAATTTAGTGCGCGATCGGTGACGGGTGCGAAGTTTCAGAATAGTTATTTGACGATTTCGTTTTAAGGGGAAAATCCTGTAGGTTGGGTAGAGCGAAGCGAAACCCAACTTAAATCAAGCCATATAGTGATTTGACGATTTCGTTTTTAGGGGAAAATCCTGTAGGTTGGGTAGATAAGCTATTGGTGTCAACTTAACCTTAAATCCTTAGTCAGTCAGTCAGTCAGGGGTTAAAACCCCTGCCTAAAAGCCTAAGTCCTCTAAAGAGGACTAAATAAGTCATTGTACAAAATAAATTACACACTTGATCATAGGAGGAACCTTAATATCGCCAGTCAAGACTTTGTAATTACAGCGGAAACCGCGAGGTACACCCACTTATCGTTCAATCCTCGTAGGGACACGGCAATGCCGTGTCCCTACCGTGTTTTATAACTGCTGTAATTATGTACAGGTACTTATTTAACAATTTTGTTCTTAGTCCTCTTCAGAGGACTTTAGCTATTAGACAGGGGTTTTAACCCCTGGCGGCTTTTGCTCTTAAGTTAACACCAATTTAGATGATCCCGCGATTACTAAAACCGCCCCCCAATGCACGATCGCGCTTTTGAAAAACCGGATTTCTTGAGAAATTACCCATGAGACATCTGGTAAAAATCAGAGTAAAGACAAGGTTAACCTACCCTAACATAATTTTACCAGATATCTATTACCCATTACCCATGAGCCATTCCCAATTTCATAAAAGCTAATTTTGCCGCACCCACAATACCGGCTTGATTACCTAATTCCGCGGTTAATATTTTTAATCCTTCCCGCGAACTTGGTAACACCCGTGCTTCGATTTCTGCTTCCATTGTTGCTCGGAAAAATTCAAAAGCAGCACTCACTCCTCCTCCTAAAATAATCGCGTCCGGTGTTAATATATAAATTAAATTGGCTAATCCAACTCCTAAATAATGTCCGTATTTTTGCCAATATTCTAAGGCATTTTTATCCCCGGATTTCGCTAAAATTGCTAATTCTAAAGGTTCTTTTCCTGTATCTCTACGAATCCCCTGGACGGAGGTATATTGTTCTAAAGAACCGCGATTGCCCGAATTACATTCGGGACCATCAAAATTAATACTAATTAATCCTAATTCCGCCGCGGCTCCTGTACGTCCGACAAATAATTCTCCTTCTAAAATAACGGCTCCACCGACACCTGTTCCTAATGTTAATAAGATGAGATTTTGAAAGTTGCGCCCTGCTCCTAACCATGCTTCTCCTAATCCTGCACAATTGGCATCATTAGCTAAAATTGTGGGTAAACCTGTTTTTTCTTCGAGCCAGTCAGCTAAGGGTACATCTTTCCAGTTTGTGAGATTAATCGCGACTCTGGCAATACGTCCATCCGCGTCCGCGGGGCCGGGGGTTCCGATACCGATCGCGTCTATTTGCCCTACTCCGGTGTTAGAATTTAATTGACTAATCCCCTGCGCGATCGTGTTGACAACAGCATCAGGAGTCGCGGGTTGAGGGGTAGGAATAGTTAAAGATTGATGACAAATACCATCAGCAGTAAATACACCCAGTTTGATCGCGGTTCCACCTAAGTCAATACCAATAACTTGAGTCATAAAAATTGTGCAGTGAGAGGGAAAAATAGAGTAAAGTATCCTTCGGAATTATTATATTAGAAACGCTGTCGAAATTTACGGAAAATAAAAATAATTAAAAGGTAAACAATAACAGGAATAGAACCCACCCCCAGACTCAAGCAAAAAGCCTAATTAATTGACTGATAATTACCTTGAGGCTAAAGCCATTCCAGCTATTTCTACAGTAACATTTAAAGCCTTCTCACTTTAGCTTAATCCTTGATTCCTGCTATTATAAACGCACTCCAGTGGTAAGGATGCTCATAAAGTTTTTTGTCTGGTGCTTCTTTATGGGCATAATATGATTCTTCTCCTAATGTCCAAAGACTGGGACAATTTTCGGGGAAGTCTTTGATAATTTCTTCATACCATTTTACCAAGTCCTTCGCGGTTATCTCTCGTAACCAGCGGGTGGCTTCATTTAATGCTTCAATGTCTGATTTTTTCTCTCTCAGTTTCAGTTGATAAAATCTCATCATTACAATGCCACACGAGTCCGATTGAACAGTCCATAAGGTACTCACGACATGGGATACTCCACGACTTAAAAAACTACTCCCTAACCCTACATATTCTGTCGTAATCGTTTTATTTCCTGATATCGCGGTTTCACAGGCGGAAAGGCTCACTAATTCATATTGACTTAGCTCTTTCTTGATGATATTTTCTACTCTTAACCTTTCTTTTCCTGTGAGATATAACCCCGATTTTAGGGGATTATCAAAATTATAGGTCCCGTGTCCGGTAAAGTGCAGAATGTTATGGTTTTCTGATAAGAATTTGTCGATTTTTTCTTGGGTAATCTCATCGCCTTGACACCGTTGAGAGTTAGGGAAAATTCCACAGATATAGTCGGATTCGAGTTGGGCAAAGGGTAAGGGGGGTAAGGGTTGATCCTTTTCTTCGTAGATGCTGTTGGGGTTTTCAATACTGAGAAGTGATGGCTGGGCAGAGGAGCCCCCCTGACATCGACTCTCCGCGATTTCTTTTAAGTGGATGCCAATTTGAGCACTCGGTAAATAGCTGATGGTGAATTGATCACTAAATAAAGCATGGAGGGGAAACCGATGTAACTCTTGATGGGGTATTAATATTAAGTTTTTGATGTCTATTAAGGTGTCTTCAATCGCGGCAATATTGAGGATTTCCTCTTTCAGTTGCCTGAGAGAATTGGGTAAGTTTTCTCGCCAAGTGGTTTCCCGATTTTCTGCTTTTTCTCCTTTGCGATAATGGCTATATTGTTGATTCCATTCTTTTACCCAATCTTCAAATTTGACAAGGGTATGGAGAAGAGATCCCCCCAACCCCCCTTGAGAAGGGGGGCTATTTGGCGCGATATTTGGAGTGATATTTTCTTCTATCTCCCCCCCTTTGTAAGGGGGGTTAGGGGGGATCACAAGGGGTGACGATTCACCATGTTTAATAATAAATGTGGTTAAAGCCGCGGGGCTAATATGCCAATAAATTATCGCGGTTGAGGGGTTTAAAAGGGACTGGATTTTTTCATAAGGGGCTGAGATAATCTCATCGGTGAAAGCATGAAGCAGCCAGGTTAAACAAGCATTTTTTCCCTTTTCTGCAGTTTCTAAGGCTTCTTTGATTTGCCCAGATTTCACCATGATATCAACAGTTAACTGTTCAAAAATGGTAAACTTTAACGCGAGTTGTTTTTGCTTAACCGGATTGGGACATTCCTTGATTAAACGGACTCGTAAATCTGTTCCCCGTCGTGATAATTCTTCGGCTTTCGCGTTGTCTTTGAGTCCGTAATAAGCTTTAATCAAGTATTTTAAAAGTTTTAGGTATTCTTCGGGAAAATCTTTGAGGGTTTCCCCCGCGCGCTTGTAACTTTCAATGGCTTCGTGGCATAAACTAGAATCTAAACGGTTATTGTTACGCCAAAGGGAGTATTTTGCTTTACCAATAAATTGATTTAATTTACCCCATCCGAGAGGCTCTTTGTCTTGATGAACATACTTTAAGCCTTCTTGATAATTGGCTGATCTTCCGCTATAACCGGGCTGGTTTAAAGTAGGATTTTTGGGAAAGATCAAGTCTGAGATTCGTTGATTTATATTGCCAATGGCACTGCCTCGATTAATCCAAGCTTGCCAGAAATCATTTTTAATATGAATAGCATTGTCGAAAGACACGATCGCGTCTTCAAATCTTCCTAAGTTAAATAGCGCAACGCCTCGGTTATTCCAAGCTTCGTGGTAGTCAGGTTTAATTTTAATCGCCTTGTCGTAAGAGCTGATCGCTTCTTCAAATTTTCCTAAGTTTTTTAGCACAATGCCCCGGTTATACCAAGCTTCGTGGAATTCAGGTTGGTAGTCCTGCATAACTAATGATGCCATTCGAAGTAATCCATTCTGTAGAAGGATAAGGATTAACAAGACAAAAAATATGACTTTTGCAGCACTACTGTCAGGTTTAATTTTAATCGCATTGTTGAAAGAGCGGAGCGCGTCTTCAAATCTTCCTAATTTTCCTAGCGCAACGCCCTGGTTAACCAAAGCTTCGTAGTAGTCAGGTTTAATTTTCATCGGATTAATGTTTGAGGTAAATTTCGCCAATATCTC
>JBBITB010000033.1:0-52583 GCA_037440985.1 Microcoleaceae cyanobacterium bin_387
CTTCAGTTTTGGGGCAATCACTTCTGGATTACCCCGACAATATCATCCATGAATTATGCAACGCCACCTTCAGTGTTGGGGCAACCACTTCTGGATTACCCCGACAATCATCTAACGCAAAAACATGAAAAAAATAGTACATTTTACAAGAATTTCTCTCCTTTCATTAATCGGCATTATCTTGATCCTATTTCAAACAATGCAACCAGCATCAACTATGCCAAAATCAACACAGGAAACGCCACCGCCCATAAATATTGCTCAGAATATAAATTTGGGAAAAAACTTCCACAATTTAGGGGTTGAGGGTTCAATTATAATTTACGACTCGAAAAATGATCGCGTCTTTCAACATAACCCCCAACGAAATATCAAAGCCTTTCCAGCCGCATCAACATTTAAGATTCTTAACTCCCTTATTTCCCTGGAAAGTAAAGTAATTTCCGATGAAATAGCCGTGCTGACTTGGGATGGAATTACCAGACAGATTCCGGCATGGAATCGAGACTTAAATATGAGAGAAGCCTTCAAACTTTCCGCGGTTTGGTTTTATCAAGTTTTAGCGCGTAGAGTCGGGTATGAGCGAATGCAAAAATGGGTGACTCAAGTAGGTTACGGCAATCAACAAATAGGAGATAAAGAAGATATTGATAAATTTTGGTTAGATGGAAAACTGCAAATTACACCTCAAGAGCAAATACAGTTTCTCCGTCGTCTCTACCAGAATGAGCTACCCTTTTCCGAGCGATCAATCTCCATCGTCAAAGACATTATGATTATGGAAAAAACACCCGATTACACAATCCGTGCTAAGACAGGTTTATTTGGTTTTGGAAATGATGTCACCCCGAAAATAGGATGGTATGTTGGTTATTTAGAGAAAGGAGAAAATGTCTACTTTTTTGCCACAAACATTGATATTCGTAATGACAAAGATACAGCCGCTCGAATAGAATTGACACGTCGGTGTTTTAAAGATATTGGTGTCTTGTGAGTCAGCTATCTGTGATATAATATCATTAAGCAAAGTTCCAGAAAAGGAGAACCCTGACAATGTTACTTGCACCCATTGAAGAAAAAATGTGGCAGGCATCCCCCTCCCCAAAAAAAACAAAATGTCCGATGGTGATATCAATGATAAATATATCTCTGGTGAGCAAAGAATCCTCACAGAAATAATATGAATTTGCGTCCATTTTATCAAAGAAGAGCTCGTTGGGATACCCAAAAACAATCACGACTTATTGAATCATTTCTGATTAATATTCCTGTCCCCCCCATTATTATTTATGAGAAAGATTATAACTCCTATGAAGTAATGGATGGCCAACAAAGAATAAGCGCGATTAGAGATTTTTATGAAAATAAGCTAATCCTAAAAGGGCTGGAACTTTGGCCAGAATTAGAGGGACGTACCTATGGTAATTTACCCGCAAAAATCAGGGCGGGAATCGATCGTCGCTCCATATCTTCTATTGTAATTATTACCGAGTCAAATTCTAATATAGAAGAAGCCATGTTACTCAAACAAAAAACATTTGAGCGTCTTAATACAGGGGGAGTACAACTGAGTCAGCAAGAAGTCCGAAACTGTTTGTATCAGGGAACATTTAACTCACTATTATGGGAACTTGCACGTCATCCAATTTTTGTGGAATCTTGGGGATTTCCTCAAGAAATTAATCCCAATCAAATAGTTGAGCATAAATCCTATAATAAAATGGAGGATGTGGAATTAGTATTGCGTTTTTTTGCCTTGAGAAATGTGGAAAAATTCCGAAATAGCTTGAAAACATTTCTCGACTTATATATGCTCAAAAGTCTTGATTTTTCCGAAGATGATATTAAATTACTAAGAGATATTTTTGGCCAAACCATTAATCTCGCATACCAAATTTATGACACCCATTTATTCAGGCCTTTTTCTGCTCAATTAAATACTTGGAAAAAAGAACCTCATAAAGCTTATTATGATTCTGTTATGGTGGGATTTAGCAGACATTTACATCAATCAGAAGTATTGTTATAGCGGTTCTCACAAAGATGGAGTATGCCAAAACCCAGTTTTGTCAAGCGTTTCAAGCTTAAATGAATACCTCATCTATCCAAGAAGTGCTATATCACGCAAGTTAATAATTATTGAAGAAACTAAGAAACTTTTTGAAAAAGATGAATCAAGTCTCTTAACTGGGCGAGGAAAAACTAAAGCTGATATAGGCGAAAGAATCAAAATGTTTGATGATATGTTATCGCAATTAATCGGAGAATAACTTGCGATGTTTAATGATATTCTGAAAGAAATTCGATTGAATATTTCTACAATTCGTGCCATTATTCAAACCAACGATAGACTAAGAAACATCGCTTTTGAAAAAAGTGATTTGACGCTTCAAGAATTAATTAAGCAAAACAGTGTCTTAAATCAGCTTATAGAAGGTGTCCCTCGTGATCGGAGTGAATGGCGTATTTATGACTCTTGTACTGTTGTGACTCGATTATATGCGATTTATGAGCATTTTATCGAAGAGTTAATTAGTGATTATTTACTAGAAATATCTAAATTATTTACTTATGCTGAATTGCCAGATAGTATTAAAAATACTCATCGTGAAGGGGTAGGACGATTATTAGTGGAGATGAAAAAAAATCGGTTTAAACACCTTTCTACAGCGCAAGTTATTAGGGGTTTATTTTATGGAGTCACAGAAGATAGTCAAACATCTAACCCGGTAAATTCTTATGAACTTTTCCCCGAAGCTTTTCTTTTACAGGATCAAAATTTACGCGGAGATATTCTAAATAGTTTATTTGCTAATATAGGGATTACTGATGTTTGGAATTGGATCAAAAAAAATAGAGACATCAAAAAATTTGTTGCCGACGAAGTTTCTAATACTCCTCCTGATAGAGTGCTTAATGAGTTGGTATCTTATCGCAATGAAGCCGCACATGGTTTTGTCGAGACAATTCTCAATTCTCAAGACTTGCTAAAATACGGTGATTTTCTCGAAATTTTGTGCCAAGCTTTAGCAGAGTTACTCACTTATCAAATTATTAAGCGCAAGACAGAAATCGGTAAAGCGAAAGAAATTGGTAAAATTACAGAGTGGTTTAAGGAGCCTAAAGCCGCGATCGCGCTAGTTAAAGAGATTACCTTAGAAGTGAAAGATAGTCTTTTTGCCGTGAGCGAAAATTCTGTCTATTGTCGCTTAATTATAATTGAGAGTATTCAAAGAGATGATCAGTCGATGAATTATGTAGAAATTACAACGAAAATGGAGGTGGGATTGCAGTTTAATATTGATGCTAAAGTAGGGTGGAGTCTTTATGTAATGACTTAATCGGAGTTAAATACGGTAAAAATGGGGAATCTTGCCATGAGTGAAAACTATTTACAGGGCTTAAAAACATTTATTAAAATGTGGGATGAGAATCAATTTAATGTCGAAATTGATTTAGATATGTTACGGTTAAGCGACAAAGGAAATGTCAATTTTGCGGGTAATTCCCTCTGTTATGAATCTCCCACTCTTACCAAATCTCATCCTCTTTTTGGGAAAGCGATCGAAGTGGGAGTAAGAAAATTAACTTTTAGTTTAGTAAAAAAACTAAACTGTATTACTTATTCCAGTTGTCAAGGGCATTTTTCCTCAAAAGAGTCTCCAATTATGCGACAGAGATATGTCGGTATTATACCAAGAAACGAACAAGAATGTCAATACTTTTTGAAATATTTACGCGATTTGGCTAATACTGTTAATAATCAAGTGAAACCGACATTAGTAAGAGTTGTGATCGATACTCGAATGTTAAACTCCGATGAAGGGAATATGTCTTGTATTAATCTTTGTTTTGTTCCCTTGATATCCGAAGATGAAGAACTTTATTTCCGTGATGTGGAAATTGTCTATAATCAAGTTTTAGAACTTCTTAATGTCTAATCAAAAACCCGATTTCTTGAAGAAACCGGGTTTTTCTATGATTTAGCTCAAATTGGTATTACCCAATTAAGGATAAAAAGTTAATTGAGGTAAACCTAATGTTTCTTCCCATCCCATCATCAAATTCATGCACTGGATACCTTGGCCGGCTTGCCCTTTAATTAAATTATCAATAGCTGACATTACAATCACGCGATCGGTACGAGGATCTACTTCCACACCAATATAACAAAGATTAGTACCACAGGCCCATTTTGTTTGGGGATAAGTACCACTGGGTAAAATTTTCACCCAAGGAGAATTGCGATAAAACGCGTTATAAATAGTGAGTAAATCTTCCCGCACTAACCCCGGATCGCGGAGATTTGCATAGACTGTCGCTAAAATTCCTCTAACCATTGGAATGAGGTGAGGTGTAAATTGCACCTTCATTTCGGAGCCGGCTAAATCACTACAAATTTGTTCAATTTCTGGGGTGTGACGGTGACGGGCAACACCATAGGCTGCTAAAGAATTATCTGCCTCTGCTAATAATAGGTTAATTTCCCCTTTTCTGCCCCCTCCTGATGTTCCCGATTTGGCATCAATAATCGCGGTTTCTGGCACAATAATCCCTTGTTTGACTAAGGGCGCGAGGGCTAATAAACTCGCGGTGACATAACATCCGGCACAACCGACTAATTTTGCGGTTTTTAAGCGATCGCGATACAATTCCGGTAAACCATAAACCGCCTGAGACGCGATCGCGTGATCAGCGCGATCGCCCCCATACCAAGTCTTATAGACATCAAGATTAGTAAAACGATAATCCGCGGAAAGATCCAAAACCTTACAACCCTTTTCCAAGAGAGTCGGAGCCATCTTCAAGGCTAACCCATTAGGAAGGGAGAGAAACACCACCTCACACCTCTGGGCAATTTTATCCAAATCAATAGACTCAATCATGAGATCGACACTATGCCCCAAATGAGGATAGAGACTAGAAAAGGGCTTTCCAGCACTACTATCTCCGCCCATATAGACAACTTCCGCCTTGGGGTGATCCTTCAATAGTCGTACTAACTGCACACCACCATACCCTGACGCGCCCACAATTCCGACAGGGATACTTTTGCTATCTCCCATGATCCTTAACCCCTAAGCTTTTTCTACAAAACGGTTTAACTTTTGTTGCATTGTAGTATCAAACTCGAACTTTAGTGGTAACAGAGAGATTCTTTTTCTGGGATGCTCAGAAAGCGGGTTTCTTCAGAAAATCTCGGTGCGGATGCCAAAGTGCTCTGAGAAACCCGGTTTCTTGACAAAGCGCGACTGAGAAACCAGGTGAGAGGGCTAGGGCGTGATCGGGCGATGGAGAGGCGATACCCATAAGGGAAATAAAATGAACCACCCTAGGCACCGAGACACAAAGGGGGGAATTTTTCATTACTTTGAGGTTATGGAGAGAAGAGACAAAGCGCGAAGCTTGCGCGCCGCCTCCGCGATCAAGGATAGAGAAGATCGGTTTATTGGTATCTTCAAAACAGGGTAAGGGCGAGTTTATTAGTATCTTCAAAGCATAACCTGAATACAAGTGAACCTGCCCCTAGAGGTAAACCCCTATGAAAAATTCTCGACAAACCTCTAATTACTAATTTTGATAGCTTTCTGGCAGTATTTGAACCGTGGTGAAGCCACCGCTCTTTGTGATCGCGGTACATAAATTTATACATTTCAGTATATTGGCATCAGGCAATATATAGATTTGTTGCTAGAGGTTTCGATCAATTTATTCTTATATATTCGCGCTGACAAACCCTTCATGGTAAGTGATCACAATCAGCTCATTCGATGATACGGATCACACTTTTTGGGGAGCAATTAAGCAATAATACTTAGAGCAAGAAGGTGTCCTCGAAATTTCGTGTAATTATTTTACTAGATTTACTAGGTTTTCGGCTTTCCCACGATTTGATTGTGCATTCTGGACTAATCGTAGGTATGTCTGCACTACACTAATAGACCTAAAAATTTATGAGGCTAATGAATATTGCAACTATAACTTTAAGCGCAGCCTGCTGACGGCAAGCCCCCGCCCAAGGTTTTTCGGTTTACTTTTCCTTAGGGGAGGAAATTTATCATGGTTGGCTCTAATTTTCTGACTAAAGAGATCGCTCAATCCACACTCAAAGCGATTAGTCGTCGTGTGTTATTTGGGCTGCCTTTACTAGCTTTATCTGTGATGCCGATGCCAGCTTGGAGTTTTGGTCTCACCACCACTTCTCCGACTCAAAGCGGTGCTTTACCAAATAACATCAGTGCTGTGGGGGGTATTGTTTTAGATTTGATTGGTGCCAACGATGCTCGAGTAATTAGCCAATTGTCAGCCGCGAGTTTATTTCAAGGCGGGACTAGCTGGATAAATCCAAATACCACGATCGGCACCCAAACAGGTTTTACTGCATCGATACTTAACGCTTTGGGTGGGGGGCTAAAAGAAGTAGGCATTCGCTTTACCCTGTACGATGGAGATACGGCTAAATCTAACTTTGACTGGAATGATAATTTTTTGCTGGTTAACGGCATCAACTTTGGCAATTGGAGTTCTGTTAATGCAGTAAATACTGACAGTCAAGGCAACGCGGGTTCTTATGGGACAAGTGGCGGCGGTTTCCGCAATAACATTCTTGATACAGGTTGGTTTTATTCCAATAACGCAACTCAGCTAGGAAGTTTTTATAACACCCTCTCTTCGGGACAGGTACTATACCAACTCTACGATAAAGATCCTGGGGACCAATACCTAGATTTTAAACAGGGAATTGCTGCGAGCCAACTCAATGTCAGTCAAGCACCAGTAGTGGCTCCCCCCGAACAGGCGGTTCCCGAACCCACGACGATTTTGGGTAGTGTCATGGCTCTAGGAGCCTTCAGTGCTGCGCGTCGTCGCCTGCACCAACAGAAAAATAACGGATAATAGGGCATGGGCAAAATTGAATAATGGAGTCAGTAGGGGGGCTTTGACTACGCCTTTGAGAGTCAAACTTTGGGCTTTTTCAGAATCCCATCCCCGCGTGGGGTGGCTGGGCTGTTTCATTCCCCACCATAAATTCTAAGAGCTAACCGCCTAACCCCCTTCCCTTGTCGGGAAGGGGCAAAAGTGATCTGAGAAACCGGGTGAGAGGGCTAGGGCGCGATCGCGTTTGTGGGTTGGGAGGTGGGCGCAACGGAATTTTCGCTGTCAAGGGCTTTCCCACGGTTTTGTTAAAAACCGTGAAGTTTCATTGAGAAATAACTCAGAAGAGAAATATTTATTTACCCGTTATATGTCAAACTAGAGGGAACGCAGATGCTATTTTCATGTATAATCAGCCCTAATGTAAAATCACTAGGTGATTAATCATGAAAAATTGGCAGCACAAATTATTGGTGGGCTTACTTTGTTGTACCTTTTTATTTTTCGGATGGGAAAATCAGGTATTAGCCGCAGGCATAACTAATTATAGTACCCCTATCTTCCCAGCACAATTAGCCCAATTACCAGTCACTCAAAATGTCTATGATTATCTCCAACAATATCAACCAGACACTTATAATTCTCTGACGGAAAAATTGGCAGAAAGTATCGAAGATGCCAAACAACCACTCCCCGATGAAGTCGTTAATGATCTTTGGGCTTTATCTCCCAATAATCCCCGAATTAAATGGAGAGAAAATAATGGCAAAATTGAATATTTGATGTCAACTTGGAAATATGTGAGTAACCCAAGTACAGATTGGCCAATAGGTGCAAAAAAACAGCTACCTTATCAAACTTGGTTTACCGCAGTACCACAGGTTAAAGAATTTTGTCAGCAATATCAAGCCGTTGATAGCAATATTCCCGATCCTATTGAACTTTCATTGCGGTTACAACAGTATTTGGGGCTGATTTTAAATAAATATTCCACCAAAACCCATTTTGTCGAAATGTGGGTAAAAGAAGAAGATTTAATGAGACCATGTATTGATGGAGAAATTAACGATTCCAGTTGTAATCTTTTACCTGTACCTGTTCCTGATAGTAATCCAGTCGTTAAGGCAATATACACCAATTCCTATACCAATGCCAAAAAAGAATATTATCCCTGGTCCGGTTTAGGTTATACCTATGATTGGGGAAATCCTGAGAAACCCCATCAAGGTCCAAGTGAGTTTATTATTAACCCCACCCCAGAAAAACCTGTGGAATTCGAAGTGGTTTCTGTCACACCCACTCAAGAATATTGTCAGAATGTTGAACAGTAATCCTTTCTTTTAAAATATCTCAACTTAAGGGATTCTCAAAATATCGGAAAATTTGGGTTAATCCCTTTTTTTTTGACTGAAGTAACAAGGCCATTCTCTTTGTACCCTGAGCCAAGTGGAAAGGCCTTCTTTCTTGTACGATACCAGAGAAATTTCTCCTTACCAAACACATTTTTTTACTCTGCCAAAAAAGTTGACTTTTTGACTTTTTCATGGTATAGGAAAATAGGTGGTTTGTCAAAATCAAGAACTTTCTCGTCACACGATCGCGTTTCCTTTATGTTGTCGTGCTTCTTCTCAAACGTCACATCCAGTGCTGAGAAATCCGAGAAACCCGGTTTTAGGGCTAGGGCGCGATCGCGCTATGGAATGCCTAGGCCCGTGAGGGAAATAAAATGAACCACAAAGACGGAATTTTTCATTACTTTGAGGTTATGGAGAGAAGAGACAAAGCGCGATCGAGGGTAGGGGAGATTTCACCCCTATCTTCAAAACAGGATAAGGAATCTAAGTCTGACTCCATTGGCGCATTTTTTCAATTTCAGCACTTTGAGTTTGGATAATAGATTTGGCAAGATTGCGAATTTCAGGGTGGTTGCTATCGAGTACCATCCCAGCCATCATCACTGCCATTTTGTGATGAGGGATCATCTCCTCAACAAAGGTTTTGTCGAAGTCAGAGGCATTTTTCAGGGCTGTTAGATCAGTCGCGATCATGTTCGTTCCCATCATGCCCATCATGCTTGTACAGGAATTCATCGACATTCCCTGATGGGTTCCAGAATTTGTGCCTGTTGCAGAAGGCATTGACATTGGCATACCGGAAGTTGATCCCGCCGGGACTTCAGTGCCATACCACTGTTTGTACCAGCCTTTCATCTCCTCGATTTCTCGGTTTTGATCTTTTTTAATGGCTTCAGCAAGCTGCCTGATCTCAGGGCGTTTTGCCTTGTTGAGAGCAAGATTAGCCATGTCGATCGCGCCCTGGTGGTGAGGAATCATCATTTCAATAAAGTGCTGATCTAATTGCTGTTTATTCATCATCCCCATACCAGAAGGAGTAGAGGTTTGACCACCTGGGTGATGGGGATTTTGTGCTACAGTTTGGGGTTGAGTTTCTATCTGAGCTTGCGTCCGGTTAATCGTTAATACGCCTGCTACTGCACTGGCTACGGTTAAACTAACAAAACCATAGATCAATGATTTTTTGTTCATAATTTTATTTCCAATTTGTTACTACCTTTATTATTGAGTTTGTCACTTAAATATGAAATCAGGATGAAATTTTTGATGATTAATAATTTAGAACTACGCAAAGAAACCCGGTTTCTAGGACAAAGCGAAGTATCTACCAATATTCTGGGTTTCTAGCTTCCTGTGTGTAAGTGCGAAATTAGTTATTCTTCATTTTTAAAGCTGAAATTGAGCAAATTTCATCCTAATTTCATTTTGGCGTGTCAACCTAAGTAAAATGACAATTTTAACGCCAATAATTCAAGGAAAACTACAGCAGCAGGAGCGATTACAACGATGCTCAACTCGATTGTTAGATGGTCGATCGCGCAACGGTGGCTAATTATCATCGCCTCGATCCTCATCACCTTTTGGGGATTTCGAGTTTTGACACAAATGCCACTAGATGTTTTTCCGAGCTTTGCTCCCCCCCAAGTAGAAATTCAAACGGAAGCTCCGGGTTTAGCTCCTGAAGAAGTGGAATCTCTGGTGACTCGTCCCATCGAAAGTGCCATTAACGGTACTCCGGGTGTTGAGAAGGTACGCTCCTCTTCTGCTGTAGGCATTTCCGTCGTCAAAGTTATCTTTGGTTGGGATACTGAAATTTACCGCGATCGCCAGTTAGTAACAGAGCGATTGCAACAAGCCCAAAACCTGCTTCCTAAAGGCGTAGAAACCCCGCAAATCTCCCCCGTCAATTCTCCACTGGGAGCCACTATCAAATACGCGTTTACTACGGATACGACCCCTTTAATGGAAGTGCGAAGAATGATTGACTGGCAAGTAAAAAACCGCTTGTTAGCCGTTCCGGGCGTAACTCAGATTGTGATATTCGGTGGAGAAGAGCGACAATATCAAGTGCTAGTAGAACCTAGCAAACTGAAAGAGTTTAATGTTTCTTTGCAGCAAGTTACTGAGGCCGTTAAAAAAGCCAATCTCAATGCTCCGGGTGGATTTTTAATTACCCCAGATCAAGAATTATTAATCCGGGGAGTAGGGCGAATCGAGTCCATTGAGGACTTGAAACAATCCGCGATCGCGGCCAAAAACGGCATACCAGTGTTGCTCAATCAAGTAGCAGAGGTAAAAATCGGTGCATCACTACAACGCGGCGACGGCATCTTAAATCGCAAGAAAGCCATTATCGTCATAGTCAATAAACAGCCTACCGCGGATACCCCAACAGTAACAAAAGCAGTTGAAGCCGCGATGGAAGAAATTAAACCAAGTTTACCTAAAGATGTCAAAGTTACTGTCACTTTTAGACAGGAAAATTTTATTGAAGCTTCTCTGGAAAACGTTAGAGATTCTCTTCGGGATGGCATCATCATTGTCTCGGTTGTACTAATTTTATTTTTAATGAACTGGCGCACAGTTGTCATTAGTCTCAGTGCCATCCCAGTATCTTTGCTGTTGGGAATTATGATTTTGAATTGGACAGGGCAAGGCATCAATACCATGACACTAGGGGGACTTGCCGTAGCCATTGGTTCAGTAGTAGATGATGCCATTGTTGATATGGAAAATGTTTACCGCCGCTTGCGGGAAAACCAGCAGGCAGCAAAACCGATTCCGCCCTTAGATGTCGTGTTTAATGGTTCTGTAGAAGTACGCGTCAGCGTGTTATTTTCAACTGTAATTATAGCTGTAGTTTTCGCACCAATTTTTGTACTTTCTGGGGTAGAAGGTCGCATTTTTACGCCGATGGGCGTGTCTTATTTGCTCTCGATTATAGCTTCCACATTGGTAGCATTGACATTGACTCCGGCTCTGTGCGCTTTGCTATTAGTCAATCGCCCTTTACCCTCCGATGAAACTTGGATCGCTCACAAATCTCATCAATTATATCGCCCAGCTTTAATGTTTTCGATCCGCTTCCCTCAGATAGTTTTGGGAATAGCTATTATTGGCTTTGTGGCTTCAATGGTGATTTTACCTAGTTTGGGGCGGGTTTTTCTACCCGAGTTTCAGGAACGTAGTCTTGTTATTTCTACTTCTCTCTATCCGGGTGAGTCTTTAAATGCCACAAATCAGGTAGGTTTGGCTATTCAAGATGCTTTGAAAAATGATGATAATTTTGAAGCTTTAGCCTTGCGCTCAGGACGTGCTCCGGGGGATAGTGATGTGGGTGGTGTTAATTTTGGAGAACTCGATGTAGAGATTAGTAAAAAGGGGCTAAAAAATCGGGAAGCTACTATTGAAAACTTGCGAAAAGAATTTGCGAAAATCCCCGGTGTTGCTGCTAATATTGGCGGGTTTATTTCTCATCGTATGGATGAGGTGTTGTCTGGGGTAAGGAGCGCGATCGCGGTGAAAATCTTCGGTGCAGACTTGGAACAATTAAGGGCGATTGGCAAACAAATAGAAGCCACTATGATGGATATTCCGGGCGTTGTCGATTTGCAACTAGAACCCCAAGTACCAATTAAACAAGTACAAATTAAATTTGACCGCACCGCGGCGGCTCGTTATGGTTTAGCAGTGGGAGACTTAGCAGAAATAATCGAAACGGCTCTTAACGGGCGAGTCGTTTCTCAAGTTTTAGAGCAACAGCAAGTATTTGATCTTGTGGTGTGGATGAATGAACCCCATCGACACAATTTAGATATTATCCGCAACTTATTAGTTGATACTCCCATCGGACAGAAAATTCCTCTCGCACAAGTCGCCAAAGTTGAGTATGGCACTGGCCTCAACACCCTCAACCGTGAGAATGTTTCCCGTTTAATCGTCGTTTCTGCTAATGTTAAAGGGCGAGATTTAGGTTCAGTTATTACTGATATTCGCAGCCAGGTTAAACAAAAAGTGCAATTGCCCTCTGGATATTACATTCAGTACGGCGGTCAATTTCAGGCTCAAGAGCAGGCAACTCAAACATTAATTATTGCTGGGTTATTAGCCTTTATCGTCATAACTGTACTGATTTACTTTGCCGTTAAGACAATTCCCCGGGCTGCGATGATTATGATAAATTTGCCCTTAGCATTAGTCGGCGGCGTGATTTCTGTCGCCTTAGGTGGCGGTATTATTTCTGTTGCCTCAATGGTGGGATTTATTACCCTATTTGGGGTAGCTACTCGCAACGGTTTGTTGCTAGTTGATAACTATAATAACAAGTTAGCAGAGGGTATGCCTTTACCAAAAGTTATTGTTGAGGGTTCTATGGAGCGGCTAGTCGCGATCTTGATGACGGCTCTCTCATCGGCTTTGGGAATGGTGCCTTTAGTTATTGGCAGCGGAGCGGGTAAAGAAATCCTGCAACCTCTAGCAGTTGTAGTGCTGGGGGGGCTGTTTACTTCTACTGCACTAACGCTCTTGGTTTTACCCGCGTTGTATTCTCAATTTGGGAGGTTTTTAGTTTCTAAAAAGCCTGTATCCGTGATTGAAGATGTCAAAACAGTGGGAGCCCGTTTTGAGCATTAACCTGGGTTAATTGATGAAGATTTTTTATTTTCCGGGTCTCTAAAAGTGTCATAATTTATCAATCATTGTATGCCAGGAGTAAATCACATGAAATCGCTCAAATCAAGCTTAATTATTTTCGGTAGTGTCGGATTGCTGTTTTTGGGAGCTTGCAGTAAAGGCGACGAAGCTCAAAATACTCCAGCCACCTCTCCCACGACTTCTAAACCTGCTTCTTCGGCTTCCGCGGGGAAAATGAATCATCCTACAGTATCTAAAGGAGGTCAAGTTGTTGAGTCGGGAGCTTACCATTTAGAGTTTGTCGCGGAAAAAGAAAATACAGGAACTCACTTAGATTTTTATTTACAAAAAGGTGATAATCACCAACCAGTCCCTGACGCAAAAGTGACGGCTCAAGTTCAATTGCCGACGGGAAAAGAGCAAACATTAAGCCTCAAGTATGATCCTGAAGGTAAACATTACACAATTTTGTTTCCTGTCAAAAATGCCGGACAGTATCCTGTGAAAATGACTGCGGATATTAACGGACAAAAAGTGACTGGTCGTTTTACTTTCAATCAATAATATACTTATTTATCATAGGACTTACGCCAAGAAACTCGGTGTTGAGAATCTATCTGGGCTTGGGTGGTGAAGGAGCTAGGAAGAAACCGGGTTTCTCACCATACAAGCCTAAGTTTTGTACCAGATAGACTGGGAAGATAAATCAAAATTTACTGTTGAGAAATTAAGGCTATGAGGGTGCTGCTAGTTGAAGATGAGCCAGATTTAGGGGGAGCTATCAAGCGAACATTAAATCAAGAAAAATATATCGTTGATTGGGTGCAAAATGGCGATGACGCTTGGGAATATCTGGAAAGTCAGTGGACGGAATATACTCTGGCTATTTTTGACTGGCTGTTACCCGGATTATCGGGATTAGAACTCCTGCACAAATTACGCGCTAAAAATAGTCCTCTTCCTGTCTTGATGCTGACGGCTAGAGATAGGATGGAAGATAAAATTGCTGGTTTAGATGCGGGGGCAGATGACTATTTAGTGAAGCCTTTTGGGATGGGAGAACTATTAGCAAGACTGCGGGCTTTGCAGCGTCGATCGCGTCAAATCCCCGCCCAACAACTGATAGTCGGGAACCTGACGCTCGACTACGGAAGTCGAAGGGTTTATTATGAAAAGCTGAACCGCGATCGCGAGCTAATTTCACTAACTAATAAAGAATTTCAACTACTAGAATATTTGATGAAGCACCCTAACCAAATTGTCACTACTGATCAGATTCGGAATCAGATATGGGAGGTTGGTGCAGACTCCTTTAGTAATGTAGTCGCGGCTCAAATGCGTTTGCTACGGCGCAAATTGGAATCCGTTGGCTGTGGGGCAAATCTAATTGAAACCGTACATGGTGTAGGATATCGTCTGAATCTGGCACGATGAATCAAAATCAACTATTTAACCAGACTCGATCGCGATTAGCTCTTTCCATTGCAGGAGTGATGGGTTTGATTTTGAGCTTATTGGGATTTGGCGTTTATCACGCGATCGCGCACGCTCATTGGGTTGCTTTAGAGCGCGAGTTAGAATCTGTTGCGGGGACGCTACATGATAGTTTAGAACTTAAATTAAAACAACCCAGACGTTTAGAGCCTATTGTACATGAACTTTTACCCAATCTCCGCCTAGTTGGGGTAAACAACTTTGCCGAGAAAAACCTACCTAAACGTCATATTTTAAGCGCGATTAATCAAGGATATTACTATATCCGTTTATTTGATACTTCAGGAAATTTGATCGCGATATCCGGTGAGGTTTCCGAGGAATTACCACCCGCCTTTAATTCTCAACATTGGCAAACCATAACAGATACTAAAGGCAACATCTATCATCAAATTTCCCTGTCACTGCATACTCAAAATCAGCAGGATTGGGGGTACTTTCAGGTAGGGCGGAGCCTCAAAGACTTCAAAGATTACCTCCGTGTAGTGGAATGGGCTTTAAAACTAGGGTTGCCTACCGCCTTAATTTTAGTAGGATTTTCTAGTTGGTGGTTAGCCGGATTCGCGATGAAACCGATTTACCAATCCTATCAACAAATCCAACAGTTTACCGCGGATGCCGCCCACGAATTACGGACTCCTTTAGCCGCGGTATTGGCGACAGTAGAATCAGCACTTTTAATGCCTCATTTAGATGAAAAAGAGGCACGGGAAATATTGCGAATAATAGAGCGGCAAAACTCACGATTAACTCAATTAGTTGTTGATTTGTTGCTGTTAGCTCGCATGGACACAAAAAATGTACCCATGCAGAGCCAGTTATGTTGTCTCAATGACATTGTGAGTGATTTAATAGAAGAATTGGCAGGGTTGGCGATTGCCGCAAAGGTGACGTTAATCTCTGAAGTGCGGGTGCATCAGCCCTTGAATGTTGTCGGTGATTCCGATCAGCTTTATCGCGTAGTTTCTAATTTAATTGTTAATGCTATTCAATACACTCCACCAGGGGGGAAAGTGACTGTTATTTTAGAGAAAAGTGATCATTTAGTTGTGATTCATATTCAAGATACTGGGATTGGGATTGCTCCAAAAGATCAGAGGCATATTTTTGATCGTTTCTATCGAGTTAACAGTTCACGCGATCGCGTCACTGGCGGATCGGGATTGGGATTAGCGATCGCGCAGGCAATCGCCTTAGCACATCGCGGGAGCCTGACGGTACAGAGCGAATTAGGTATGGGTAGCACTTTTACCCTAGGATTGCCTTTGCGCTCTGCTCCCCATTGAAACTAATTTATAGCAGGAGGAAGAAGGAAGAAAAAAGATGCCATAAAATGAATGATTTTCCGTCATCAAAAACATCCTAATGTGTCAAAAAAATATAATATTATGTTATGATAAATCGTGTTTTATAGAGTTAAATTATTGGTATTTTTCCTGAATAATTTGTGGATGTGTGGGAGTTAATAAAAACTTCCCAAACTTGGCATACAAAGCAGGCAATACTACCAGCGTTAAAGCAGTAGAAGTAAATAAACCACCCAGCACCACCACGGAAAGGGGTTGCAAAATTTCCTTTCCTGCACCGCCCTCCACTACCAAGGGAGCTAACCCTAAAGCCGAAGTAAAAGCCGTCATCAAAATGGCGTTTAGCCGTTCCATTGAACCCTTAATTAATACTTCTTTTAAAGGCATTCCCGCGGCAAATTTGACATTATAATTATCCACCAAAAGTAACCCATTACGAGTCGCGACTCCAAACAAAGTAATAAAACCCACCAGAGACGCGATCGAAATAATTCCTCCAGTCAAAGCTACCGCGATAACTCCCCCTACTAATGCCAAGGGTAAATTAATCATAATCATGGCAGTTGAAGGGATAGATTTAACAGAAAGATACATAATAATCGTAATAACAACAAACGCGATCGTGCTGGAAATCAAAATATTTTGCGTCGCTCTTTCTTCAGCTTCAAATTGGCCTGCATATTGGATATAGTAACCTGAAGGTATCTGCACTTTTGCCTTAACTTTATCTCGAATTTCATTGACGACAGAGCGTAAATCTCTCCCCTTCGCATTAGCCGCGACAACAATAAGACGAGAAACATTTTCGCGATTGATCGTATTAGGGCCAGTACCATTGTTAACTGTGGCAACTTGAGCTAGAGGAATTTTATTCCCCCCAGGAGTATCAATTAATAAATTCCGAATCCTGTCGAAGTTTTGACGTGCTTCAGGCTTTAACCACACCAGAAGATCAAAAGTTTGTTGCTTGTCTAAGACTTGGGAAACCACCCGCCCATTCAGGGCAGTTTCAATCATTTCGGCAAGTTTTCCCACTGTCAAACCATATCGACTCGCCGCAGCGCGATCGAAATTTATTTGAATTTGTTCGATAGGCACTTGGGGTTCTAATTGCAAATCGACAATTCCTGTAACAGTTTTCATCACATCATTAACTTCTCTGCCAATAGTGCGGAGTTGTTCTAAATCTGGACCAAAAATCTTCAGCGCGATCGCGCTTCTTACCCCAGACAAAACCTCATCCATACGGTGTGAAATAAAACCGCCAATATTCGGCGCAACACCAGGTAATTTAGCAAATTCCTCCCGCAGTTTTTCCAAAGTTTTTTCCCTATTTTTCATCCCTTCATCGCTTAACTCTATATCCAAATGCCCCAAATTCACTCCCCCGGCATCACCATCGCCTGGGGCACGTCCCGATCGCAACTGCACATAAGGAAATCTAGGATCATCTTTAAGTGCATCTTGAATCGCTCCTCCAGCACTATTAGTAGCCTCCAAAGATACACCCGGATATAACAGTAAAGTATTCACCAAAGTTTGCTCCTGAAACTCAGGTAAAAATACCCGTCCCAAGGAGGGAACAATCATAAATGCAGCCACCAAACTTGCAACAGTGAAAGACAAAATAATTCCAGAATAGCGGATGGAAAAAGTTAACAATGGATGATAAATTTTCTTAAAAAATCTCGCTACCCAGGGTTCATTTTCTGGCAAAGAGCCATGAGGTAATAAGATCGCGCACAAAGCTGGAGTCACCGTCAAAGCCGTCACACTAGAAGCCAAAACTGCTACTAAATAGCCAATTCCCATCGGGATAAAAATACTCCCTTCCACACCCGCTAACGCAAAAATGGGAGAGAAAACAACGATCGTAATTATAGTGGCTCCAAATACAGAATCACGCACCTCTTGACAGCCGTCAAATACAACCTCTAACACCGGACGAGGAGCGGGAGAGTATTTATTTTCTCGCAGGCAACGATAGACATTTTCTGCATCTACGATCGCGTCATCAACGGCGGAACCAATTGCTACAGCTAACCCTCCCAAAGTCATGGTATTCAAACCTTGTCCCAACCAATTTAGAGCCAAAACTCCTAGTAATAAAGACAGAGGAAGAGCCGTTAAACAAACGGCAAGGTTACGCCAATTCATCAAAAAAGGAATGAGGATAATAGCAACAATAATACTCCCTTCAATTAAAGCTTCTTTAACATTTTTAATAGAGGAATCAATATAGTTATTTTGGCGAAAAGTCGCCGTCACTTTGATATCTTTAGGTAAACCATATTTTACCTCTTCCATTGCCGATTCAATAGCACGAGTAACAGTGGGAGTATCAGCGAGAGGCTGTTTATTAATCATCACAATAATTGCCTTTTTCCCGTTAAAACTGCCATCTCCTCGTTTGATAGCCGGACCAATTTTAACCTCAGCCACATCCCCTATTTTTACAGGGGTTCCCTTGCGGGAAGTAATTACCGATCGCGTTAAATCTTCGATAGATTCAATCCGCCCAATTCCTCTAATTAACTTTTCTCGATCCGCGGTGATTAAATAGCCGCCCGGAGCATTGATATTCGCCTCAGCCGTGGCATCTGTCACATCTTTTAATGAGACATCAAACGCGATAAGTTTGACAGGATCGACTAATACTTGATATTGGCGGATATCGCCGCCATAAGCTACAACCTGACTGACACCAGGAACAGCTAATAAACGATTTGTTACTTGCCAATCGACAATTCTCCTCACTTCCATTAGGGAAGTTGTTTCAGAGGTAAACGCGTATTGAAGGACAGTGGCAACGGGAGAACTAATGGGAGAAATTTGCGGCGTTTCCACTCCTTCAGGTAGTTTACTTTGAGCTTGTTGTAATCTTTCTGTAACTAACTGGCGTGCTTGATAGATATCAATTCCCCAGTTAAAAATCACTTTTACAACAGAAATTCCTGGGGCACTTGAAGAACGGACTGTTGTTACTCCGGGGGTTCCATTAATGGCACTTTCAATGGGTAAAGTCACTAATGATTCGACTTCTTCAGGAGCAAGTCCGGGGGTTTCAGTTTGTATTTCAACTTGAGGAGGTGCAAAGCTGGGGAAAACATCCAAGGGCATTTGGATGATGGTGCGAAAAATCCAAAAGGTAATAACAATTGCACCGATAATGACGAGCCAGCGACGGGCAATTGACCATTTGATAATATTACTCAGCATTTTAATTTAGAGAAAATAAAGAAGATGTCACTATTACTAATTCCCAAGGATCAATTCCCAAAATGTTCAGGATTTGGCGGGTGATTTTCCTCATAATTCCCCACGGAAACTGAGATAGGCAAGGTGGGTGAGTTGTGATTTTCCAGATAAGCCTCTGTTTCATACGCGATTGTGCTATACTCTGAATTGCCAAGTACAAAAGATCGATCGCGTTTCCGGCGACCAGCCAAAACACCAACAGAGAAAGCCCCAACACCTAGTATGGTTCCTCCTAGCGCTCCCACCAACCATAAAGGCAGGGGAAAACTGTTAAAATTAGCCTCTAATTTCTGAGTGTTTGCTACCTTCTTTTCCTCGGCTTCTGAATGTTTGTTACCACCACGCAAAGATTGGGCATAAAGTTGAGGCGCACGTTGCGTTACGATCAAATCTCCATCAAACAAACCACTTTTTATCTCAACCATATCGCCCGAAGTTTCACCTAACTGGACTTCAACAGATTGATAAGCATTTCCATTTTGGACATAAACGGTTTTTTTACCATTAACATCTACGATCGCGCTACTGGAAATTGCCAAAATATTTGTCGCCGTCTGATCTGTTAAAATCTCCAATTCAGCAAATAACCCCGGCTTCAACTCTCCATCAGGGTTATTAAGTTCGGCTTGCACTGGAACTACTCGCGTTTCGGCTTGCACTGCGGAGCCAATTCTGGTAATCTTTCCTCGGAAAATGCGGTTGGGTAAACTAGCAACTTTCACCCTCACTTCTTGACCTTGTTTGACTTGATTCAAATCTTTTTCATAAATATTTGCCGTGGCAAAAACGCCACTATCATTTAATAGTGTCATCAGCGGTTTTTCCGCGGCATTTACTGATTCTCCGGGTGTGATTTCTCGATCAGAAACCGTGCCAGAAATAGGGGCGACTACGATAACAAGTCCTTTATCATTCGCGACGGTTCCTAATTGTTGGAGACGTGCTTGATAAGCTGAATTACTGAGGCGAATGCGAGATTGAGCTATTTCGGTTGCAGTTTGGGCTCGTTTAAGTTGGTTTTCTGCTTCCAGAATGGCTACGGGGCTGAGAGCTTTGGTAAGTTGGGTTTGGGCTTCTGCCACTTTGGCCTGTGCATCTCGTAACTCCCGCATGGGGAGGTTTATTTCGGCTTGTTTAATTTCGGTTTCGGCTTGGATCACATTCTGACGTTGAGAAGCTTTCGCGAGTGCCGATTTTGCCGCGGCTAATTTGGCTTGTGATTCCAACATAGTGCGCCGTGGGATCGCGCCCTGTTCTACTAATTCTCGATCGCGATCGTAAGTTTCTTGTGCCACTGCTAGTTCCGTTTCCGCTTGTGCGATTTCCGCTTGTGCGATTTCAATCTGTCGCTGATAGTTTTGTTTGGTTGTCCCTACTACTGATCGCGTATTTACCAATTCTTGCTCTCCCTCATACTGTTTGGTGGCTGCGGCCAGTTGAGTTTTCGCTTGCAATCTCTCTGCTTCTGCTATTTTGAGGACGCGATCGTAGTTTCCCTGGGCTAATTTTAAGTCTGCTTGCGCCTGTTGTAAATCGGCTTCTGCTTCTGCTTGTTTCGACAGAGATTCCACGCGCAATTGTGCCAATTCTGAACTAGACAAAACCGCGAGGGGTTGACCTTTTGATACTTTGTCACCCGGTTTGACTAACAACTCTACCACAGTGCCACTAACCGGCGGTCGAACCTCTACTTTTTGGTTTGGTAAAGTTTCAATTTGGCCTGTGGTTTTGATGCCGATCGCGAGGGGTTGACGGCTCGCGGGATCTACTTTGATTCCCAATCGCGTTGCCGTTTCGGCATCGACAGAAATAGAAGTCGGTCCTTGAGTGTCTTCGTGGACTCCATTAAATTCATTTCCGTGTCCGCCGTGGGCTAAAACAACCCCTGGAGAAGTTAGTAAGCTTAGGCTCAAGAGAATCCCCGCAGATAAGCGGAGCACCACTGGGGGGTGGGAACAGTCGCTTAATAGAATCATTAAAAATATGATTGAGTCATCTGGTAGATTTCATATTTGCACCTAAAAATGAAATTAGGATGAAATCCAAAGAGAAGGCGCGATCGGCCTTGACTCGACCACCCTCAATTTGGACAAATACTAATTAGGAATATCCGCGAGTCTAATTGTTCTTGGCATAGCTTTTGGCGTTGCTGATTTGAGGAATGAATTTGGGAGCGGCGTTTTGGGAAACGCTCTTACAACCAGGGGCTATCTTCACCAATCATCCCTCGATTCAGCAACGCCATAGTTGTAGGTATTTAAAATCGGATTTTTGACATACCAGAGAAATTTCTGAGATACCAAAAACATTTCTTTCTCTGCCAGAAAAAGGGAGTTGACTTTTTCATTTTTTCATGGTATGGGAAAAGAGGTTGCTTGTCAAAATCAAGAAGTTTCTCGTCACGCGATCGTGTCTTGAGTAAAACAAAAGGTTAAAATGAGAAGACAAGTAGGCATTTTAATCCCTGGAAATATTCTGTGCAGTCTCAAACTACATCCAATCAAACCTTTCAATTCGATTCAATTGACACGGCCCTGGCGGAACTCAAGGCCGGGCGTGCGCTCGTAGTCGTCGATGATGAATACCGGGAAAACGAGGGCGATGTGATCTGTGCCGCCCAATTTGCCACCCCTGACATGATTAATTTCATGGCTGTCAATGCGCGAGGTCTGATTTGTTTGGCCATGACGGGCGATCGCCTCGATCAACTGGACCTTCCTCTGATGGTGACAAATAACACCGATAGTAATCAAACCGCCTTTACCGTCAGTATTGATGCCGGAAGTCGAGTCTCCACGGGCATTTCCGCCGATGATCGCGCCTTTACCATCCAAGTAGCCATTAACCCCTTCACCACACCCCAAGACTTACGTCGTCCGGGGCATATCTTCCCTTTGCGCGCTAAAGATGGAGGAGTATTACAACGGGCAGGCCACACCGAAGCCGCGGTTGACTTAGCCAGATTAGCCGGTTTATATCCCGCGGGGGTGATTTGTGAAATTCAAAACCCCGATGGCTCAATGGCGCGATTGCCAGAATTATATGAGTACGCGAAAACTCATCAACTCAAAATTATTAATATCGCGGATCTAATTAGTTATCGTCTCAAACACGATCGCTTTGTACGTCGAGAAACGATCGCGCTCTTACCGACAGAATTTGGAGAATTTGAGATTTACGCGTATCGTAACCTCCAAGACAATACGGAACACGTTGCCATTGTCAAAGGGGATCTCGATCAATTTCCCAATAAACCCGTGATGGTGCGCGTCCATTCCGAATGTCTTACGGGAGACGCGTTAGGCTCTCTGCGTTGTGACTGTCGAATGCAATTACAAGCCGCGTTAAAAATGATTGATAATGCCGGATCTGGTGTTGTCATCTATTTACGTCAAGAAGGGCGAGGCATTGGTTTAATTAATAAACTAAAAGCCTATTCTCTCCAAGATTTAGGCCTCGATACCGTCGAAGCTAATGAAAGATTAGGATTTCCCGCGGACTTGCGAAATTACGGCATGGGAGCTCAAATGCTCAATGATTTAGGGGTTAATAAAATTCGTTTAATTACCAATAACCCTCGCAAAATTGCCGGTTTAAAAGGATATGGGATTGAAATTGTCGATCGCGTACCCCTTTTAATCGAAGCCAATGATTATAATACAGGTTATCTCACCACAAAAGCGGAAAAACTCGGTCATTTACTCTTACAAACCTATTTAGTTGCCCTCGCGTTAACTTGGAAAGAAACGAAGGAAGAAGGAGGCCTGAAGAAGGAAGAAGGGAATAATATCGACTCTTCTTTTGATGATCACCTTATTTCTGATCGCTACGATCACTTAGAAAAATTACGGGAATTAGCACAAAAACATGATTTATTATTACAAGAGGAAGCACGACCTTTAGCTAATGCTATCTTTGGAGAAGCTTCTCTAATTGTACATTTAGGATTTGATCAAGTGGGTTTGGCCGCCCCGGATTGGTATCAACAAAAAAATCATCCTTATTTGAACGCGCTCATGGAAATTCTCCAAGCACTTGTTACCTGGCCGAAATTACAAAAATTGGAACTTTTAGTCTCCACGGGTTCTGATCCCTTGAAAAGCTTACAGGTAAATTTAGAGCGTCAAACACTTCCACTCTTTGAAGTTTCTCAAATACGCGATCGTTTAGAAGCACAAACCATCTACAGTTTTTCCTGACAATATAACAGTGTAGGGTGGGTATTGCTTACCTAAAATAGTTAATTATCTTAATGGGAGAAATTTTAATGAACGTGGGTGACTTTCTCAACCGTCTGGACTTGAGAGGACAGGATCTGAGAGGAGCCAACCTCGTAGGTGCAGAGCTAAGGGGAGTAAATCTCAGAGGTTCAGATCTGACAGAGATTAATCTCAGTGAAGCTGTTTTACGATATGCCGATTTCATTGAAGCCAATCTGATGCAAGCGAATCTCAGTGAGGCAGATTTAACCGAGTCTTTCCTCAATTTAGCTAACCTCACCAATGCCTATTTAAGACGAACTAATCTCAGAGAAGCCACATTAGTTGGAGCCGAATTATCCGGGGCAAATTTAACAGAAGCTAGTTTAATTCGTGCTAACCTTGTCGGAGCGAATCTCGATCGCGCAATATTAACAGGTGCCAATTTAAGCGGAGCGGATTTAAGGGGCGCTCAACTGATGGGGGCGGAATTAAAAAAAGCCGTTTATAGTAATCGAACCATATTTTCCCCAGGTTTTGATCCCACTCGATATGGCGCGATTCTCTTAGGTCCTAATGCTTCGCTTCCGGGGCTTAATTTAAGTCATGTTGATCTCAGTGGTGCTGATTTAAAAGGTGCTGATTTGAGAAGAGCAAACTTAATGAAAGCGAATTTAGTAGGAGCCAATCTCGAACGTGCCAATTTATCAGGTACTAATTTAAGCGATACAGACTTAAGAGAAGCTAATTTAATGGGTACAATTCTGGATAAAGCCGTTTATAATTCCAGAACATTATTTTCCGAAGGAATAGAACCCAGTTTAGCAGGTGCTTACTTAATCGCGCCCAATGTTTCTCTCCAAGGAATTAATCTTAATGGTTTAGATTTAAGTAACTCCGATCTCAGTGGAGCTAATTTAACCGGTTCTAATTTAAGTAGTGTCGATTTACGCGAAGTTGATTTAAGTAAAGCACGATTACGACGTGCTATTTTAAGAAAGGCTAATTTTGAAGGGACTGATTTAAGAGGATCTGATTTAAGTGCTGCGAATTTACAACTGGCTAATCTAACTCTAGCAGATTTAAGGGGAGTAGATTTAACCAGGGCTGATCTGAGTGGTGCCGTTTTGCGAGAGGCTGATTTAAGGGGAACTGATTTGACAGGTGCTAATTTAACTGATGTTGATTTAACGGAGGCGGATTTACGGGGTGTTGATCTCACACGCGCAAATTTATCTAAGGCAAATTTAAAGGGTGCAACTTTACGAAAGGCTGAATTAATGAGAGTTAATTTAGAAAACGCTATTTTGTGTGATGTTGATTTAACCGATTCTAATTTTTTTTATGTTAATCTCAAAGGTGCTAATCTCAAAGGTGCTAATTTACGAGGTGCTTTTTTAAGAGGTGTTTCTCTCGCGGACGCGTATTTAAGTGAAACAGATATGACTGGTGTCAGTTTAAGTGATGATTTTTTTCACGCGATCCCTGAGTTTCAAATTCGTGAATAAGGGGGATTGGGGATTGGGGATTGGGGATTGGGAATTGGGTAATATTTGATTAGTTATATAGGGATAATAACAATGGAAAAACCATTAGGATCAGTAATTCAAGGCTCTCTCACTCAGGGTTTAGAAGTTCGTCTTCATGCTGATGTTTCTGTTGAAGATATGCGTGTCGGTAAATTTTTGGTTGTCCGAGGGGCGCGATCGCATTTTTTCTGTATGTTAACGGACGTTTCTCTGGGTACGGCAAATACCCGTATTTTAGCAAATCCCCCTCACCCTAATGATGATTTTTTGCAAGAGGTTCTCGCGGGAAATAGTACCTATGGTACTATTAATCTTTCTCCTATGTTAATGTTAAGCGCGATCCCAGAACCGAAACCTATGTTTTTTGATATGCTTCCTGAAAAAAAAGGACGCAAGAGAAACAATAACGCCACAGGAGAAGCAAAAACTAATACTTTAGCCTCTTTTATTGCTAATACAAATACCAATATAGAATTATTACCCGTTAAGACAATTCCTACTCATTTTTCCCAAGTTTATGAAGCTAATGAGCATGATTTTCGCACTGTTTTTGGTTGGAAAGATGATCCTTATAAGCGTAATTTTGCTATCGGTAAACCCCTTGATATGGATGTTCCGGTTTGTCTTGATTTGGATAGATTTGTCGAAAGAAGTAATGGTGTTTTTGGTAAATCCGGTACGGGGAAATCATTTTTAACTCGTTTGTTATTATCAGGAATTATCCGCAAACAAGCCGCGGTTAATTTGATTTTCGATATGCACTCGGAATATGGTTGGGAAGCTGTGGCAGAAGGGAAAGGTATGAATACTGTCAAGGGTTTACGCCAATTGTTTCCCGAACAAGTCCAAGTTTATACCCTCGATCCTGAATCGACTAGACGACGGGGTATTCGAGATGCCCATGAGGTTTATTTAAGTTATGAACAAATCGAAGTTGAGGATATTTCTCTGGTGCAGCGGGAGTTGAATTTATCGGAGGCCAGTATTGATAATGCTAATATTTTGCGAAATGAATTTGGCAAACATTGGATTGGTCAATTATTATCAATGACTAATATCGAAATTAATGATTTTTGTGATGAGAGACGGGGACATAAAGGCTCTATTATGGCATTACAAAGGAAATTACAACGCTTAGAAAATCTTAAATATATTCGTTCCAGTGGTTCGACTAATTATGTCGGGCAAATTCTCAATACCTTAGAATCGGGTAAAAATGTGGTTGTGGAGTTTGGCTCTCAATCGGATATGTTATCTTATATGTTAGTGACTAATATGATTACTCGTCGTATTCATAATGCTTATGTGAAAAAATCTGAACATTTTTTAATGACGAAAAATCCTAGCGATCGCCCTCGTCAATTAGTTATTACCATTGAAGAAGCTCATCGTTTTTTAGATCCCGCGATCGTGCGATCGACAATTTTTGGTACAATTGCTAGAGAAATGCGAAAATATTTTGTCACATTATTAATTGTAGATCAGCGTCCATCCGGTATTGATTCGGAAGTCATGTCACAAGTAGGGACAAGAATTACCGCGTTATTAAATGATGATAAAGATATCGACGCGATTTTTACGGGAGTCTCCGGTGCTCAGGGATTAAAATCAGTTTTAGCGAAATTAGATTCTAAACAACAAGCATTAGTATTAGGGCACGCAGTACCGATGCCTGTTGTGGTGCAAACCCGTCCCTATGATCAAACATTTTATCGAGAAATTGGCGATTTAGATTTTAATGATATGTCGAGGGATGAGTTATTACAAGCAGCAGAAGCCGCGAAAGCTGATTTAGGATTTTAAGTCTTGACGTTGACGTGAGCATCTCAAAGAAGCCAAAAAACTGATAGGGGCACGGCACTGCCGTGCCCGTACTTGAGGTAGCCTGTGGGGAGCATCAGAGCGGAGAGATCCCGGCGGGATCGGGCTAGGGAGCGAGACGCTTCCACTGCCAATTTACGTTTAGCTCGCCCATTAAAGAAATAAATGGGTTAACTCAGAAACCGCGTTTTGAAAGATCCTTGGGTTTGCCCAAGTCGTGGGAAAAACCCGGTTTCTTGGCTATGGTTTTAAATGATTTTCTACTATCTTTAAAATCCGCTCTGACGCTCTACCATCTCCAAAGGGATTGATCGCCATTGCCATTGCTTGATAGGCACTCGGATTACTTAATAATTCACACGCGATCGCGCTAATTTTATCAGCATTTGTCCCCACTAATTTAGCAGTCCCCGCGTCGATCGCTTCTGGCCTTTCCGTAGTGTCTCGTAACACTAACACTGGTTTTCCTAAACTCGGAGCCTCCTCTTGTAACCCCCCCGAATCAGTCATTACTAAATAACACCGTTGCATCGCACCCACTAATTCTGTATAATCCAAAGGTTCCGTTAAAAAGACTCTGGGATGTTCCCCTAATAATTCAGTTAAAGGTTCCCTAACAACCGGATTTCTATGTAAAGGTAATAAAATCGCGATATCAGGAAACTTATCTAATAATTGTAAAAAACCTTCCGCAATACCCTGTAAAGGTTCACCCCAATTTTCCCGACGATGAACCGTTGCTAAAATAACTCGATATTCTTGCCAATCTAAATTAGGAATATCACATTTTGGCTCACGTTTTGCTACTGATAATAAAGCATCAATAACCGTATTTCCAGTGTGATGAATTTCCCCTAAAACCCCCGATCGCGTTAAATTTTCCACCGCCATAGAAGTCGGAGCAAAATGGAACTGGGCAAGCTGAGAAATTAAACGTCTATTCGCTTCTTCAGGATAAGGATTAAAGAGATTATCTGTGCGTAAACCCGCTTCAACATGGCCTACGGGAATCTTTTCATAAAAAGCTGCTAAAGCCGCGGCAAAGGCTGTTGTTGTATCCCCTTGCACTAAGACAATATCCGGTTTTAATTCCTGTAATAAAATATCTAAACCTTGTAAACTTAGACAAGTAATATCCGTCAAAGTTTGTTGCGGTTTCATAATAGCTAAATCATGTTCTTCCACCAGAGTAAATAGTTGCATTACCTGTTCAACCATTTCTCGATGTTGTCCAGTTAAAATTACATGAGTATCAAAATGCTGAGATTCTTTAAAACATTGAATAACCGGAGCTAATTTAATCGCTTCTGGCCGAGTTCCCAAGGTAATACAAACGCGGGGATACCCATTTTTACTTTGACTCGGAAACTGTAACATGGAATTTTATAAGAAGGAAGAAGGAAGAGGGATGAAGGAAGAAGGAAGAAGGAAAAGGGAAGAAGGATGAAGGAAGAGGGATGAAGGAAGAAGGAAGAAGGAAAAGGGAAGAAGGATGAAGGAAGAAGGAAGAGGGATAAAGGAAGAGGGATGAAGGAAGAGGGATGAAGGAAGTTATTGTTTATTCTCTACTTCTTCCTATTAATTATTTAGCCCTGATTCCAGCTCACTGCTCCCTTCTCACTAATCCCTTCTCACTAATCCCTTCTCACTAATCCCTATTTCCTTTTAGATTAGTTTATTTTTTGCCTGCTTCAATGCACTTTTCTACTAAAGGATTGACTTTCTCTACGTCTTGCCAACCGAGAATTTCAGTCACCTTCTTCTCCAGATTTTTATAACTTCTAAAGAATTCCGCGATCTCATCTAAACGGTGAGGGGCAATATCCTTTAATGACTTGACATTCGCATAACGAGGATCTTTATCGGGTACGCACAGAATTTTCTCATCGCGATCGCCTCCATCAATCATTTCTAACATCCCAATCGGACGCGCCGCGATCACACAACCCGGAAAAGTCGGTTGATCGATAATCACCATCCCATCCAGGGGATCTCCATCATCCGCGAGGGTATTGGGCACAAACCCATAATCATAAGGATACGCGACGGAGGAGTACAAGACTCGATCCAACGCAAAGGCTTCTAAATCTTTATCAAATTCGTATTTATTCTTACTTCCCGCAGGAATTTCAATCAACACATTGATGAGGCCGGGTTTCGGTTGCGCCGGAATTTTCGATAAATCCACAGTTATTCTCCAAACTAACAGGTTATAGGGGATTTACATTTCTGTTTTTTATTTGTGATTTTAAAATTAATCCCAAATGCTGCACATCCCCAAATAGCATTTTAGGGTTCAACGGTAATTTCCGATAAAAAAGTCTTAGGGTAAAGCTTCCGTCTTATAGGGGGGTGGGGGTAAAGTCTCTACGGTACTTGGAGAGTAATGCGCGATCGCCAACAAAGGCAAAAGTAAGGTTAAGAGCGCGATCGCGCAGCCAATGAGATTCACAACACCATCAGGAGGAGGTTGATCAGAGTTACTACCAGGCTGACTATCGGATTGCATACAAAAAAGATGTGTTAAAAAGGAAAATAGAAAAACCGACTTATCGAAAATCAACTCCAATCTAACACAGATTTAAAAATGTCAAGGATAGCCCAGGCTCCTAGGAACCAAAAGCCATAAAAAACAGCCCCTATCTGGAAAAACAGGGGTTGGGCAAGGGATGGAGAATAATTTCCATTGATCAATTAATACGTCGGTAAATACCACGGATTGTATCTAATAATACTAATAACTGTTGCCATTCAGGAGCATCAGGATAACCACTTTTCTCCCGTTGTGTCTTGAGACTATCTTGTAATAAATTCAGTAATACATCAGGAGATTGAAAAGACTCAGGCTCTCCCAGGGGTTTATCTAAAGGGGTATCATGAACAGAAGTATCATCAGAGAAATTTTCCTTAATACTTTGGGCGGTATCAGCCAAAGTCAGAGCTCGTTGGGCAAGATTATCAGGTAATCTGGGTTGTTCCGCCAAAGAAATACGAGTCAACTCAATAAAAAATTGACTAACTTGTTCTACCCATTCACGCTCTCGGTGTTGCCAAGCCGAATAATTCACAGACATAGATCGTTCTCGGATCTCCTGAGCTCTTTGGCTCAGAGGTAAAGCCCTTTGAGAGATATTGTTTGGTAGTTTAGGCATCTCCGATAGACCGCAACGTGCAATCTCTAATAACAGATCATACACCTCAACCACCCATTCAATATCCGTAGTCTGTGAATTTACATTACTCATAATTCAGTGCCAGAAATTTCCTAATATTCCAGATTAAAACATTACTCATCGCCTGAGAAGCCCCCTTCCGCAGCAGTGAAAACAGTTTCTCTTCTAGGACTGATACAGAGAAATTATCTCATCCAGTCCCGTGCGTCCTATTTTTCCGTCAGTTTCCAGACACCATCCCAGTTAAGGACATCCGGGGGTTGATGTTGGAATAACATACAACGTTCGATGTGGAGTTTGGCAGCTTTATTTTTCGGCTCAAGTTCCAAAACGGCATGAAACTCGGCATCGGCATCCTTAAAAGCTTTTTTAGCTTTAGGCTCTAAAAGCTTCTTCACCTCATCGAGGAGCTTTTTGATCTGATCCAAAGACAAAAGGGGAAACTCTTCGTCCAAGAACTTATCCACCGTCTCGGCTGACCGACTTCTAATTTTAGCTTCTAATAGCTGTTTAATTTCAGCCGTCGTCAGCTTTTTAATCTTGGCTTTCCCTGATGGCTTCAATTCTGCCTCTAGGATCTTCTTCAGTTCCCCCTCTTGAAGCAGTTTCACTTCTTCTTCTGACACTGTAGTAACTTTCGCCTTCAGTAAGAGTTTTACCTCATCCTCGGAGAGATTTTTCACCCCTTCCAAAGTCAATAGTTTCACTTCTGGCTTCAGTAGCTTGATCAGTTCATCTTTCTTAGAAGGACGGCTAATCTTGGACTCCGGCAGTTTTTTCAGAGTATATAAGAGTTTCTTCAGTTGTAACTCTAACTGTTCCTCAACGTTATAGCTAAGTTTCTGAAGTTCCGAGGGTGAGACGGCTTTCACCTTCTCGAACAACTTCTTAATTTCTGCCTCCGAGAGTCTTTCCGTAACAGGTTTTTTGTAATACTCCCGTCCCTTTTGGTAATGGGCAATGATCTGTTCTTGCTTTTGCGTCAAGGGTTTACCAATGGGTGCATATCCTTCACGAATACCCAACAATTCGTAAATCGTGACGGGTTCGCTTTTCCCTTTCACCGTAATAAAGTCCAACTCCCGCACATACAGCCGTTCTCGATACTCCGAATAAGTATTTTCACTGATCACCAAATCTGTCCCATATTGTTTAGAAGTCCCTTCTAAACGGGAGGCTAAGTTCACACCATCCCCAATGGAAGTAAGTTCCATCCGTTTGCTAGAGCCAATATTACCACTGACCACTTCATCGGAGTGAATACCCATACCAATACTAATGGACATTAAGCCATTTGCCTGACGTTCCTGATTAAACGCGCTTAAGCGTTCCCGCATTTCCACCGCGGTTTGCATCGCGCACCAAGCATGATCTTCTAAGGGCGCGGGGGAACCAAAGACGGCCATCAGAGCATCTCCGATGTATTTATCAAGAGTCCCACCATATTGAAAAACAGCATCAACCATGCGTTCAAAGTATTCATTAAGCATGGTAACAACTTCTTCAGCTTGTAATTTTTCCGTTAAAGTTGTGTAACTACGAATATCTGAGAATAATACAGAAACGTGTTTACGTTTTCCACCTAAACCCGTATCACCACTCGCGAGTAATTGCTCCGCGACTTCCGGTGTCATGTAACGATACATCAGGTTTTTTACCTGTTTTTCCCCTGAGATATCTTCCATCACCACCAACGCGCCACTGACTTTATTGGGATCGATGACATCACTCATGGAGTTAATGGATAAGTTAATACTTATTTCTTCTCCATTAATCGGTAAGAGAATTTGATCGGGGTAATACTGTTGACGATCTTTTTCCTCCTTAGGAGACAAAGAAGAAATTAACCATTTTTCCACATCACCGCCTTTAATACGCACTAATTCCGCGACCAATTTTCCTTCTATTTCTTGGTTAATTCCTAATAATTTTTGCGCCCCTTCATTGGCTGCAATAATATGACCATTCCGATCCGTCGAAATCACACCATTGCTTAAACTGCGGAGGATATCCTCCTGCATTTGTTTTTGTTGTTTCACTTCCGCAAAAAGTTTAGCATTTTGCAAAGCCACACCCGCTTGGATGTTAAAAGCCTGCATAAATTCCATATCATTGCGGTTAAAACTCGCTCGCCATTGTTCCGGCGCGTGGGGCCACTCTTTCGGATCGTAGGCGGGATAATCTCCTTGTCTTTTTTTATTAATTAATTGGGTAACACCGATGAGTTTATTATCCGCGTTAAACACTGGCATACAGAGCATACTGCAAGTGCGATACCCTGATTTTTGATCGACTTCTTTGGACTTTTCCGAACGGGGATCATCATATAAATCAAAAGGAATCATCAAGGGTTCACCGGACTGGGCGACAATACCCGCAAAACCGGCACTGCTAGGAATACGGATTTCTTGTAAGACTCCATTAATAGGGATTTTCGTCCACAGTTGACCTTTTTCATCATCCAATAACCAAAGGGTACTGCGATCCGCGTTCATCAATTCTTTCGCCTGATCCATAACCCTTTTCAGAGTGTCTTCTAAGTCTAAACTACTCTTAGAAAGGGAGTTAACGGCATTCATTAAAGCCGTTGCGGCCCGTTGTCTTTGAGTTGCCGCGTAGAAGGATTTTGATGATTCTAAAATGAGACGAATCGAGGGGGCAAATTCTCTAAAAACTTGTTCATCTTCTTCCGTGAACCCATTGCGATCTATCTTTTGTTCTAAAGGGGCATAAGGTTCGTGATTGTGATTGAGTTTATTAATAAGTTGAACGACCGCGACTAAAGCACCTGTATCTTCATTTAACAGAGGCATTGCCAACATGGTATAGGTTCGATATCCGGTTTTTTCATCGGTTTTTTTAGCATTTGTCGATCGCGGATCATCATAAAAATCATAGGGAATATTAACCACCCTCAAAAAAGTCGCGGCTTCCCCCGCGATCCCAACGGTCGCGGGAAATCTCAATTCTAAATTATTTCCTCTGGCATCTTTCGCCACAATTGACCAAAGTTCATTTTTATCTTCATCCAATAGAAAAATGGTACTACGATCCGCGTTGAGCAATTCCCCAGTTTTGAGGGTAATTGACTGTAACATTTCATTAAGAATGGCATCAAACCCTTGGGAGTCTAACAAACTATCCAGCATCCCCAGAGTTTGATTAACTACGCGGAGTTTATCTTCTACATCTTTGGCAACTTGTTTAAAACTATCCTTATTGAGGGGCGCGAGAAAACCGGCAAAATTTCCCTGGGTTGTCGCGAGACCCCCACCGATGTTACTAGGACTTGTTTGAGGCTCCGGTTCCTGATAATTATGATTATTATCATTGATGGTGGGAACATCAATGACCGCGGTCGCGGCATTGTCCCATTGGGAGATGTTTGGAGATGCTGATTTCATAGACCTTTAGGGGGTTTGGGGATAATAATTGGTCTTTGAGATTAAGATGTCAGTGCAAAATGGATATCTTTAAAGATTATCTATCAGTGTAAGCGGATAAGCACTGAAATATGAAAAGGTTGCCTCTCTGGACTTGTCCCGATTTTGGCATCATAATCTGTTTCTATTGTGTGCTGTTTTCTACAATTCTGGTTTTTCGACAGAATATTTGTTAATTTAGACCTCTGAGTGTTTCTTTGACAAGGGGTTAGGGCTGGTTTTGGTGGTTTCAGGTTTTTGGCAATTTCTCACCGATGGATGAGGAGGGATCTGTGGCTCTATCACCCTTTTTTTTCCTGAGTTTGTTGGGCGGGTGGGTAGGGGGTTGACGCAGGATCTTGGCTTGGGCAAGCAGAGATTCGGCAAACGCGATCGCTTCACTGGCAGATCTCCCACTAGCTAGTTGGGCTAATTCTTCTCGCCTTTGCTCATTATTAAGTACATTAACACGCACTACGGTTCTTTCCGAGGGTGTCATAGACAAATCCTCCTCTTTCGCCCCTTCTTCTTCCTCATAACTGGGAATTACTTCTTTACTAACACAAAAGTGATGATCTGCCATCGCGGCAACCAGGGGTTGATGGGTGACGCAGAGGACTTGATGACGATGACTCAATTGATAAAGTTTTTGCGCGATCGCGTGGGCTACTCTCCCAGACACTCCTACATCTATTTCATCAAAAACGAGAGTACCGGAGTCATCTACTTGGGAAAAACAGGCCTTAAGGGCTAATAAAAAGCGACTCATTTCACCACCGGACGCGATCGCGCTTAAGGGTTGTATCGGTTCTCCGGGGTTCGGACTAAAACAAAATTCGATATGATCCGCACCACTCAGGTTCGGAGAAATAGGATTAATATTAACCACAAATTGTACTTTTTCCATCGCGAGGGGCTTCAATTCGCTCACTAAAAGGGTTTCCAAATGATCCGCGCTACGACGACGTAGTACAGTTAACTCTTGACAAGCTTCTTTTTGTTGCTTCTGGGCAACATGATAAGCCTGTTCCAGGGCTTCTAAGGACTCCCCTCCTTCTTGAAGTTCTTCCAGTTCCGATTGAATGCTGTGATAATACGCGATCGCGTCGGGTAAAGCCCCATACTTACGACAAATTTGTTTCAGTTCCCTAATCCTTTCTTCTACCTCTTCAAGACGCGTCGGATCGGCTTCCAATTGTTCACCATAACTATTAATTTGTCTCCCCGCTTCAGTCACTTGAGCCAGGGCATCACTTACCATATCTAAAATCGGCTCCAATTGACTATCAAAAACCGTCATATCACTTAAATTACTTTCTGCTTTACTCAATAAATCCGCGACCGCGATACCACTATCATTTTGATAAAGCATCTGATAAAGTTCATAACTATGTTGTTGTAATTCCACCACATGATTAAGCCGTTGTCGTTCTTGTTCTAATTGTTCTAACTCATCGGGGGAATTAAGATTAGACTTTCCCAATTCTTTCACTTGATATTCTAACAAATCCAGACGTTGTAATCGTTGTTGTTCCGATTGCCGTCTTTGGGCTAACATTGTCGCAGCTTGTTGGGTAGTTTGATACGCGAGCGCGACTTTTTCTCGTTGTTTCATTAATTCACTTCCCCCATAAAGATCCAACCATTGTCGCTGGAGATTCGGATCACCTAAAAGGACTGTTTGACCTTGAGCCGTAAATTCGACTAAATGTCCGCGTAATTTGTCCATTATTGTACGATTTACGAGGATACCATTTAAACGCGATCGATTACGAAGACTAGCCCCAGAAGTGATAATTTCCCGACTACAAACTACCAAACTACCATCGACTAAATCAATTTCTTGTTCTTTGAGCCAATGGGCTAAATCCCGATCTAATTCAAAAGTAGCTTCCAAGATAGATCGTTTTGTCCCAGTACGAATCACCCGACTAGAAACCTTACCCCCCAATGCAGCATCCAGGGCATCAAGGATAATTGATTTTCCGGCACCTGTTTCCCCTGTAAAGACATTTAAACCCAGACCAAATTCTAGATCCAAATGATCAATGAGGGCAAAATTATCGATTCTCAGCGATAACAGCATAAACGAAAGAATAAGGGGATTAGGGATGAGGGATTGGTATGAGGTGATGGGAAGTCAGTGAAAAATCATCTTACCTTCCCATCACCTTTCCTTTACAGTTTACCGTTTCTGTGCTGGTTTTTGAGCCTTGCTATTATCGGAAGTTTTTTTTCTAATAAAATGAACCACAAAGGCACAGAGTACACAGAGGAAAGAAAACAGAGATAAAGTCAAGATGAAAAACTTGAGGGTACTGCCGAATAACCCCGCCAAAATCGTGCTTATTCTCTTTTCTTCCATTACCTCTATAGCTTTTATCACAAAGATGAGGTCTAATTTATTCCCGATTAAGATTTTCCTAAAACGACAAAACTCTAACCTCACCAAGAGCGTGTTTCGACTAAAGATGAGGTCTAATTTATTCCCACTTCAAAGTTCTTTATTAATAGTATAGTTAAGAAAAACGAGAAAACTCTGTACCTCACAAGTATGATAATTACTATACCGTGGAAAAAGTTATGGCCTTAACGCGATCGTCTCTCCCTTATTTTGTCGGTTAATTACCTGTTTTTTTTCATACAGAATTAATGACATAACAGTTGTCCTAATGTATGGGTTAGGATAGTAATGTTCGTAAACGGACTTTAGCTAATCTGAGTTCGGGAATCGGGGAAAACTTGATTATCACGTGAGCTGAAACCGATATGACTTGGTAAAAATAACCAGGAAGTCGCCTTAAAAAAAACTGATTTTAGCTCATGTTTTTAAGATGACGCGAGCATCGATGGTTATCTAAATAAAAAAGCGAGCGAGGACGCTCGCACTACATTTACTGGTTTCTGAGTATTATTTTATGTATACCGTGTGTTAAAACCTAGAGTAATTTTGGGATTAACATTTGGAGTGTTTTTAGCACTCAGGAGATAAACGGGAAATTTCCTATCCCATAGATTTAAGGCTTTTGGGATTTTTTTTAGCTCAATAACGTCCTGAAAACCATCACTTATAAAAGTTATCGGGGACGTGAGTTATCATAGATTAAGTACAGCTTACCCTGGGGATTTTACCGTAGCTTCATCTATAAAGTATGATAGGAAAAGTACCCGATTTTAGGAGAATTGTAACCCGGTTTACCAACATCAAGATTTATTGGGTAAACTTGCCTCTAATTTGAGACAATTACGACCATCAATCTGTAATTGATAATCAACACGATCCATTAATCGAGTCATAATCAACCAGCCGTAACCACTTTCTTGTTTAGCTTCAGGAATAGGAGCATTATAATCATCAACTTCATAACCTGTTCCATAATCCCAAATTTCCAAAGCCACATCACGTTCTTTCAGTTCTAACCGGAGTAAAACAGGTAAACCGGGTTGTTCTCGATGGGCGTGGCGAATCACATTGGAATAAGCTTCTGCTAACACCAAGCGAAACCGATTTGACTGACGAGCCCAATCGACGTGTTCACCTAACTCCACCTCTAAACTACTTAACAACCAGGTTTCTGCAATGGTTAAAAACCTCAAGTCGCTTGGTACTTGCAGTTCTGTTTTCATAGAATCAGAGAACCTCCAGAGAGAGAATGGTTTGATCATCTTCCTGAACTGGATTGTCAGCCCGGATACGAGCTAATAAATTATCCAAGTTTAAGGAACCCTTTTCATGCTGTAATAGCTTCCAAAGCCCCTCTTGTTGTAGCATGACACGGTTAGATTCACCCGTACTACTATCAGTGAGAGTAACAGTTGCTTCCGTAATCCCATCACTGGTAAGTAGGAACATATCACCCGGTTGTAAATCTATTTGGCCTGCTTTACCACGCCAAACGGGTAAAATGCCAATCGGAACGCCCCGGGCTTTCAGGAAATTCGGTTCCACAGTGTCAGGATTTTCACTTTCTAAAGCCGAGTGAGACCACACCAAGGGATAAACATGACCTGCATTACAGTAGGCCAGATGTCCCGTCGAGGGCGTATAACGAGCTACAACCATAGTAATGAAATGATTATTACTAATCAGATCATCAGCGAGACTGCTATTTAAGTTAAGCATGACTTGTTCGGGTTCAGGGGATATCTCCACAGACAATTCTCGACGCATGACAGAAATCGAACTCGCCATAAATAAAGCCGCGGGGACACCCTTACCCGAAACATCACCCACCGCGAGCCAAATATCCCCTGACGCGTGGACATAGACTTCAAAGAAGTCTCCCCCCACTTCCCTGGCTGGATAACAACAAGCTTGAACTTTAACCGTCTCAAAGTCTGGCCAACTTTGACGCAGTAAATTGGTTTGAATTTGTCGCGCCACTTCTAACTCTTGACGCATTTGCTGGGCCAATTCCAGAGTGCGTTGATAGAGTTTAGCCTGAGATAAAGCTAACGCGGCTTGTTCGGCGACCCCTTCAATTAACTGAATTTCTTCGGTAGACCAAAGAACATGATTTCCCTCTTGACAAAGCCCCAAAACGGCTAATAAATCCTGTTGATACATTAAGGGAACGATCAATTGATTCGCCCCATTACCTTCGGGATATTTCGTCGTTTGACGACTTAGGACTGTTTGCTGAAGTAACGCGTCATTGAGCGTGGAACTATGGCTCTCCTCACTATCGGGTTGATAGGAAAAAACTGTTGGTAAAAGGCGATCGCCTTCCACGGGTTGTAAAAGAGCATAATTGGCTCCAAAACTCGATCCCACAGTTTGCGCGATCGTTTGCAACATACTGGAATAATCGAGGGAACCACGAATAGCACTCATTACCTCATTAAATAAGGATTCTCGTCGTAGAGAACGATTGAGAGAATTAGTGCGTTGCTTCACCACCTTATAGGTATCGGAGGCTTGCTGTACTACGGATTTTAGTTCCTCTGGGTTCCAAGGTTTCGTAATGTACTTAAACACTTGACCCGCGTTAATGGCATCCACCAAATCTTCGACATCCGTGTACCCGGTGAGGAGAATACGAACCGTATCAGGAAAGCGATCAACCGTTTTGCCCAAAAATTCTGTTCCATTCATTTCGGGCATTCTTTGGTCAGAGATAATTACAGCCATTTCGCCCTCCTGATCGAGGACCTCCAATGCCTTGACCCCGCTTTCCGCCTTACAAACTTGGAACTCCCGTCGAAAGGTGCGGTACAGCAAATCAAGGTTGTCGGGTTCGTCATCGACTACCATCAGTTTGAGTTTTATTTTATCTCCCTGACCCATGCCTTCCCTTATCCTCTGATGAATTTATCAGGTATCGCGTGAAACATTTTTAATGCCATTAAGTCCCGACTTCCAACCTTTCACTCGACACCAAGAGTCGAAAGTGTTTTGGGGGTGATCGGTGAAGAAATGTTTATTAGTCGAGCTTAAGGCTCAGAGAATACTCTCTTGTCTTAAGCGTTCTAATTCTAACATTGTCAATTTTCTCTCCTCTTCCCACTCAAGATCATAATCCTACCACTACGCGTGTCTATTTTTAGCCGATCGCGTCTCGATATTATTGCCCAATCGTTGAGCCAATCTGAGTTTAGCAGAGCGAGCCCTGGGATTTATCTTCTCTTCTGCTTCTTGGGCTTGGATGGGTTTTTTGGTTAATATTCGCAATTGAGGGTTTTCCCGTAATCTATGTTTTACCAGTCGGTCTTCTAAACTGTGAAAACTAATGATACCTATGATCCCATCGGGCTTTAGCCACATGGGGGCAATGTTGAGAAATGTTTCTAATACGGTTAATTCGGCATTAACCGCGATCCGTAGGGCTTGGAAAATACGAGTCGCGGGGTGAATGCGCCCATAACGATAGGAACTGGGGACACAGTGCCATATTGCGTCGGCTAATTCTGTGGTTGTCTCAAAGGGACGTTTTTCCACAATCCGTTTCGCAAACCGTCGTGAAAGTCTTTCCTCCCCATAGTGATAAAAAATATCCGCGAGTTGGGATTCTTGCCAATGGTTAATAATCTCGGCCGCGGTGAGGTCTTGTTCTTGGTTCATTCGCATATCTAAGGGCGCCGGATGACGAAAACTAAATCCTCTTTCTGGGGTATCGAGTTGGGGGGAACTTACCCCTAAATCCGCGATAATACCATCAAAGCTGTTAGGTTTGCCCGGATATTGGGCAAAATTCCCTTGCCAAAATTGGACGCGATCGCGATATTCCTTTAAATTCTCACGCGAGGCGGAGATCGCGATACTATCTTGATCGACCGCGACTAACGTAATATCAGGGAAGGTCTCTAAAATAGCACGACTATGACCCCCCCCGCCCACGGTAGCATCGAGATAGTGCCCCCCCTCTCGGAGGGCTAACCCATCAATTAATTCTGCACTGAGGACTGAGATATGAATAAAGGAAGACGCGATGGTGTCATCTCTTTGCTCCTTCTCAGATAAGTCACTCTCCTTCATAATTTAAGACGAAACAAAAATAAACAATCGGCAAAGGGGAATAGGAAATGGGGTAAAGGGAATCAGAAATGGGAAAATTGACCATTACCTATTACCGATTACCTATAACCTATCACCTTGATCACTTCTCACCAATCACTAAATTATGACAAGAATTGAAACTAGAACCGAACCGATGGTGCTCAACATGGGACCGCACCATCCTTCCATGCACGGGGTATTACGTTTAATTGTCACCCTCGATGGGGAAGATGTGGTTGACTGTGAACCAGTCTTGGGTTATTTACACCGAGGAATGGAAAAAATTGCCGAAAGTCGCACCAGTGTCATGTTTGTCCCCTATGTTAGTCGTTGGGACTACGCGGGGGGGATGTTTAATGAGGCGATCACGGTGAACGCGCCGGAAAAACTCGCTAATATTACTGTCCCTAAACGGGCTAGTTATATCCGCGTCATTATGTTGGAATTAGCCCGTCTCGCGAATCATCTGCTCTGGTTAGGCCCGTTTTTGGCTGACGTTGGCGCCCAAACTCCTTTTTTCTATACCATGCGCGATCGTGAACCCATTTTGGATTTATGGGAAGCCGCGACGGGCTATCGTATGGTTAATAATAATTATTTCCGTATTGGTGGGGTAGCCGCGGATTTACCCTACGGCTGGGTGGATAAGTGTAATGACTTCTGTGATTACTTTTTGCCGAAAGTTGATGAATATGAACGCTTAATTACCAAAAACCCTATTTTCCGTCGTCGGATTGAGGGACTAGGAGTAATTACTCGTCAAGAGGCGATTAACTGGGGACTTTCTGGCCCGATGTTACGCGCATCTGGGGTGAAATGGGATTTACGCAAGGTTGACCATTATGAATCCTATGATGATTTTGACTGGGATGTGCAGTGGGAAAAGAGTGGGGACTGTTTAGCCCGTTATTTGGTACGCATTCGCGAAATGCGCGAATCGGTAAAAATTATCCGTCAAGCTTTGAAGGGTTTACCCGGTGGTCCCTACGAGAATTTGGAAGCGAATCGTTTAGCCTCTGGGCCTAAGTCGGAGTGGAATAACTTTGATTATCAGTTTATTGCTAAGAAAGTTGCTCCTACTTTCAAAATTCCCAAGGGTGAACATTATGTCCGTGTGGAAAGTGGTAAGGGAGAATTAGGGGTTTATATTATTGGGGAAGATAATGTCTTTCCTTGGCGTTTTAAGATTCGTGCCGCGGATTTTAATAATTTGCAAGTTTTCCCCCATATTCTCCGGGGTGCTAAAGTTGCGGATCTTGTCGCGATTTTGGGTAGTATCGATATTATTATGGGTTCTGTTGATCGCTAGTTTTTCGAGAAAATAGGACTTAGGCAGAAACCGGGTTTCTTGTTGCTGAAAATTCGTCAAACTCAAATGACGACGGCAAGAAACCCGGTTTCTTTTCATTCCTCATGCTAGGAGAAACAGGAAGGAATATCTGTTAGGAATGGCAATTATGTAACTTGACTTTTGGGTTGGGTAGAATACATCTCAAAGAAGGCAAAAAAACTGTAGTGGGTGTAGCCTGTGGGGAGCATCAGAGCGTCTTGCGAAGGCGCGATCAGGCTAGGGATCTCTCCGCTCCACTGCACTACCAATTTCCCAAAATGAAATGCTCCGGCTTGGGTAGCCCTTGAGAGGGAACGTCGGCAAGATGTCTGCACTTCTTTATCCAATTTTCCTTCCTTATTTCCCTAAAATACAGCAGTTTCTGCGGTTTCCGTGGGATCAATTTTTATCAGGAAGATTGATTAAGTTTTCGTTCCAATTCTGCATCTATTTTTGCTGACTGTTCGATTTCTTGTTCAATTAGATCCTTTTCACTTGTATAGGCTAAATCTCCCTCTTCAATCACTTTTTCGGAGGTGAATTTTCGCGCATAATTTAATTTTTTCTGTAATATTGCATTAGGTTTTTCTAAGACTTCGGCTCGTAATTTTCTTTCGTTATTTTTGGCTTCAATTTTGCTATTGCGCCATTGAATCCAAAAATAACGAATTAAGGGAATTGTTAAAAATCCGATTCCATAAATTAAGAGAATGGGATAAATGCCTTGGACAAATCCTAAAAATCCTCCTAATAAATTAAGTTTGCCAAGAGTCGCCGCTTTGGTAAATAAATTACCTAAGACTAATGCACCGACAAAATTAATCATTCCTAGTCCGGTGGCTAAGAGAATTTGACCGGAATTGGCTTCACTGAAACGCCAAGGATATTCCCGTAAATAGGGTGAAATTTCCTGAGATTGGTTTTTCTTTGCTGTTGTTTGTAATTCGGAAAAATGATAGATTATTTGCCCTTGGGGACTGACTTCGGGACGACCATCAAATTTTGCTAATACGGGTAACATATATTCTTCGTATTCTAACGCGTAACCTTTGCCTAAGTTATCTAAATAGGGCGCGATTTGTTCGGAGGTAACGGCTCCCTGATGATTCCGAATGACTTTCGCGATCTCTTTCCATCGTCGCTTTTCTAAATCAAAATTGGGATTCCCGTCACCAAAAAGAAAAGAAAAAACGGCTTCCAAAAAATTCAGTTCACCTCGTTCATCAGGGGATTTTGTTTGGCGTTTTTGGCGATAATTGGGATCGTTATTCCAGTAAAATAACCAGAAAATATCATCGATCCAAGAACTAGAGAAAAACCAGAAATTAACCCCTGATTTTTGATCTTTTGAAGAACTACTAAGAATCAAGAAGATCGAGATAAAAATTATCATCAAGGACGCGATCAATACTAAGCCAAAGGAAATGCGAATCAGGTAGAATAAAATACGCCAAATTTTGCCCCACCATTCTTGTAATTGAAGGCGCAAATATTTATCACGTAAAATGTCTCGAAAGTTCTTGGGGAAGAGGTAAGCAATATCGCCTGACTCCGCGACTTGTAAATGTCCCCCGGCTTCTGACGCGAGGTTTAAAAGTTCTCGTTGCGCGATATTAACATCTAAGCCTGCTTTTACCGCGACATCTCCCACTGTAACTCGATAGTTGAGTTGTTCGACGGCTTGCATGACAGTAGCATTCGGAGCCATGCTTTTTCCTCAATGCAAATAATAAGTCTTTGCTTTCTAGTATAACTCAAGTTCCTAGTTTGCCCTGGAAACTGGGTTGGTTTATCAAGTCCCTAACATCACGGGGGAAGTGCTTTTCCGGGTTTTGCGGGTTTTTCCTGTTTGATCTTGACTTATCTGACTAAATTTGATATAATTAACTACGCATTTTATAAAGTTTGGACAAGTAAGCCACGATCAAAGATAAAGAAAGAAACCTGGTTTCGGAGGGAAAACCCTTGGCTGAGATGAATATTTTTGGTCAAGAAATTAGGTTTCTGCGTAAGTTTTTGTTAAGAAACTGAGATGTTGAATCCCAGATAATGTAAAGTATAAAAATACCCATCCATCCTAATCACCAACGAATATGCCCAGAACACAAAAAAATGATAACTTTATTGACAAAAGTTTTACCGTAATGGCAGATATTATTCTCAAAATTCTGCCAACTAACAAAAAATCAAAGGAAGCCTTTGCTTATTACCGTGATGGAATGTCGGCTCAAGCCGATGGTGAATACGCGGAAGCTTTAAAGAATTATAATGAAGCATTGACTTTAGAAGATGACCCCAATGATCGCAGTTATATTCTCTATAATATTGGTTTAATTCATACCAGTAATGGGGAACATGAAAAAGCACTAGAACTTTATAAAGAAGCATTGGAACTCAATCCAAGAATGCCCCAAGCGTTGAATAATATTGCTGTGATTTATCATTATCAAGGGGAAAAGGAAAAAGACGCGGGAAATGATGAGGTAGCTGAGGATTTGTTTGATCAAGCGGCTGAATATTGGAAGGAGGCGATTCGATTAGCTCCTAATAATTATATTGAAGTCCAAAACTGGTTGAAAACTACCGGACGCTCTAACGCGGATGTCTTTTTCTAAATGAAGGAAGAAGGTTAACAGTTGACAGTTGACAGTTGACAGTTGACAGTTGACAGTTGACAATTACCCATTACCCATTACCCATTACCCATTACCCATTACCCATTACCCATTACTCTTTATGAAGATAGATAAAGAACAAGTACACAAAGTAGCTCATCTAGCCCGACTGGAATTAACTCCAGATGAAGAGGAAAAATTTACTACTCAATTAAGTAGTATTCTGGATTATTTTGAACAGTTAAGCGAACTGGATACGAGCAAAGTTCAACCCACTACGCGCGCGATCGATGTTAGTAATATCACACGGAGCGATAAATTAGAACCTTTTGCTAATTTAGAAGGAATTTTCGCGTGTGCTCCAGAGCAAGATGGGGAATTTTTCCGCGTTCCTAAAATTCTTTAACCATGACATGAAACCAAAGAGGTAATGAAGAAAAGAGAGGAAGCGTTATTTTATAGGAGATTTCGGCTTTCCTAATCGTATTTTTCCTGTGAACTTCTCTCTTTTCTTTCCTCTGTCTACTCTGTGCCTTTGTGGTTCATTTCATTATTCTGATGGGATTGTCACCCACCAGATAATACCCTTTAAAGGACGCGTAAACTACTGGCAACGGTATCGAGAAACTCCATCTGACAAATTTCGCCGATCGCGCTTTGAAAATTCCCTTCCTTCACATCATGAGTCACTATGACAATTTCCGCTAAATTGCCATGAAATCCCGTTTGCACAATTGACTCAATACTAACATGATGATGCCCAAAAATTGTCCCTAATTTGCCAATTACTCCGGGAATATCTTTGGTAAGAAAACGAGCATAAAAACGGGTGACAAGTTCTTCTATCGGGGCAATTTTACAATAATGTTGATGGGCACAACTTAACAAAGGATGGGGTATGGGTTCCGTCTCTGTTTGCAAAATTGCTGTGATATTCATAATATCAGCAACTACCGCGCTGGCCGTTGGTCCTGCTCCTGCCCCTCGTCCATAAAACATGACTTGTCCGATGGGATCTCCGTCAAATAAAACGGCATTAAAAACATCATTAATACTCGCTAAAGGATGGGTTTTCGGCACTAATGTAGGATGCACTCTTAGGGATAAAATTTCATCATCAACGGGATCTAACCTCTCTGTGCCAAGGGTAGAAGAAGCGGGAATTGTATTCGCGATCGCTAATAATTTAATGACAAAACCAAGTTTATCCGCATAGGCAATATCAGAGGAGGAAACTTTAGTAATCCCTTCGCGATAAACTTCCTCTAATTTAATGCGACCATTAAATGCTAAAGACGCGAGAATTGCCAATTTATCCGCGGCATCATAACCTTCTACATCCGCGGTAGGATCAGCCTCTGCATAACCTAATTTTTGGGCATCGGCGAGGACATCGGCAAAATCAACCCCCTCTGTTTGCATTCTGGTGAGGATATAATTGGTAGTACCATTGACTATTCCTGTAACACTTTTAACGCGATTTGCCCCTAAAGATTGTTTCAGGGTTTGAATGATAGGAATACCGCCACAAACCGCGGCTTCTAACATTACATAAACGCCTTTTTCATTAGCCGCGGTAAAAATTTCTGCTCCAAACCTAGAAATAACCGCTTTATTAGCCGTAACAATGTGTTTTCCGTGAGAAATCGCTTTCAGAATTAGGGATCTCGCGGGTTCTATACCCCCCATTACTTCCACGATAATATCGACATCGGGATCTGTTACGATCGCGTCTAAATCCGTTGTGAAGAGATGATCGGGAATAGGCAAAGAACGAGCTTTGGCGCGATCGCGTACTCCCACACGAGTAATTTCTAAATCTTTTAAGAGGGGATGACGGTTTTGGGGAGAGAGTAAAATCTCCGCGGTTCCCCCTCCGACAGTCCCTAAACCGAGCAAACCTATTTTTATAGTCACAATGATAATCCTGAAAAAATTAACTAAAAATAATTCTATAATAAAAAGCTGAGATCAAAATAACTGTTCACCAAGATAGTTTACACTTTTTCTGAGAAATTGTCCAGAGGGATTTATCTCCTTATTGTAACTTTTTGGGAAAGTTGTTATAGCCTTTCGACTAAAGATAGAGTAGGCAAAACCCAGTATTATCAAGCATTGTAAGTTTCAATGAATACCTCATCTATCCCAGAATTGCTATAAAAAATTTTAGTCTTTTTTTTCCCGATTATTAGTAGGGGCGGGTTAACAAGTATTAAGGTTATGTAGAGAAGATATCGCTGAACCCGCACCTACTAATTTTAATGTTTTCTGTCAGGAAATAATTGACACTCTCTGACTGTGGGTAGATTAACCTCAGTAATTCTTGAAGTAAGAAACCGATCCATCCATCCCTCAAAATAAACACGATTTGCCTTTTTCTGTTCCGGCTCATTCGTATTAATGGGATAAGGAGCTAACCCCAGAATTGCCGCGGTTGTTACGCAATACATCGACTTTTGGAAAGTTTGACAAATTTGCACTCGCAAATCATCTTCCCCTCGACAACTGTTACGATAAAAATTATGTAAATAATCTGGGAGATAATGTCTCATATCTTGCATTAATTGAGTTGGTGGAATACCTGCACCGCCAATGGGTAAAGGATCTGCGTATAATGCACCATAGGTAAAATCTTTTTGTTCGTCGGGAATTTGATGGGCTTGGGCATTATAAGAAACTGTACCGAAAAAGGCTGTGCCTCGGAAGAAAACTGCCTCTACATAGGGGACTGCTGTATCCATTAAAAAGGTTAATTTTGCCGATTTCGGGATAATATCATAAACTTTATCTCGAATTTTGACACTGTAAGTAATCGGTTTATTCGCGTCGGCAACTAATCCGGCTAAAATGTGATTAACTACATCAGGAATGGATTTTATCTCTCCGCGATCGTAACGATCAGATAAGGAAATGAACATATCACTCATTACCCGCCAAAATTGTCCTAATCCACTATAATAAGCTAAGACTCGGACTTGTTCGGGTAAAAATTCGGGAAAGAGTTTGTTAATTCCTAACATGAGAAAATTGTTTTTGAGTTTCGCCGCGATCGCGTTCCCTGCCAACTGCAAAAACTGAGGTGAATCTAAATAAGAATCTAAACCACCCCCCCCATGCCAAAGCATCGTTCGCATACAATACTCTGCATATTCAAAATTAATGCGATCATGCCACCAATGTTTTAATAACTTATTAGTAGTAATCTCCCCATTAAAGTATTTAAAAAAGGGAAATAACTCTAAAAATTGATGTTCCGCAATATAGATAAGATTACGCGAATAAGCATCCAAAACAATCCCATAACTTTTGAGAATACCCACAACTTCAATAACATTTTCTGGGGTATCAACTAATAAAGCTTGGCCTGACTCTAAACGATCAATATACTCAGCTAAGGGGTGAATAGAAGGAGTTAATGGTGTAGTTGTCATAAGTGTAATACCCTAGGTTAATCGTATTTTTTATCGGATGATTTTTGTCTGATAAGCTCTCGACGAATTTAAATCAAATAAAGTGGGACAAGCATCCAGCTTGTCACCAGAGCCCAAGTCGGTGTTACTAATAGTCACAGGCAAGATGCCTGTGCTACTAATAAGAATTAAAAATGCGTAACAGCTTAACCAGTCTGGGGGATGAAAACCTGACTAATTTTAGTCAAAGCTTCTTTATCGGACTAAAAAAGTTATCCTTTATGGACTACAATTGGGCTATTAAGTATCTGAATTAAATAATCTGCTAGGAGCCTCACCCTAGTTGTACCAATTTCTCAAATAATTGCTAAATGAGGTGTTGGGTTTTGCACCAAAGACGCAAATACCGCCTACCCATCATCATGACATTTTTTTCTGTAATTGGTATGAGATGAGGCCAAATAGATACTTTTTCGCGGTTGACAGAGAAATTAATTTCCGGGTAAATTTCCCAGAGTTTGGGAAACCAATTTGCTCGGAGCCACTGTCATCACCATTTCGCTCGTTGTTTTTTCCGTAAGAGAAACTAAAGTTGATGGTGCTACACCTAAAACAACAATAATCACCGCGAGGATCATCGAGGGAATACGATCGCGCCATCGAACTGAAGGTAAATTTATCACCAAATCAGAGAGACGGCCAAAAAACACGCGATTAATCATGATTAAAAAATATACCGAAGTCAAACCCGTTCCGATCATACAAAGTAAAGTAGGCACGGGAAAAACTCCAAGACTGCCACGAAACACCAAAAACTCCGCGATAAACCCAGCCATTCCGGGGATACCCGAACTTGCCATTACCCCAACAATCATTAAACTACCAATAACAGGTAAACCACGCTCTGGGTTTAATAACCCCTTGAGGATATCAATATCACGACTACCGGATTTGCGATAAACCACCCCGACACAAAGAAACATGAGCCCAGAAATTAAACCATGACTCACCATTTGTAAAACCGTACCCAATAAACTTAAAGGAGTCGCGGCGGCACTTCCTAATAAAATATAACCCATGTGGGCAATAGAGCTATACGCGACTATTTTTTTCATATCTTTTTGCGCGATCGCGCAACTAGCACCATAGAGGGTACTAACAACGGCCCAACTAGCTAACCAAGGCGCGACAAATTCCCACGCGTCAGGAAACAAACATAACCCATAACGTAATAAGCCATAGGTTCCTAATTTTAACAAAACACCCGCTAATAACACCGAAATCGGAGTAGAAGCCTCAACGTGAGCATCAGGCAACCAAGTATGAAAAGGGACTAAAGGAATTTTAATTCCAAACGCGATCAAAATTCCCACCAGTAACACAATTTGAGTTTGTAAAGGAATACTCTTGGCATCCAAAGAAATCAAATCAAAACTGGTACTATGACTGAGGAAAACCACCCCTAAGAAACACGCGAGGAGAATAATACCAGAAACCGCGGTATAAATGAGAAACTTCGTAGCCGCGTAACCTTTTTTCGCCCCTCCCCAAATACCAATTAAGAGATAAAGGGGAATCAGTTCCACCTCATAAAATAGGAAAAACAAAAGGAGATTTTGAGCTAAAAATACCCCATTTACTCCTCCAATAATGAGGAGAATTAAAGAGTAATAAAAACGAGGACGTTGTATAGATTCATCAGTGCTATAGATCGCGATTCCACTCAAAAGCGTATTTAAAAGCACCAAAGGTAACGATAAACCATCAACACCCAAACTATAATTAATACCTAAAGTTGGTATCCAGGGCAGAAATTCTGAAAATTGTAAACCACTTACTTGCGGTTCAAATTGAATCCCTAAAAACACTGATACCAAAAATCCGAGCAAAGAAATCGCGATCGCGCCTTGACGAACAAATTTAGTCGAAAGCGAACCCGGCCAAAAACCAATGAGAATCGCCCCTAAAATGGGTATCCAGATTAACGCACTTAGCATTGACTAAAATTAACCCCTCTTAAACCACTTTTAACCCTATCATCCAGAGTACCGCGTCTTGAGATTTCTGTAAATTCTTGCCCATAAATATATTATTGAGTAATTATACTCATTATTGGGGGTTTTCTATTTTGCATTTTGCATTTAAAGAATGAAAACCCGTTACATAGAATAAAAATTAAAATAAAAATTAAACGCAGATAAAATTAGTCTTTAATTAGGGGAAAATTTTCTTCTGTACCTTTGTGCCTTTGTGCCTTTGTGCCTTATTACCAAAAAATCATAATAGGTAATAGGTAATAGGTAATTTTCCATCTTCCTTATTACCAATTACCCATTACCAATTACCCATTACCACTTGAGTAAATTAAACTCTTCCATATCAACCGTATTACGATTACGATAGATAGTCAAAATAATTGCCAAACCCACAGCAGCTTCAGCCGCAGCAACGGTAATAACAAAAACAGTAAAAACTTGGCCCTTAATCCCTTGAGGATCAAGATAATTAGAAAACGCCATCAAATTTAGATTAACAGCATTTAACAGTAACTCAATCGACATTAAAACCCGTACCGCGTTGCGACTGGTAATTAAACCATAAATGCCAATACAGAAAAGAGCCGCAGCTAATAACAAAAAATACTCAAGATGTAATTGCATAATAACCTTAACTGTTCCTCATCCCAAAACGTTAGACAATAGATAAACCCGGCTATTTAGTAAGACACGGCAGTGCCGTGTCTCTACTCAGCGATTTACCCGCATAAAATTAACTTTTCGCAGAAGATTCACCCGTGATCGAAGCCACTTCACGGGGACGCTCAGGCAAAGTCAAAACAGGAGCTTGACTCTTTTTAGTTAATACCTCATCGGGCAAATAATCACGACGAGCTAAAACGATCGCGCCTACCATTGCCATTAACAAAAACACCGATGCCAATTCAAAAGGCAATAAAAAGTCAGTAAAGAAATGTTTCCCAATTTTGACAATAGCACCTTCTCCGCCAGGTAGAGCCGAAGAAACAGCCCAAGGAGTTGATAAAACCATTGCCCCCAAAAGGCCAAACAAACCTAAACAAACGATCGCGGTAGCAATTTGACGAATCCAAAAATTAGGCAAATTGCGGAAATTTTCTTTTTTGTTCACCAACATAATCGCGAACAAAATCAAGACATTAATCGCACCGACATAAATCAAAATTTGTGCCGCCGCGACAAAATCAGCATTAAGCAAAAGATACAATCCCGCCATGCTGATAAAGACACCACCGAGCAAAAAAGCCGAATAGACAATATTAGAGAAAAGGACAACACCCAATGCTGCACCAATCATCATTACGGCTAATATGCCAAACGAAACAAGTTGAACCCCTTCGCCTAGATTCACGTTTTTTTTCCTTTATTTTAATGGGAATGGCTAATCGGGAATGGCTAATCGGGAATGGCTAATTGTCAACTGTCAACTGTCAACTGTCAACTGTCAACTGTCAACCTTCTTCTTTATTCCCCATTACCTAAATTACTTTTCCATCTTTTCCAGAATTTCTTCAGAGCGCAAACCGGCACGACGTTCGGTATAAGAAACCTCATGGGGATCAATCACACCCTTGGGTAAATAAGCAAATTCGCGCTGAGGGCTAACCATTGGATCATCCGTTACCTTATAAGGTAAACGACCCAAAGCCACATTGTCATAATTTAATTCGTGACGCTCATAGGCTGCTAATTCATATTCTTCTGTCATAGAAAGACAATTAGTAGGACAATATTCTACACAATTGCCACAGAAGATACAAACTCCGAAATCAATACTGTAGTGCTTTAGTTGTTTCTTCTTGTTTTCCTTGTTAAATTCCCAATCAACGACAGGCAGGTTAATGGGACAAACACGAACACAAACTTCACAGGCAATACACTTGTCAAATTCAAAGTGAATACGTCCGCGAAACCGTTCCGAAGGAATCACTTTTTCGTAAGGATATTGAACCGTTATGGGACGACGGCTCATGTGATCAAAGGTAACGGCTAGGCCTTCACCGATATATTTAGCCGCTTGTAGCGTTTCTTTGGCGTAATCGCCCACTTGGTTGAGAAATTTTAACATGGTGCTCTCTCACTTGTATTGAAAATTAGGGATTTTAGACTTGCGACTTTAGAACACCAAAATGAGCTAAAATCTCAAATCTAAAATCTACAATTGGTTTACCCACCAAACGCGACAGGAAAGGCAAGCTTGAGGGCTGCTGTTAATAGCAAATTCACCAGCGCGATCGGAAGTAAAAACTTCCATCCCAAGTTGAGCAACTGGTCAATACGGACACGCGGAAGAGTCCAACGGAGTAAAATCGCGACAAATAGCAATAAATAGGCCTTAAATAAGGTCATCGTAATGCCAAGGCTTCCCGTAATTACCTGCACCCAGGGAGTCGTTTCACTAACACCCAACCAACTTGCCAGTTGTCCAACCGAAATGGGGGACTCCCATCCGCCTAGGTACAACACCGCGATAATCAGGCAAGATAAAACGAGATTGACATAGGAGGCTAAGTAATACAGAGCAAACTTCATCCCTGAATACTCGGTTTGATATCCCGCGACTAATTCTTCTTCCGCTTCGGGGAGATCAAAGGGTAAGCGTTCACATTCCGCCAAGGCCGCGATCGCGAAGATGACAAAACCGACAGGTTGACGCCAGACATTCCAACCGAGAATGCCATAGCCCGATTGTTGTTGAACAATATCAATAGTGCTGAGACTATTGGACATCAGCACCACAGCTAAGACAGCTAAAGCCAAAGGAATCTCATAACTCAGAGATTGGGCGGCGGCGCGTAGTCCTCCCAAAAGGGAATACTTATTATTAGAAGCATAGCCTGACATGAGCAGGCCAATGGGTTGAATACTGGAGAGCGCGATCCATAGAAAAATCGCGACACTCAAATCAGTGATGATCAGATTCTGTCCAAAGGGAATAATTAAATAGGACAGAAACACAGGCACTGAAACAATAATCGGACCCAAGGTAAAGAGAAAGCTATCTGCTTGTGCGGGTACGATGTCTTCTTTGAAGACTAGCTTCAAACCATCCGCAATGGGAGCTAAGACACCTAATGGTCCAATAAATTCTGGACCGATGCGCTGTTGTGCCGCGGCTGAAATTTTCCGCTCTAGCCATACGGAGATCAGTACCCCCACCGTTGCGCCTACAATCATGAGGAGCATCGGTAAAGGCAACCAAATGACTTTGGCAATATCGGCGGGTAAGCCCAAACTGGTGAGGGCTTCGAGAAAACTTCGTTGTAAGTCTATTCCTGCGTTCATTTGTGGAGCCAAATAGCCATCAGTTGTTTATTGTGATACGGTGCGAGACCGAATGGACTTTCAAGGAGAGTTTTTATTCACCCGATCCTATCTAAAGATGTTTCAGTATTTTACCGGGATTCGTGGCTTCTTAGAGCGTCTTTCTATTTGAAAAGGTTATAGGTGATCGGGAATTGGTGATAGGTGATGGGTAATGGGTAATGGGTAATGGGTAATGGGTAATGGGTAATGGGTGATGGGGGATTGGTGATTAGGGATTGGTGATTGGTGATTGGTGATTGGTGATTGGTGATTGGTGATTAGGGATTGGTGATTAGGGATTGGTGATTAGGGATTGGTGATTAG
>JBBITB010000034.1:0-52422 GCA_037440985.1 Microcoleaceae cyanobacterium bin_387
GGTGATAGGTGATAGGTGATAGGTGATAGGTGATAGGTGATAGGTGATAGGTGATCATAGTTGTTGATTTTGAGAAATCCTAATTGATTCAATCATAAATTTTCTATTCCATCGGCCAAATCCCCAATCCCCAATCCCCAATCCCCAATCCCCAATCCCCAATCCCCTTATGCGTTTACCCTTACCTCAATTTGCCGCCGAGGATCGCGATTATAATCATTTTGCCGAAGTAATTGAGACATCAACAACGGAATTTTTAGCCCAATGTTTGGAACCCGATGATCTAAAATTTCCTGAAATGCCGCCCTTTGGGTGTTGGGTAAAAGCGATAGATGAGGATTCGGGATATCAAATTTACGCGATCGTTTATTATGCGACGACGACACCAATTGATTCAGTACATCGGGCGAGGGCTTTAGGTTTATCTTTACAGGATTTAAAGGAACAACAACCCCAAATTTTTTCGATGTTAAAAACAGAATTTAGGGCCTTAATCGTTGGGTTTGAAGTCATCGCGGAAACATTGAATGGTTCTCAAGATAAACGAGGAAAATTTTATCAATATATTCCTCCTCGACCGCCTCAAATTCATCAAGCTGTTTATCGTTGTGAAGCAGAGGATATTATTTTATTTAGTGAAAAATATGATTTTTTACGGACATTATTAGGGATAATGAACGCTCCCGTCGATCCTTTAATTGCTGCTGTTATTCGTGGAATTTATCAGTTAAGGAAAGCTGATCGCGCCTGGTTAGTAGAAGCGGGACGAAATTTAAGTGTATTATTAAGGGATGATTATGATCGTTTAAGGATGATTTTAAGTCAAATTCATCCTTAAATTTGAGATAATCTGCCCTTTGTTTGTGGTTTCTTTTTACTCAAGGATTATCTAATAGAGTGGGTAAATATTTTTGGTTCTACCGAACTTAGTATGTAAGAAATCGGCAAAAAACTTATACAGTAAGAGTTTTCCGAAAATTTTATAAAAATCGAACTATCAGAAAATCAAACCTTTGCCCAATCTGGCTTTTGGCTTTTTCGACTGTAGACTAAGCATAGCAAGTTTGGTAGAACCATATTTTTGAGATCATAGTGATGTCAAGCTCGTCGTCACTCCGTGAGGGAACTTCCTGAGAAGAAATTCCTCAGAAATAATATATAGTCATTTCAAATCCTACCTTAAATAGGACTGCCGCGATCGCGATACGACTGCCATTTTCTACATAATCCACTACTCTTTTTCTCCAATCTATGCTGTCAGACATTTTCCTAACGGGTTAAGGATTTTTTTCATTTTACCTCATTTTTGCAGATTCTCATCTCTATTTGAAATAACTATAAACCACGTTACAGTTAAGCTCTATCGAAAATAGTAGCCGTAAAATTTTCGGCATAGGAATCAATTGTGAACTTTTTACCTGTTTCCACCGCAGCCTCTTGGATTGTTTTCTTTAAAATAGGGTTGCTGTTGAGTTCCGACAAAATCTTCTTTGTTTTTTCCACATCAAACGGCTCTACTAAGAAACCATTGACTCCGTGATTAATTGCTTCCGGCAATCCTCCACTGTTAAAGCAGATACATATTTTTCCATAGCACATCATTTCGAGCACACTTAAAGGAAAAGCATCACCGACGCAAGGAAAAACAAAGAAATCCGATTGATAAGCAGCCTCTTTCGGAGACATCCACCCCAAATCTCTCTCTTGAGGAATTTTCACAGGACTTGTAGCTCCTCTGGTACTACCTATGTATAGTGAATTCAAATCTAACTCCTCCAAAAACAGAGGGTTTTTATACTTTTCATATCTTCCAAAATAGCAAGCGTGCTTAGTACCAACTTCTATAACTCCTGCTTCATCGGCTTGGGTGACTCCATAATAGACAGTCTGTATATCATTTTTAAGGTGGCAGGAATTTTTAACAAAATCGCAAACCGCGATAATTTTTTTTATTTTTCCCAATCGTTTGAGATCGCGGTAGCGGCGGATTAAATTTCGAGGGGGAATTTGGTAAGCGGAGTGCAGATGCAAATAAATAGATCCCACTGGAATCTCCATCAAACCCGGAACCAGTTGTCTAACAGCCTCCAGGCTGTCTATAATTGCTATCGCATTTCGGGGTATCGCGTCAAACCTAAACTTTTTATAACTATTGTCATAATCTCGATAGTTTCTATTTTCATAGGTTAGCCAATCCCGGTGAGATTCGTGTTTTAATTCATTTTTTAAAAAGTCTTGCCATATTCCTTCAGCATCAGAGGAAAAGTGGAGGGTAATATCATATTGATTGCAGATCCTTTTCAGCAGGTGCTGCCACGCAAAAGTCCCCCCTGATAAGCCATTTTTAGTGATTGAACTAATAAAATGTAATTGTCTCATCATGATCCTCCTTTTTCAATCAAAGATATAGCGGTTCTCACAAAGATGGAGTAGGCCAAAACCCAGTGTTTTCGAGCGTTTCAAGTTTAAATGAATACCTCATCTATCCAAGAAGTGCTATATAGTCATTTCAAATAAAGACACTGTTGAACGAGATCATTTGGTCTAAAGACGTGCCGTGAGGAGCATACATTCTGGCCTGCTTTAAGGCACTAAAATCATGTTCTATATCCTTCAGATCGGGAGAATATTTCGGGAGAAAAATGACTTGATAACCCCTTTCCTCTACCAGTTCTCGAATCGCTGTTTTTCGATGAATCGGTGCATTATCCATGATTAATATAGATGCCTGGGTTAGAGCGGGTAATAAATATAAAGATAACCACCCTTCAAATCTTTCTGCATTCAAGCTTAGGCTTCCCGTAAAAACTATTGGGGCAATTAAGTCCTTTTTTCCTTTTCCTGCTACTAGATTTTCTCTTTTCCCCCGTTTTTCTGACTTTTTACCAAAATTTTTTTTGCTTTTTTTTGAGCAGCCATAAGTACAATCTTCAAACTCTTCAAATCCAGACTGATCTACAAAAATCATATTTTTACTTCCCCATACTTTAATTAATTTTCTAAGATTAAAGTAATATTTCATCCTTTCTTATCTGTTTCCTGGTAACGGACTTCTTTTTTCTTTCGGGTTATTTTCATTTCTTTAAGTGCATAATATATGGCACTTAGTCTCACCCCAAACTTCTTGTCTCTGTCGATTAATCTGGCAGAAGGATTCTCTTTCACATCCTTTTCTAACGCTTTCCAGTCTAGTTTTCTCTTAGGTCTTTTTACGAAAGTGGCGCGAAGCTCTGTCCGACTCAGCCACGGATATATCGTTGCCCGGTAGTGCTGCACAAGTCATGTTTTTTGTCTTCTCAATCCTTATACAGAAAGGATTACATCGAATGGCATCATTAGTTATGCAGGACTACCGTTTTCTCTTAGGTCTTTTTACGAAAGTGGCGCGAAGCTCTGTCCGACTCAGCCACGGATATATCGTTGCCCTTCCTATCTTAAATAGGACTGCCGCGATCGCGAGACGGCTGCCATTTTCTACATAATCCACTACTCTTTTTCTCAAATCTAGGCTGTGAGACATTTTCCTAACCGGTTAACGATTTTTTTTCATTTTACCTCATTTTTACAGATTCTCATCCCTATTTGAAAGAACTATAATAGACCTATTGCGAAACTAGGTGAAACGCTTATAATTCCGTACATAATAATAAGAGTTTGAAAGACTTTCGCAAGAGGTCTAATCTAATTTCCCAAGCGACGATTTTTCAGAGCAACCCGGTTTCTTTGGGTAAGTCTTCTGTCATCACCCTTTCACCCTGTAATTGTGTAATTACAATTATCATTACAGTATTTTTCTTTCAAAGAGTAGAGAATGTTACCTTATAATTTATGAGATTTATTTTGTCGTGTAATTGCCATTATCATTATTCCCCAGAGGAATAGAACATTGAGTGCGAGTAAAATTAAAATCATCAGATTCCGAAGGAAACGCCAAAACCTCTAAACGTCCCTTCATTAATTCCAAAATAGTTTGATTCATCAATAAACGCATTCCGGGTGACAATTCCGAATTATGATTAAAATGAGCATTGTCCGGCTGAAACTTGTCTAATTGATGATCAAGTAAATCCCAAGATTCACTCCAAGCACCAATAGGACGTTGATCATCTAACCAAATATTGACTGATCGCGACTCAGGAGAAGCATGAGCGGAAACCTGAATAATGCCCTCATCCATTTGCCTGATCGCGTGATCAATCAAATTGACTAAAACCTGACGAAAACGAGGCAAATCAGCCAAAACCCAAATATCAGGATCGGGACGTGATATCTCTAAACGGACTCCCCTATTTTTAGCTTGGAGTACCGTTAACTTCTCCAAATCTTCAAAAATATTAATTAACGGAAATGACTGAATATTCATCTTCTCCGTACCCTGTTCCATCTTAGAGACATCGACAAGTTCATCAATTAATCCCATCAATTTGAGAGCCGAATCATGGGCTTGTTCGATAAATTCTCGTTCTTCCTTGGGGCTTTGACATAAATTAGCAATAATCAATTGCAGAGAGCCAATCAGACTATTCAGGGGCGATCGCAATTCATGGGAAGTCCGAGCCAAAAAACCCGCCTTAAACTGACTCATTTCCAAGGCTTGATAATAAGCCAATTGAATTTGGGACCGTTGATTGACGACGGTTTGTAAATCACGCTCATAAGAGTTTTGCGCGTCAGAGTTAGAAGAGGAGTTATCAGTGGTTGGGGCTTGTTTTCCACGCCATAGCCAACTACTTGTCGCACCCAATCCTAGCCCTAACGCGAGATATACCCATTCGCTCCAGCCCATCAGCGTCATACTTTTATTTTCATACCCCTTAGCATATTAACTTTACCGTGCCTTGTCGCAAGATTACCCAATCAATCCCAGTCCATTTTGCCACTGTTGACGGAATCTTCGTCCTCATCTTGGGGCTTTTCCATTGAGAAGTAGCAAGGGTAAGCACTTGAGGAAATTGTGTCTCAATCTCAGCCACAGTCTCTAAAGGGGCTTGTCCCGATAGATTCGCGCTCGTTGTCGCCAAGGGGCCCGTTAAAGCCAAAATTTCTTGTGCGATGGGAAAATTAGGGACTCTGATGCCAATAGTAGCAGGATCTAAGGGATTCATTTCCACGGGTACTTTTTCCGACGCGGGCAATACCAAAGTTAACGCGCCCGGCCAATAATTTCTCACCACCTCTTGCCATATCTGAAACTCTTGGGCCGTACCCTTAACATAGGGCCAAAGCTCCTCTGGTTGCGAACCCATTAAAATTAAGGGTTTATCGTGACATCTTTGTTTTGTAATATAAATTAACTCCCCGCGATCGGGACGTACCGCCAAAGCCGGCACCGTATCCGTCGGAAAACTGATAATAGATTCTCCTGAAACAACTCCTTTAACTAGAGTTTCCATTGACACTTGAGGCATGGGGATTTTAGCTAAACGACCTAAGAAAAAACTCATAAACTGGGTTTCTTGTCAAGGGAACAAGATCACCAGCAATCAGGTTTGTGCCTGGCATATTTTACTTTTAATATGGCTTACCGACTCAAATGCGATAGGCGATCGCGAATCGATCAAAACCGGCTAAATCAGACAATATCTTAATTTGACCATAACTCCCTTGATTGTATAACAATTTCGCAACATCCTCCCCTTGTCCCGCCATCATTTCAATTAACCATAGTCCCCCCGATTGTAAATAATCAGGAGCCGTTTCTACCAAATAACGAATACAATCCAAACCATCATCTCCCCCATCTAATGCTAAAAGGGGTTCATGGTGCGCGACTTCCGGTTGTAAAGTTGATATCACCTCACTAGGAATATAGGGGGGATTTGATAACATTCCTCTCACTTTACCCTTAAGATGTGCTAAGGGTTCCCACCATCGCCCTTGATAAAACTTAATTCTGTGCGTAAATCCGAGATTTTCACAATTAAGAGACGCGATCGCTAACCCCTCAGCACTCACATCCACTGCATGAATCAACCCTTGTGGGAAAACCTCCGCCAATCCTAACGCGATCGCGCCACTCCCCGTACCCAAATCAACCCAATCACAAGAAGATAAATTAGTCTGTAGTCGAGAAGCCTCTAAAGCAATATCAATCATTAACTCCGTTTCGGGACGAGGAATTAGTACCCCCGCAGAAACCACCAGAGAAAAATTACGCCATTCTACCCTTCCTAATAAATATTGAACCGGAACGCGATCATGAAGACGTAGATCCCAAAGTTCCGTTAACTCCGATAGTGAAACAGAAAGCTTCAGACTTGATAAATCTTTAAAAGACTCAAGCCGCAAAGTCAGAGCATCAAAACCCAATAACCCTTGCAGCAACCAATCCAACTCAGAAACAGAGACATTCCCTTGTCGAGCATCAGCTTGCGCTTGTCGATACCACAACCAAAACTCCATCCCAGATATAACATGATCAGTCATCTTTGCCTTCGATAAAACTTAGCCAAAATCACCCAAATCTAGGCAAATTTCGACTTATTTGACACTGACAATATTGGGCTTAATTGTAGCTTTATCATATCAGAATGTTTTGCCTAGTTTTGTCTAGCTTTGGGTAGAAATTTATTAACAAGTCAAATCCGAGTAATAACAAGACTGATAAGCTGTTACCGCTTTGAAATTCCCATTAGTAACACACCCATCCTGCCTGTGGGGTACAAGCAGGATGCTTGTCCTACTTTAATTTGGTTTAAATGCGTCTTCACTTACCATTTCACGAAAATGATGATAGGAAAGGAAGTACGCGATGCCCCGGGCACTTCCCATGGAACAAAAAACCAGGTTTTGGGCTTCAAAGAATCACTTGAAATCAGGTGAAAAGCTATATCGTGCTTCTTCCTTCTTCCTTCTTCCTTCTTCCTTCTTCCCTCTTCCGTCTTCCTTCCATTAAGGTTTAGGTTGAGCCTGTGGAGGTTGCTGGGATTTCACATATTCCATAGACTCACGCGAAGGAATCAAAAGAATCTTGGTTAAAAAAGGATCATTATCCGTCCGTAACGCTTCCAGAACCCCTTCGAGATTAACAACCTCAATCTTGATCGAAGAAGCAATCTTAGGCTGTTGCTGCTTAAAACGCTCCAACATCGCCTGTAAATCTTCCTTATTAAAAAACATAGGAACAGCCTGCTCTTGCCCCTGTTGAATCGTCAAATAGCCATTATCTGGCCCACCGCGCGCCAAAAACAGAGGTACACCATTAAACTCATTGGGCTTTTTGCCAGTTTGTTGCAATACAGTCTTTGCCGATTCTACCTCCTTAGAAGTAGGGACATAAGCAAATTGAAGCTCTTGAGGTTTACCCTTAGTGTTCTGACTCATCTTATAAACTTCACCCAGAGAAGCCGTCCACACCCGTACCGAACTGCCTAACTGAGGATTTTCCGATTTCAATTTCACAATAAAATCTTGTGCATCTTTCGGACTAATAAAAACACCAGCCACCGACGCGGGTTTTTTATCCTTACCCGTCACAGAGGCAATGAGAGGAGAGCCTTGTGCATCAGTGATAGTAAAAACAGGAACCCCTTTGAGTTTTTCCAAAACTTGTTGTTCAGGTAAAGCTAAAGCAGACATCTTACCAGCTAAAGAAGGTCCGATCCAAGCACTGGTAACAATTCCCAACACCGCGGCCCAACGAACAAAAGGTTTCATAACTTATGCTGCTCCATAACACTTGAACAATAGTAGACATCGGGCTCTTAAAAGTTCGATGTAATTTTTGAATGCCCATAGAAGCCCCCTTTTCAAGAACTCCCAGTTATTCTGTAAGAGTTTATCTTGAGGAGTTATGGCAGGGGATATCTGTATCAGTAATATATACAGTTTATTCTAAACTAGAATCGGGATGACAGGATTTGAACCTGCGGCATCCTGCTCCCAAAGCAGGCGCGCTACCAAGCTGCGCTACATCCCGGTTTTATCTATTCTATCCCTATTGACGCATAGAATCATCCTTTTGTCAAGCTTTATTTTGTGAGTTTCGCCCACAAATTTGAGTATAGATAGTCGCGTAACCGAGAGAGCATGGTCCATAGATGATAATGCCGAGGTCAAAGTCCCCCGCCAGGAGTCTCCTTAATCAGGATACCAAAACATTCCCTTGATCCCTTCTGGATCAGAAAGAAACCCTAAATTCCGGTAAAAGTCCACAACATGAGGATCAGCAAAGAGAGTAATGTTACTAATATCTTCAGCGCGGAGTTTTTTAATGACATACTTCATCAAAGCCTTACCAAGACCTTTTCCCTGATAGTCAGGGTGAACGACCACATCCCAGAGTGTTGCATTAAAAGCATGGTCTGATGTCGCTCTCGCGAAACCAACCAACCGTCGTTGGGGACCTCGCATCTCCCAGATCGAAACAACCAGAAAACTATACTGGAGTGCTTTTTTGACCTTTCGCAAAGGGCGTCGAGACCATCCGACAGCACTACAGAGTTCCTCAAGCTCATAGAGATCTAGGTCGCGATCTGTACTGAAAAAGACACGACTTTTCCCTGGTGTAGATTCACGAGAGGATTGGGAAAAGGCATCACTCACCTCAAAAGGGATATACTCCTCATATTCAACAGTTTGAGAACTTGAGGTTGAATCAGAACCGCTAAATAAGTTTTTCCAAAAACCCATGCAGGCGTGGTTAAGGTAATAGAAGACGACTTGGTTTTGGCCAATTTCGTCAAAGTCTAGCACACTTGAGTCACGAAACTCTCTGTTTTTTTTCAAATCCCTAATTCATCTGTCTTCCCCAATCTGTGCTAATTTAGGCTATCAGCATAAACATCTTCCTCACCCCGTTTTCGGGATTGAGTGTCACTGGGGTTCTCATGGGTCATACCTACCCCGCGGTACTTCCGTGATGAAACCAGGCTTTCTCGGATACTAACCGCTCCTAAATCCTCTTTGAGTTCTTAATGTTTGTTGTTGTTATCACCATCCTTTTTGAACTCATTTATTTTCTTAGGTATTTGTGCTTATTCTAAAACACGAATTAGATAACTTATTCGATAATATATATTCCCTTCGTTCCCCTCAATTATGGCTCCGGGTTTAAAACAATCAACGTTGGAACTCCTTAAGCGCTTTAATCGAGCGTTTCCCCAGTTTTATGAGCAATTTGTTAGCTCTGAGATCCAAATGCAAAACCTGAAATTAGCCTATCAGCTTTACAAAAGTCGGCAAGCGGTGATTGAGATTAAACCCGAGGGTAGCAAAAGTGCTTTACATTTTGGCTACCGCAATCAATCGTTTCTTCTCAGTGATATTTTTGGAGTCCTCGCGGCCTATGGATTGACAATTCATAGTCTCAGTCTCTATGGACAAATTTATCCGCCGATGTTGGTATTTATTAAGTTGGTACTTTCCCGTGGTGGCAAGGTTTTGACGGATAAAACCGCGGAAAATGTCTGTCGTGCGATTCGAGAGGCTTTAGCGGGACATTTTGAAGTGGAAGAGATGCTCGCGGTGGAATTTAATCTGGACGCGGGTTTAGAGGATGTGGCAACAGAATTTTATGTTGACCCCGTATTTCATTTGCCGGCTCTCTTAATTGAAGCTGACAATCAACCCGGATTATTTTATAAGGTGATGTATGCTATCTGGCAAGAGGATTTATTAGTTGTTAATGCTAATTTACTTGTCTGGCGAGGACGTACGCGTTTAATTTTATATTTGTTAGGTCCTAATGAGAGCTTAATACCGGAATATTTGGGGCAGAAAATTGCGGAAAGTGTGCGCCAACGCTTACTCGGTGAAAGATTTTAGGAAGCCAAATTTAATGAAGTAGTGCAGGCATCTTGCCTACTTTGGGACACAACAGGGCGAAACTACTAACCCCATACTCAAGTTATTTAATTGCGATTCCTTAAGGGCTTTTTCGTCTTCAACCAAAATTAGTAGGTGGAGCTATTTCCACTCTACTTTTTGATTGTTTTTTACGGGACTGGCCGGATTTGAACCGGCGACCTAGCGCTTCAGATTTGTGTGAGTTTCCCCACTCTCTGGACTATTCCTTCACCATAGACTGAAGTGGTCTTTAGGTGGTGGCCGTTATGTTTGAGGAGATGAATTAATCACTCCAAAAAACCAGTCTCTGCACCTTCTCTCCTGGGATTACAGGAGAGCTTGGCTCAAGATTACCATATCTGTGATCAGACTTAGGCTTCCTTGAGTTTGACCACATTCACTCCCGTAGTTTCCTGACAGGGTGCCCGATCTTTCAGGAGGCGCTTGCTCTATCCATCTGAGCCACAGCCCCAAAAATTTCACTGGGATTATCATAGCACCACAGTGATCAATTCTCAATTTTTTTCCTTTCTTTTCTGATCACTTTGTCGCTCCTACTTTGGTTTTTTACTAAAGTATGTTTGGAATATTTGTTTGGCTATTGGGGCGGCGGCTTCGGCTCCAAAACCGCCATTTTCCACGATCACCGCGATCGCGATTTCGGGTTTATCTGCCGGGCCAAAGGCGACATACCAGGAGTGGTCTTTTTGCCCCATTACTTCAGAAGTACCTGTTTTCCCACCTGTTAAGGGAATGGAACCATCATTGAGAACTCCAGAGGCAGTACCCGACTGCACTACACCGATAAGTCCTTCGCGAATAATGGCAATTGTATCGGGTTTTATGCCCGTTGCCACGGGTTTTGTGGCTGGAGTATTAGTTTGAGTTGTTAATAAATGGGGCTTGACTCGGTAGCCTCCATTCGCGATCGCGGCAACCATCACCGCGGCCTCTAAAGGCGGGACTAAGACTAAACCTTGACCGATCGCCATTGTCACGGTATCTCCCGCGTACCAAGGTTCTTTATACAACGCTTCTTTTTCCTTGGGAGTGGGAATAAAACCATGTTCCCCGCCACTTAAACCTAATAACTTGAAATCCGTGAGTTTGCCAATGCCCATCAAACGTCCCCATTTGGCAATGGCATCGGGACCGGTGGTAAGACCTACTTGATAATAAAAGGTATTACTACTGTAGGTAAGGGCTTCGCGAAAACTGATCAAACCATAACCGCCACCATGTTCATTGAATTGAATACCCCCCACTGTGATCGAGGAGGCTGTCCCTACTAATGAGTCTGTGGAAAATTTGCCGGACTCAATCGCGGCTGCGGTGGTGACAATTTTAAAGGTACTCCCCGGCGGATAACCTTGCATGGCACGATTCAAAAAGGGTTTATCCTCTCCTTGAAGACGATCCCATTCTTTTTGTGTCACTTTACGCGTAAAAATATTGGGGTCAAAACCCGGACGACTGGCTAAAACTAAGACTGCCCCTGTTTTTACATCTAGCGCGACTACTGCTGCACGGCGATCTCCCAATGCTTTTTCCGCGGTTTTCTGAAGATCAAGATCAATGGTTAAATTGATATTTTTGCCACCTTGGGGGGGATTTTCTTTAATCTCGCGCAATTCTTGATTTTGGGCATTGACTTCTATTAAGCGTTCACCCCAATGTCCTGCTAATAAATGATTGGCACTGGCTTCAATCCCCATCTGTCCCACAATCATTCCCATCGGATATTTAGGGTTCTTTTTGATATCTTCTTCCGTTGCTTCTCCAATGTATCCGATCAGGTGAGAAGCTAATTCGCCATTGGGATAATAACGATTCGTTTCGGTTTGCACTTTTACCCCTTTGACTTCTGTTTCCAGTTCTCCGAGTGACACAAAAGCTTCTTGGGGAATAGATTGGGCAATTCTGATAGAGCGATAGGATGTGTATCCCGCATTTTCTATCTTGGTCAAAATATCTTGCACGGGGATTTTCAGAATCACACTTAACTTTTGTGCGATGTTTTTCCAGTTTTCTCTGGAATGTTCTCTTGGCGACAAATAGACGGAACGAGTTAAATGATTGGCCGCTAATGGTTTGCCATTTCGATCTAATATCTGACCCCGATTAGAGGGAACTGGTAGGAGACGAATCCGATTATTGTCCGCACGATCGCGATGTTGTTTTCCTTCTACCAATTGTAGCTGTGCTAAACGGAAAACGTGGATACCTAACAACACAGTCGCGATCAACATCAAAACTAGGGGACGATGGATGGGACGTGGTTTGGTTTCCCACCAATTATTTTTGCTGGCTAAACGTAATTCTGGGGGTAAAGATATATCGCGTTGTAGCATTATTAGTAAACTTATAAATTAAGATTTGATCTGGGGTAAATTGTTTCATTACCTATCGGAAAATTTGGCTCAAAAAAAGTGCTTTTTTTCGGGAACCCAATTAGGAGATTGGCTTGGAGTCTATCATGGCTCTGAACCCAAACACCAGGGAATGCCACTAAGGTCAGACCCAAAGTAAACCCAGGAGAGATATGCAGCCAATTTAGTCCTTTTATTAACCATAATACACTAACTTGGCCTAACACAATAGCATTGAATCAGAATATAATCAACATTAATGTGTGATTCGTTTTAGTTTTATTTGAGAAGAATAGCTTGTAACCTATGCAGATTAAGCTTTGTGGACTTTCACTATGCCAATAGGAATTAGCTGCCAGACCGACTTCCTCGCGGGAGAGGCGACGGTGACTAAAGAACGTCACCTTTGAGGTCGTACAAGAGACATCTCCTCGAAATAAGGTAAAAAGTAGGGTAATGCCTACTATAGTTTTTGGAGATATTTAAGACAATGCCACCGTGTGATCGATCAGTGTAAGCCTCAAGCACGCTTTTGAAGAGGAGTGCTTGAGGCGAGAAAATGCCTCTGTTAACCTTATCACCTCAGACTGCTTAGATATCGGTCTGATCATTCACTTATGTTAATGATAGACAAGGCAAAGAAAAAAGCATTTCAATCCGCGATTAAATGGCTCCTGGGGTCAACAATTTTAGCAACCGCGAGTGTGGGCAGTTTATTCGCCTATGGCCTCTGGCAAAATCGACCCCTGGAACCGATCGCGGTGCGGGTTCTCCGTGTCAATCTCGGCACGATTGAAGAGACTATTAATGAGGGTGGTACTTTAGAACTCGGAGATCAACAAACGATCAAATCTCCCGATGATGGAGCTGTAGATCAGTTATGGGTGGCAGTGGGCGATCGCCTCAGAACCTCTCAACGCCTAATCTCCCTGCGCAACCCAGAGCAGCTCACGAGCCTCGACAAGAAACAGTTAGAAATCGAAGCTAATCAAGTCACTGTAGAAAGCAACCGCCAGAAAGTAGTTGCCGCGGAGGAGATGCTGGCATTGCTGAAACAGGAAGTAGCCGAGCAGAGACGCGATCGCGACCAAGTGAAGCGCGATCAAACTGCTAGATGGGAATTAGAGATTCACAAACAAGAATTGACTTTGGCGCGCAGTCGCCAGAAAGTCACCGAAGCTCAGGAAAAACTCACAGCAGTTCAGCAGGAACTCAAAAGTCTTGAGGAATTGGCTACTAAAGGTTTTATCCCAGCACAAGAGGTTAAACAAACTCAAGAGCACGTTCGCGTGATCGAGTCGGAACTGCGACAAGCTAAGTCTGATGTCACCACTCTCACCGCGGAACTCCGCCGCATTCAGGTCGGCCCTGTAGACAGTTTGCCCTCAGTAAACAGCAACCAACAAGTCCTGAATGCAGAGTCAGCATTGCGACAGGCTCAGTTAGAGGTTAGCAAAGCCAGCCATGAACTCTCTCTCAAGCAGATTGAGTACCGAGAAGCCAAGCAGAAACTCCAAAACTACGCGATCGCGTCGCCTATTAACGGTAAAGTCCTCAATATTAAGGTCAAAGCTGGAGACGGCATCAAGCGAGGAGATGACTTACTCACTGTGGGCGATCCGGCCCAAGAAGTGGTGAAACTTCAGCTTTCTACCCTCAATGCTGCCAAAGTCAAGCTTAACCAAGAAGCTCGTGTCAGCATCATCGGTCCCAATGCTAAACCCTTAGCCGGTAGAGTACAGAGCTTGTCTGTCGTGGCAAGTGCGGAGGGAAACTCATCTCAAAATAGTCGCTCTAACAATCAAGGGAGTCAAGCCGCGGTTCCGGGGATCGTGCAGCTTGACAAACCCACGGGTACATTGATTCCGGGTTCTCCGGTGAGTGTCGAGATCGTTTTGAAGCAGCGGCTGAAAGTCGTGGTTTTGGGGACAGAAGCGATTGATCGCTCAGAGTCTAAACCTTTTGTGTGGATTGAGGACGCGGAAGGCAAGGCTCAAAAACGACCTGTCACCCTGGGATTAGAAGGATTAACGCAGGTAGAGATAACTTCTGGCCTGCACCCTGGGGACAAGGTGCTGCTACCGCCGCCAGACACTCCCCTCCAGCCAGGAACGCCTGTTAAAGTTAAAGAAGAGTTGAAAACTAAAAAATCAAAATGATCAGCAAATCCCTTTTAAACTTCTCTTGATTATGTCTCTGTCTCTATTTGACCTCTTGAACATCACTTGCAATTCTCTCATCGGCAACCCCTTGCGCTCCACTTTAACAACTGTAGGAGTGTTTATGGGGGTAGCAGCAGTTAACGCGACCTTGCAAGTGAGTAATATTAGTAGTGCTGTCATTTCCGAGCAACTAGCAAAACGGGATGCCCCTCAAGTGTTATTGTACCCCCTGTGGGACCCTGTAACCCGCGAGTCAGCTCTATTGAGGATGGAAGATTTAGAATTTTTACAAGGGCGACTGAGTGGTTTCCACGCGATCAGTGCAGACAATTGGGCTGGTCAAACTCAAACGGTATTTCAAAGTCAACAGGCTAATCCAACAATGAGAGCTGTTTCTCTAGGCTTTTTGCTGACTTCCGGGCGGCGTTTATTGGCAGGGAGGTTTTTCTCCCCAGGGGATTTTGAAAATTTTCGACCTGTGGTTGTAATTGATAAATTTCTAGCTGACCGACTTTTTAAGAAAGCTAATCCAATTGGTGAACGCATCTATGTTGATAGCAGGCCTTATGTAGTAGTTGGGGTGCTTCCGACTAAGGTCAGCGAAGACGAACCCACAGGTTTATTGTTAATCCCCATATCGGTTTACACTTCGCTAACGGGCAACCGTAGAATTTACAGTATGCGACTACGCCCTTACAGCATGAAAGACTTTGATATTCTGGAAAAGCAGGCTAAGGAACTGTTGCAGCAGCGGTTCCCCGGCAAAAAATTTGCGACTGGGACAAATATAGAAGACATTTTAGAACAACAGAAAACCTTAGAAATGGTTTCGCAAGCACTGTTGGCGGTGGGGATTATTGCGCTGTTAGTGGGAGGGGTTGGCATTGCCAATATTAGCATCGCGTCTGTGATGGAGCGGACTAAGGAAATCGGTTTGAGGCGCGCGATTGGGGCAAGGCAGCAAGATATTTTATTACAATTTATTCTGGAAGCAGTGCTGTTAAGTTTATTGGGGGGCATCAGCGCAATTGGCGCGGTACATGGATTGACGGTGGTGGTGGCGGAGACTTTTAAGTTACCCTATAAATTTGAGGTGACTACGGCCGCGTTGTCCTTGGGTTCTGCTATTTTAGTGGGGGTGGGAGCGGGGTTTCTCCCAGCTCTGCGAGCTAGTCAAATCGATCCCGTGGAAGCTTTGCGATCGCAATAAACCCGGAATGGGGAATGGGAAATAGGCACTAAATTAGACCTCATCTTTCCCTAAAACGCGAGATAATAATGTAGGGAAATAAAATCAACCACAAAGACACAAAGGAGTAAATTTATCGGATTGTGAGAGACTCTCTATTTTCTTTCCTTAGTGCCTTAGTGCCTTTGTGGTAAAACAACGGCTCACCTGATATAGCAATTTTCATACTTGTGAGGTACAGAATTTTCTCGTTTTGGGGAACTCTTAATAGGGAACTCTTAATAGGGAATAAATTAGACCTCATCTTTTGTCGAAACGTGATAGTCCCATATTTATTTTCAACCGTTATGGAACAACAGCCTGAAAAAAATTCTATCACGCCACGCGAACCCCCCCTACTCTCTGAGTGGTTTTGGATGCTCCGCTATAGTTTGATTCTGCTGGGAACTTGCTACACTGTCGCGGTGCTTGGGGTTGTGTTTAAGTCTCCTTCTACAGTCAAGGCAGGTGCTAATTCTCAAGGTTCTATTTTCTCACTTGGGGCTGTGCCAAATGTTGCTCCTAGTCCGCAAATTTATTTAGGAAATCAAGTAGTTCCCTCGGCAAAGCCAAACTCTCTCATGGGAATTATTCAATATCCTCCTTTGACGGTAATGAAACCGAAAATATTACGTGATTTAACTCCGAAGAAAACTAGATTTGAACAAACAGATCTATCGAGTAATGATGTGGAAAATGTCTTTTCCGAATTGTCTTCTCACCCTGGTCAAACCGAAACAAGACACCCGGAGAAAAGTGCATTCTTTTCTCCTTTTAATACTCCACTACCTGTCACCCTTGATCAATTATTAATAACTGATGAGGGAGCCGCAAAATCGGAGATTTCACCTAGGGTTACTGTTCCCACACCCCAAGAACTAAGTCAAGGGGCTGCACTCTTAACTCAAACTAACCCAAAACAGCCTCAAAATCAATCTGTATCGAGTCCTCCGGGTATTCAATTAACTTTAAGAAATATTGTAGTTTTGGCTTTGGAAAATAACACGGATATTAAAAATGCTTATCTGGAAAGAATTGCTCAGAGAGAGGATTTGGTAGTGGCCGAAAGTACATTTTCTCCGAGGATTACTCCCAATATTTCGGTGCAAATTGTTCGCAATCAAGTCGGTAGTGATGTTTCAATGACTGGGAATCTGGGTCTTTCCGCAGGCATTGAAATTAAAATTCCTACGGGTGGTAATTTTACTTTTGCCTGGGGTAGTAACGCTCCAAATTTGCTCAATAGTTTAGGTTATATTCCTACGGGGAATACATTTGGGCAGAATTTTCAACTCAGTTTTACTCAACCTTTATTGAAGGGAGCAGGAGTGAAAATCAACCAAGTTCCGGTCGCGATCGCGCAACTGAATGAGGATGGCTATATTGAGGATTTAAAGTTAACTCTGAGCAATAAGATTACGGAGGCGATCCAAGCTTACAGAAAGTTACTTCAAGCTCAGGAACAAATGAAAATTCAAGAGGATTCTTTGAGGAAAGCAAAAGATATCTTGGAAATTAATTTGGCTTTAATTCAGGCGGGTAGAATTGCACCTGTAGATCGGTTCCAAAGTGAAGCCGCGGTTGCTAACCAGGAATTGAGTTTGTTAGAGGCTGAAAATCAGCTAGAGTCGGCTAGGTTAGCTCTAGTCAATCTGCTCAATATTGACCGGAATCTTAAAGTGGTCGCGGTGGAAAATTTGATGGCACAGCCGATGCTTCTGGATTCAGAAAAGTTGATGGAGTTGGCTTTGGAAAATCGACCGGATTATATCCGATCGCGTCTCAACCAAAAAATTGCTGAACTCAAACTACTGCAAGCGGAGGATAATCGGCGCTGGAATTTAGATTTTAATGTTAATTACGGTGGGAATTATAATACTGTATCGCCTGAGTTAACCCAGGTGAGTGCGGGGTTGACTTTGAAACATACTTTGGGCGATCGCGTGCCGGAGCGAGATTTTCAACGCAGTCGCATTAATTTACTCCAATCAGAAAATGCGACGGAAAATCTCAGGGAAAATTTGAAAGTTGAGGTGAAAAATCAGATCAGGGAGGTTGGGTTTAATTTTCGGCAGGTGGGAGCGGCTCAGGAAGCTAGACAGTTGTCTGAACAAAATTTGGCGATCGCGCAAGAAAAATTGAAGTTAGGAAAGTCAACTATCTTTGAAATCGTTAGTCTTCAAAATAGTTTATTGTCAGCACGCAATACAGAGTTAACAGCTATTATTAATTATCTCAATGCTTTAACTCTTCTCGATAAAACCCTTGGCAGCACTTTAGAGACTTGGCAAGTTAGAATAGAAAGGAAGTAAAACAATTGGGAATGGGATCATCTCAGAAAGGAGGTTTTTACCATGTTGTTAAATCTAGTCTTGGGAAAACTCCCTCCCGTTTTGGCGGTGGTGATGACTCTTGTCACACTCAACGCGATCGCCGAACCTTCTAATTTTGGGGTTCTTACCCTATCACAGGGGTTTTCGCCATCCCAGGGAGTAACATCGGGTGTCGCGGGGGGTACTTTTTCCCTCTCCTCCCTCGCGCAAAAAGATACCAATAATAATAAATGTTTGGGGTTTGCTAGTCCAACTCCCGATCACCTTTTGGTGTTACAAAAAGATTTTACCGGGCTTACCATCCAAATTAATAGTCGCGGACACGATACCACTCTTTTAGTCATGGGGCCGGAAAATCAGGTGTTTTGTGGAGATGATACGAGTTCGAGTAAAGACGCGAGGGTTTCTCATCCTAACTGGAAAGCCGGTACTTATCGGATTTGGGTGGGTTCCATTGATGAGGGGGCAAAGTTGAAGTATAACCTTTCTGTGGAAGAAAATTGATCAGACGATATAGACATCTGCCCAAAATCTGAGCAAAGGCAGGCAGGATGCCTACTCTAGAGTAGTTTTTTCAGATTTCTCAGGAAAAACCAAGTTAAGGTATGACTCGGAGAATATTGTTTTGCCTTATACGTTAAAATGAAAATGTGATCTGTTTGACCTATTTTGGTAATTTCTTGTGCTTAAGACCCTTCGCGCTGATTTTAGCATTATTTTTGATCGCGATCCGGCTGCTCGCAACTGGTTAGAGGTTCTTTTTTGCTATCCTGGTCTTCAGGCGCTAGTCTTCCACCGTTTTGCCCATTGGCTTTCCGTTTTGGGACTCCCTTTGATTCCGAGATTGATTTCTGCTATTGCTCGTTTTCTCACGGGTATTGAAATTCACCCAGGCGCGACTATTGGACAAGGTGTTTTTATTGATCATGGCATGGGTGTTGTGATTGGCGAAACCGCGATCGTGGGTGATTATGCTCTGATTTACCAAGGGGTTACTCTTGGTGGTACTGGTAAGCAAAGTGGTAAACGTCACCCGACTCTTGGTGAAAATGTGGTGGTGGGAGCGGGTGCTAAGGTTCTAGGTAATATTTCCATTGGTAATAATGTCCGTGTTGGCGCAGGCTCGGTGGTACTCCGTGATGTACCCTCTGATTGTACTGTGGTGGGTATTCCGGGGCGTATCGTTTTTCGCTCTGGCTCTCGTATTAATCCCCTAGAACATGGTAGTTTACCTGACTCGGAAGCGGTTGTGATTCGCTCTTTGGTCGATCGCATTGAATCTCTTGAACAACAATTGCAAGCTTTTCAAAGTCAATTGTCTCTTCCTCAACGTCCTGTTATTTCTTCTTCTGTACCTTCGGCTTTTACTCATGTTAGTAATGATGTCATGGTTGCTGAAAAAACAGAGGTTGCGGGCGCTTATCCTTTATGTCGCACTAGGGATAAGGCGATTCAAGAATTTTTTGATGGTGCTGGCATCTGATCCTGGTTTTATACTCCTGTAAAAAAAGTCATGGCACTAGGAAAATCGTGTCTTTTTCAGGTAAGTTCTCTGTGCTATTCTTGTGAGTTTTTTTGTTAATTATAATGAACCACAAAGGCACGGAGGACACGGAGGAAAGAGAAGAGAGAGAATAAATATCTTCCTCAAATCTGATCCTAGGCATCCTGCCTACCCTACTGTAGATCGAAGGCAGGTCGGATGCCTACCCTACTGGATACTAATTCCCATTAAGGTGGGAACTTCCCATCAGTCATAAAAGTTGGGTTTCACTACCGTTCAACCCAACCTACCTGTTTCTAGGAAAATCGTGTCTTTTTCAGATAAGTTCTCTGTGCTATTGTCACAAGTTTTTTTGTTAATTAAATGAACCACAAAGGCACAGAGGACACAGAGGAAAGAGAAGAGAGAGAATGTCTATCTTGAAAGAAGATTAAGTTTCCTCTCTTTTCTATTTTTCCCGTAAGCCTAACTGGGAAAATTTCTGTTTACCCAAAATAGTTACCAATAAATTTGTTAAGGGTTGACTACTTCACTTAACCAAATGCCTTCTTGATTTTGCCAATAAATATGGCGGTTTTGGGGTTCGCCTCTTAATTCTAAGTGATCTACTTTTTCGGGTTCTAGTAATAATAATAAAAAGTTAGATACGGGTTTTATTGGGTGGGAATTAGGGGGATTAAAGTGTTCTGGATCTGCTCTTTTTTGTCGGGGTTCTGGCCAATAAAATTGGTTTTTTGCGGCATCGGATATTTCTTGCCATAGGCTTTGTCGTGCTTTTATTAATTCTAGGGTGTTATGGTTTTCTCCTACTAGAATTAATTTACCTGTTATTCTAAATTGTTCACGGGTTTTGGGCAAATACCAACAAATTTCGCCCTGATTATTATGGTGGATTTCTTCTGTTTTTTGACTGCGGCTATCTGTGATAAATTTGAGGATGTTTGTCTCGTCTAAAAATCCTCGAAAAACTATGGTTCGATTCGCGGGTGTCCCATCTAAACGAAGGGTTGCTAGTTGTACATAACGGGAATATATTAAACTTCGGTTACGATGAAGGGCTCCAGAAAGACGCGATCGCCAGGGTGCTATTGACATGATAGAATGTGTTAGATTTAAGATGGCTATTTGATTAATGAAGGCAATTAGGGAGGCGACATTTATGACAGAATCTCAATTTGGCCCTAATCCAAATCGACCTTATCCTATGGAGGATCATCGTCGGGTTTGTTTTATTAAAAATTTTATCAGGTCTGGGAATATTATTGTCGGTGATTATTCTTATTATGATGATCCTGTTGATCCTGAAGGGTTTGAACGTAATGTTTTATATAATTATGGTACAGATCGCTTGATTATTGGTAAGTTTTGTGCTATAGCTACGGGTGTTAAATTTATAATGAATGGTGCTAATCACAAGGTGGACGCGATTTCTACTTATCCTTTTCCGGTTTTTGGGAAGGGTTGGGAAGGCGCGATGGAGCTTTTAATGAATATTCCCAGTCGAGGCGATATTGTTATTGGGAATGATGTCTGGATTGGTTATGATTCTTTGATTATGCCTGGGGTGACAATTGGTGATGGTTGTATTATCGCGGCGCGATCGGTTGTGGTGAAGGATGTTGAACCTTATAGTGTGGTGGGTGGTAATCCCGCGTCTTTGCTGAAATATCGTTTTAGTCAAGACACGATCGCGCAACTTTTAGAAATTCGTTGGTGGGATTGGGATATTGAGAAAATTAGTCGTAATATCCCTTTAATTATGGATACTGATATTAATGCCCTTTCTTTGGCTCAATAAAACGACAAAATCGAAGATTGGTAGAGGGGAGGAAATCCTCACCCCTACGATGTTCATTACACAGGAGCTACAACGGGATAAACGCTGATTTTTTGACGGCTTTTGCCCTTTCTTTCAAAGGCGACAATACCATCAACGAGGGCGAAAATGGTGTCATCTCTGCCAATTCCAACGTTATTACCAGGATGGAATTTTGTACCGCGTTGACGCACTAGGATATTACCGGCTTTGACAACTTGGCCGCCATAACGTTTGACACCTAAACGTTGGGCATTTGAGTCGCGACCGTTGCGTGTACTACCTGTACCTTTCTTATGAGCCATAGTTTCCTCTACTGAATCACTATTATCTATTGTGAAATTTTGATACAAATATGCTCAGGTTGGTTGATACCTGTAGCTATTGGTAAAAAGATTAGCTTTCTTTGGACGCGATCGCGTTTCCGTTGACCGAGATAGAATCAATCATCAAACGGGTGATTTCTTGACGATGACCGCGTTTTTTCCGGGTTTTCTTTTTAGGACGCATCTTATAGATAATCACTTTACGACCCCGGAAATGACGTAAAACAGTGCCTTCTACCGTTGCACCTGTTACCAGAGGTTGACCGATGTGAATATTATCATCATGCTGCACCAGTAACACCTTATCAATGGTGATTTTTTGATCGGGTTCGGCGTGCAGAAGTTCGATATCGTAAAAGCGACCGGGTTCAACGCGGAGTTGTTTGCCGCCTGTTTCAATTATTGCGTAAGTCATGGCATTTTGCTGAATGTTGCCGTACAGGTAGCTCTGAAGCTTTCTGGCTTGGGAGCGTTTGTAATGTCTGAACCTGATCCGAGCAGGGTTTGGACACAATCTCCTATTATTGCATCTGTTTGTTATTCTGTCAAGTCCGGTGTGGGAGTAATGCGGGTTTTCTTCTGAGAGACTGTTGTGTTGACAGAAACCTGATGTCTGCTCAGGGGCGCGATCGTTTTGAGGCCCTATCGCGCTTTGGGCACAACAAACCGGGTTTGCCTGCTGGGGAAAGAAACCGGGTTTCTGCGATCGCCTCTGCATCCTACGAGATTTTCGCAAGAAACCCGGTTTCTGAGATCCCCTGGTTTCTGAGAACCCCCGGTGGGGGAAAGAAACCGGGTTTTTGAGAGTCCCCTGGCATTAGTGGACTAACAACTTACGGGTTTGAAAACCTGACGGGCTATACTTTTAAATTTATCAAACAAAAGAATGTGATGGATTGATTGACAATAATAAAGAGATATGATATTATTCCTCAAGTCTAATCTATTCGTGGTATTATAAGCTTGTCAAGCTAGTCCCAGAGTGCCTACCCCAACAAAATTTTGAGGATACCACTTCTGAATGCCCCGCATTGGTCATCTCTCAATTGTGCAATATGTCTCAGTAATTGTCATTATTGGACATTTGTCTCAAAGTTTATGATACATCCTCATACAGAGTTAAAAAAGATTAACGAAACTATTGGTTATGGTGTCGTAGCAACCCAATTTATCCCCAAGGGAACAATAGTTTGGATTTTAGATAATCTTACTCAAAAACTAGATGAATCTTATGTAAATTCCCTCGATGAATTCACGAAAAAGGAAGTTCTGAAATACTGTTATCGATATAAAACTGGGCAATTAGCACTGGTTTGGGATCTAGGACGTTTTCTCAATCATCATTCCGATCCTAACTGTATTACAACTGCTTATGATTTTGAAATAGCTGCTAGAGATATTTATCCTGAAGAAGAAATAACCATAGATTATGGAACTTTAAACTTGGATGAACCTTTTGAATGCCTCCGAAGCGAAGAAGGACTGCGGACTAAAATAATGCCCGATGATATCTTAAATTTTTATTCAGAATGGGATCAAAAAGCGGCTGAGGCAATGCAGTATTTTAATCAAGTTGAACAACCGTTAAAACCTCTGATTGATGAGAAATACAAAGATAAAGTAATGGCAGTTGCGGCTGGAATACAAACCCTCGATTCTAGCATTAGTATTTATTACCAAAAAAGCTAATTCCTCTTAAGGAAGCCGAAAGCAGAAGGCGTTGAAGTTAGATTCACAATTACGGATATTCTGTACTTACTAAGTACGGAAAAGCCGAAAATTAAAATCTATTCTCCGTTTTCTGTTGCCTGTTTCCTCATCTCAACTTGTCAATTGAGCATAAGAGATTCGGTAGAACCCAAAAACTAACAAAAATTATCATCTAAGCAGAGAAATAATGGAAACGCAAATTAGTTATTGGCAACAGCAATTACAGGATTGTCCCGAATTATTGCAATTACCCACAGATAGAAGTCGCCCCAACATACAAACTTATACAGGTAAAACACAAAGATTTACCTTGAATCAGGGATTAACCCAGAAACTACAAAAACTCTCAACGGAGTCTGGAACTACTTTATTTATAACTCTATTGGCTGGCTTCGCAACATTACTATATCGTTACAGTGGGCAGTCAGACATTTTAATAGGTTCACCAGTAGTAAATTGTCATCATCAAGAAATAGACTTATTTATTAATACATTAGTTTTCCGAAGTAATTTTTCCGGCAATCCTAGTTTTTTAAGCTTACTCCATGAGGTCAAAGAAACCACCACAAAAGCTTATGAAAATCAGGATATACCCTGGGAAAAGGTAGTAGAAGCCTTACAACCAGAAATATCTTTAAGTCATTCACCTATTTTCCAGGTGATGTTTATCTTAGAGAGTCAATTGGGGGATGAACTAGAATCAACAATAAAAACTTGTAGAGAATTAAATCAAAACAACACAACTGCTAAATGTGATTTAACAGTTTCCATGACGGAAACACTTCAAGGCTTAGAAGCAGAATGGGAATATAATACAGAATTATGGGATGACTCCACTATTGAGCGGATGGGTAGTCATTTTGAGAATTTATTATCAGCCATTGTTGCCGATCCTCATCAGACTGTCAATGAATTACCCTTATTAAGCGAAACCGAACGTCATCAGTTATTAGTAGAGTGGAATAATACCCAAACAGCATATCCCCAAGATAAATGTATTCATCAATTATTTGAAGAACAAGTAGAACTCACACCTAATGCGATCGCGGTAGTATTTGAACACCAACAATTAACCTATTTAGAATTAAATGAAAAAGCCAATCAAGTCGCACATTATTTACAACGCTTGGGAGTAGTATCTGACGCGATCGTCGGGATTTTTGTAGAACGTTCCCTAGAGATGATTGCCGGACTGTTAGGGATATTAAAAGCCGGTGGAGCATACTTACCCCTTGACCCCAATTATCCAGCCGAAAGATTGAGTTATATGTTGACTAATTCAAGACTTGAGGTGTTATTGACTCAACAAGATTTATTGTCATTTTTACCGTCATCTACTGCACAGATAGTTTGTTTAGATAAAGATTGGGGATTGATTGAACAATCCAGTAGAGAAAATGTATCTACTGAAGTAGGTTCGGAGAATTTTGCTTATGTGATTTATACTTCAGGTTCTACTGGTCAACCCAAAGGAGTGACCATGAATCATCGTCCGCTGGTGAATCTTATTCTTTGGCAACTGAAACAATCATCTGCCAAATATGGCACAAAAACAGGTCAGTTTACACCAATAAGCTTTGATGTTTCCTTTCAAGAAATCTTTGCTACTTTGTGTTCAGGTGGGATATTAGTTTTAATAACAGAAGAAATACGCAGAGATGGAACAGCATTATTAAAACTGCTCACACAACAAGCCATTGAAAGACTATTTCTTCCTTTTGTTGCGCTAGAGCAGTTAGCTCAGAGTGCTGCTAATAGTGAATCTCTACCTAAAAATCTTCAGGAATTGATTACTGCTGGAGAACAACTAAAAATTACTCCTGCACTCACAGACTTTTTCAATAAGCTTCCGAATTGCCGGTTAGAAAATCAATACGGACCAACAGAAAGTCATGTCGTGACAGCCTTTTCTTTACAAGGTTCTCCTCATATTTGGCAATCACTTCCACCCATAGGCAAACCAATAGCCAACGCTAAAATATATATCCTAGACAAACAACTTCAACCAGTTCCCATTGGAGTATCCGGTGAACTTTACATCGGCGGAGATGCACTAGCTAGAGGATACTTGCACCGACCAGAATTAACAAATGAGCGATTCATTTCTAATCCTTTTGGTGGGGGTTTTCTTTATAAAACAGGAGATTTAGCTCGTTATCTGATTGATGGTAATATTGAATATTTAGGACGCATAGATAATCAAGTCAAAATTAGAGGTTTCCGCATCGAACTAGGGGAAATAGAAGCAGTTATTAACAACCATCCTCAAGTTCAACAAACCGTTGTTATAGTCAGAGAAGATACTCCTAGAAACAAACGCTTAGTAGCTTATGTAGTACCAAACTCAAATAATAGTTTGACCTCAAATCAAGAACTCGATGCTACACAAGTTTCACAGTGGCAGCAAATTTGGAATACAAACTACAGCCAATCCCTATCTGAATTCGATCCTACCTTTAATACTGTAGGTTGGCGAGATAGCTATACCGGCCTACCAATTCCTAAACAAGAAATGCGTCAATGGCTGGATACTACAGTAGAACGTATTCTCAGATGGAAACCAGACCGAGTTTTGGAAATTGGTTGTGGAACAGGAATGCTTTTGTTTCAAATTGCTCCCAAGTGTTCTTATTATCTTGGGACGGATTTTTCTGCTCAGGTTTTGTCTTATTTAGAACAACAAATAGAAAACTTAGATGGCAATTGGTCACAAGTTTCCCTTTCCCAGAGAACAGCCGATGATTTCGAGGGTATTGAGCCTTGTTCATTTGATACTGTAATTATCAATTCTGTAATCGAATTGTTCCCTAGCATCAATTACCTGATTGATGTTTTAGAAAAAGCTATACAGGTGGTGAAAACAGGAGGAATTGTTTTTCTAGGAGATATCCGTAGTTTATCTTTACTAGAAGCTTTTTATGCTAAATTAGAATTCAATAAAGCTTCCGATTTGCTATCAATAAAAGAATTAGAGCAGTACATCTTTGATAGCATGGGCAAGGAAGATCAGTTGTTGCTCGATCCAGATTTTTTCACTGCACTAAAGCAACATCTCCCCTCAATTAGTCATGTTCTAATTAAACTCAAGCGCGGTCGCTACTATAATGAGATTACTAAATTTCGTTATGATGTGATTCTTCATATAGAAAAAGAAGTTGCTGCTACACCAGAGGTGCAGTGGTTAGACTGGCAAAAAAATGAAATTACCCTTTCACAAGTCCGTGACTTACTCATAGAAAAAAAACCAGAATTTTTCGTGATAAAGAATATACGTAACCCTCGATTGAGTCAAGAAATCAAGCTTTTAGATTTATTGCGTAGTGAGACAGGAGTAACTACAGTAGGTGATTTAAAAGAAGCGTTACAGGAGATTGACAAGGATGGCATAGAACCGGAAGATTGGTGGGCTTTGGGCGAAGAATTATCTCGGAAAGTTTATCTTAATTGGTCTGAGGTTAAGGGTTGCTATGATGTAGTTTTTCAAACAGGGGAAAAAGTTTTCTCCAATGAGCTAAACAATGTTGAGTTTAGACCTTGGATAACTTATGCTAATAATCCTCTGCAAAGCCAAATGGTAGGTAATTTAGCACAGATATTGCGTGCTGATTTGAAAAAATGTCTCCCCGACTATATGATACCAACAGCTTTTGTTATCCTCGATAAAATGCCATTGACACCAAGTGGTAAAGTGGATCGTCGGTCTCTAAAAGCTCCTGAAAAGCACCGTCCTGAGTTGTCAACAGTTCTTGTTATTCCCCGCACAGATAACGAAAGACTGATTGCTAAGATTTGGCAGGAAATATTACAATTAGATGTAGTAGGAATACATGATAATTTCTTTGAATTGGGTGGACATTCTTTAGTAGCAACCCAAGTCATATCTAGGCTAAGGGAAGCCTTTGGCATAGAAATACCCCTGAGAGTAATTTTTGAATCGCCAACAATAGCAGAACTAGATCGGGCATTAAGCCAATTACTCATCCTCAAAAAAGGATTGAATATTCCGGCTCTAAAACCTGTTGCTAAAAATTTAGAGGAAATTCCCCTATCTTTCCAACAAGAAAGACTTTGGTTTATCGACCAATTAGAAGGAGCAAATGCGACTTATAATATACCAATAGTCCTCTCTTTAACAGGTAATTTAGAAATTAATCTTCTCGAAAAAGCCCTCTCGGAAATACTACAAAGACATGAGGTACTAAGAACTAGCTTCCAAACAATTGACGGAACAGCAAGACAGATAATTAATCCAGAACTTACCTTAAATATTAAGGTGACAGACTTACAACATATTCAAAAAACAGAACGCCAAACTGTTTTAGAAAAAGAGGTACGACAAGCAATAAACATTCCTTTTAATTTAGAGATAGCCCCCTTAATTCGAGGTAATTTATGGCAGTTAGCCCCAACTGAATATGTGTTATTAATCACAATGCACCATATTGTCTCAGATGGCTGGTCAATAGGAATATTCTATCAAGAACTATCGGCTTTATATAAAGCTTTTCTGGCAGGAAAATCATCACCTTTAGAAAAACTACCAGTTCAGTATGCGGATTTTTCCCTTTGGGAAAAACAATGGTTAAGGGGAGAATTATTACAAACTCAACTCAATTACTGGAGACAACAATTGCAAAATGCTCCAGAACTATTACAACTACCGACCGATCGCCCTAGACCCAATATACAGACTCACAAAGGTAAAACACAAAGATTTCTCTTAAACAGAGAATTAACCCAAAAAATACAAAATTTGGCTAATGAGTCAGGGCAAACTTTGTTTATGACTTTGTGGGCAGCTTTTGCCACATTACTATATCGTTATAGCGGACAATCAGATATTTTAATCGGGTCATCCATAGCTAATCGCAACCGCAGTGAAATCGAGTCATTGATAGGGTTTTTTGTGAATACTTTGGTCTTAAGAAGTAATTTTGAGGACAATCCTAGTTTCTTAGAGTTACTCAACCAAGTTAAAGAAACTACACTTAAAGCTTATGAACATCAAGATGTACTACTTGAACAAGTATTACCATCCCAAAGGTCTTTAAGTTATTCCTATCTATTTCAAGTAATGTTTATTCTTCAACCCCCAGAGGTTGAGCTAGAACTACCAGGAATAACTTGTCATCAGTTATATCAAGAAAGCGTGGTCTCTAAGTTTGATTTAACTGTCTCAATGACGGAAACATTTCAAGGCTTAGAAGCAGAATGGGAATATAAAACAGATTTATGGGATGACTCCACTATTAAGCGGATGGCTGGTCATTTTGAGAACTTATTGTCAGCCGTTGTTGCTCATCCTTATCAGACTGTTAATCAGTTACAATTATTGAGCAAAAACGAAAGCAATCAATTATTAGTAGAGTGGAATCAGACCCAGAGCGAATATCCCCAAGATAAATGTATTCATCAATTATTTGAAGAACAGGTAGAACTCACACCTAATGCGATCGCGCTAGTATTTTGCGAACAACAATTAACTTATTTTGAATTAAATCAAAAAGCCAATCAAGTCGCACATTATCTGCAAATATTGGGAGTAAAACCTGAAGAATTGGTAGGAATTTGTGTAGAACGTTCCCTAGAGATGATAATTGGACTATTAGGGATATTAAAAGCCGGTGGAGCTTATGTACCCCTTGACCCAAATTATCCAGCGGAAAGATTGAGTTATATGTTGACTAATTCAAAAGTTGATGTGTTATTAACTCAACAAGATTTATTGTCATCTTTACCGTCAACACCAGGACAGATAGTTTGTTTGGATAAAGATTGGGGAGTGATTGAAAAATATAGTAATTCCCCACTTAATACAGATGTAAGTTCAAATAATCTTGCTTATGTTATCTATACTTCAGGTTCTACTGGACAGCCTAAAGGAGTAATGATAGAACATCGGAGTTTAGTTAAAGCTTACTGGGGATGGGAAAAAGCTTATCAATTAAAATCAACTACAACTTGCCACCTCCAACTTGCTAATTTTTCCTTTGATGTGTTTACGGGTGATTGGGTACGCGCTCTTTGTTCTGGAGCTAAACTTGTGTTATGTCCATCGGAAATACGGACAGATCCGGCTCAACTTTACAACCTAATGCGTTATCAAAAAGTGGATTTTGCTGAATTTGTCCCTGCTCTGATACGTCCTCTGGTTGAGTACCTTGAGCAAACTCAACAGTTGCTTGATTTCATGCAAATACTAATAGTTGGTTCCGATATTTGGTATATGGGAGAATATGGAAATCTTGTAAATTATTGTGGTTCAAATAGTCGTGTTATTAATTCCTACGGAATAACAGAATGTACCATTGATAGCACCTTCTTTGAGGATAAGAAAAATAGTATCCCAGAGCAAGCCTTAGTTCCGATCGGTCGCCCTATGTCCAACACCAAAATATATATCCTGGATCAACAACTACAACCAGTACCTATAGGTGTCATAGGCGAACTCTATATCGGAGGTGATGGTTTAGCCAGAGGTTATCTTAACCGCCCAGAACTAACACAAGAGAAATTCATAGCTAATCCTTTCCAAACAGGAGAACGCATTTATAAAACAGGTGACATTGCTCGTTACTTAAATGATGGTAATATAGAGTATCTCGATCGCATTGATAATCAAGTCAAGATTAGAGGCTTCCGCATTGAGCTAGGAGAAATAGAATCAGTTATCAACACTCATCCTCAAATCCAACAAACTGTAGTTATAGCTAGGGAAGACATTCCTGGAAACAAAAGGATAGTAGCTTATATCGTTGGTGACAATGCAAGATTGAATACTGGTGAAGTACGAGAATATCTTAAACAGAAGCTCCCAGAATATATGGTCCCTTCTGCCTTTATGTTCTTAAAAGATTTCCCTTTAACACCCAACGGCAAAATAGATCGTAAAGCTTTACCTGTTCCTGATTTAGACTTAAGCAGTGAAGGAAAGTTAATTTTTCCCAGAGATACCATAGAACTCAAATTAGAGCAAATATGGTCGGATCTCCTTGGGATCTATCCTATTGGAGTCAAAAACAATTTCTTTGAACTAGGCGGTCATTCTCTCCTAGCTGTCCGTCTCATGTCTCAAATTCAACAACAATTCCACAAAAAGTTATCCCTGGCAACACTTTTCCAAAATTCAACGATTGAACAAATCGCCCATATGCTACGCCAAGAAACAGATTTAGATTGGTCTGTTTTAGTGCCAATCAAATCTCAAGGTAATAAACCTCCTTTATTTTGTATTCATCCCTCTGGCGGAAATGTTCTGTGCTATCAAGATTTAGCTTATCAATTGGATTTAGAGCAACCAGTCTATGGTTTACAATCCTTCGGTTTGAATCCTGAAAACGAACCTCATAGCAGTATTGAACAGATGGCTAGTTATTATATCCAAGCAATACAAACTGTTCAACCTCATGGGCCTTACTTTCTTTTTGGTTGGTCTTTGGGTGGTATAGTTGCTTTTGAAATGGCACAGCAACTTTCTCGCCAAGGCGAACAAATTGCTTTCTTAGCTTCAGTAGATTCTGACCCTCTTTTTACAACATCTGAATTAGAAAATGATGATGCTGTGCTGATGGTGTGGCTACTTGGTCAAGAGCTTGAGCCTTGTTTATCAGAAATACAACAACTAGCACCACAGGAAAAATTACTCTATATGTTAGAACAAGCTAAACAAAAAAATCTGGTGCCAGAAGAATTCGATTTAGCTGAAGTACAACATTTATTAGAGATTAATAAGCTAAACATTCTAGCTTTAGGAAAGTATCAACCTCAATTATATTCAGGTGCGATGATTGTCATACAAGCTAGTGAAACTGAGACAGATTTGGCATCAGTCTGGAATGAATTTGTAGAAGAATTACATACTGATATGATTCCGGGTAATCATTACAATCTGGTTAGACCGCCACAAGTTCAAAGACTAGCTCAAATCCTCCAAAAATATCTGGCTGGCTCAAGATTGTAGGTTGGGTTGAGGAACGAAACCCAACATTCTCAAGGATTTTATTCAGTTGCTCAAATCAGGAGAAAATAATATGTTGGAACAAGATGGAATCGTTTATGAAATTCTACAAAGCAAAGATTTAGCCAGTACAATTGAATGTATGGCTACTGTTTTTCCTGACAGTGAACCGCTGACCCATTGTTTAGGAATAACCAAGGAATATTATTATCCTGTTGCCGAAATTGTGTGTCAGAAAGCTGTAGAAGATGGGTTATCTCATGTCGCGAAGGATGCACAAACTGGTGAATTGGTCGGATTTATAATTTCTGAAGATATGTATATAGAAAATAACTATTATAAAGAAAAGTATCAGGAATTTGACCAATTTCTCCCAATCATTTCTCTGATAGACTCATTACAAAAAGAATATTTAGCAGATAAAAATATTAGAAAAGGAGAATTTTTTTATGAGTCTATGATAGGAGTCTATCCTAAATATCAGAATCGCCATATAGGGAGATATTTATATGCTGAAAATATAGAATACGCTAAAACTAAAAAATTTTCCCGAATAATTACTGAGACCACTGGAATTGTTACGCAAAGATATTGTTCCCGATTCGGATTTAAGGAAATTGTGTCAATTGATTATCAAGATTATGAATATCAAGGGGTGAAAGTATTTGCCAACATAACTGGTCACAAAAAATGCGTGCTAATGGAGAAATTACTCTAGTTACCCATCAATTAGTAGGTTGGGTTGAGGCTTGGCGAAACCCAACATTTACTGGATTGTTTTGGGTTTCGTTCCAGTGCTTACGCGCCGCTACGCGAACAACCCAACCTACGCAGTTTTTTTTTGCTAGAGTGAAAAAACGAGTTCTTCATAGTAGGATTAATACATTAAATTTCATGTAGCAAATTTACCCCCACGACTCCTAAAATAATCAAACAAATTGAAACAATTTGTAGAGGACTTAAAGTTTCTTTAAAAAAAATAACCCCTACTATAGCAATTATCGCGGTTCCCACTCCTGACCAAATTGCATAGGCAATATTGAGATTAATTCCTTTAAGAGCCTTTGTTAACATAGAGATGCTACCAATGTAGCAAAACACCACTAAAGTAGAAGGAATTAATTTAGTAAATCCCTGAGAAAACTTCATACAAGTTGTTCCCACAGATTCTAAGAAAATAGCAATGAATAAATGAAGCCAACTTGTCATAATCTAAATCTTTCTACAATCATTAATGTACTTGTTTGATAGCTTGAATTACTTCCAGATGAGAAGGGAGATATTCTCTTCTCTCTATGTCACTCAAATCTTCAGCCGCACGAATTAATTCTACATCTCCTTTGTCTGTAATCAAGACAATATTAGGACGATATTCGATAAATTGAAACCAAAAACTATTATTGTAGGCACCAATATTAGAGATAACCAAGCGATCGCCTCGCGATAAAGGAGGTAAACTAATCGCTTCAGCTATCACATCTATATTAGTACAAAGAGGTCCATAAATTTGGGAATTTTCACACTTACCAGGAATAGCCTTTGCCAGGGCAATATTAAAGTCAAACCAAAGACTAAGAAATAGTAAGTTAATCCCAGCATCGATAACATAACCATGATTTCCATCAGGTAAGCGTTTTGTCCCACAAACTGTAGTAATTAAAGTTCCTGCTTCATCTACCAGTAAGCGTCCTGATTCAATAATTAATTTAGGTCTATGATTGGGTCTAAGACTTTTCCAGAGAGCATTACAAATAGTCTCCGCATAGTCATCAATAGAAGGAGATATTAACTCGCCTTTATGATAAATTTCCTTCATTTTGTTGTTGGATGCAAATCCACCACCAATATCTATATACTCCATCTGCCAGCCAAAATTATCTTCTATTTCATAGCCAAATTTAACCATTTTTTCTACTTGTTGAGCATAGGGTTCTTTATTGGTGATGAAAGTACCAATATGGCTATGTAATCCATTCAGACGTAAGCGATTACTTTTGGCAATATGTTGTACAGCTGACCGTGCTTCACCAGATTCTAGGTTAAAACCAAATCTTGACCAACAAGGTTCAATACCTGTATCTAGGTTAATACGAATACCAACAGTCAGGGTTTTGTCTAAAACTGAGGCAATTTTTTCTAAATCTTCAATTTCCTCGAAGTGGTCAATATTGACTGTTGCCCCCTCCTTAATTGCCGCTAACAAGGTATCATAAGGCTTATGAGGTCCGTTGAAAATGATTTGTTCACCAGGAATACCTAAATTTTTGGCTTTATCATATTCCATTTGAGAAACTAATTCCGCGATCGCTCCTTCTTGGTGGAAAATAGCACAAATTGCTTTTAAATAATTCGTTTTGTAAGACCAACCAAAAGTTACGTTTGGATAACGAGTAGTAAAAGCATTTTTGAAACTACGAAACTGCTTTCTTAAAGTTGCTTCTGAGTAAACAAATAAAGGGGAACCAAATTTGGCGACTAAATCCTCAACATTAACTCCATGTATTGCTGTTTGAATTGTCCCCTCTATGTTATTGATTTTAGTCAATTCATTTATGGGACTGTTTGGTACTTCACAAAAATTTGTAAGGTTTTCATTGGCTGACATTTTAACTGTCTCCTAAATTGACACTCTTTTTTTTATTTTTATCTTGGCGCATCATACCAATATCTCTTGATGATTGTCAATCCATAATCTTCTTCTTCTTAACTGATGATACCCGCTAGAGTTAAAGAAACCGGGTTGGTGGGGTAAAGAAACCGGGTTTCTGCGATCGCCTCTGCATCCTAGGAGATTTTCGGAAGAAACCTGATTTCTGATAAGGGGCGCGATCGCGTTTTTTCCCATCAAATAAACCGGGTTTCTGTGCTGGGGAAAGAAACCCAGTTTATCCCTTAATCTTTTCATCAATACCGAGATTTTTCCAAAAAACCTGGTTTCTCAGAGCCTCTGGTTTCTCAGAGGAGCCGGTTGGGGGAAAGAAAGCGGGTTTCTGCGATCATCTCTGCATCCTAGGAGATTTTGGGAAGAAACCTGGTTTCTCAGCTCCCCTGGTTTCTCAGAGTCCCTGGTTTCTCAGAGGCGCCGGTTTCTGATAAGAGATCGCGCCCGTTGATATCATTACACCTCCATATCACCCTATTCGCAATTAACTGATTTTATTGACAATTATCCTTCCCTACATAAATAGTACGCATAACCCAAAAAAAATACTTATCAATGGAATTTAATCTTTGTTTAATTATTTTCTTAAAGTCGTGATAATGTAAAAACATCACAAAAAGAGAGACACAAGTCCCCCGCCCTTGTGAGTAAAAATACTTAAACAGAACTTCGTGACTCATTGGGTTGTCTGAGGGAGGGGGTTTTTTTTTCCAAAAACCACTCCTCCCTCGGAAATTGGTTTTCTGCTGATCCCTAGCAGGAGACAGGATTTTTATAACCTTTTTTCACGATGGTTAATCACCCCTTGTTAAGTGTTGCGAAACCTTTTATTTGCTATAAGGAGATTTTATGTCTGAAATTTCTCGACGTAAATTTATGATGACCGCGATCGCGTCGACAATGGGTTCAGTATTGCTCAAAGGCTGTCTGGGAAATCCCCCAGAGCCTGGAAATCAAGGCAATAGTAATTCCCCAAGTGCCGCCATTCCCCAAGCCAGCATTCCACCGGAACAAATGCCGGAAGTCAAGACAGTCAAAATCGGTTTCATCGGCCAAACCGATGCTGCTCCCTTGATTATAGCCAAAGAAAAAGGTTATTTTGCCAAATGGGGTTTAGATGTCACACTGCAAAAGCAACCCTCATGGGCAGTCATTCGGGACAAATTAGAACTCGGTCCAGCCGCGGGGGGGTTAGAATCAGCAATGGTTTTAACACCCATGCCTTATTTAATGGCAATGGGATTAGTTACCAAAGGAAACGCGAAAATTCCCATGATGATGCCCCTGCGTCTTAATGTAGGAGGCCAAGGAATTTCCGTCGCGAATACTCTCAAAGATACAGGCGTAAAACTTGATACTTCTGTGCTCAAAGGTAAAGTGAGTGAGGCAAAATCAAGCGGTAAACAACTGCGTTTTGCCCATACCTTTAAAGGCGGTACCAGTGACATGATGTTGCGGTATTGGTTAGCCGCGGGAGGGATTGATCCTGATAATGATGTCGTCATTCAAATTGTGCCTGGTGCTCAATTAGTCACCAGTATGCAAACAGGAGATATTCAAGGTTTTTGTGTAGGAGATCCTTGGCATTTACGCGCTATTAACCAAAAGGTAGGTTATACCGCGTTAGTAACAGGAGAAATGTGGAAAGATCACCCAGAAAAAGCGCTCTCTTTCCGCGGAGATTGGGCTCTACAACATCCCAAAACGACGATCGCGGTTCTGAAAGCGGTAATCGAAGCGCAACAATGGTGCGACAAAATGGAAAATCGTCAAGAAATGGCACAAATTTTATCACGTGAAGAATACGCGAAAGTCCCCGTTGCCGATATTATTGATCGCCTCCAAGGAAAAATTAACTATGGAGATAGTCGCCCTGTAGTAGAAAACAGTCCTAATGTGATGCGTTATTGGGAAAAAGGAACAGCATCTTTTCCCTATAAAAGCCATGATCTCTGGTTTTTGTTAGAAAATGAACGCTGGGGAAATCTTCCCAAAAATACGGATCTCACTAAACTCATTTCCGAGGTAAATGGCGCGAATTTATGGCGACAAGCCGCCCAACAAATGGGAGTGCCTGCGGCAGAAATACCAGCCAGTGATAGTCGCGGAGTAGAAGTATTATTTGATGGGGTGAAATTTGATCCTGAGAAACCCCAGGAATATCTCAATAGTCTGAAAATTAAACGGACTTAAGTTCTTAAACTTTTCCCTAATATTGCCATCTCTGTTTTTGTAAAATTTGCTGTTCTTTGTTAAGCCAACTGTGGGAGGACTAAATTAATGACTGTTGACTATAAACGGGGCAAAAAGAATCAAGATTCTTTGGTGGAATCGATCATCTCTTCTATCAAGAAACAAGCACCTAATTGGATACCTCCAATACTCGCGATCGTCGGTTTCCTGTTAATCTGGCAATTATTTACTCTCAGCCCAGAATCAACATTACCCGGTCCGATTAAAGTATTTCAAGATAGTTATTACAAAATCTTTTGGCCTTTCGCGTATCCTGATCGCGAAGGAACCGCGAAAGGATTATTTTGGCAAATATTCGCCAGTTTACAACGGGTAGCAGTTGGTTATACCTTCGCGGGTATAGTCGGTATCGTTTCTGGGATTATTATTGGCTTAAGTCCTATCTTATTGAAAGCCTTTGATCCCCTCTTTCAACTGCTTCGCACCATTCCACCTTTAGCATGGTTGCCCATTGCCTTAGCCGCGATTAAACAATCAGAACCTTCTGCCATTTTCGTGATTTTCATTACATCCCTATGGCCAATTTTACTTAATACAATTGTTGGTGTACAACAAATTCCCCGTGATTACAAAAACGTCGCGAGCGTCTTGCAATTGTCACAACAAGAATATTTTGTTAACATTGTTTTTCCCGCGTCCGTACCTTACATTTTTACCGGATTAAGAATTGGTATTGGTTTAGCGTGGTTAGCCATTGTTGCTGCGGAAATGATTACAGGAGGTGTGGGAATCGGTTATTTCATGTTTGATGCCTATAATGTCGGTCGTACCAGTGATATTATTGTCGCCCTTGTTTATGTAGGTGTTGTGGGTTTATTGTTAGATCGTTTGATGTCATTTATTGCTAGTAAAGTGGTTCCCGACGAACAAAAATAAATGAGTGGTAATAGGTAATGGCTAATAGGTAATAGGGAATAGGTAATCGTTAATAGGTATTAGATATAACCGGAAAATCTGAAACCCCAAAAAACGGAAGATATAAAAATCCAAATCCCATTACCCACAGTTTTTTTTCATTTTCTCAAAGCCCTAGACTCTGACTTAAGTAAGAGTCTCAAAGCTCAAGTCCTCTGAAGAGGACTATAAATAGACATCTCCAATAATTCACCTGAAAGCATGATTGCCTATAGAGTAAAAGTTAATTTTTGGAGATTTTTAATGCTTTTTGAGTCGTCTTTAGACGACTTCAGCTATGAGACAGGAACTTAAGTCCCTGGCGGGTTTGAGGAGAATGAAACAGCACTACCATCACCCATTACCCATTACCCAATCCCCATTCACCAATCCCCAATCACCATTCACCAATCCCCATTATCAAAGAGGAAATATCATGTCTATATTTGTTGCGGTGGAACAAGTTGACAAAGTTTTTGAGTTAACAGGAGGCGGTCAATATATAGCACTGAAAGGAATTAACTTAGAAATAAAAAGAGGCGAATTTATCTCATTAATTGGTCACTCTGGTTGTGGCAAATCGACCTTATTAAATATGATCGCGGGTTTGGATTTAGCCACCGATGGATTAGTGGCATTAGAAGGTCAAAAAATCATGCGTCCTGGTCCCGAACGCATGGTAGTCTTTCAAAATTATTCTCTTTTACCTTGGCGAACAGTTCGGGAAAATATCTCCCTTGCCGTTGATAGTGTTTTAAAAGGTTTACCGAAAGAAGAGCGACAAGAAATTGTCGAAAAACATATTAATATGGTGGGGTTAAAAGATCACGCGCATAAACAACCCGCTTTACTTTCGGGGGGCCAAAAACAACGAGTCGCGATCGCGCGCGCTTTAGCCATTCGTCCTAAACTGCTATTATTAGATGAACCCTTTGGAGCTCTTGATGCTTTAACTCGTGGGAATTTGCAAGAACAATTAATGCAAATTTGCGAAGAGTATAAAATCACCTCCGTCATGGTGACTCACGATGTTGATGAAGCGGTATTATTATCCGATCGCATTGTGATGTTAACCAATGGACCAGAATCCAAAATTGGCAGTATTTTAGAGGTCGATATTCCTCGCCCTCGTCAACGCATGGAAGTCGTTTCTCACCCGAATTATTACGTCTTACGGAGTGAGATGATTTATTTCTTAAATCAACAAAAACGAGTTAAGAAATTACGGGCTCGCAAAGTCAGCGCGATCGCACGTCATGGTTTAGAAAAAGTCAACCTCGAAATCGGATTTGTCCCCTTAACCGCCTGTGCTCCCTTAGCCGTTGCCAAAGAAAAAGGATTCTTTGCCAAACATGGTTTAGATGAAGTACATTTAGTCCGAGAAACCAGTTGGCGAGGCATCGTTGATGGCATGGTAGGAGGATACTTAGATGCCGCGCAAATGCCCTCTGGAATGCCCGCGTGGTTAACATTAGGAGGTTATCAAGATAAACCCTTAGCAATGGTGACATCTTTAACCATGACTCGTAATGGAAACGCGATTAGTTTATCCCGTCGTTTTTACGATCAAGGAGTGCGAAATTTAGCCGACTTTAAAGAAATGTTAAATCGCACTCCCGCGCAAACTCATCGCATGGGAATTGTTCACCCTTCATCCATGCACAATTTACTATTACGATATTGGTTGGCCAGCGCAGGAATTGACCCCGATCACGATGTCCTTTTAAGTAATATTCCCCCCGCGCAAATGGTGGTTGACTTACAAGCTAATACCATTGACGGATTTTGTGTTGGGGAACCTTGGAATTATCGCGCCGCGATGGAAGGAGTCGGTTTTACAGTCGCGACAGATTTAGAAATTTGGCCGAATCATCCAGGTAAAGTATTAGGAGTACGAGAAGACTGGGCGAATGCTTATCCAAATACCCATATCGCGTTAACAAAGGCATTATTAGAAGCCTGTCATTATTGTGCCGATCCTAATAATGCAGAAGAAATACAAGAAATGATTGCGGAAACCGATTATTTGAGTACAGATAAAGGTTATATTCAACTCGGTGATCCGAATGATTTGACTTGTAATATCAATGCTCCAATGCGCGAATATGCTCACCATTTATTTTATGGTGAAGGCGTTAACCGTCCGAGTCGTACTGAACAACTTTGGCATATTGTTCAAATGGCGCGTTGGGGAGATGTTCCCTTTCCTCGTAACTGGGTAGAAATTTTGGAACATATTGTCAAAGTAGGTGTTTTTAGTACCGCGGCACGAGAATTAGGCTTATCCGATATTACTTATTCTCGTAGCTCTATTCAATTATTTGATGGCTCGGTATTTAACGCGGATGATCCTCTTGGTTATCTTAATAATTTAGAGATTAAACGCGACTTTACCATGACAGAAATTATCTTTGATCGCCGCTCTCCTGCTGCTTAATAAACTAAGGAAGAAGGAAGAAGGAAGAAGGAAGAAGGAAGAAGGAAGAAGGAAGTTGACAGTTGACAGTTGCCCAATCCCCAATCCCCATCCCCCAATCCCCATTCCCCATTCCTCATTCCCCATTCCCCAATTTCCATTCCCCAATCCCCATTCCCCAATTCCCATTCACCAATCCCCATTTCCCAATCCCCATTACCTATTACCTATTCCCCAATCCCCATTACCCATTATTGGAGAAAATCATGGCTAATTCAACCTTAAAATCTCAGGCGACAAAAACCAGCAAGAAGAACCTCCGTCAACCCTTTTTACTGATGGATAATGTGCAGAAAATTTATCCTAATGGCTTTCAAGCACTGCAAAATATTAATCTCAATGTATCCGCGGGTGAATTTATCTGTGTGATTGGACATTCGGGTTGCGGAAAATCGACTCTATTAAATATGATATCCGGTTTTGCTCACCCAAGTTCCGGCTCCGTCACACTCAAAGGACAACCTATTACCAAACCCGGTCCCGATCGTATGGTTGTCTTTCAAAATTATGCTTTATTACCTTGGCGCACCGTTTTTGAGAATGTTTATTTGGCCGTAAATGCCGTTTTTCCGAAAAAGTCACGCGCGGAAAAAAACGACATTGTGCGTGAACATTTAGCCCTAGTGGGACTATCAGAAGCCGCGGAGAAAAAACCGATGCAAATTTCCGGTGGGATGCGTCAACGGGTTTCGATCGCGCGCGCTCTAGCCATTCGTCCAGAAGTGTTAATTTTAGACGAACCTTTTGGTGCGTTAGATGCGATTACCAAGGAAGAATTACAGGAAGAATTGTTAAAAATTTGGAATGATCATCGCTGTACTGTTTTGATGATTACCCATGATATTGATGAAGCTTTGTTTTTATCTGATCGCTTAATTATGATGACTAATGGTCCCGCAGCTACCATTGGGGAAATATTAGAAATACCTTTCCCTCGTCCCCGCGATCGGGCTCGGATTATGGAAGATCCAGAATATTATAATTTACGCAATTATACCCTGGATTTCCTCTATCGTCGTTTTGCCCACGATGATGAATAATTTTTAACCGCAGATAAACGCAGATAAACACAGATAAATTAACAAATATCTGTGTTTATTTTTTCTTGATTTACCCTGATAATTAACCGTTAATATTGCATTGTAATTCACATTGTTGAAAAACATAATTAATAGCCGAGAATAATTCTTCTAAATTTTGAATTGTATAAAACATTTTATTTTGGGTAAATACATCTAATTCTAACTTCCCAAACTGCCACATAGTACCATTAGAAACAATGCCAAAAATCCTTTGCTCAGGATCATTATTCAGACGTGACACCGCGAGCATTTCTGCCAAACATTGTCCCCAACCTTCAGAAAAATCGCTTTCTTTCTTAGCTTCGACTAACACCAAAAAAGGCTTATCGAAAACCACAACACCAAGAGGCGATCTTTTCGCTAAAATATAATCAGGAATCCCCGATAATTTTTCATCATAAAATAAACTTTGGTGACTCCAGAGCAGAAAATTTCTCCGATAAACTTTCCAAACCTCTTTTAAAATCGGATAAATAATCGTTTCACAAAGAGCTATTTCTGAATTATCAAAAACCCCTTCATTTAAAATTAAGTCAAGTTCCTCACGAAAAGTATTACTGCATAAAAAGTCAGTTTCAACAATAAAATTTTCCCGAATATACTTAATTTGAAATTCCTTAGCCACTGCACCAATACTCTTGTAATTACTAAAAGGCATTTATGATCTCCTTTTTCAGTAAAAATACTGGGAAGTTGAGGATGACAATGCGATCATGGCGAACGGGAAATACGCGAAAACAGTGTCCTTCTGCACCCAAAATCCTTATTTCCGCCCACAGACAAGCACCAGAAAGTAGATTTTTTCGGTTTTCCTCTGTAAATTCTGTAAGTGACCCCATTAGGTATTATAGTATAAAACACCCTTAAATTACACAAACTTTCTCAAATCAATGGCGCGCATTTTTATCAGTACAGGCGAGGTTTCTGGTGACTTACAAGGAGCTTTTTTGGTGGAAGCTCTGAAACGACAGGCCGAAAAAATAAATTTAGACTTAGAAATTATTGCCCTCGGTGGCTCGCGCATGGCGAAAGCGGGTGCTACCATTTTAGCGGATACAACGGGGATAGGCTCCGTAGGCATTTTAGAATCTATTCCCTATATTATACCAACTATTAAAATTCAAGAAAAAGCAAAAAAATATCTCAAAAATAATCCCCCTAATGTAGTAGTGCTCATTGATTATTTAGGACCTAATATGGGGATTGGTAATTATATCCGTCGCCATTTGCCCTCTTTACCTATTGTTTGGTATATCGCTCCCCAAGAATGGGTTTGGTCGATTTCTCAACGCAATACTTCTATCATTGTTGGTGTCACGGATTTATTATTAGCAATTTTTCCAGAAGAAGCCCGTTATTTTGAAAAAAAAGGCGCGAAAGTGCAATGGGTAGGTCATCCTTTGGTAGAAAGAATGCAACAAGCACCTACTAGAGAAACCGCGCGTCAACTGTTAGGAATTAAAGAAGAAGAAAAGGCGATCGCGCTGTTTCCGGCATCCCGTCAACAAGAATTAAAATATTTAATGCCTGTGATGTTTCAAGGAGCCAAAATACTCCAAGATAAATATCCAGAAATTCGCTTTTTTATTCCCCTTTCCAGAGACAATTATCGAGAGGCAATTAAAAAAGCCATTGAAAACTATAATTTACGGGCGACAATCTTAGAAAAGCAAACTTTAGAAATTATCGCGGCATCCGACTTGGCTATTACAAAATCGGGGACAGTGAATTTAGAAATTGCCCTTCTCAATGTTCCCCAAGTTGTCATTTATCGAGTTAATTGTTTTACCGCGTGGGTTGCTCAACATATCTTAAAATTTTCCATTCCCTTTATGTCACCACCTAATCTGGTTTTAATGCAAGAAATTGTTCCTGAATTATTACAAGATCAAGTCACACCAGAGAATATTGTCTCGAAATCAACCGATTTATTAATTAATCAAAATAGACGAGATCAAGTCTTTGCCAACTATCAGCAAATGCGACAACAATTAGGAGATGTTGGTGTCTGTGATCGGGCTGCCCACGCAATTTTTTCTTTCTTGGTATAAAAATAGACAGAAAAAACGCGATCGTTGTGTCCCCCTTAATGCTAAACTATAATTTATCCCGAAAACTATCACTTCTGGGGCATTTAGGATGGATATCCTTCCTGAGTCAGTTTTTAACCAGTCTGTGAGACTCGCCAGTTGAGTGTGCCTTATCTGAATCTCATCGCGATCGCAAAAATATCTTCACCCAATTAAATTAGGGAATCCGAGTATCTCAAAAAAGCCAAAAAACCTCTTGTGGGTTGACGTTGGTGTAGCCTGTCACGTTTAGCGGCTTCAACGCGTTGGGTATGTTGTTCCACTTAGCACCAACCTCTCACTCCCTGAAAAATCACGATAGTGAGTTTTCTCAGAAAACTCAAGAGCAAGATAATTCTCAGACAGTCTATCCAGAAGCTATCACACTTTTTCGACTTAATATTATGAGGATAAATTAATGCAACTACCAGAAAAATTAGCCAAAGAAATATATCCTAATAAATTGAAGTTAAAACAATTATATTTCCTGCAATCAGTCGGGATTTTTATCCTACTGTTAATAACCGGATACTTAGGAAATTATTTTAAATACCCCTTTGTTTTTTCCGTAGACTTCTTATTCGGCAGTATCACAGTTTTGATGATCATCCAACTCTATGGTTTAGCCTGGGGAACTTTCGCCGCAATTTTAGCCAGTTTACACACGATCATCCTTTGGCAACATCCCTATGCCGTTATTATTTTTACCGTAGAAGCCTTATTTGTGGGTTGGGGACTCAAAGGAAAAACCAATAATCTTCTCCTCCTAGATATCCTTTACTGGTTATTAATGGGAATGCCATTAGTCTGGTTATTTTACGCGGTTTTCTTGGGATTGGAATCTTCCTACGTTGTATTAATTATGTTCAAACAGGCAGTCAATGGCATTTTTAATGCCCTAATTGCCAGTCTTTTACTTGTGCATTTACCTTTTTACAAATGGGCAAAACGTCCCCAATTTGCCAAAACAATTTCCTTTGAACAAACTTTGTTTAATCTTTTAGTCGCGTTTGTTTTCTTACCCGCGTTAATTCTTCTGGCATGGGATAGTCGAGACGCGACGACTCAACAACAAAAACTAGTTCAAACGCATTTGCAAACAATTTCTCACGATTTAGTCGAAGAAGTGGATGATTGGTATACTGACAATTTGAGAGGCTTGCAAGCCTTAGCACAATTGGCCAGTAATGTAGATATCAATTACTCACAGAAATTACAGGAAATCACCGAATTAACCTCTCAAAGTTTTCCCGCATTTCAAAATATTTATATCCTCCGCCAAAATGGCGATTTTATTACTCAATCACTACCCTTGACAAATCATTGGGTAAATTTACCTTCTTGGCAAGAATTAGGGAGTCGAAAAGAAGCAAAAATATCAGAAATTTACACCGATAGTTCACATAGTTATCCTGTCATATTTCAAACATTTCCTATTATTAAAAAAGGTCAACTTTTGGGTAATGTTGTCGGAGAATTGAATTGGACAAGATTGATAGATTTGATCCAAGAAAAAAATTCGATATGGAAGCTTAACATCAGTTTATTAGATCGTCAACAACGTGTTTTGATCAGCACTCGTCCTGAACTAAAATTTGGGCAAAATTTGGATCGTCAAACAGGTGAAATTCTCGGAGATCCACAAAATGGAATCTATCATTGGCTACCCAATAACCCAGGAATGCCCAGCGCATTACGTTGGAAAAAATCTTTCTATGTTAAACAAACGCCTCTACGCGATCGTCTTCCTTGGATATTAGTGACAGAAGCAAGTGTAGCACCTCAAATTAGCTATCTCAATGAAGTTTATAGAAAAAGTCTTTTTATTCTCGTTGTTATTGCAGTGATGGCTTTAATTTTTGCCAAACTGATCAGCCGCAATTTAGTCAAGCCCATTTTGGCATTAACTCAATTAACCACAAATCTTCCTAATAAACTCATCGAACAAAAAGAGATTATTTGGCCAAAAAGTAACGTTATGGAAATGAATGCACTTACCAATAACTTTCAGTTAATGGCAATTACCCTTGATCAAAAATTCCAAGAAAACAAAAGAGCTAATGAAGAAATTAGTAAAGCAAAAGAAGCGGCAGATGCAGCCAATCAAGCCAAAAGTGAATTTCTCGCGAATATGAGTCACGAATTGCGGACTCCTCTTAATGGTGTTTTAGGATATGCTCAAATTCTTTCTCGCTCCCCTCACCTCACAGAAAAAGAGCAACATGGTATTAATATTATTCATCAATGTGCTTCCCATTTACTCACCTTAATTAATGATATTCTCGATCTCTCTAAAATTGAAGCCGGAAAAATGGAACTGTCTCCCAGTGATTTAAAATTCACTTCTTTTCTCCAAGATGTTGTAGAAATTTGTCGCATTCGGGCAGAACAAAAAGATATTAAATTTATTTATCAGCCCTCGGTTAATCTCCCATTTATGATCAAAGTAGACGAAAAAAGACTACGACAAGTGCTAATTAATTTACTAGGGAATGCTATCAAATTTACTGATAAAGGAAGAGTTGTTTTCCAAGTAGAAGTGATGACACCAACTATCTATATAGAGGAAGAAATTTTCACCTCAATTAATTTTAGAATTGAAGATACAGGCATTGGTATGAATCCTGAACAACTGCCTAAAATCTTTTTACCCTTTGAGCAAGTCGGAGAAAAAAGTCGTCAAACAGAGGGAACAGGACTAGGATTACCTATTAGTATAAAAATAGTGGAAATGATGGGAAGTCAAATGCAGGTTCAAAGTGAATTTGGCAGTGGAAGTATCTTTTCTTTTGAAGTAAAATTTCCCATTATTTTGCACTCAATTGAAAATCATAATTATTATTTACCTAATCATGTCAATAATATTGTCGGCTATTCTGGTAAAAAGCGCAGTATTCTTATTATTGATGATCGCTGGCAAAATATCTCCGTTATTGTCAATTTATTAGAACCCCTCGGTTTTACCATGCGAGAAGCCAGTCAAGGACAAGAAGGTTTAGAAAAAGCGATCGCGTTTCCACCGGATCTAATTATTACGGATCTGGCAATGCCAGTGTTAGATGGATGGCAAATGTTAGCAAAACTTAGACAAATAGAAACCCTAAAAAATCTGCCAGTTATTGTTTCATCAGCCAGTGTATTTGAAATTGATCGTCAAAAGAGTTTAGCCGCGGGTGCTAATGATTTCTTAGGAAAACCCGTTCAAGCTTCTGAACTTTATCAAATGTTAAGTAAATATCTAGAAATAGAGTGGATTTATAGTGAGAGCAAATCTAAGCCTCAAAGATTTTCTACACATTCAGAAGAAGCGGCCGAGATGGTTATTCCACCAGCATCAGAACTAATGCTCCTTTTAGACTACGTTAAAAAAGGTAGCATAAAAGGCATTAAAACAGAGTTAGAGAACTTGGGAAAAAAAGATAAAAAATACGAAGCTTTTGTCAATGAAATGACTCAACTCGCCAAAGGATTTAATATCCAAAAAATTAGGAATTATATCCAAAATGTGGTTGAATAGAATTAGAGCTATTAAGTTAAGATAGAATCTCAGGAGAATTGTCAAAAATGATTAATGATGGCGAACAAAGAGTTATTTTAATTGTTGATGATAACCCAACCAATTTAGAAGTGTTGTATGGGTCATTGACAGAAGCAGGCTATGAAGTATTAGTCGAAATGGATGGAAAATCGGGTCTAGAACAAGCTAAATACACCCTTATTGATTTGATTTTATTAGATGTAATGATGCCCGGAATAGATGGTTTTGAAACCTGTCGTTTACTAAAAGAAGATATCTTAACTAAAGATATCCCTGTTATCTTTATGACGGCTCTTTCGGATGTCGTTGATAAGGTAAAAGGATTAAGTTTAGGAGCCGTTGATTACATTACGAAACCATTTCAACTAGAAGAAATTTTAGCTCGAATCAAAACTCATATAAAATTACACAGATTAAAATTAGAGTTGTCCCAAGAGAAACAATTGCTAGAACATCGAGTACAACAAAGAACTGAAAAACTGTCTCAATCTTTAGAGGAATTACAAAAAGCACAATCCCAGTTAGTGAATAGTGAGAAAATGTCTGCTCTTGGACAGTTAGTGGCGGGATTTGCCCATGAAATAAATAATCCCCTTAGCTTTCTTTCTGGTAATCTTGCTCAAGCGAATCAGGCGGCTAATGATGTGATAGATTACTTATGCTTATGTCAAGAAAAATGTCCTCCTACAGATCAAGAAGTAATCGAAAAAGCCGAGGAAATCGAATTAGAATATCTTATGGAAGACTTACCACAAATGTTATCATCAATGAAAGTTGGAATTGAGCGTATTGGGAACCTTAGTCAAGCGTTGAGAACTTTTGCACGCGGGGATAGTGAGGATAAATGTTTAGCAAATATCCATGAGGGATTAGATAGTACATTGATAATTTTACAACATCGTCTGAAAGCGAACCATGCCAGGCCGGAAATTCAAGTCATCAAAAATTATGGAGTTATTCCTGAAATTTCCTGTTATTTGGGTAAACTAAATCAAGTCTTTATGAATATTTTATCCAATGCTATTGACGCTTTAGAAGAGATGAATGAAGATCGCAGTTTTGGGGAAATTAAAGCCGAACCCAATCAAATTATAATTACTACTGATTTTGACGAAACAAACAAAGTAATTTTGATCAAAATTAAAGATAATGCAAGGGGTATTCCTGAGCAAATTCAAATCAAGATTTTCGACGAACTTTTTACCACAAAATCTGTCGGAAAGGGAACCGGATTAGGATTATCAATTAGTCGAAAAATTGTGGAAGAAAATCATGGTGGCACTTTAAAATTTGAGTCTTTCCTAGGAGAGGGGACTGAATTTACTATTTGTTTACCACAATATCTATCGTCAAATTAGTGAAAGGAAAATCAAAAAAAGATCGCTTACCCTCTCACCGTCTTTAGGTTATTCGTGAAAGGGTAAGATTTTTCTGGGAGAGATGATTTTTCATCAAGTTATAATTAGGGGAACTATAATAGTAAATCTATGGAATCAAATTTTTTGTATGTCAGATGATTTTGTTAATCAAGAATTAATAGCTCTGCGTCAGCGTCTTTCTGAGGTAGAAACAGAAATTCATATCCTCAAGCAAAAAGAAGCCGCGTTACAAGTTAGGGAAAGACAATTTCTGGATATTGCCGCGACGATGCCTGGGGCAATTTTTCAGTTTTGTAACCGGGCTGGGGTGTGGACTGTCGATTATATGAGCGATCGCATCTATGACATCATGGGTGTTACAGCTAACGCGATTATGCAAGATATTAATTTATTCATCAATCACATACATTCTGATGATTTGAATAGTTATATTACTTCTGTAAGAGAAGCTGTGGAAAATCTGACTTCTTGGCATTATGAAGGACGTTTAATGAAACCAAATGGAGAAATTCGTTGGTGGCAAGGGGATTCTCAACCAACCCCAAATGAACAGGGAGAAGTTATTTTTTGTGGTGTCATTATGGATATCACAGCTCGCAAACGAGCTGAAGAAAAACTACTTGAATCGGAAAGAGAACTCCGGGCATTATTTGGGGCAATGAGTGATATAGTGCTAGTTTTAGATAAGGATGGACGCTACCTGAAAATTGCCCCGACAAATCCTTCTCTTTTGTATAAACCTAGTCAAGAATTATTGGGGAAAAATATTTATGAAATTATGCCCTATTCCCAAGCAGACTATTTTTTTCAGCAAATCCAAAAAACTCTTGCTTTTCAAAAATCAACCCATCTGGAATACAGTTTGCCCATCGGTGATGAAATTAAATGGTTTGATTCTAGCCTTTCACCCTTATCAGATGATCAAGTGATGTTTGTAGCAAGGGATATTACCACTCGCAAAGAAGCTGAAACTAAGTTACAAAAAGCAAATGAAGAATTAGAATTAAGAGTAGCTCAACGTACCATAGAGTTAGAGCGAACAGTTGCTCAGTTGCAAGAAGAAATTCAAGAACGTCATACAGCAGAAGAATCTTTGAGAAAATCTCAAGAAGTTTTACAAACTGTTATTGATACAATTCCTCAATTTATTGCCTGGAAAGATCGGAATTCTATCTATTTAGGCTGTAATCAAAAATATGCGGAAATTGTTGGGGTAGAAAATTCCCATAAGATTGTGGGTAAAAATGATTATGAACTGTCGGCAACTATAGAACAAGCGAATTTTTATCGAGAATGGGATGCTCGTGTAATGAATCGTGATCATGCAGAATTACACATAATAGAAACCCTGAGATATGCGGATGGTAAAAACGCTTGGATAGAGACTTCTAAATTACCTCTCCATGATGCTAATGGCAATGTTAGTGGTATTTTTCTCATGTTTGAAGATATTACAGAACGGAAACTCGCTGATGAGGCAATTCAAAAAGTACAACAAAGATTATCTATTTTATTTGAAAGCAGTCCGATCGCGTTGATCGAATGGAATATGAACTTTGAAGTTATGGCTTGGAATCCAACAGCAGAAAGGATTTTTGGTTTTACTAAAGAGGAAGCAATTGGACATCACGCGGCGGGATTAATAGTACCAGAAAATGTGAGAGAAATCGTCAATGAAGTATTTGCCGCGTTAGTTAAACTAGAGGGGGGAACTCGTAGTATCAATGAAAATCTTACGAAGGATGGTAGAATCATTATTTGTGATTGGTATAATGTTCCTTTAATTGCTCCCGATGGAACTGTAATTAGTATTGCTTCAATGGCTCTCGATATTACGGATCGGAAACAAGCCGAAGAAAAATTAAAAGAAACTCAACACTTTTTAGAATTAGTCCTCAATCATTTACCTGTAGCAGTATTAACCAAAGAAGCGAAAGATTTACGTTTTGTTCTCTGGAATAAATCCGCCGAAAAATTATTAGGATTTCCTGCCGAAGACGTGATCGGAAAAAATGACTATGACTTTTTTCCTCCCGAACAAGCTAAATTTTTTACGGCAAAAGATCGTGAAGTTCTCCAAAGTAGATCAATTTTAGATATTCCAGAAGAAGAAGTCCATACAGCCACGGGAGAATTGCGATTTTTACATACGAAAAAAACAGCTATCCTTGATACTCAAGGTGAAGCAGAATATTTGTTAGCGATTATTGAAGATATCACGGAACGTAAAAGTTTTGAGGAAAAACTGCAAAAACAAGCACAATTTTTACAGAGTATATGGGATGGTGTTGACTATGGTATTTTTGTCTTAGATGTATTAGAAGATGGAACGGAATTTCGTTATGCCGCGTTTAATCCGGCGATGGAGAACGCGAGTATTTTTCCCGTAGAAATCCTTTTAGGAAAAACTGTGAGAGAATCACTCTCCCCGGAGATAGCAGAGATGTATAATAAGCGTTATAGTCATTGTGTAAAATCGGGTAAAAGTCTTTTCTTTGAGGAAACTTTTTTCGTCAATGGTAAAGAGACTTGTTGGTTATTGAATATTACGCCGTTAAAAGATAGTCATTCTTGTATTTATCAGCTTGTGATTACAGCAACAGATATTAGCGAGCGCAAAAAAGTAGAAGCCGCTTTAATGCTGAAAGAACGACGGTTAAGAGAACATAGTAAAGCGTTTCAAGAATTAGTAAAACGCAACACATTAGAATCAGAAAAACTGGAGAAAACCATGAGAGATATTACGGAAGTCGTGAGTTTAGGGATTCAGGTAGAACGGGTAAGTATTTGGTTGTATAATGGAGATCGAAGTGAAATATATTGTGTCGATTTCTACGAAACTTCAAGTAATTCTCACAATGCTGGAAGAAAATTATCTGTGAATGATTATCCCCAATATTTCCACGCGATAGAATTGGGAGAAATGATTGTTGCTCACGATGCTCATACTGCGCCTGCGACTCAAGAATTTTCCGAATATTTAACACCCTTGGGTATTTCTTCAATATTAGATGCTCCTATTATATTGAGGGGAGAAGTGGTTGGAGTGATCTGTGTTGAACAAGTCGGCCCTCAACGTCATTGGGCTTTAGAAGAGGAAACTTTTATTAGTTCAATTGCTGATTTTATTCGTTTAGCAATGGAATCTAATGATCGCCGAGAAGCAGAAGAAGCTTTGCGCGAATCAGAAACTTTATTGCGAGAAAAAGCCCTCGCGTTAGAAAATACTCTCCAAGAATTGCAACGCACACAAGCACAATTAATTCAAAGTGAAAAAATGTCATCTCTTGGTCAATTAGTCGCGGGAGTTGCCCATGAAATTAATAATCCTGTTAACTTTATTTATGGTAATTTAACCTATACCAGTGACTATACTAAATCTTTACTTGAACTGATGGAGCTGTATCAAAAATGTTATCCTAATCCTGTGACAGAAATTAAGGAAAAAATGGAAGATATTGAACTTGAATTTATTCAAGAAGACTTACCAAAAGTAATTTCTTCTATGAAAATGGGTGCGGAACGTATTGAGAAAATTGTCTCTTCTCTGCGTACTTTTTCGCGTATGGATGAAGCGGAACGAAAAGAGGTAAATATTCACGAAGGTATTGATAGCACTTTATTGATTTTGCAAAATCGTTTGAAACCGAAACATGATCGTCCCATGATTGAGGTGATGAAAAATTATAGTGATTTACCTTTGGTTGAATGTTATGCTGGACAATTGAATCAAGTGTTTATGAATATTCTAAATAATGCGATTGATAGTTTAGAAGAAAGGGATACAAAACGAACTTTCTCCGAAATGAGAGAAAAACCAAGTCGTATTTCCATTAAAACGGAATTAATGAATGAAAATCAGGTAATAATTCGGATAACTGATAATGGGATGGGAATAACAGAAAATGTGAGAAGCCGATTGTTTGATCCTTTCTTTACTACGAAACCTGTTGGCAAAGGTACTGGGATGGGTTTATCCATTAGTTATCAGATTATTACGGAGCGACATAAGGGATCTTTGAGATGTATTTCAGCTCCAGATGCTGGTGCTCAATTTATTATTGAAATTCCTGTTAAACTTACCGGAAAATAGTGCGCGACACGATCGCGTTTCTCCGACATACCCACAAAGGGCGATATGCAAAAACCACACGATCGCGCTTCTCCTACATACCCACCAAACCTGCCTTTTTCTACATACTCAGAAAGGGTACGATCGCGCCTTCTCCCACATACCCACCAAACGCGATATGCAAAAACCACGCGATCGCGCCTTATCCCATCTCCCCACAAACAACGGGGCCCAGGGCAGACAAGAGACGCGATCGCGATTTATCAATTAATTTCTTGCCATTCTCTAGCATCAACAAAAAGAGATAAATGTTTTTTATTAGTTGTAGCTATAATCACTTGATCACCTTTTAACTCCTCTATTTTGGCTTGAGATGCTAAAATAACATCACCATCTAATGCTTTCGGATCAGCGGTGGGTTTTCCTTCCTGATTTTCTTGCCTCAGCCCAAAGATCGGCGGCTAATAGGATGACATCTGTAGTAATAGGGAGATAAGTAATGGCAGATTTTAGTTGATTAAGACGTTTAATTCCTGATAGTTTGTTAGCTCGTATTAATTCTCGTCTTACTTCATAATCTACGATTTCTGGTAAAATAATTTGATAGCCTTTTAAGGGTAAGTTATCTAACCATAGTTTACAGTCAGCTCCCGCAGATGTTTTGGGATTAGTGACAATTCCCACTATCCCAGAATCTAAGAAAATCAATTGACTCATTTAAAACAATACTCCCTATCCCCAATTAATCAAGATTAGACCTCTTGCGAAACTAGAGTATTTCTATTAATTTATCTCGATACTTAAGC
>JBBITB010000035.1:0-51765 GCA_037440985.1 Microcoleaceae cyanobacterium bin_387
AAAAATCATCTCAATCCCAGGCAGGATGCCTGGGCCACAATAGACATAAAAATCATCTCAATCCCAGGCAAGATGCCTGGGCCACAATAGTTTTTGGAGATGTATATTTCAGAGGTGAAACTTGTGGTACAGGCATCTTGCCTGTAACGGGCTCTCTGCCCGTTCCACATTTACATCTCATTGAAAAATGCTATATCCCCAAATTTAGCTGGATTAGTTTCGTTCCTTTCCAGTAAAGTTCCTACCGCGGTTTGAGTCATCTTTTACACCCGTCTTAACTAAACAAAAAAACCGGATTTCTTCAGGCAAAATATCCAGCAAGAAACCCGGTTTCTAGCATTTCAGTCTTATCGTTCAATCCTCGTAGGGACACGGCATTGCCGTGTCCCTACCGTGTTTCATAACAGCGGGAACTGCTATAAAACCCGTCCCAAGACAACAGGTAATCCTGCCAAAGCCATCGCGACTTCCTCTGCACTATATTCAGTATCTACTAATTTTCCAGCTTGATAATCCATGTATGCCTGCATATCGAAGTGTCCGTGGCCACAAAGGTTAAATAGAATTACCTTACTTTCGCCAGACTCTTTGCATTTTAATGCTTCATCGATCGCGCCTTTAACTGCATGATTAGCTTCAGGAGCGGGTAATATTCCTTCTGCACGGGCAAAAGTCAATCCTGCCGCAAAACAACCTAACTGATATTCCGATCGCGCTTTGGCTAGTCCCAAGTTCACCACATGACTAACTAAGGGTCCCATGCCGTGATAGCGTAAACCGCCGGCATGAAAGCCTTCGGGTACAAAAGTGCTACCCAAAGTGTGCATTTTTACCAAGGGTGTTAAATGAGCGGTATCGCCAAAATCATACGCGTACTTACCCCGTGTCAGAGTGGGACAGGCCGCAGGTTCCATCGCGATAATCTCCACATCTCGCTCACCCCGTAGCTTTGCCCCCAGAAAGGGAAAGGCAATCCCCGCGAAGTTGCTACCCCCACCCGTACAGCCAACGATAATATCAGGATAATCTCCCGCCATTTCTAGCTGTGCTAACGCTTCGAGTCCGATTACAGTTTGGTGCAGTAAAACATGGTTGAGAACACTACCTAACGCGTACTTAGTGTCCTCATCTTGAGCCGCCACTTCTACCGCTTCACTAATCGCGATCCCCAAACTACCCGTGCTGTTGGGGTGCGTTGCCAGGATTGATCGCCCTGCCTGAGTGTCTTCACTGGGACTAGCAACTACTTTCGCTCCGTAAGCTTCCATCAAGGCACGACGGTAGGGTTTTTGGTGATAGCTAACTTTCACCATATATACCAAAACTTCCAACCCAAATAGTGCCCCCGCAAAGGCCAGGGATGACCCCCATTGTCCGGCTCCGGTTTCCGTAGTGAGCCGTTTTACCCCTTCCTGTTTGTTGTAATAGGCTTGTGCAACCGCGGTATTAGGTTTATGACTTCCGGCTGGGCTTACACCTTCGTATTTATAATAAATTTTCGCCGGAGTATCGAGGGCTTTTTCCAGTCGCCGTGCGCGATAAAGTGGTGTAGGTCGCCATTGACGGTAGATCGATTGTACTTCGTCAGGTATCTCAATCCAACGTTGTTGAGTCACCTCTTGCTCGATCAGACTCATGGGAAAGATGGGCGCGAGGTCATCGGGAGTAATGGGTTGATTCGTACCCGGATGGAGTACGGGGGGTAGAGGTGTGGATAAATCGGCCTGAATATTGTACCAGGCCGTGGGCATTTGGTCTTCCGAGAGGAGGTATTTTATCGTGTCCATTTTAGATTTGAGACTTTGGGTTGAACTTGGTAGAATTTTCCCAACCTGTTAGTAGGGGGTGAGTGCGATTCTACACGCGATCGTTAGAGCCGCGACTAGGAAAAGTTGGAACTCAAGTTTTTGACGTATTGTTTAATCACAGGTTGCAGAGTTAAACCTGATGATTTTTCCAGTAAACTGCGTCTTTTTAAAGATTGAATCGCTTTTAAGAATTCTTGATCGGATAAAAGTTCTGGGGGTTTCTGGCTGATTTTTACAGGTTGGTCTTGGTTGGCTAACCACTGAAGCAGGATTTTCTCGGATTCACAGAGGCGTTGATAATGTTGTTTGATGATGGGTTCTAAGTCTCCTAAAAATAGGGTGGGATAGGAGAGAAATTCTTGAACGCGACCGTTAAATAAATCGAGAATAGTGGAGGCGATGATATTCAGCCATAAAGGGTTGCCGTTGTAAAGTTGAATCAGTTCTGACCATTTTTTCTCATCAGTTAATCCTTTGTTAGTCAATATTTCCGCCGCCGCTTCTCCCAAACTGACAAGTTGTAAGCTGCGACAATGGCGGTTTTCTCCTTCTAGGGTAGCTATTTCTCTAGGCTTTTCCCAACTTAGGAGAACTAAACAACTGTTGTGTGGTAATCGGGCCATTTCTTTTAAGAACTTAGCATAACTTTCGCTTTCTGGCAGATAAGTGCCAGCGAATTCCCCAGGGGCAAACAGTTCTTGGAAGTCATCGAGAATAATGAGGCAGGAATGAGAACGCAGATAGTCGATTAGCGATAACAGTTGAGTTTCTCTATTTTGCGAGAAAAACTGCATTAAATTGGTTTGTAGAGATTTCAGGGTGAGGGTATTGGTACAGTTGCGCCAAATGATATATTCAAAGTTATCTTGAATTTGTTCGACGAGTTCTCTAGCGAGGCCTGTTTTGCCAATTCCTGGTAATCCAAAGATGGTGATGAGGCGGATATTTTCTTGCAGTATCCATTGTTTCAGGGTTGTTATTTCGGCGGTGCGGTTGGAAAGGCGATCGTATTCGGGTGCTTCGCTTAAATCGTGGTGTTTTTCTGATTGGTTGGTGGTGGAATTTGTAGTAGGGGGGGAGGTGTGCGATCGTTTTTTTGTTTTGTCATCAGAGTGCCAACTTTCTCCACATACAGTGATGCTTCTCCCGACCAATTGACTATTTACAAAATTATTACTAATATTAGACTTGGAAATATAAAACCGTTCCATTGTAGCGCGAAAGTTTTTTTTATTAACTTTTTCGTATAAGTCTTCTGATATCAGTTCCCATAAATTGCCCGCCACTCTTTTGACATTAGCTTCAGTACAGTGATAGTCATCCGCGATTTCTTTGTATTTTTGACTATCCCAAACCCCTGCTAATATTGCCTGTTGCAGACTATTTAAGTGCGATCCCGTTTTGGCAAAAGTTAAATCATCGACCCATTTGAGGACTTCTTGGACATTCATAGGGGATACATATACTAATTTTACGGAATTATACTACTTTTTGCACCCTTTTGCAATCTAGTGCGACTAAACTATACTTTTTGCTACCAATAATTCCTCAGAAAGGTCGGTTCAAGTCTATACCAGGTTAGACTTTTTATCACTTTACGAATTTTCGATAAGGTTTATTCTGGAAAACGTGAGTATAAATTGATGTGACTTATAACTTATAGCAAAGCAAAAGAAATTAGTAGTCTAACAGGAGGTGATCGCTTTAACTAATGAAGAGTATTTGTGTCTATTGTGGCTCAAACTTTGGGGCTCGTGCTAGTTACCTTAAAGCTGCACGAAGTCTATGTATTGAGATAGCCAAACGTGAAATAGCCCTTGTTTATGGTGGAAGCAACACAGGGTTAATGGGTGCTATAGCTGATTTTGCACTTGCTGCTGGTGGAAAAGTAATTGGAGTAATTCCACAAGCTTTGGTAGATAAGGAGGCTGCACATACTGGATTAAGCGATCTGCGGGTTGTGAACTCAATGCACGAACGTAAATCACTAATGGCCGATCTGTCTGATGCTTTTATTGCTTTGCCAGGAGGATTAGGAACATTAGAAGAATTTTGTGAAGTTGCAACCTGGACTCAGCTTGGATTTCATAGAAAAGCCTGCGGACTTTTAAATATTGAAGGTTTTTATGACAAGCTACTTTCTTTTTTGGATTACGCAACACAAGAAAAGTTTATTCGCCCTGAACACAGAACAATTTTTATTTCAGAAGACGATCCCGTGAAATTAATTAACAGATTAGATGAATTCGATTTACCTAATTTTTCAAAACTGATTGATAAATATCAATTGTAAATTATTAACAAAATGCAATTTAATTGACATAATTAAGTTTTTAAATAGTCTCGAATAACGTCAACATTAAACCAAGCGAACCCCCCTAGTTATGTATTACATTTCATTAGCAGAGAACGCCCATGACTCTTGTATCACCGTTGCCAACGATGAAAAAGTTATTTTGCATTTAGAAGTAGAACGTTTTTTTAACTCTAAACGCTATCGGCTTAATCAAAGCTCTACATTATTTTCGCTGATTTCATTTCTGATTCATCAGTTTGAAATGGGTAAGGACATTCAATTTATTGTTAGCAGGCATAATGGAGAAAAGTTATATCCTAAAGTCATCGAGTACATTTATAGAAATTTCCCTCAAAAACAGATAACAGAAGTACAACATCTGGATTGTCATGCTGCTTTTTGCTACCTCACTAATTTTGACGATGCCTTAGTCTTAGCAATGGATGGTGGTGGAGATCATCGAATCCCATTACATAAAGCTAACTGTCTCGTCTATCATTATGAAAACAAAAAGCTAAACTTGATAGGCTCTCCATTCAATCAAAGTTTTGATGGGTTTGATGGGAAACTGTGGGCAATCGTTGCTTATAAACTATTTAATGATGTCAATGCTGCTGGAAAAGTTATGGGTTTAGCAGCTTATGGTGAGTTTAGTGAGAAATATCAAGAAGTTTTTTTAAGCCAGAAATTTGCTCACTTAGGATGGGTTTTTGATAAAGAGTCCTTAGATAGACTTTGTACTTATTTGGATGTTAAAACTCCTGATGATGCTGCTTCTTTAGCATTCACATTACAAAAAATGTACACAGAAAATCTGATTAGCACCCTACGAAATTACAGGCATTACTCAGATAACCTTGTTTTAACGGGAGGATGTGCTTTAAACGTAATTACCAATACTGAGCTAGGTGAATCATTAGGCTACAAAAATGTTTATGTTCCTTCCTGTCCAGGTGATGAGGGACAGTCATTAGGTGCATTATTATACTATTTTGGTTCTCAAAATAAAGGAATACCTACCACAAATCTTCCATATTTGGGACGGGGTATTGAAAACAGTTCTATTTCTGATTCGGTTTATAAAAAATTAACTGAATTAATGCTGAATGGTAAGGTAGTTGCTTGGCACATGGGGCGTTCTGAAACTGGACCGAGAGCGTTAGGACACAGAAGTTTATTAGCAATTCCAACTAGAATTGCTCTGAAAACAATTGTCAGTGAAAAAATCAAAAAAAGGGAATGGTTTCGACCTGTTGCCCCTGTTGTGTTAGAAGAATATGTCTCTGAGTGGTTTGATTTTCAATATAGTTCTCCCTATATGTCATTTACGGCAAAAGCTAAAGCTAAGACAAAAGAACTTGCTCCTGCAATAGTTCACGCAGATGGAACGAGCCGTATTCAAACTTTATCTCGGTCTAATAATCCTGAACTACATCAATTGATTTCAAGAATCTATGAAATCAATGGAATTCCTATCCTTATGAATACCTCATTAAATTGTGCAGGTTTTCCCATTTGCGATACGGAACAACATAGCGAAAACTTTTTCGTTTCTACGGATGTTGACATATTGAATCTCAATGGCAAAATTTACCTCAAGTAATCTACAATTTTTCTAGGGCTAGAAATTCAATGAAAAAAATACTGATCTATGCTGCTCCCTTTTCTTACGGGCCAACAGGCAAAGCATTATCTTTAGCAAGTCATTTAAAGGATGATTACGATATTGAGTTTGCTGGCTATGATACTAGCTGGGAGCTAATAGCCTTAGATAGCATGAGTGTATCAAAAAAAAGTCAGCCTATACGACTAGATATTTTAGATGACAAAACACTTTTAAACTATTCTCTAATTATCAGTTGTAGTGATTTAAGCCTAGCATTGAGAGCAAAAAGCCTAGACATCAAATCAGTGATGTTTGACTCTGTTTTTTGGTGGCGTTCTCCTAAATTAGAAGATATTTCTTTAATAGATGCTTATATAGTCCAAGATTTTTTAGGAGTTGAGCGGGCAATTGATGCACTTCAAAACAAGCCTTCCAACCTCCATAAAGTAGGAGCAGTTTTTAGAAAAAACATTAGTCAACTTGAAAAAGCATCTGGCCGTACTAAGAGAATAGTTATAAACTATGGGGGCATTGAATCACCATACATTCAAGTTCCTAAAGATTCAAAGTACCCTTTTATTATGACAGACATACTATCATCCTTATTCACAACTAAATCAGATTTTGAATTTGTTGTAACTGGAAAAAATCATATAATGAAAGCATTGGCTGATGAATATCAAAATTATTGTAATGTTCGATTTGAAACGCTAGAGCATAATGCTTTTTTGTCTTGCCTTGCGAAGAGTGACTTAGTAATCACAACACCAGGCATTGAGACTTTTTACGAAACTACTTATTTTGGGAAATCTTCTGTGCTACTACTGCCACATAATTCTACCCAGTATTTACAACTTCTAGCTTTGATAGATGCTGGGCTTGAAAGTCCTGTATGTCACTATAACTATTATGGAGAAGGCTATAGATATAAAAGGCATTTTGATGAATCTGAGGAAGTCAAAGCTGTCATTGATAATTTCAATTATCTTTGTTCTTATCCCCAGTCTTTAAGCGATTATCGAGAGAATTTGTACCGATTGATTGAAACTAGATTGATAGAACCAGATATTTATGAAATCAAGAAACAGCAATATTTAAAAAAAATGGGAACAAATGGGGGTCAATCAATTGTGGAAATTATTGGTGGGTTGATTAACTAGGGTTTAAGTTAAATGAGGACATTGTATGAAGCTTTTATTTACAATGCACATGCCTTATCTGCCTCCACTAGGTGGAGCCAATAAGACTATCCGTTATGTAGGTGAAGCGTTGGCGTTACGAAAACACTCAGTAGTGGTTATTGTACCTGCTTTCGGAGATCCTCCGGGCGGAGTTACCGAACAGCAATTTTTCTATGAGCAAGAAAAGTTTGGTATTCGTTCAACTTTCAATCAAGAAGCGTATGTATTTCATCTAAATGATGTTGAAGTTCATGCTGTAGCAGATGTAGCGCGAGTGAGCTTATATTTAACAAGTCAGATAGAGAAATTTGAGCCTGACTACATAATAGTTGCCGCTGAGGATATTACACAGGTCTTGCTTAAAGCATCTCTAAGTATTAGTAAATGTCCTGTGATTTGCATAGCACAGACACCATCATTATTACCATTTGGTTCCCACTCTTTCTATCCAGATCCCCAAAAAACATCTATCTTGAAACAAGTAGACGCATTTGTCGTTAACAGTCAATTTCTTTCTGATTACGTTCATCAGTGGATAGATATTAAAGCAATTCCTATCTACTTACCTGCGTATGGTAAACCACCCTTCCCTAACTTCGGAAATTTTGAATCCGGTTTTATTACTTTAGTTAATCCATGCAAATTTAAAGGAATTTCAATATTTATCGAACTAGCAGATAAATTGCCTAATTTTAAATTTGCAGCAGTTCCGACATGGGGTACTACTTATCAAGAGCGAGTATTACTTGAAGGACTTTCCAACATTTTCCTGCTAGAACCATCTTCAGATTTTGACCAAATTTTATCTCAAACTCGTATTTTATTAGTCCCATCACTCTGGTTGGAAAATATTCCACTGGTTATTATTGAAGCCATGCTTCGAGGAATACCTGTTATTTCTAGTAATGTAGGAGGAATCGAAGAGATTAATCTAGGAACTGGTTTTATGTTGCCCGTGAAGCCAATTGAACGAGTAACCCAGAATTTTAACCAAAATCAAACAATTATTCCACTTGTCCCAAACCAAGACATTCAACCTTGGTATGACGCTGTTGTTCAACTTCTGTCAAATCGGGAACTATACTATCAGCAGTCTAACTTAGTTAGAAATGCAGCGAATCAATTTGTCTCTCAAATTAAAATAGAGAATTTTGAATATTTTCTTGGAGATGGTTTATTAAATAATTGATAGCTTTCGCTCTTTAAATTACCAGTCTTGGCAATCTTGGTTAAGCTCCTCAGCCTAGTAGGTTGGGTTGATGAACGAAACCCAACAACTACAAACATTTATCAATATAACAACTTAACACAGTAAATATTACAACGATTCCTTTCAATATCTGAAAGCGATCGCGCCAAGGAGCCAATAGTTGTAGCATAGATATAGAAACCCCGTTTCTATGAGAGTTTCTGCATCCTCACCAATATTTCAACTATAAACCCCTCGGCACAGTCTTTTTGCTCTTATGCTGGGATAACTTCAAAAGCATCTTTATCATATAGTCGATAAACATAAAAATCACTATCTAATGTAAAAATTCGCTTAATTTTTTGACTTTCTGCCACAGCCACCAGAGAAGCATCTGCTAAATCCATCGGGATATCTTGATATTTTTCCATCAAAACTTTCATCCGTTGACATTCTGCTTCATTTACTGTATGAAGATACAAGGCTTTTCTATTAATGAACTCCCATAAGATTGCCTGTGCTGACCAACCTCGCAATTCTGATAAGAAGTACATCGCTTCCGTAAAACAAGGCCATGTTGTTAAGAGAGAACCTGTTAGTGTTTTGTAAGTTTGAACACATTTTACATGGGTGTCTCCCTGACCTTTGTCAATCAGAGCAATGAGAGGACCAGTATCAACTAAAATCATGGTCGTCGCAGTCCTTGTTTCGATAATTTAGTAGCAATCTGTTCGCCCAAATCAGTTGACTGAAACTGATGATGAGGTTCAACTTGACTATCAATAACCCCAATTAAATCTCCGATTTTTTCAGATAACGGTTCTGCTTCAGGTTGTGGCCGTGAAAGTTGAGACAAAATCCACTTTTCAGGAGTTAAACCTTCTTTTTGGGCAACTTCTCGGAGAGCTTGGTAAGTGTGTTCAGATAGTATAAGGGTATGTTCTGACATAATTTGACTCAGTTTGCTTGCTCCTATTTTAACACCGCTCAATGTTAATGTGTCACGGGAGATTTGGGTTATTCCCATCATTTGTGGGAGAGGGTAACACACCCTACATAGCCTTAAATATTAGCAGCCTGGGACGCGATCGCGCCTAGTTGCGGATACCATATCGCCTAGACTAAGAAACCGGGTTTCTTTGAGGGTTTCTATATCTTGACTAAGATTTGACTAGAAACCCGGTTTCTCGGCATAACGCGATCGCGCTTATGTCAGAATGAAGGAAAAGTCAAGACACTTCAAGGAGTCCCATAGTAATGGGTAAGCTAGATCGTATTACCATCAACCCAGCAGTATGCCTTGGACAGCCAACGATCCGGGGAATGCGGATCACTGTAGAATTTGTCCTCAAGCTACTCGCGAGTCACTTATCTGTGCCAGAAATTTTAGAATCGTATCCAGAGTTAGAAGAAGAAGACATTCGTCAAGTGCTCAATTATGCAGCCTGGGCGGTATCCGATCGCGTTGTTAGCTTCACTTCAGCATGAGTAGCATACGTTTAATTGCCGACGTTCATATTTTTCCTTTGACAGTGCATCTTTACCAAGATTTGACTAGAAACCCCGTTTCTCGGCATAACGCGATCGCATAGACTCAGAAACCGGGTTTCTCTGATAGGTTTGTGCATCCTAACAGAGATTTCCCTAGAAACCCGGTTTCTTTAGCTTAGTAGGTTGGGTTGAGGCACGAAACCCAACACCCACAACCATTTGCCAATCCAGAAACTCAACAATTAAGAGCGGGACACAAAAGCGATCGCACCCCTCGTATCGTTTTCATGAATGTGGTATAATAGAGAGCGAATCCATATTTAGGGGCATCTAACCGCCAGTCTCCCAATACCAGCCTCTTGGTGGATATTATCGGTTTCCACATCGGTAACTGTGAGCGCATCTTGTTCATAAAACTTGAAAGCTATTATGAATCAAAAATTAGTCCAATCTTTGGTGCAAATCATTCTGTCGCTTTCTGATGAAGAGCGGCAATATCTGGAACATGAAGTTAAAAAAACTTCTCTGGCAAAGCAGATTGAAGACTTAGAAGATAAACTCAAAAACTTTGAAAACAAATATCAGATGTCATCCCAGGAATTTAATCGGCAATTCCAAGAAGGGAAACTCGGAGATTCAATTGATTTTTTTGAATGGAATACCTATTATGAAATGCTCACTGCCAGCCCAGTTAAATTAACTGAAAAAGTATGAATTTAGACCAATATATTGCCGCGGTTAAGGAAAAGCTGGCTGGTAGCAAAATCATTAGTGTCATCGAGATTAGTGATGAGCGAATTATCCTCGATCGCGGCTACTTTCGGGCTCGTTTGACCCTGATTAACCGCGACTTCTTGGAAATTGCTGAATCATTCACAATTAAAGACAACCAAATTTTAACTTTAGATTATCGTTATCAATGGATGGATTCATCAAAACAACTGCTGAGAAAACGTTGGGATAGTGTCAAGCATTTTCCTGATTTACCCAATTTTCCTCATCATATTCATATTGGCTCAGAAATTAACGTCGAACCAGGGCAATCTCGAAATATATTAGAGTTTATAGATTTTATGGAATCTGAGTTAAGCTAAACTATTCTTTAGCAGGATGGGATAAGATTACTGATGACGATGATCCGCGAGGTGAAAATCCGAGGCTTCAAGTCCATTTACTCCGCCACCCTAGAACTAGGCAGAGTGAATTGCTTAATCGGTGCCAATGGAGCAGGCAAAAGCAACCTACTGGAAGCCCTGGGAGTCTTGGGAGCCGCAGCCAATGGAGTCGTCGATGATGAAAGCCTGCTGCGTCGTGGAGTGCGCGCCGGCTTACCCCGACTGTATAAAAGCTCCTTTGTCACAGACCGCACTCCGGCCCACATTGCCATTGAGGTCACAGGCGCAGGTAACGAAGCCTATCGCGTTTCTTTGCTCAACCCCCTCGATTCGCCTGAACCCGCGTGGTCCTATAAAACCGAAGTCCTCAGCGACGGCCATGAGGAAATCCTTTCTGATGGCATTCGCAACAAGAAGAACCTCAACCCCAAAGCTGGCTTGGCTGCCTTGCAGTTAGTGGATCTAGCCCCCAATAATGCCGCGGCTCAACTTATGCAGCGCCTTCAGGAGTTCGCCATTTACTGCCCGAACACCCCCACCCTGCGTGGCATCGTCCCCGACCAACAATCGCGCCACCCCCTAGGTCTCAGCGGTGGACAACTCGCCGAAGGGTTTGCCGCCCTGCGCCAACACTTAGAGGGCAGAGGGCAAGAGGGTGAGGATATTCTCGATCAAGTGCTGGAGTTGATCGACTGGGTAGCTGATATCCAAACCACCAGCTATGGAACTAATCTGCTATCGCCCAAGGTGCCTCGGACTAAGCTACTCCTGAAATTCCGCGATCGCTTTATGAACCAAAGCCGCAACGAACTCACCGCCTACGATGCCAGCGAAGGGACACTTTACGTTATCTTTGCGGCTGTGCTGTGCCTCTTTCCCCAAGCTCCCCGACTGCTGGCGATCGACAATCTGGACCAAGCCCTGAATCCTCGGTTGCTGGCACGGCTGATGTCCCGTCTTTCCGGCTGGCTTCAGGATAATGACCGCGATCGGCAACTCCTGTTAACAGTCCATAATCCCGCGGCCCTCGATGGTCTGGATTTACTTGATTCTGAGGTGCGCCTCTTTGTGGTAGAGCGCAATAGCAACGGTCAAACCTGTATCCGTCGCCTCACTCTCACCCCCGAACTCACTCAACTGAATCAGCAATATCCCCTATCACGCCTCTGGGTTATGGGGCATCTAGGAGCCGTGCCTAATGTCTGATGAGTTAAAAATTGCCCTAGTAGCCGAAGGACCAACGGATTTTGAAGTGATTCAAGCCACCCTTAAAGCCGTGTTACCCCATCCATTCATAATGACGCTCCTGCAACCCGAAGCGACTCAACCACAAATGGGAAGCGGTTGGGGCGGTGTGCTGAAATGGTGTCACGCGGCGCAACAGAGGCATAATGGCTCCCTGGATACTGACCCCACTCTGATGAGCTTTGATTTGCTAATCATTCATGTAGATGTGGATGTATCGACTGCTCAATATGACAACTGTGGAGCAGGGGTGACACAACTAGCGCAGCAGAACAACTGGGGAACTCTCCCCTGCTCACAGCCCTGTCCTCCCGTAGCCGATACGGTGGATGCTCTAATGAGCGTGATTCAAAGCTGGTTAGGAGGCGCTACACCTGGCGATCAGACGCTTTTTTGCTTGCCTGCCCAGTCCTCCGGCACTTGGTTAGCCGCCGCGGTACTCTCTCCAGGGCATCCACTCCTAGCCAAGGGCGAGTGCGATCTCAACCTAGAGAATAGACTGGCAACCCTACCCAAGAAACAGCGCATCAAGAAAAACAAGCGAGATTACCAAGTCCATGCGCCACACATTACCCAGCATTGGACACAAGTCAAAGGACTTTGTAGCCAAGCCGCCAATTTTGAGCAGACTGTATTAACCGCAGTCAGCGCCCTGTAGTAGTGCTTATTTTTCGCCCCTGGTGAATTTATGAAAATTCAGCCTAGTAGGTTGGGTTGAGCAAGGAAACCCCAACAACAACAGGATACAGAAACCGGGTTTCTTTGAGGGTTTCTATATCTTGACTAAGATTTGACTAGAAACCCGGTTTCTCAGACACGATCGCGCTCCTGAAATTCCCCCTTAAACCAACTGCGATCGACCCAGCCCGGAGGAAAAGGGCTTCAAAAAAATTCGTGAGTTTGAATGAAAACCCCGCGAGAATTTAATCTTGCTGGCAACAACGTTCCCAATAAATTTTCGCCACGTGATCGCGTTTATTTTTCTGACAACAATCGGCAAACAAACAGCCCGCGCCATGCTTATTACCTTGGTTATAAAGGGATAAAGCCTCTGTAAAAATTTCTCGTGTCGCCAACTTACCCTGTTTTATTTCTGGAGAATCCGTCTCAAAAACTTCATAAACAGTAACCGGTTGAGATTTGCCTTTTACCTTCACCGTATCAATGATGCGAATAGCATAATCAGTAGGATGGAGCAATCTTGTATAAGTTTCCTCAGTAATTAACAGTGACACGCCATAATTTTTAGTCAACCTTTCCACACGAGAAGCTAAATTTACCGCGTCACTAATTACCGTACCATCCATACGATTTTGTCCGCCAACAGTACCAAGCATCAAAGAACCCGTATTAATTCCCATACCAATTTTAATCGGTTGATAGCCCGAATTAGCACGATTTTGATTATATTCATCTAAGAGATATAACATGGCAATTCCCGCTTTTACCGCGTTATCAGCTTCACCGCGAAATAGTGCCATAATCGCATCACCAATATATTTATCAATAAAGCCATGATTTTCGACAATTGCGGGTTCCATGCGAGAGAGATAAGCATTAATAAATTTAAAATTATCCTCGGGTGTCATTCTTTCTGAAAGCGTGGTAAAGTCACGAATATCGGAAAATAATACCGACATTTCTAACTGGACTTGATCCCCTAATTTTACATCAATAATGCTAGACTTTTCGAGAAACTGGAGAAATTGACTAGGGACAAAACGCTGATAGGCTTGATTCAGTTCTACCAGTCTCTTTTCATTAGCACGAATTTCTTGATAAAGTTTAGCATTTTTAATCGAAATTGCCGCCTGTCCTGATAATAATTGTAACACTTGCAATCGCTCTGGTGTAAAGGCTCCAGTTGTCAGATTATTTTCTAAGTAAATAATACTGACAAGCTGACTTTGATTAATTAATGGAACACATAAAATCGATTTAGAATTATTTACTTTGATATAAATATCATTAGTAAATTTACCCTCTTGGGTAGCATTGTCTAATACTACACTTTCTTGAGTACGAGCAACATAATTGACAATTGATTGGGAAATATTTGGATGATTTTCTAGGGGAAGAGATTGTAATACTGTTATTTGATCTGAGTCGATTAATCCTGCGGCTTCTATCAGCAATTTTCCCTGATTCATCAAAATTAAGTAGCCTTTTTGCGCTCCGGCATTTTCCATAAGAATCTTCATCAGACTAGACAGTAATTTATCGAGCATAATTTCTCCTGAAATCGTGATGGTTGCTTTCATAACTGTCGCAATATCGAGATAGAAACTCGAACCACTGGTTGTGACGGCTGGGGTTGGTTTTGTGTCTTTGGTTGTCACGGGAATTGCTGTTAAGAGTTCGGGATATTGCTGCTCTAAGTGTTTGACTTTAGCATTAGCCCCCCAAACTTGATAGTGATAGTGAGCTTCTTGCATATAGGCTCTAGCAATTAATTCTTTACCTTCGGATAGATAAAACTTCGCGGCTAATTCATAACCCAGGGCCGCTTCATTAATATATTGATTTTCTTGGGCTCCTTTTATAGCGCGATCATACAAGTCCATTGCTTCTAATTTTTGTCCTAAAACTCGACATTTTTCTGCTTCTACTAAATCCACTTTATGCTGATGATTCATGGGGGCATAGTCAGCCCAATATTGTTGTAATTGGTTTTGGTTTTCTGCCACACGCGTCCATGCTTCTGATGTCTGCTCTAAGGGTTGACTCAACTGGGCTAAAACGATGAGGGAATCATAGAGATAAAATGCCGATTCACAGATAAAGCCAGCCCCATTCATTAAATAACGTCTGCACTCAAGAGCATAGTTTTTCGCGGCTTCAACTTCACCAAACAAAAAGGCTAGTGTCTGCTTATACAAATAAAAGAAATACAGTGTTAGGATGTCATTGGTAGCCTGGAGCATGGGGATTAATTCAGCCTCAGAAAGATAGGTTTCCCCAGATAAATTAGGTTCCTCCGCCACCACCAGCAAACTTAAAATACATTGCCAATGGAGTAGGCAATAATTGGCTGATGTTAATTGATTTAATTGCAGTAATTCATGGTAGTAGGCACGAGTATCTTGCTCTAAGTTAGCCAGAGGTTGACTACCCCAAAAAGAATTGATACAAAAATTGCTGCCGTTATATCCAGCAAATACCAGGTTGCCAACTTCTAGGGCAGTGGCATAACCTTCTTGCAAGATGGGGAGGGTTTCTTTGACGTGAAATTTCCGGTGCAGAATAAATGCTCCGAGGACTGTTAATACTTCCGGTTTAATCGGGTTTACTTCTAATTGTGAGATGACATTGAAGGCTAATTTACCAAATTTTGTTGCGGTATTTATCTCTAACAAATTACAGAGAATGAGGCCATAAGTCGCGTAGCTAAATCCTGAGTAAGATGTATTTCCATGTTGAATGGATAATTTTACTGAGAAGGCAACCAGTAATGGGAATAAGGGAGATCCTGAGACGTATGCGGCTGGGATGACGCTAGTCACTGTCTGGAGAATTGCGAGTTTTTCTCTATCTATCATTACTGGTAATTGCACTAAATCTTCAATTTTTCTGTCTCCAATTAGTTCTCGGATTTCTTGGATAGCCTGTGTTAAATCTGTTGGTATGGGGGCTTGGGGAAACGTGACACCAAGCTTTTGCAGAAACTTTTGCGCGATCGCGATCGCGTCAGCAAATTTAGTTTGGGAGACATGGGCTTGAATTTTTATGCGGTAAACATTGACTTGTTGGAGTAAGGAGTGTGCCTCTGTGGTGACAAGTTTAATAAATTGTTCCATTTGTTCAAAATCACCACAGAGACAAGCTATTTCTGCTGCTAATTCATGGAGGGCGAGAGTGGTTTCATATTCCTGTTGCCAAGGGTTTTCTCCTAATAAAGATAAGCCTACTTTGACATATTCACGAGCCCCTTGATACGCAGCAGATATTCTCGCTTTACGACAGGCGATTAGATTCAGTTTCGCTAATTCATTTCGCTCGGTTTGTTGGGTAATTAAAGAAGTTCCATAGTTTAATTGATTCACCAGTTGAAAAATGTTTTCTTCTCTCGCCTCGCGGGAAATTTGCTCTAACAGTAGTTGGCCGATTTCATAATGTGTACGGGATTTTTGGTTGTCAGGAATCAGAGAATACGCGGCTTGTTGAATGCGATCATGAGCAAATTTGTATTCTAGGGATGGAATTGAGGCTTTGGCTGAAGGGGATGTGAGATATTCTGTGGACGCGATCGCCAATTGCACATCCCCTGGGTTACTCACAGGAGCTACTAAATTTTCCGCCACGGCTGGCTGTAAGTCTCTCACGGTTTCTGGCAAATTTTTTTCACTAATTAACCCTAAAGTTGTCAAATCAAATAAATTGCCGATACACGCGGCTAACTTTAATAAATGTTGTGTAGCCTCTGGCAAATTTTCAATTTTCCCTGCCATAAGTTCCACGACATTATCTGTAAAACCATGTGCTTTAATTTGCTCTAAATTCCATTCCCATTGAACCTGAAAGGAGTCAAATTTTAACAAGTTTTCTGTATAAAGTGACTTCAAAAATTCATTAATAAAAAAGGGATTACCGCCGGTTTTTAATAAAACTAGCTCCCCTAAAGATATTACGCGGGAATCGGTTCTTTTTACAGTATCGTGAATCAGTTGCGTAATAGTTTCTAAATCCAAGGGAGACAGGTAAATTCGATGAAGAGTTCCCACGGTTTTGGCAATTTCATCGAGGGTTAACATTAATGGATGAGCGGGGGAAACTTCATTATCTCGATAGGCTCCAATTAAAAAAAGTCCGGGTGATGCAGCACTCATCAACAATTGCATGAGTTTTAATGATGCCCCGTCTGCCCATTGCAAATCATCCAGAAATAAGGCTAAGGGATGCTCGGATTGAGTAAAGACTTTAATAAAGTTCTGAAATGCTAAATTAAAACGATTTTGGGATTCATTGGGACCGAGTTCGGCTAGGGCGGGTTGCTGGCCAATAATTAATTCTATTTCGGGGATTACTTCTACTATTACTTGTCCATTCACTCCCAGGGCGGTTAATAGCTTCTCTCGCCATTGATTGAGTTGAGTTTCGCTTTCGGTTAATAGTTGTTTGATTAATTCTTGAAAAGCACTCACCACAGCACTATAGGGAATATTGCGCTGATATTGGTCGAATTTACCGGAAATGAAATAACCGCGTTTCTCCGTAATGGGTTTGTAGAGTTCTTGCACTAAAGCTGATTTACCAATTCCTGAATATCCCGCAATTAACATCAATTCGCTTGCCGATGACGTGACGCGATCGAATGCTGTTAATAAAGTCTCTATTTCTCTCTCTCTACCATAGAGTTTTTGCGGAATCTGGAATTTGTCGGAAATATCTTGACGACCGAGAGGGAATTGTGTTATATTGTTATTAGTCTCTAATTGTTGTAAACATTCGGCTAAATCAGCTTGGATTCCCAAAGCACTTTGATATCGCGATTCGGCATTTTTTTCGAGCAATTTCATTATGATGTCTGAAAGGATTTGAGGAATTTCAGGATTAAGTTCAGAGGGGAGTAATGGCTGTTTGGCAATATGACAGTGGACTAATTCTAAGGCTTCCTTGGCGGTGAAGGGCAGTTGGTTTGTCAGCAGTTCGTAAAAGGTGATGCCCAGGGAATAAAAATCGGTGCGATAGTCGAGAGGGCGATTCATTCTCCCAGTTTGTTCGGGAGATATATACGCGAGGGTTCCTTCAAGGACGTTGGGATTTTTTAGGGTGGTATTTTCTCGGCTTAATTGGGTGGAAATCCCAAAATCTATGATTTTTATTTGTCCGGTGCTACGATTAAAAATTATATTGGAGGGGTTAATGTCTTTGTGAATGATATTCTCCGCGTGAATTTGTCCTAAGATTTCAGTAACTTTGATGGCAATTGAGAGAAATTCTAACAGAGTAAAAGGGTATTGCTGATTACATATTTTTAAGGATTCACCGCCAAAGTCCTCCAGAAACATAACGAGAGTATTTTGATATTTCTGCAAGTCATAAACTTTGATAACCCCAGTCAAATTTAGGGATTTAGTAATTTGATATTCGGTGCGGTAGCGGGCGAGCTCTTGGGGGGTGGGATAGTTTTCTTTAAGGACTTTGAGAATGAGGGGTTGACTATCGAGCGCCCGAATTCCTCGATAAACTAGGGAGTTGACACTTTCATAGATTTGCGCTTTAATTTTAATGCCAGGAATGTTTAGCATATTTAACTTTTGCTGTTCAGGGTTATTATTTTATACTCTGGCGAAGCACTCTAACTTGACAATAATAGTCTGCCCACTCGCCTTTCAAAGGCTTCTATCGTGCGCGATCGCGGCTAAAGAAACCGGCTTTCTATAAGAAACCCGGTTTCTGTGAAGACGATCGCGCTCTGTTATTCGGGTAAATTACCAAAACGATCGCGATACTGAGCCAATAAAGACTCTAATTGTGCGGCACGTTGGCGTTCGGCTTCTGCCCGTTGACGTTCGACTTCCAACTGTTGCTGAGTTTCATCAAGTGCAGTGGCTAAATCTTGAGGCATCAACAATTTTTCCCCGGTATCTTCCCGATAAAAACTGATTAATTGCTCCTGCACTTCTAAACGTAATCCTAATACCTCACTGCGAGTTTCTCTCATTAATTGATAATCTTCTCCTACTAGACGATAGCCTTTTAACCGTTCTTCAAGCCATTCCCCTCTGGGATCAAATAACCAATATTCCTCTACTCCCAATTGGGCATAAAGCCTTTTCTTAAATTCCTGATCTACATTTTTGGTGGATTCTGATGTCATCTCAAAAATGACTCTAGGAACTTCCCCTTCTTCCCAGGTTTTATAATTATCTCTCCCTCCGGGTTCTACATTGAAAATTACCATGACATCCGGGGCTACTCTCGCTCTGGGATTTCCTTGGATATAATAAAGAAATTGATTGGCTAAGACGGTAGCCTGTTGTCCATATAGATATTGTTTCAATACCTCTAAGGTGGTGATAATCGCCATTAAATGGCTGTAAGTTTCTGCCACGGGTTCTCCATCCCTACTAGGATAAACAACTTCTTTGGGGGCGACAGTTTTTACAGTTGTTGTCATTTTCTGTTTTTCCTCCTTTTCCCCTTGAAGCAGTCTTTAAACGCGATCGCGTTTGAGGCCTACTTATAGAATTTCTCAATTATAAGTCGTACAAAAACGATCCCCCCTAACCCCCCGCAATTCGGGGGGAACTGCTGGAAAAGCCCCCCTTTCTAAGGGGGGTTGGGGGGATCTTGCTCCTGTACCTCACCAGACAGAGAAACGTGATATATATGTTGATTTTAACATCAAATTAATCAATGAGAAGACGAGGGCATTTTTTTTTGTCTGAGGAATGGAGTCGTCAATCGGAAACGCGATCGTTTTTATGAGAGAAGAAAAAGAACTTATTATGGGAGCATCTCATTTTGGTAAATGGGTAGTGGGAGCGAGAGGCTCCCACCCGCAGCCCTAGGGAGCGAGACGCGGCCACTACAGTTTTTTGGTTTCTTTGAGATGCTCCCAGTTATTATCTGTAAAAACAAGTCAATCTTGTTGACTAACTAACTTTTGTTGCTCTTGTATCTCTAACTCTTTGCGGAGTCTTTCACGGCGACTTACATAAAGGGGACTATTTTGTAAGTCTGCTTCGGCAAGAGCCTGAGCGAGTTCTAATTTGAGATTGATCTCATCCCACATTTTATTAATCTCTCGTAAACGAGCGACATTTCTGGCTCTTGTCTCAGCATCAGGAATATTTTTTTTTGTGTTCATGGTAGGTTCCAACTCCTTTTTATTTCTTGAACAGTTGCTTCTGAAGCATCAGCATTGGCTTGTGCACGTTCAATGGATTGATACAGTAAGTTTAGTGTAGCAGAATTAGCAATGGGTTGAGACTCTGCGACCAGTAAAACTAGGCTGTAAACCCGATTGTAATAAATTCTTACCCGTTCTGCCGCGTTTCTCAGTTCTCCTAACTCTGGCAATGTTTCCTCTGTCTCGCCATACCGCGTAAACAAGTTAAATTCTGTTGCCGTTGCTAGATTAATTACTTCAAATAAACGGGGCAGTAAATGGGCTATTCTCCTTAATGTTTCATCGGATAAGTTTGCCATAATTTGAACTTCCTTTTTCCTGTTTTTGGGTATTCTTTATTTGACATCCTTACTATTATTATAATTTGCAAACTCCTAAATTTTATATTAATTATTGTTAATTTTCGACATTTTTTTGTATTAAAAACAAAGAATTCAAAAGCAGAAAAAACAATTTTTGGTGATTATTTTTTTTCTAAAAATAATTATTTAGGGTGAACAAATTAGGTTTATTTGTAAAAATAGTAAGTGAGTCTAAATCCGTTGTAAAATAGACTTTTGGGGAACAAACCACAGAGGACAAAAAGGACACTGAGGAACTGCCAAAAGCCTGTTCATACAGCAGTTCCCGCTGTTATGAAACACGGTAGGGACACGGCATTGCCGTGTCCCTACGAAGATTGAACGATAAGTTGGTGTACCTCATAAGCGTGGTTTCGGCTGTATTATCTTATCCAAATATCAGTAAATAATTTTACATAAAGGGGACTATTTTGTAAGTCGGTTTCGGCAAGAGCCTGAGCATTAGAAACCGGTTCGGCTTGTTTGATGGATTGATATAGAAAGTTCAGCCCCCCAAAGAAACTGGGCTTCTTCCAGTGATTTATTACTGAGTCGAGATTTGGTGAAGAAACCCGGTTTCTTTCTTCTAAAGTTTTATCAATTTTACTGCACAAGCTTTTAATTCGGGTTGTTTTGAGTCTGGACAAGCTTCGGGATGGGTTAACGCGTTCGCTTCCGCGTTTTCTGCCCATAATGCACCCCAGTGCATTGGTACAAATACTGTTCCGGGCACGATCGCGCTTGTGACTTTTGCAGGAAATATTGTCTGGCTTCGACGAGAGCAAACTTTGACTAAATCACCGTCTTGTATATTTAATTTGTTAGCATCTTTGGGATGAATTTCAATGAAAGGATCGGGGTGCATTTGTTTAATTTTTTCGGTTCTTCCAGTACGAGTTAAGGTGTGCCAATGACCGTATAATCTTCCTGTGGTTAATACAAAAGGATAATCGCGATCGGGGGGTTCCGCTAATCCGCGTGAATGATAGGCAGAAAATATCGCTTTTCCATCGGGTGTATTAAATTTCCAATCTGTATAAAGACGCTTAGACAAATCATTTAATCCTTCTTCTGTTGCCTCCCCTTCTTCTGTTGCCTCTCCTTCTTCCTTCTTAAAAAATGGCCATTGTAAAGGACCTTCTTTTTGTAATTTTTCGTGACTGATACCCGTCATATCACAAGGACGATCGCGTGTTAATTCCACAAATTCCCGATAAATATCTGCGGATGTTTCAAAGGCAAATTTATCAGCAAATCCTAATCTTCTCCCCACTTCGGCAAAAATGCGCCAATCTTCTTTCGCGTCCCCTTCAGGTTCCTGAAAGGCAGTACATAAAGTAACTCGTCTTTCCGAATTAGTCATTACTCCCGTTTTTTCGCTCCATTGTCTCGCGGGTAATAAAAGATGAGCATAGGCACTTGTTTCCGTCGGATAATAGGCCTCTTGATAGACGGTAAAGCGCGATCGTGATAGGGCCGCTTTTGTCCTTTCTAAATCAGGCATACTTACCAAAGGATTTGTTGCCGCGATCCACAAAAACTCCACTTCTCCAGTTTCTAAACCCGTAATCATTTCCCAAGCCGTCCGCCCCGGTTCCGGTGAAATAGTCCCCGGTTTTAATCCCCAATATTCCTCAACTTCTGCCCGATGTTTAGCATTTTTTATTAACCGATATCCGGGTAAAATATGAGCTAAACCTCCCGCTTCTCTTCCCCCCATTGCATTCGGTTGACCTGTTAATGAAAAGGGACCACAACCGGGTTTTCCAATTTGACCTGTCATTAAATGTAAATTAATAATTGCTCTAACTTTTGCCGTTCCTTCTGAAGATTGATTGATTCCCATTGACCATAATGATAAAATTCGGTTTGATTCTTGCCAATATCGTGCTGCTTGTTCTATTTCTGTTTCGGAAATTCCACAGCGTTCGGCGACAATTTCTGGAGTATAATATTGTATAACCTCGCAAAATTGTCTAAAATTAACGGTACATTCATCAATAAAAGGCGCGTTAATATCTCCCCATTTTAATAATAAATGGGCAATACCATTTAATAAATCAATATCACTACCCGGTCGAATTGCTAAATGTAAATCCGCAACTTCCGCGGTGGGTGTCTTTCTGGGATCGACTACGATCATTTTGACATGATCATTTTTTTTATGATATTTGGCTAAACGATTAAAGATTATCGGATGACATTCCGCGGTATTACTACCAATAATAAAGGCACAGTCCGTTAATTCTAAATCATCATAACAACAGGGGGGACCATCGGAACCAAAACTTTGAATATAACCGGATACCGCGGAGGACATACATAGCCGTGAATTGGCATCAAAATTATTAGTGCCGATACAGCCTTTCATTAACTTTTGGGCTGTATAATAGTCTTCTGTAATAAATTGACCGGAGCCATACATACAAATTGCATTCACTCCACTGGTATCGCGAATGTTTTGAATGCGTTTAACTATTGTTTCTAATGCTTCATCCCAACTGACACGCTCAAAGGGTTTGTCTAATGTTTCTCGCATCATGGGATAAAGTAATCGATCGCGTTGGATGGATTCGATCACAGTAGCACCTTTCACACATACCATACCTTGACTGGAAGGATGAGCGCGATCGCCCTTGACTTTCCAAGGTTGATCGGGTTTAATAGGAGGACTTACTTCTAAACCACAACCGACACCACAGTAAGGACAAACAGTTTTGACAGTTTCCATGTTGATCTGAAAATTTTAATAATAAAGGGTGCAAATTTGGAAAAAAATACCCCTTAATCATGAATAATATCATGATTAATTAGGTAAATTATGAAGGCTAGAAAATATACCAAGAATTAACCCGGAGAATGGAGAAGAGAAAAAGAATCCCATAGAGAAACCTGGTTTCTCGTTTTAGATAGATGACAGCACTAAAACTTTTAGTGTAGAAACCAGGTTTTTTAATGAATAAATTTCTTCATTTTCCCTATCTATCTATTTTGTCTAAGTTACGGGGTAACTTTTAATTTTGTATCAGGAGTAAAGGTTACTTGAAATTCCGTAGTTTTTTGTGTCACACTACCTTCCGGCTTTGCTGAACTTTTTAATGAGGGAAGTGGGATATCTTTCTCAAAATCTTGGGCGGCTTTATTCGTCGCGTCATATTTGATGATATTCCCATTTTGATCAACTGTTACCCGATAGACTAACTCTTCGGTAAAAGTAGGTGTTTTCGTCCAAGCTTTATCAATTTGCTCATACAGTTTTTTACTTAATTCATCAAGTTGAGCTTGCTCTGTCATCTGTGATCCGCTACTACTGCTAGGGCTTGATGAGGGACTACTTTCTGTCGTCGGTGAGGGACTACTTCCCATCATGGATGAGGGACTACTGCTAGGGCTTGATGAGGGACTACTTCCCATCATTGATGAGGGAGTGCTGCTAGAGCTCGATGAGGGACTACTTCCCATCATTGATGAGGGAGTGCTGCTAGAGCTCGATGAGGAACTACTTCCCATCATTGATGAGGGAGTGCTGCTCGTCGTGGCAGAGGGACTACTTCCCATCATGGATGAGGGACTACTGCTAGAGCCCGATGAGGGACTACTTGTCGTTGATGGGGTAGAGGGTGTTGGGGAAACAACCACGGTTGGAGAAGCCGTCGCGGTGGGAGTATCTTTTTTACTGTTGTTAACTTGAGCGATATTAACACCCGTAAAAGCAACAATCGCGGCTAACCAGGCCAAACCGACAGCAATTTGAACACTACCAGAGCTTGATTCATTTTCAGACATAGTTGACACCTTAGTTGTTTTTGTGGCATTAAAAGCAATTGGGGACACCAATGTTGTAGCCGATTTAACCGACTTTACAGGGGGTTTTATAGTAGGTGTGGGCTCATTATGTTTGAGGGGCTCTTCTGACGGAGTGGTGTTTGTGGTTGTAACCGTTGTGGTGACTGGAGTGGTGTTAGTTTCCTCCTCGTCTCCTTCGTGGTGTGCGTAACGACGGAAGAGAAAATCTAAGGCAAAATTTCGTAATTCATAATAAACGGGATCTTCCATGATCCGGGCTCGATCGCGGGGCCGAGAGAAGGGGATTTTTAAATCTTCGCCAATATGGGCAGAGGGGCCATTCGTCATCATTACCACGCGATCGGCTAAAAATAATGCTTCATCAATATCATGGGTAATCATTAAAACTGTCACCCTATATTCACGCCAAATTTTTAGTAATTCTTCCTGTAATTCTTCTCTAGTAATCGGATCAAGAGCTCCAAAAGGTTCGTCTAAAATTAATACTTTTGGACGGGTGGCTAAGGCGCGCGCGATCGCGACTCTTTGTTTCATCCCCCCTGAAATTTGACCTGGTTTTTTATCGGCAGCTTCCGTTAATCCCACTAATTCTAAATGATCTTGAACAATATTGGCTTGTACCGTTGTCGATTTATCAGAATAAACCGTTTCCACGGCTAAAGCAATATTTTCTTTGGCACTTAACCAAGGTAATAAAGAATAATTTTGGAAAACTACCATGCGATCTGGTCCCGGCTCCGTAATGAGGTTTCCCTCTAGTAATACTTCCCCCGTCGTCGGTTTATTAAAACCCGCGATCGAATTTAAAAGAGTAGATTTTCCGCAGCCAGAGTGTCCAATTATACAGATAAATTCCCCTTCTTTAATCTCCAGATTAACACCATCTAAAACTGTGTAAGAACCTTGGGCTGTTTCATAAACTTTAGAGACATCTTTAATTACTAAAAAGCCATTAGAGTTAACAGAAACTACCTTATTAGTTTGGGGAGTTTGGAGAATTTGCATAGGTTTTTGTTCTTCTTCGTTATTCATGGTAAATTCTACATAATTCAACGGTGTGGGGGCAACCACAGGGGGAAGAGAAACCGGGTTTCTGAGCGAATTGCGGGAAATTTCCTATTAGTCTTAAGAAACCCGGTTTCTAATTTAACGGGTAATTGCCGCAGGATCAACTAAAATTTCTTCAATCCGAACTCGTCGTTTAATTGATACATTTTTGAGATACTGAATCGGATCATCCGCATTAAAAACAGTCTGATCAAAGAGTTTAATTGTGCGACTAATACGGCCAGCATCGGGTAAATCTAATTGACGACACGCTTCACCAAAAACATCAGGGCGCACAATTCTATCAAGAACTTCGACCCAATTTTTGGGAAAAGGAATAATCATCCATCGAGCCATTTGTGCCATAATCCATAACATTTCTGTACGATCGGGCCAATTCGCTTTATCAACATAAAACTGGTGATAATAATAGATAGATTCCGGTGCTTTTCCCATACCCGCATCACAAACATCAAGGAAACATGGGCGAATATGTCGCAGATCGGCACCGACATATTCTTCCTGACTTAAAATCGTGACAATTTCATCTCGATTGCGTTGATCATCGCAATATTCGCAAGCTTCCATTAAAGCTTTAACTAAGGCAATATGAGTATTAGGATATTGATTTGCCCAGTCTTCTCGCACTCCCAAAACTTTCTCGATATGTTGTGGTAAAATATCCATTGTGCGAGTCATGACAAACCCAATTCCTTCATTAACCGCGATCGTATTCCAAGGCTCTCCTACACAATAGGCATCAATATTTCCGGCTTTTAAATTCGATACCATTTGGGGCGGAGGCACTACGGTTAAAGTCAAATCTAAATCGGGATCAATATTACCGGAGGCTAACCAATATCTTAATAACAGATTGTGCATTGATGCCGGATGTACCATTGCCAATGTATGTACGCGATCGGGGGTTTTATCGATCGCGTCTTTAAAGTCTTCGAGGGTAGTTATTCCTTCGTCAAAGAATTTTTTACTAAAGGTAATAGCATTACCATTACGAGAGAGAGTTAACGCGGTACAAACGGGAACTGGTTTTTGATCATTAGCTCCTAATGTTAAAGCAATAGGCATTCCTGCCACCATTTGCGCGCTGTCTAATCTCCCACTGATAATTCCTTCTTGAATCGCTTTCCACGATGGCTCTCGACAGAGGTTAACTTGTGTTAAACCATGCTTGGCAAAAAAGCCTTTTTCTTGAGCAACAATTAAGGGCGCACAGTCAGTTAATGGGATAAAACCAATATCTAAATTTACCTTTTCTAAACCATTGGCCGCAATTACCACAGGTGCTTGTTTTACCTTCCGTTGTTTTACCCGTTTTTGTTGATTTAAGAAATAAACCATCTCATTGCGTAACGCGTAATAATTAGGATGATTTACCACTTCCATGCGTTGACGGGGACGAGGGATTGGTACTTCTAAAATTTGTCCGATTTGGGCTTCGGGACCATTAGTTAACATCACAATGCGATCAGATAATAATAATGCTTCATCGACATCGTGAGTCACCATCACCGCGGTGACATTACTTTCCTGACAAATTTTCATTAATTGCTCTTGTAAACCCCCACGAGTTAACGCGTCTAATGCGCCAAAGGGTTCATCTAATAATAATAATTTGGGACGGATTGACAAAGCGCGCGCGATCGCGACTCGTTGTTTCATTCCCCCTGAAATTTCCCCCGGAAGTTTATCAGCCGCGTGACGTAAACCGACTAAATTAATATGATGTTCGATAATACTACGTCTTTCGCCTTTGGGTGATTTTCGATAAACTTCATCTACGGCTAAAGCAATATTTTCTCGTACTGTTAACCAGGGAAGTAAGGAATAATTTTGAAAGACAACCATGCGATCGGGACCTGGTTGATCCACCTGACGGCCTTCTAAAATCACGCCTCCCGTGGAGGGTTGATCTAAACCCGCGATAATATTTAATAATGTGGATTTTCCACAACCAGAATGTCCAATCAAAGAGATAAATTCGCCTTCTTGAATCTTCAATTGAATATTTTTTAGGGCGATATATTTTTCTCCATTGGGCAGATTAAATACGCGATCGACATGATCAACTTCAACAAATACTGACATATATTTTGGGGAATGGGGAATGGGAATGGGGAATGGGGAATGGGGAATTGGTAATGGGGAATGGGGAATGGGGAATTGGTAATGGGGAATTGGTAATTCTGACTCCCTTTTAGCTCCCTAGGGAGCCAGAGGCTCCCACTACAGGTTTTTTGGGAAATCTGGGATGCTGCTAACCCCGTTTTTTTGATTCATTCGCATTACCCATTACCTATTACCTATTACCCCTTACCCAAATTACTTTCTTTCTTCGGGTACTACTTTGGAAGCAATAAAACCAACTAATCTATCTAAAAGTAAACCGATAACCCCTACATAAACCAGGGCTAAAATAATTTGACTAATGCGGGCACTGTTATAGGAATCCCAGATAAAGAAACCAATTCCCACACCACCGACTAACATTTCTGCCGCGATAATAGCTAACCAAGATAAACCAATTCCAATGCGTAATCCCGTAAAGATATAAGGCACTGCCGAGGGAAAAAGAATTTTAGTAAAATACTTTTTCTTAGGCAGACGTAATACCCTCGCGACGTTGCGATAGTCTTGGGGTATTTGTTGCACTCCTACCGTTGTATTAATAATAATTGGCCAGATTGAGGTAATGAAAATTACGAAAAGTGCTGAGGTTTCACTGGTGGAAATCTTTAATAAGTCTAAGGGGTTAAATTGTTGGAAAATTGCTAACGCGATCGGCAACCATGCCAGGGGTGGAATCGTTCTTAATACCTGAAAAATGGGATCTAAGGCATCAAACATAAAGGGATTTGTTCCCACTAAAATCCCCAGTGCAATGCCGATTACCGCGGAAAAAGAAAAGCCGATGACGACTCTTTTTAAACTTTCCAAGACTTGTAAAAATAACCCTTTATCCATACCACCATTATTAAAAAATGGATTAATAATTAAGGGGTCCCAAGTATCCTGTATCACTTTGATAGGCCCCGGAAAATTACCATCGGGCTTTAAACAAAGTAATTGCCAAATCACGAGAATAATAAACAGAGCAAACAGAGGACGAATGATTTTTCTGCGGTTTGTCTGAATGAAAGACAAAAGAAAATTCAGAGGATTAAATTTGGCTCGACGATCGACTCTAGCTGTCATGGTAAAATAGGGGATTAGGGATTGGGGATTGGGGATTGGTGATTGGTGATTGGGGATTAGTTATTAGGGATTGGGTAATAGGGAAAATTTTAGATTTTGGATTAGATATGGGAAATAAAAAATACAGGACATTATCTAATCACCATTACCTATTACCCATTACCCACTACCAAAATTAAGCCTTTTTAATCTTGAGACTATTTAAGTATTCTTGAGGCTTTTCGGGGTCAAATTTGACACCATCAAAGAAAGTCTCAATACCTCGTGATGTACTGGTAGGAATCTCCGCGACGGGAACCTTTAAAGCCTTAGCTGCTTCTTTCCAAATATCTTCTCGGTTAACCTGATCAACCAATTTTTTCACATCCGTATCCTTCGGAATATAACCCCAACGCATATCCTCCGTCATAAACCAAATATCATGGCTCTTATAAGGATAAGAGGCAAAATCTTTCCAGAATTTCATCGCGATCGGACTACCCTTCACAATTCGTCCATCACCGTAATCAATATTACCTTGTGAACGACCAATTATATCAGGAAAAGGTACTTTTAACCACTTATCTTGGGAAATAATTTTACACATTTCCTCGATATTTTCGGGTTTATCACACCATTGTTGAGCCTCCATAATTGCCATCGTTAAAGCCTTGGCAGCTTTAGGATTTTTCGTTACCCAATCAGCCCTTAAGGTAAAAGCTTTTTCTGGGTGATCTTTCCATAATTCACCCGTTACTAAAGCCGTATAACCTACTTTTTGAGTCACTAATTGGGCATTCCAAGGTTCACCCACACAAAAGGCTTCCATATTACCGACTTTCATATTAGAAACCATCTGAGGCGGTGGCACGGGAATCGTGGAAATATCATTATCAGGATCAATACCGCCGGATGCTAACCAATAACGCATCCAAAGATCGTGAGTACCACCCGGAAAAGTAATAGCCGCTTTCACTTCTTTACCAGAAGCTTTCGCTTTGGCTACTGCTTCTTTTAATTTGGCACTATCATTCACACCTATTTTCAAATCCAGATAATTTTTACCTAAAGAAATAGCTTGTCCGTTGGTATTTAATCGTGCCAAAATATTCATCGGCACGGGCTTATTCCCTTTCGTGATTGTTCCTAATGTCATTAAATAAGGGATCGGTGATAAAATATGTGCGCCATCTATTCCCCCACCTTGGGAACCTAATTCTAAATTATCACGGGTGACTGGCCAAGATGCTTGTTTCAGGATTTGTACATCCTTCATCCCATATTTTTCAAACAAGCCTTTTTCTTTAGCAATAATCAGAGGAGCGGAGTCTGTAAGGGCAATAAATCCTAGTTTTGCGGTTGTTACTTCCGGGGCATCTGCCGGATTAATATTTACTGCGGGTGTCGCAGAACTTTTACTAGAAGGACTGTTATTTGAGGATGAAGATCCACCCGATGAACAACCATGTACTAATAATGTTCCGGCCGCGGTTACTCCTGCGGTAAATAGAAATTGTCTTCTGGAAAATTTACTCATTGGTAATAGGTAATGGGTAATGGATAATAAAGGAAGAAGGAAGAAGGAAGAAGGAAGAAGGAAGAAGGAAGAAGGAAGAAGGAAGAAGAAAGAAGTTTATTTTTCGTTATGCTTTAATATCTTCTCTTTTTACCAAACTTACTTATTTATTCGATACTTCTGGACGTTTAGCATTTTTAGGCATCAATAATAACTTTGTCAATGGGTGTGGCACTACAAGTTAAAATCATACCTGGTTGTAAGTCCTTAAGAGCGTCGGGAGTGCCATCATATTTTACATGGCCTTCGAGAATTTTTACTTGACAAGTGCCACAATTTCCAGAGCGACAACTACTGGCAATTTCTACCCCTTCTCCTTCCGCGATATCAAGGATAAATTGATCTTCACTACAATTAATTTCTTTACCTGATTTGGCGAAAATTACTGTAGCATTTTTTACCGTGGATGGCAAAGTTGATTCTACTATGTCATCTTGGGTAATTATCAATTGAGAAGCTCTGTCACTCTCTAAGAGAGAGTGTTTTGGTGTTGCCTCAAAGTGTTCGATGAGAAGTTGACGTAAAACGGGTTTTAAGTCTTCACAGGGAATGCCTTTTTGTACACATTCTCCTAATCGGGCTTCTTTGCCAACTTTTCCCCCCATAAAAAGATCAACACCTTCTACTGTTTTGCCATTTTTTCTCACCTTGGTTCCCATTAATCCAATATCCGCGACTTGGGGTTGTCCACAAGAATTAGGGCATCCAGTCCAATGTATTCTCACGGCTTTTGGGATATGTAATTCTGCTTCTAATTCTTTAATCATGGCTAAACCACGATTTTTGGTTTCAATCAGGGCAAAATTACAAAATTGTGCTCCAGTACAAGAAACAAGGGAGCCGGTTAAAGGTGCAGGATTAACGGAAAATCTTTGCAGTAGGGGTTCTTCTAAAAAGCGTTGTAAACGGGAGTCTGGAATGTTAGGAATAATGACATTTTGTTCGACGGTAAGACGTATTTCGCCACTGCCATAAACATCGGCCATTCGCGCTAATGCCAACATATCTTCGGCATAAAAACGCCCGACGGGTATGTGTAAACCGACATAATTTAAGGCGGGTTGTTTTTGCGCGTGAATACCGATGTGATCGCGTTTTTCCCAGAGGATCTCATCTTTAGGTGCTGCCTTAGGAATGGTGAAACCTAACTGTTTTTCGACTTCATCACGGAATTTTTCGATCCCCCATTCGTCGATTAGCCACATGAGACGGGCTTTTTGACGGTTGGCGCGTAAACCGTGATCGCGATAGACGACTAAAATGGATTCACAAAGGGCGACAACATCACGGGGATCTACCCACGCGTTTAAGGGTATCGCGGCTTCACAGCGTTTCGCGGAAAAGAAACCGCCCACGAGTACGTTAAAACCTAGGTGTCCGTTTTTGTACGCGGGCACAAACGCGATATCGTTGATTTCCGCGTGGACGGAGTTATCTCGACAACCCGCGATCGCGATATTAAATTTTCTGGGAAGATTACTAAAACAGGGGTTGCCTTCACCATTATTGGTGATCATGTCTTGGACTTTGCGAATGATCCCTCGCGTGTCGATTAATTCATCGGCATCAATTCCCGCCACGGGCGATCCGGTAATATTACGGACGTTATCCATACCTGACTGGATGCTCGTCATCCCCGCGTCTTCAAGGCGTTGGAAAATATCGGGTATGTCTTCGATGCCAATACCCCTAAGTTGCAGGTTTTGACGGGTAGTGATATCCGCGCAACCATCTTCACCGTAACGGGCGACAATTTCACCTAATACTCGCATTTGACCACTGGTGAGGATACCATTGGGTAAGCGTAGGCGCATCATAAATTTGCCCGGAGTCACGGGGCGGAAAAATATTCCTAACCATTTGAGGCGGTAGTCGCGATCGGTTTCGCTCATGGCTTCCCAACCAATCTGGGCAAAGTGATCGAGTTCGTCTTTGACTGCTAAACCATCTTTTTCAGCTTTGAGCCTTTCAAATTTGTTTTGGGTTGCTTGGGTTTCGACAAACTGTGTCATGGTTTTACTTTTGTGATGGAAGTGGGTTGCGGCATCAAGCAAGGTATTAATGTGACTGCTTTCAAATTTACTGAGTTATGACAGTATGTTTGATTACCTTAAGTGCATTGGCAGTAGAGATATTAATTACTTTACTGGTAAGGCTTTGAGTGATAATCACTGAGATGGAACGGGTGGAAAAAGGTATAAATTGTTACTTTTCTCTCCCCGGTGGTCATTTGTTAAGAAATAATTTAGTCCTGGTATCTGTAGCTATTCGTAGTTATTGTTACAAATTATGTATTTATATGCAGTATTAGTATAATAATGATGCCTTTTTTGCATAACGGATCAGGGATCATGATCGCGCCTCCTGAGAAACCGGGTTTGTCCAGAAAATCTGGACTTATTGATTAGCCTCAGACAGAAACCCGGTTTCTTGAGGCCATCAAAGACGCGATCGTGCTGAGTCGAAACTGGGTTTCTTCTCCAAAAATCGTTATTTTTCTCAACACATAAAGGTGAGAAACCGGGTTTCTTTCTGGGGGCTGGATAAGTCCTGTAAATTTTTACTGGAGTCTATATACTCAACACAATTTATGATATAATCCTGTTTAAGTATTCTTTACTTGTTGAGTTTTTCTTCTAAATCAGGTGGTGCGATCGCGTTAGGGGAAGACTCTAAGACCATCGTGATCGGTTTCCCTTCTGGAGCAAGGTGAATTATTAGACCTCTTGGGAAACTCAAAAAACCATAAATTCTTGTTAAGAAATTCTCCGAAATTTACTTTTGTTGCCGATGAAAATTTACCTGACTTGCGCCAGAAGAGATATATTATGAATAATGACGAATTAAAAAAAGTACAGGTTGCTTTAGAAAATAAAGAATTTAAAAACGCGGCCCATTTATTAAAAGAATTGAAAAAGACGAAAGAGAAAAATCCTTGGGTGGAATTTTATATTGGTCGATTTTATGAATTGAATGAAAAACGAGAAGACGCGGAAAAAGTCTATCGTCAATTATTACAAGATTCTACTAATCCTAAATTGGTGGCTCAAGCCCGTCAAGGGTTAAAACGTATTGAAGAATTTGAACAGCAAAAACGACAAGCCGCGGTAGCAGAAACTCAAACTGATCCCAGTCAATTAGAACCGGGTATATTAATTCTTGAAGCTGTTAGTAATGACAAAAAAGCTGCCCTGAGTCAACGTTTGGGGAGAATACTTAAAGTTGATCCTTATACCGCGAGAATGCAATTACAAAGTCGTGGTTGGAGACTTTATAAAACGGGCGCGATCGGGGAATTATCCGTTTATGGTAAAGAATTACAGAATGCGGGCATCCCGGTTTTTTGGGCATCGTTGGCGGACTTACAAAAAATCAATATTTTCCGTGTGCATTATTTTCAATCTATTTCTCCCCAACCGACGATCGTGTGTCAAAATGCCCTTGATCAAATAGGAGTAATGAGTTTTAATTGGTCAGAAGTAACACAAAGAGTGGAAGGGTTATTACCAATATTTATGGAAATAATGGACTATGCCCCCCATCGACGGAAAGAGAAATTTCGCCATAAAGAAATCACCCAAGACTACACGCAAGTATGGGATTTGCACTTACCTAAACGAAACTCAATTCTCCGTTTTTGCGATCAAACCTATAAATTTCAAGAAGGAGTTTCCTTTACATCACCCTCTGAAGTGCAACCCCCCTCTCCTCCGATGAAAGGGAAAATTACGAAACCACCGGGTACAGGCTCACTAATTTCTCAAAATACAGCGCGAATTAACTGGAATAATTTAATTAATAATGTCTTCAAGGAAAATTTACCCGAAACGAGTTTATCTTGGTGTGAATTTACTCCTTTTGCGGAAACTACTCTCGATTATCCCAATTTATTAAGCCGTTTTAAACATTATATGGATATCGAACGAAAAAGCGAGACCCCTTGGGACCCCGCGTTTCATTTATATAGTACCCTTGTTTTTCTCAAAAGTCACAGTAGGGGATAGGTGACTGGGGAATAGATAATGGGGAATAGGTAATAGGTAATAGGTGATAGGTAATTAAGACGTTTCCCTCTTCCCTCTCTTCCCTCTTCCTTATTTATTATTTTTGGAATTGACGAGCCATCTCGAGGAAAGAAGCCATATTCGCGCCAGGACGACGACGGGGAGTAGTGTTAGAAATGACACTGTTGGCGGCAAAAGTCGCGGGAGCGGGTGCAGAAACAACCGCAGGAGCTTTCACTGGTTCGGGGGCTTTGGGGGCTGCTGCTACCGCGTCAGTCTTAGACTTAACAGATTTCTTCTTACTTGCTTTAGGTGCTTTTTCGGTGGGGGCTTCCGCGGCTACAGGCGCTTCTGCGGCTACAGGTGCTTCTGCGGCTACAGGCGCTTCAGTTTTCGCGGGTTCTTTTGTCGTGGTTGTGCTGGGTTTACTGTCACCCAGATCCAAGTAATAATCAGACTTTTTGAACAAATTTTTGATAAAACCCGCCATTATACTTACTCCTTTTGTTCTTTTAACGAAAATGTTTACTACTTTTCCACTTTGTCAGATTAGGGCTTTATGCAACTTTTGTCTATATTTCTTCATAAAACTTTACTTTTTCTCGGACCTCCACCGGACAAGATTGCGGTAAAAGGGGGAAAAATGAGAAAATGAGAAATCAAATTTACATTTATTAACATTTTGGGAAAAAGCCTTAATAGTTTTCTCAGGTTGGTCAAAAGAAGGGCTGGAAATGATAAAATTGTTGATGAGAAACTGGGTTTGTGAGGCTAATTGTGTCATTTTAGCTGGAGACACTTGGGAATGGAAATTAAATAACTTGACTATTGGGTTTTTCGGGGCCCCCTTGAGATCAAAAGCAGGCAAGATGCCGGCACTACTCTATTAAATTTTCATTTCTTAAGGGTAAACCGGGTTTTTTTAAGAGGGATGTCACTGTTTCTCTAAGATTTAACTTCCTTCGTAAGGTAGAATACAATGACAGAAATACGCGATCGTAACCCCATCCTTTTGGTTCATGGTATCTGGGATCGCCAGGAAATTTTTAATACGATGTCAACCTATCTGAGTGAGGAAGGTTGGCGGGTTTATAGTTTAAATCTTATTCCTAATGATGGCAGTGCTAAAATGGAAGTCTTAGCACAACAAGTCGCCGACTATATTAAAGAAAATTTACCACCGGAAAAACCATTAGATTTAGTGGGATTTAGTATGGGAGGTTTGGTTAGTCGTTATTATGTGCAGAGATTAGGGGGAATTGAAAGAGTCCAACGGTTTATTACAATTTCATCACCCCATCAAGGCACTTATACAGCTTATGCCACAGGGTTAGATGGTTATGTGCAAATGCGGCCTAAGAGTGATTTTTTACAAGATTTAGATCGAGATGTGAAGATGTTAGCTCGGATTAATTTTACTTCGATTTGGACTCCTTTAGATGCGATAATTATTCCGGCTAGTAGTTCCAAAATGCCTATTGGTAAAGAAGTCAAAGTTAATGTTTTATTTCATCATCTGATGGTTTCCGATCCCAAGAGTCTGAATGTTATTCGGGAAGCTTTACTAGCTCCTTTAAAGATATAGCAAAAAGAAATTCCTTGTAGGTTGGGTTGAGGCACGAAACCCAACAACTGACGAGCATAAAAAAACCGGTTTCCCATTCGCAGGAGAAACTGGGTTTTTAGGCGTTGCACACTATTAGTATGCTAATAAGATAGGGTTGGCAGTGGCGATCGAGAGCCAGTCAATGGAATAGGGACATTTTTATGCCTTAAATAATAAATCACTAATCTGACGGAAAGTTGCAACATTTTCAGAGATTTAGAATAACAAAGAGTTTTTCTATGTAACCGGGCTAAGTAATGTCTTAGTCTTGTATTTTCCCCTTCCACACGAGTCATGTATGTTTTACTAATAATATGATCATTCTCGTCGATAAATTGGCGATAAACCACATAACCATCGGTGACATAAAAAAATGATTCCCATCCTTTAATAATTTTCCATAATGGGTTAAATGTTGCCGCGCTACGATCACCTATTACATAAGCTAAAATACCTGGTAATCCTTTGTTTACTGCTGTCCACAGCCATATTTTATTTTTTTTACCGACATAAGTCTGTAATTCATCGATTTGAGTCACCTCGGGTATTTCTTGATAATCCAGTGATTCTGGCAAGCTTAATGCTGCGGGTTTTACCCAATTAATAACTGTATTATGAGACACGCCAGTTAATCGCTCAATGCGACGGAATCCATTCCCCTCGACATAAAGATGAAGACAATGTTCCTTGACATGATCAGGATAGCTTACTTGGGAATAGCTATCAATAAATTGACGACCACAATCCTTACAATAATGATTTTGTTTTCCGCTCTTGTGGCCGTTTTTCTTAATGTTTGTAGATGGGCATACAGGACAAATCATAGTCATGTCTTCTTTTCATGTTCATCCTTAGCATACCACGAATATGCAACGCCGAAAATCAAGCAAAAATCATGTACAATGTGCGATCGCGCTTAGATTTCCTGAGCCGGGAAAAAGAGCCCTTTGTCAGTCCCCATTATTAATCGGGTTTTGTATCGCCGGGTTTGGCATAAGCATTTCCTAGGCCCGAAGCATTCAGGAATAGAAACCGGGTTTCTGCATAGATATCTAGTTTGACACCAAAAATTTTGATAAGAAACCCGGTTTCTTTGCCCATCTCACATATATGTCATTACTCCTTATTTTCGCCATTTTCGGCAGTCTGATTATCAGCAGGTAAAAAATCAGGATTAAGCACTTCTTCTTTAGTAAAGGGAGACTCAAGGGGAAATATCTTTATGGATAAACCAGTTTCATCGGCGGCTAGTTCTCTCGCATCTTGATAGGATTCATTAAAAATATCTTCAAAAAACCGATATAAACTCGGACTGGTTTTGAAGGTATCTTCGAGGCGAATCCGATGTTCTCGAATCGTGTAAAGCCAACTATTTGTTCGCTTTTGCGGCTGATATTTATACTTGAGTAAGTGCATGAGGAGTATCCGCAGATTACTTTTTAAAGCATTTTTATCGCTTCTACCCATACTTTCCAATTCCTCAAGTAAGTTTTCTAAATCTATTTCGGCAAAATTTCCCTCTTTTAATAAGTTGATATTCGTCTGTAACCATAGATAAAAATCTTGTTCATAAAGGGATGTTTTTGCCGTTGTGATTGATTGGATAGCTGTCATTTTGTTTGACTCCCTTTCGCTTCTCTACATAAGTCTAACAGATTTTATGATTTATGGGTATATCGGTAGCCATCCGCCAAGCCCAATTTAAGCTACGGAACTTGACAGGCGACGAATTATATGCTAACTATAAACCGCAGTTAGAGTCTTATTTTAAGCAACAAAACTGGGGCGAAAATCAAGCAGAAATTATGTACAATGCGCGATCGCGCTTAGATTTCCTGAGCCGGGAAAAATTGCCCTTTGTCAGTCCCCATTATTAATCGGGTTTTGTATCGCCGGGTTTGGCATAAACAAAAATGGTAGTAGCCGCCTGGGACTTAAGTCCCAGTCTCATAGCTGAAGTCGTCTGAAGACGACTGAAAGAGCTTGCTACAGTCATTGATATAGCACTAGATCAAAACCCATAGCAAAACGAAGAAGGGTTTTCCACTACGCTCAGGATAAAAAGAAAGAAGAAGGAAGATGCAATAAAATCAAGTCTTCAAACCAAAAATTCAACCCGCGCAGGCGGGTTTCGTCTGTGTAGACGCGGTTTCAACCGCCCGGTCAAATTGGGTTTTTCAGGACGATGAGGGGGGAGCAAAAAGAGGAAAGAAACCAGGTTTCTCCCTATTTCCTTTATGTTTTAAACTATGTTTGTAAATGACTGACTCCATTAATTCGATCGCTCAATTGACTTAACATTTGAGCTAAATTCGGATCAGTATTTTTCAACTGAGAAATTTTCTCACAACTATATAAAACCGTCGTATGATCCTTTCCCCCAAACACTTCGCCAATTTTGGGTAAACTTAAATCCGTATGGTGTCGCATCAAATACATCGCGACTTGACGTGCCATGCTAATTTCCCGCCGTCTTGAATTTCCTTTTAACTCTTCGATCGATACCTTAAACTCATCCACTACCGCGAATAATACCGACTCCGGTGATACCTCCACTTTCTCCGTTTTGGGATTTAATATCGGTGTGATATTCTCTACCGTCATTGGTAAACCCGAAATCGAAATATACGCGATCGCGCGGATTAAAGCCCCCTCTAACTCCCGAATATTAGAAGTATAATTAGAAGCAATATATTCAATAACATTACGCGGGAGACGCATATTTTCATCTTCAGCTTTTTTCTGTAAAATCGCCATCCTAGTTTCTAAATCAGGTAATTGAATATCCGCGATTAAACCCATCGAAAATCGAGAACATAAACGCTCCTGTAAACGAGGAATTTGATTAGGAGGGCGATCGGAAGCCAAAACCACCTGTTTACCCGCCTCATGTAAGGTATTAAAGGTATGAAAAAACTCCTCCTGAGTATATTCCTTTCCCTCAATAAACTGAATATCATCCACTAATAAAACATCCGCGGTGCGATAATGATCGCGAAAACCTTGTAAACTATCCTTACGAATCGCGGCAATTAAATCATTAGTAAACTTCTCCGTAGAAACATAAAAAATCTTAGAATCCGGTGCAATTTCTAAACGATAATGCCCGATCGCCTGCATTAAATGAGTTTTTCCTAAGCCCACACCACCACATAAAAACAAAGGATTAAACTCGCGTCCGGGGGATTCCGCGACGGCTAAAGATGCCGCGTGAGCCATACGATTATTAGCCCCCACAACAAAGCGAGAAAAGACATATTTAGGGTTTAAATTAGTCGCTTTAGGGGGTTGAATCCCCGCGGAAGAAAGCATCGGAGAAGGCCAAATTAAATCGGATTCCAAATGATTAATTCCTTCATCACCCGTCGCGGTAGTCAAATAAATTTCCACTGGATGATCGAGAATATCCTCTACCACATCCGCGATAATTTTAATGTAATGTTTTTGTAACCAATTGCGAGCAAAAGGATTAGGAGTGCGAATAATTAAACATCCATTTTCCAGTTGCTCTGCACTCGCGGTTTTGATCCAAGTTTCAAACGTAGGTCGACTAAGTTGAACCTGGAGGCGTTCAAGTACCAGATTCCAAAGACTTTCCAGTTCCATTTTTCTTCTCTATCATTCCTCCCCCAAAAATACTCCATCAAAACATGGAAACAAGTTGCAGAGTACCTAATCCTAAGTCCTTCGGAGAAAGGGATCGCACCTCATATAAAGCCATCATATCCTTAGATTGAGGTTGACCGCGAGACGCGCCCATTAATCCTTTCGCGATAATTAAACCGCACCAACCCCTTGTATTTTGACAACGACGATCCCATTTGCGCCGTGCTTCCTGATGAATGGGATCATTTTTGTGAAATTCTCCGAATAAATGTAACTCCTCATTTACCGTTTGGAAAATGCCTAAATCATATTCTTGTTCGGCAAAAGGATCTTCCCCTGGATTAAAAGTAATTCCCTTTACTCCCCCCGCGTCTTGTAACTCTTGAATTAAAGTTTTTGCCTTGGGGTTAGAGGTTTGAATTAAAATTACAGGAAAACCATCTCCATCTTCTTTAATTTCCCCATCAGAAGCTTGATAAAATTGGGTCGATTCCCTTAAAGCTTTTATGGTTTCCCACGGAATCATTCCTAGACTGAGAAAGCTATTTTCGGGAATTAAATCATGTTTTAACAGAGGTTTACCCAAATCATCATCATCCTCATCATCATCCCCCGCGGCGGCAACTACCATTTGCCAGAGTTCATCCGCGATATCGGGCAAAGTCATTACTTTCACACTAATGACGTTATCTTTTCCTTCTAATGGAATACGATAACGATTATTGAGCGGGGGGAATTTTTCATGTAAAAATTTACGCTTATTCGCTTTCAAAAAGCGATTAAAAGCTTCTAACGCGACTAACATTGTCAGAGATTCTTCTTCATAGAGAATTGAACGCAATCCCTCTAAAGGATGAAGATTCCCAAAGTTCGGTTCTACGCGTGATAAGGGTATATCACTTGTATCAAGATCATCATCATCATCATCGTCGTCGATTTCAAAAGTCAAAAAGAGACAATCTTGCCCTAAAAAAGCCTGTTCCAAATTCTCAAACGAATCTTCATTGACCACGCGCTGGCGGAAGCGTTTGAGAGATTCAATGGAGCGATACATCAAAATCCCATAATCCATTTGCCCACTGCCTAAAATGGAAATATAAAGAGTTTGAATATCCCATTGATTAATTTCAATGGAAATAATTTGATGTTCTCCTAAATATTTCCAAGGGCTTAATTGCCAAAGTTCTTTAGATTGTGCTGTTAAACGCTCTGCATATTGGGGGGGTAATTGGGGGGGACGATTATGGGCAACTTCTTGCATACCCCGAAAGATTTCATCAATGAGGGGTAATTCGGGTACATAGTCAATGGCAATGCCTAAATTTTGTAAGACTCCGCGGAGAAAAAACTGAATTTCTCGATCTTTGACGACAATTTTTTGGGGACGTGCCGCCGGACCTGGACTTTGAGGGTGTTCTATTGCGCGTAGTAATGTGCGGACAATGGCTTCGGGACCTGTACCCAGGGGGACCATATCCATCGCCCGAACAACCCCTTCGGAACCATCTACCCAGATAATACACTCGCCCGGAGCCTCTGTATCCAAGTCCTCTAAGGGATCGGGATGGGAAGCCATTGCACGGCGATCGCCTTCCCATACACTGGGAATTTGAGGAAGTTTCTGAAGCCGACGGAGGGTAGAAGGATTGAGCACAGCCATAGACAAAGCCTTTTGCGTGAAGCCAAATGTGGTAGTTTAAGGTCAAATACCGCTATAACATCATAACCTTTCTTTACCCTATCCCACAGAACCAGCCAAAATTCCCCATCTCTGCTAAAATCAAAAATGAAAAACACATACTTTTACTATAAGGGTTTAGAGGTCAGAACTAAACGTAATTTAGCATGAATTAAATTTAACTGAGCTAATCCTAAATCCACTTCACCATCAATAACAACCCCGGTATTTAATAATCGATCTAATAATTCTAAAACGGAGGGATTATTCGATTTTTCTCCAGGGTAATAACTCTTATTTTTGGGCAATAAAGTCCCTAATTCTGATAAATCTATATTCAATTCTTCGGGGTCAATTTCAAATATTTCACAGAGTTTGAGGACCTGTGTTTCTAATTGTTGTAAACTCTCCGCGGCGCGATCTAACTCGATATCACTTAAAACGCCTTCATCCATGCGTCGAATCACTTGCGCTTCCATCAATTGACGCAATAATTCAATAACAGTCAAGAGCAAGGGTGCTAAACCAGAATCCTTGCTTTTTTTGGGTGATAATTGAATTGAGTTATGATCTAGCGTTTCGATGATATTTCCTCCAGAAACTTTTTCTGATAATTGAGAAATTTAGTATGCCATTCATGGAAACGTTTTTCGCCATCTCTGACGAGTATTTGTCGATACTCTTCTGAGCCTAGGTAACGTCTTTTTTGTTTGTTTTCCATTGGTTTTGGCGGGTTTATTATCTGAGCATTAAGATAGCACAGATTTAGCTATATAGCAATCCTAAATAGGTTGTGGTAAAAATCTAGGGAGATACCCATGCCTACCCTTGTCAGGGCACGGGGAAAGCAACCACAGGGGGGCAACCACGGGGGAATTGCCCCTAGAAAAATATGACAATGGAAATATGATTGCTATCGTTACCACCTCATCGATCTACGGAAATATCAGAAGATTTTTCTCAAAACATCTTATGTATCTTAAGATATCTGTCAAGTCGTCCCCAATCATAAATTGTATCGAAGATCACCTTATTTCTAGGATTTTAACATCACCGCGCTAACTTGATCCCCGTCTCTGAATGCTACGATCGCGCCTCGAATGCCAAAATTAGAGCCGGGTACGCGGTAGTTAACTCCTCTATTTCCAATTTCTTTGGGGAGATAGGTGAAATTTCTCCTCCTCTCGTTTATAATTTCTTTATAAATCAGGAATAATAGGAAAAAAGAAAATATATTTATCCTATTTTCTTTTTTTTGTTTTTGTTTTTCGTTTATGTCAAGAAAAAGACTTAATTTTTCTTAACAAATTTTTGCCAAACCAAGAAAAACCCACAAGCGCGATCGTCTGTAGAAAGGCAATGGTGCTTTTGGGATAATTAAATTAAATACCCACCCGATTTAATTAAAGAAGGAATAACGATGAAAAAACTGGAAAAAACCTTAAAAAGTTGTGAGGCTATTGACAAACACGCGGGTGATAAACTACTGGTGCTCGGCATTGGAGAAACCCTAAATTTTGATAGTGTTTGGCAAATAGTAGACACACTAAAAGGTAATTGACAGTTATGAGGACATTGCTCTTGAGAGTAATGTCCTCTTTTTATATAAGTCGTAAAGTCCGAATAATTGGCAAAAATTTTACTAAATTTTTCTTGGCATGACGATTTATTTAGGGTGATTAGAGAGCCATAATTTTCTCTAGTCAATCCTGATAGAAATTTGTGATAATACTGATTTTAAGTTGGGTATTTTAGCAGAATCAGCTCTGGGACAAGGGATAATTCTGAGAAAATCCTACTTAGGAGGAAATCGTATTATTCATTAACTGATTGATTAAGTATTTTCACAAGAATATTAACTATCATGCCCCCTTTATTGTCTAATTTGCCTTCAGCAAAAACCGAGGCTATCACCTCGGTTTCCACTCAATTTTATCAATGGAAAAATTATAACTGTGCCTATGAAATTCAGCAGCCAGTTAATATTAATTCCGAGGAAACTCCCTTACTTTTAATTCATCCCATCGGAGTCGGCTTATCCCGAAAATTCTGGTCACGTTTTTGCCATAGTTGGTATGAACAAGGTTGTCGAAATCCTATTTACAATCCTGACTTATTAGGATGTGGTGAAAGTGAAATGCCTACCGTCGCGTATTATCCGATAGATTGGGCTCAACAGTTACAATATTTCTTAGAAACGGTAGTACAAAAGCCTGTGATTGTTATTGTCCAAGGTGCTTTGTTTACTGTAGCTTTAGAATTAGTGAAACTCCTACAGGAAAAGGACTCTAACTTAATTAAATCCTTGGTTATTGCTGGACCGCCTGCCTGGAAAATTATTAGTAATGATAGCACTCCCTTGGCTAATAAAATAAGTTGGAATTTATTTAACTCACTGTTGGGAAGTGCCTTTTATCGTTATGCTCGTCGTCATCAATTTTTAAAGTCTTTTTCGACTCGTCAACTTTTTGCTACGGAGGAAAGTGTTGATAATGAGTGGTTAGAGACTTTAGAAAAAGGGGCTCAAGATATGGAAAGTCGTCACGCTGTTTTTTCCTTTTTAGCGGGGTTTTGGCGACAAAATTATCGCACTCTGATCGAGAGTATCACCCAGCCGACTCTTATTGTTGTTGGGGCAAAAGCATCGAATATTAGTAAAAAAGGAAAAGGAGAAACCCCGGAGGAAAAACTTGAGGAATACTTAAGGCATTTCCCCAAGGGACAAGGGTTAATGATGAAGGGGCGAAATGTTTTGCCCTATGAGTCAACGAGTGAATTTGTTACGATTGTTGCTGAATTTGTCCGAAAGTTTTATTAGATATAGGGGAATGTCTAATCATTTCCTTCTAATTTATTAAACCTGAAGAGGATCGCGTGATTTATCGGTGCGATTCCTAGGGTTGTTTTGTCTCAAAAATCATATTTTAAGTTATGTTAACGATTGTTTTTTCTACTTGCATTCTCAGAATTGGAGTGTTATGATCAGGATATAACTCTTAACTCAAGAGATAAATCTTTATTACTTCACTAAAACCATGAATGTAGATTTTATCAAAGCCAAAGTTAGACTTCTGCATGGGGCACCAAGCTCGGAACGGGAAAGTCTTCTCAGAAATATTGGCCTTTGCGCGGGGGTGCTTCGCAGTGGGGAATTTATGACTCCCCAACGTCGTCATGCTATTACCAGTTGGTTAAAAGCTAACGCGGTTCGATTGCAACTTCCACAACTTCCGATTGAATTGTAGAGTTTCTGTGCCAGTATAAGAAAAACAAAACTTGAGTTTTTTGTAACATAATCTTTTTTGTCCCTGGGCGCGATCGCGTCCAGGGATTCATTATCGAAATCTGGTTTTTCCATAATTTCTCATAAATTTTGTATCATTTCCGACAAAAAGTGCTATAATCGCCAAGGCGAATGACAAATACTGCATTTGAGATGGTTGTTAGACCTTGTAGTAGGAGAGTAATTTCATTGTCGTGTTGTCGTGTTGTCGTGTTGTCATCTGTATGCGCGATCGCACTGATAGAATGAGATGTACTCGCCTCAATCTTCGATGGGTCAAATTATCTAGTGTATTTTTTGTGATTTTACCCCTTGGCAAGTAGTTGTAGTAGTTGTGGTAATGAATTTCTAAGGAGGGAAAAAGAAATGGTAAAACAACTGAAAGTCGCGATGCAGGAAGCGAACAATATAAATCAATTAATCGCATTAATTATTGATCATTCACATGAAGAAATGATGGACGCGTATGAAGCCTTACCTTCGGAACAACAGGCGCGTATTAAGGAACTTTGGGAGGGTAAGAAGTTAGTTAGTCTTGTTAATCGTTGATCAATCGGGAATAGGGATTGCGGATTGGGGTTGACAGTTGAGTGTCAACTGTCAACTGTCAACTGTCAACTGTCTTCCTTCTTCCTTAATTTAGAGTTTTTCTAGGCACAATTGACGGAAATGCTCCCCGCGTTGTTCAAAACTTTGATATTGATCAAAACTGGCACAAGCTGGGGATAATAAAACGACTTTCGCGGAATATTGTTGAGCTAATTCTCCCCCACGAATAACCGCGTTATCCATTGTTTCTACAATTTCATAATTGTGATAATTGCACTGTTTTAAGCGTTGAGAAAAAGCAGAAGCCGCGTCACCAATTAATAAAACGGAGGCGGCTTTGGCTTTAATGGTATTGATCCAAGCTGTGTCATCTCCTTCTTTGGCTTCACCACCCGCGATTAAAATTGCGGGTGCTTCTACGGAAGATAAGCCGACTTCTGCCGCATCATAATTGGTGGCTTTGCTATCATTAATAAAGTCAATTCCTTGCCAAGTACGGATATGTTCGAGACGATGGGGGACTCCAGGGAAATTGGTTATGGCTGCCACGATCGCGTCTTTATCAATACCTGCTAATTTAGCAGTAATAACGGCCATTAAAAGATTTTGAAGATTATGAGAGCCGACCATTTTTAAGGTATTTGCAGGTAAGACTTTTTCACCTAAAGCGAATATCCAACCATCCTCAATATAGGCTCCCCAAATAGGATCACTTAATAAATGTTCTTTTCCTTTGGCACTTGTCCAACAAGCCTTGGGCCAACTTTCTAAGCCTTTATTGTGGAGATAAATATCATCACCATTAAAAACTTGAGTTTGTGACTGATTCAACAATTTGGCTTTAATGTTATAATAATTATCTAAGGTCTTGTGACGACTTAAATGATCGGGAGTAAAAGTAGTCCAGACTCCAATGCGAGGGGAAAGAGTCGAAGAAGCTTCTATTTGATAACTACTTATTTCGGCAATTACCCAGTCTGGTTGTTTTTCTGATAACGCGACTTCTGTGACAGCATAACCGATATTTCCACAGGCAGGCGCGTAAAATCCTGCTGTTTGGAAAATGGCAGAAATAAGGGCGGTTGTGGTGGTTTTTCCATTGGTTCCTGTAATGGCAACCCAGGGCCGAGATTGAAGATAACGCCAAGCTAATTCTAATTCCCCAATGGTTTCTATGCCTAATTCTCGCGATCGCGCTAACGCGGGGGAGTCCCAAGGAACCCCAGGACTAACTACTAATAAATTTAAGCTTTCTTCGGGTTCAAAAGAATATCCTAATTTGACGGTTATTCCTTCTCCTTCAAGTTTTTGTTGTTGGGAAATAAGGGATGGAGAAGAGGCGCGATCGCTGAGAGTAACATCCCATCCTTCCCGTTTCAGCAGACGTGCGGCCGCGATACCAGATTTTCCTAAACCGATAATATGTGCATTAGGCATAGATAAAAGTGACTTAATTCTCTAGGGAGTAATATCTTTATTATCACCTAAAGGGAATAGACAATCAAGTATTTTTGTGTTAAAATAAATGATCATTAATAAAATTTTCCACCACACAGATAAAATTTATGCGATTCATCAACCCGAAAACGGACTTTGCCTTTAAAAGAATCTTCGGCTCCTCGGAAAGCAAAAACATCCTGAAAAGCTTTCTCAATGCCTTAATCTATGAAGGCAAACCCATTATCCAAGACTTAGAAATTATTGATCCCGCGTTAGGGGCTAAAATTGCCGGACTGAAAGATACTTATCTGGATGTGAAAGCGAAAATTAATGAGGGTAAAACCGTTATTATTGAGATGCAAGTTTTAAATGTCTCTGCCTTTGCTAAACGAGTGATCTATAATGCCGCGAAAACCTACGCGACTCAATTAGGAAAAGGGGAAGGATATTCTAAATTAAAGCCCGTGATTGCCTTGACAATTACGGATTTTGAAATGTTTGAGAATACTCCCAAAGTCATTTCTCATTTTGTTTTCCAAGAAAGAGATGATTTCTTTGAATATCCCGATCCTGAGATCGAACTGTTTTTTGTAGAATTACCGAAATTTAATAAAAGTTTAGAGGAGTTAGAAACACTCACAGATAAATGGATTTATTTTATGAAAAATGCTCCATCTTTGGGAGTGATTCCGAACCAAATGCAGGAAATTTCGGAATTAAAAGAAGCGTTTACTATTGCCAATGAAGCTAATTTAAGTCCGGCAGAATTGGAAGATTTAGAAAAGCGAGAAATGGTGATGGAAGATCAACGAAATGCTGTGCGAAAAGGAATTGAAGAAGGAATGGAGGCCGGAATGAGAAGAAAAGCTTTGGAAATTGCCCAGCAACTTTTGGATGTCCTTGATGATCAAACGATTAGTGAAAAAACGGGTTTAACTCTTGAGGATATTCAACAATTACGGCAAGGATAGAACTCTAAGGGCACGCGATCGCGCCTTTTCTTTATTGGGAGAGAAAAAGCGCGTACCTTCCGCACAAAGGCATGGGTGCATCAGTTCAGAAAACCTTAAAATCTGACGCACCCTACACCCCTATTGTGGTTCAATTCCCAAAGCCCTTAACTGAGCTGCTAATCTTTCAGCACGTTGTTGAGCTTGTTGAGCTTGTTGTTGAGCTTGTTGAGCTTGTTGTTGAGCTTGCAATGCGGCTTCTTCTGGTGTGGGAACTAACTGCCCATCGGGGGTAAAATAGCGCAATTTTCCCTGATAAATTCCCAGATATAATTCTAGCACATCACTCCACAATCTCCCCGATTCATTAGAGACAATTCCTTGATATTCTTGGCTAATTAAACGAAACCCAGCAAAGTCCAATTTTTCAGGATCAAAGCAAAAGTATTCGGGGTTTCTCCAAAAATTTTGATACAATATTTTCTTCTCGTTTCGGTCAACTTTGGCGGTGGATTCCGAGAGTAATTCTATAATTAGATCTGGGTACATCCCATCTTCTTGCCAAACCACCCAAGAGCGACGAGGACGTTTTTGCGTATTCCTTACTAGGAAAAAATCAGGCCCCCTAAAATCTCGATTTCGCAATTGTTGTTCGCTGTAATAAACGGTGAGGTTCGCTCCAATAAAAAAGTCATTTTTCTCACGCCACCACCATTCTAAACAGGAAACCAATAAGGCTAACTGCACATAATGTAAAGAACTTTCCATTTCCGGTTCATCACTTTCTATTTGACTGGCATCTGGCATTAGTTTTGCCAATTCTTTCGCGGTAAAAACCATCCCTTAACCCTCCCAATCTGGTATATCTGCTAACAGAAACTTCCTCTTATATGGAGGGATGGGTACATCAGCTCAGAAAACCTTAAAGTCTGACGCACCCTACACCCCTATTGTGGTTCAATTCCCAAAGCCCGTAACTGAGCTGCTAATCTTTCAGCACGTTGTTGAGCTTGTTGAGCTTGTTGTTGAGCTTGCAATGCGGCTTCTTCTGGTGTGGGAACTAACTGCCCATCGGGGGTAAAATAGCGCAATTTTCCCTGATAAATTCCCAGATATAATTCTAGCACATCACTCCACAATCTCCCCGATTCATTAGAGACAATTCCTTGATATTCTTGGCTAATTAAACGAAACCCAGCAAAGTCCAATTTTTCAGGATCAAAGCAAAAGTATTCGGGGTTTCTCCAAAAATTTTGATACAATATTTTCTTCTCGTTTCGGTCAACTTTGGCGGTGGATTCCGAGAGTAATTCTATAATTAGATCTGGGTACATCCCATCTTCTTGCCAAACCACCCAAGAGCGACGAGGACGTTTTTGCGTATTCCTTACTAGGAAAAAATCAGGCCCCCTAAAATCTCGATTTCGCAATTGTTGTTCGCTGTAATAAACGGTGAGGTTCGCTCCAATAAAAAAGTCATTTTTCTCACGCCACCACCATTCTAAACAGGAAACCAATAAGGCTAACTGCACATAATGTAAAGAACTTTCCATTTCCGGTTCATCACTTTCTATTTGACTGGCATCTGGCATTAGTTTTGCCAATTCTTTCGCGGTAAAAACCATCCCTTAACCCTCCCAATCTGGTATATCTGCTAACAGAAACTTCCTCTTCTCCTCCTCTGTGAAATTATTCCGCACTATGGGACTTTTTAATCGGTTTGCCATGATGTAAAAATTACGCACCTCACATTGCTAAAGTTACGCCCGTGATTTTGGTGCATCGCGTTAAAAACTTCCCACGATCGCGCTGCTCCTTCTGGGGTGACAATGCACCCACCTGTATGACACATATTGAGGAAAATTTGGTGCTATCCATCACCATTATAATCGCGAAATTCAATCCTATCGTCAATAGGGAAAGATTGCTCTGAATTGGCATTGATAAACAGAGCTATTTCATGGGAATATCCAGCTAGAATCACCCGCGATCGCGCTCATTATCGAGCATATCGAGTCCCATGCTTCCTGATACTGATTTTTCATCCCGATGTGACTCTTTCCATTGACATTTCTGAGAGTTTCACTGAATCAACTCGACAATATGCGCGATCGTATTGCTACGATAGGTGAGTAAATAATCAAGGCGATCAGCAAGCAAGCTTAAAATTAAATCTTCATAACTCATGCCATATTCTCCCAAACCTTCTACGACTAAACTCGTCACATTTTCTGTCGGACGAGTTAAATCGGGTTTAGGATTCGCTTCTAAAATATATAGTGTTCCCCGATCATCTGTCCGCAAGTCAATTCGCACCAAAGTATTTAAACTGAAATCCCGATAAATTCTCTGGGCAATATCAATTAAATTGTGTTTAATATCCAGATTTTTATCTTTCAGTAATTGCATCCTGTCGGTGCTAATTGCTTTCTGATCCATAGAGGTAAAAATGGGGATACCAGGGTCGAGAATTCGCTCGATTGTAGAAAAGGCAAAAGGATGGGAATTTTTACAAAAACGTTTCTTAGTATGAGTGATGTATCCACAAACGGCAACACAAAATTCTCGTCCGGGTAGATAGGTTTCAATTAAAGCTGTATTTTGGGTGATTTGATGAACTTGGGCAACTGCATCGGTTAACGGATCCGCAGTTTCTACAAAATATATATTTAAGGAAGCTCGACCTGAAATAGGTTTGACTATAAAGGGCCCAGAATAGTCTTCAAAAGTAAACAAAAAGCGACTGTTTTCCCTTGAGTCAAAAATTCCTTGGGAGGGATGCCACGTCATAAAGGGGGCTGTCTTAAATCCTAAAGCTTGCAGTTCTAGTTTGAAGCAATGTTTGTTATCTAAAATCGAGCTATTGAGAGGATTATGTCCGACGTAAGGCATACCTAACATTTCCAGTATAGCAGGGGTATGACAGAGGGGATTATAGCCTTGGACACCCCCCGTATTTAACCAGCAAATGTGGATATTTTCTTGTTTCAGTTTTTCGGCAAGAGTGATGTCATCTGCCATGACGAAAACCTGCTCAAAGCCAACATTCTCTAAGGCATTAGCAATGTCATGTGCTACTTGTTTATAAGTTTTCGTTGAACGCGGGTTGTGCGTTTTGTAAATGACACTACCTTCTTGATTTTTATCCCCACCATAAATAACGGCAATCCGCAATTTTCGATAAAGTCGTTCCATGTATGCCGAAAGCAAGTCAAAGTGATAGGTGAGTCTCATAGGGCGATATGAAGTGCAAAAACGGCTAATAAAGTCTAGTTTTTCTGAGTAGATGAACTCGTTTTAGCCAGATAAATACCAACTACAACGACGAGCCACGCGAATCCGTTGCTCAGACTTAATCCTTCTGAGAAAATAGCCCAAGCTAATAGTGCAGTAATGGCCGGTTCGAGCAGCAATGCGACTGCGACAAATCCTGATGATAACTGATTGAGGGTTTGCGCTAAAAGTCCCTGTCCCAAACATTGACAAATGAGGGCAAGAGAAATTACTGCTAACCATCCCTGCAAAGTGATCGGGAAGATTCGTCCTTCTGCCAATAACACTATGGGGAAGGTTAGTACAGCACCAAGTCCACAGCGCCAGAGGAGAATTGTCGCGGTGGAAAATTTAACACGCAGTTGCTCAACAACTAACAAATAGCAGCCATACAATAGTGCTGCCAGCAACGCGGCTCCATCGCCAAACAAATTATCGGTAGAAATTTGTAAGTCGTCAATCCCGATTGTTATAGCACCTGCGATCGCGATCGCCATTCCCATTAAAAATCGCCTGTCAAAGGACTTTTGGAAAAACAGCCACCCTCCCAATGTGGTAAATAAAGGTGTTAAATTACGCAAAACAGTGGAATTAGCAACACTGGTTTGCGTCAGGGACCATGCCCAAAACCCCACTGAAAGAGAGGCGGCTGTTCCCATTATTAGTAATAGGATGAAGTCAGCAGAAGTATAAATCCCACTTTTTGCCGCGGTTTCCTCCGTCAATTTGCCGCGGACTCTTCCCTCTAATCCATTCCAAAAACCAAAGACAATCGTGGCTATCCAAAAGCGATGAAAGACTGTGGCAAACGGACTTATTTCCTGCTCACTCAATCGAATAAAAATGGCGGCTAAAGACAGAGCTAATAAAGCGACAGAAAATAAAAAAGTAGTGAGATGAGACGGTGCTTTCTCATTCTGTATTGCTGTTAATTCTAGTCGTTGCGTCATCTAAAAAATTTCTCCTCAGTCAGGCTAATTTATCAAGTTTACCCAGACGCAACCCCTGAAAAAGTTAGCTGCTTTTTCTCATGTCGGCATCTGATACGGAGTTGCGTTCAGAGGAGTTTATACTAACCACACTTAGTATAAACTCAAGTCTCTAAGTGATACTCAAAGATATCTCTTCCTCGGTCATTTGAGAGTTAGTAGCCCCACCCTTTAGAACAGGATAAATTTTAGCACTAAAGCGCAACAATGTACTGTTTTCTTGCCACTTTCCTCCCTCCATATTCTCAGACTCCCGTTGCCCCTGTTGACTGCACACTTCATTTAATTCATTCCGCTGCACTCCTTCCTCCTTCAAAGCATCAAAAGAAAAACCTTCGCATTTGCCTTGGTGTCTTATCCATTATGGTTTTGGTTAATCAAAGAGGAGTGATAAAAGATCACAAATCCATGAATTTATTTTCGGAAAAATGCTCTTTTTTTTTTGCCGCTATTTCTCAAACAAAGAGGCGTTTTTTGAAATAAAATAAACTTTTGTTATTGCCAATAAAGCCTATTCAACTCCGGCAGAAAAGGATAGAAGTGTAATGGAACACGATCGCGCCTTTTCTTGACAGCGCGATCGTGTCTCTTTTGTACCCCTTCACACCAGAGAAAATCAAGCTGTGTTAAAATAGATA
>JBBITB010000036.1:0-51686 GCA_037440985.1 Microcoleaceae cyanobacterium bin_387
AGGAATAATAGCAACAAAGACCTCCGCGGTATCCTCTGAATCTGGCCAATAAAAGCTATTTCCATTGAACATCGGTGAGGATTTTAGTGTTAATGAAATAGAGGAAAAAATGCTTATACAAGTGATATTAGACGCTGACTTTGTAGTAATAAAGTCATCCGGCATTAATTTGGTATATTTGGCTAATATCTGGTGAGGAATAATCTGAAGTAATTGACACTGTTGCCTTTCGGCTTCATTAATAATACCTTGTTCTTTTAAAAGAGTACCAATATAGTCATAGTTCTCAATAGCATCGAGTTTAATTTGCAGCGTTTTGATAAAATAGAAGATAGCTTCTTCCCATTGTTTTTCTTCCATAAAAATCCGTCCTAATGTTTCATAATACCAACAACAATTAGGATTTTTTTCTAGGGCTTTTTGATAAAATGATAGTCCTTCATCCAGTTGATTTTGTTGTTTCACTACTTTGAAAAAAGCATCATGTACCCAACGCTCATCAGGTTCTAATTCAATAGCTTTTTGATAAGACAAAATACCCTTATCTTTATCACCTTGTTGATACCACGCGTCTCCTAAATTGATATAAAACCAGCAAATATGGGGTAAAAGTTCAATGGCACGATGATACGCGGTGACAGCTTCTTGGGATTTTTTCAGTTTTAATAAGGCAATTCCTAAGTTAGAATAAGACCAAGGAAACTCTGAGTTTAACTCAATAGCTTTACCATACATAATTACTGACTCTTGCCATTTTTCTAACTTTAAAAGGGTATCACCTAAACTCTGATAAATATCCCAATGCTCAGGAATTAGTGTCAGAGATTTCTGGTAAGCTTCCACCGCGTTTTCCCCTTGTTCTAAATGAGCTAATACGGTTCCTAAATCTTTATAAAGCCACCCATTTTCAGGGCAAATTTGAATCGCTTTTTCATAGATTATGTGTGCTTCTTCCCATTTCCCTTGTTTCATCAATATTTGACCGATTTGTGGATATAGCCAAACACAATTAGGATCGATTTCTATCGCTTTTTGATAGGAGCTAATTGCCTCGGTAAATTGCTCTTGTTTTTCTAATACACTTCCTAATCTTTGATAAAAACAACTATTACTTGAATCTAACTTTATCGCCTGCTGATAAGATTGTGCGGCTTCCACCCAATTTTTTACTTTACTAAAAGCTTCCCCTAAATTGAGATAAAACCAACCGATCTCAGCATTAAGCTGAATCGCTTTTTGAAAAGACGCGATCGCGTTTTGCCATTCTCCTAATTTTAGATGGGCTATGCCCAAGTAATAATAATGCCAACCATTCTGACTAGGCAACTGAATTAACCGAGAGTAAATTTCTTTTACTTCCTGCCATTGCTCCAGTTTTACCACAGTATTACCTAAGTTTTCATAATAGCAAACATTCTCAGGATTTAATTCAATTAAGCGACGATAAATAATAACCACTTTTTCCCAATTTTCTAATTTCAACAAAGCTTTAACTAAATTTTCATAATACCAAATATTATCAGGATTTAATTCAATAGCTTTACGATAGGCAGAAGCAGCATCATCCCATTTTTCTAAGGCGGAAAAAACTAATCCTAAGTTATTATAAGACCAAGAAAAATCTGGATTTAATTCAATAGCTCGACGATAAGCACCTATCGCGTATTCATATTGTTTAAGCTGGAAAAATGTATCCCCTAAATTATGATAAGCACCCCAAAAATCGGGATTTAATTGAATAGATTTTTCATAAGATTGCGCGGATTGCTCCCATTTTTCTAACTTGGATAAAGCCTCACCTAAACTATAATATGACCAAGAAAAATCAGGATTAATTTCAATAGCTTTTTCATAAATAATAACAGCATTTTGCCATTGTTCTAGTTTCAGGAAAATTTCTCCTAGTTTTTGATAAGACCAAAAAGATTGAGGATTTAATTCGATCGCGTTCTGGAAGGACAGTATCGCGCCATCCCAGTCCCCACACTCCTGCTGAGTCACCCCTAATTGGTGATATATTTGCCATTTATTCTGATTATCCATAGTTAAATGTCTGCAATTTTCATTAACGCTTCTAAGTGTGCTAAATTCACCAAAATATGTTGGACTCTGGGTTCAAGAGAAGAGTTTTCCTCAAGCATTTCACCTATTAAAGTATAATGTACTAAATTACATATATTACTGACTAACCAATAACCTTTTTGTAGATAAAGGGGGTGAAAAATTTCAATAACTTTCGTCCCCGCACTACAAAAGACTAAATTTGTTAATCCCGCGCCATGAGGTCCTATAATCACCTTAGCTGAGGCAAAAGTGACAGCCTGTTCAGCAACAGAAAGAGTTTCTAGACAGATACTTTTAAACCCAAATTTCTCTAAAAATTGTATCACATCTTTTTCATTAATTACTTTCCGCAACGACGCATACTTCCGACTAATATAAATTCTTTCTCGCTTTTCCTTTATGGGAACATTCGCTTTCTGTAAAAACTGTTTTCTGAGAAAGTCACAAGCCCAAGGCGAAATCATTGATTTATTTTGGTCAATAGAGGGGATAATTAATTTCTTCGCGTGGATATGAGGATAATTGCGACTTTCGATAATTTTGTCATCGGGAATGCCCAAAGTTTTCAAAGTTTCCTTTTGATAAGAAAATCTACGCTCAAGAACAACTATTTTATCCAGGGTATCCAGAGAAAATCCGGCCTTATATAAAAAATCAATCCGGCTAATCGTCTCGAACATCCAATGGTAATAATTTAGACTCCATCGGCTTGATAAAAAAGCGACATTTCCATCAATATAATGAGCAGGTGTCAGTTTATCTGAAGATAAGAATAAAGCACCAGTGCTTGTCATTAATAGCTCAGAGACCAACTTATTATCACCTGTGATGACTATGGAATTATAGGTATCAGCCCAAGCTCGTCCATCAGGAATAATAGCTAAAAATGCCTCCCTCGTATGCTCTACATCTTCCCAAGAAAAACTATTTCCATTGAACATGGGTGAAGGGTTTAGTGTTAATGAAATAGACGAATAAATTGTTATACAAGTGATATCAGATGCAGAATCCTTTGTAATAAAGTTATCAGGATCAAGGAAATTATATTTTGTTAATATTTGGGGAGGAATAACATACTCAAATTGATATTTTTTCCTTTGTTCTTCATTAATAACACCTTGCTCTTTTAAACAAAAACCAATATAATCATAGTTATCAATAGCATCGAGTTTAATTTGAAGAGTTTTGATAAAATACACGATCGCGTCATCCCATTGTTCTTGTTCCATTAAAATCCGTCCTAATGTTTCATAATACCAACAACAATTAGGATTTTTTTCTAGGGCTTTTTGATAAAATGATAGTCCTTCATCCAGTTGATTTTGTTGTTTCACTACTTTGAAAAAAGCATCATGTACCCAACGCTCATCAGGTTCTAATTCAATAGCTTTTTGATAAGACAAAATACCCTTATCTTTATCACCTTGTTGATACCACGCGTCTCCTAAATTGATATAAAACCAGCAAATATGGGGTAAAAGTTCAATGGCACGATGATACGCGGTGACAGCTTCTTGGGATTTTTTCAGTTTTAATAAGGCAATTCCTAAGTTAGAATAAGACCAAGGAAACTCTGAGTTTAACTCAATAGCTTTACCATACATAATTACTGACTCTTGCCATTTTTCTAACTTTAAAAGGGTATCACCTAAACTCTGATAAATATCCCAATGCTCAGGAATTAGTGTCAGAGATTTCTGGTAAGCTTCCACCGCGTTTTCCCCTTGTTCTAAATGAGCTAATACGGTTCCTAAATCTTTATAAAGCCACCCATTTTCAGGGCAAATTTGAATCGCTTTTTCATAGATTATGTGTGCTTCTTCCCATTTCCCTTGTTTCATCAATATTTGACCAATTTGTGGATATAGCCAAACACAATTAGGATCGATTTCTATCGCTTTTTCATAGGCGTTAATTGCCTCGGTAAATTGCTCTTGTTTGTCTAATGCACTTCCTAATCTTTGATATAACCAACTATTCTCTGAGTCTAACTCAATGGCACGTTGATAAGCCCCCTGAGCTCCCACCCAATTTTCTAATTGACTAAACGCGTCCCCTAAATTCAGATAAAACCAACTGCTCTCAGAATTAAGCTGAATCGCTTTTTGAAAAGACGCGATCGCGTTAGACCATTTTTCGGATTTCAGGAAAAGAATGCCTAAATGATAATAATGCCAAGATTCATCAGGATTTAACTCAATTAATTGCTCAGATACGACGATAGCATCTTCTAATTTACCTAATTTTAAGAGAGTATTTCCTAATTGTTCATAGTAGATAGGTGAATCAGGATTTAACTCAATTAAATGACGGTAAATTCCCAATAATTCTTCCCATTTTTCTAGGGGCAGAAGTGCCTTAGCTAAATTATCATAATACCAACTATTATCAGGATTTAAGTCAATGGCTTTACGATAGGCACTCACTGCTTTTTCCCATTGTTCTAATTCCGCAAACGCTAATCCTAAGTTATGATAAGACCAAGGAAACTCAGGATTTAATTCAGTAGCTTGCCCATAAGCAACGATCGCGTCTTCAGTTTTTTTTAGCTGAAAAAGTGTATCTCCTAAATTATGATAAGCACCCCAAAAATCGGGATTTAATTGAATAGATTTTTCATAAGATTGCGCGGATTGCTCCCATTTTTCTAACTTGGATAAAGCCTCACCTAAACTATAATATGACCAAGAAAAATCAGGATTAATTTCAATAGCTTTTTCATAAATAATAACAGCATTTTGCCATTGTTCTAGTTTCAGGAAAATTTCTCCTAGTTTTTGATAAGACCAAAAAGATTGAGGATTTAATTGGATCGCGCTCTGGAAGGACAGTATCGCGCCATCCCAGTCCCCACCCTCCTGCTGAGTCACCCCTAATTGATGGTAAATTTCCCAAGAAATGGTTTGCTTATCCATTGATAACACCCGCCATAGTAAGTAATTCTTGAAGTTGATTTATATTCACAACAATATCTTGATAAACATCATAGCGTGATGCTTGTTTATCTAACAACTCACCAATACAAGAAAAATGTTCTAAACCACAAACATTACTCAAAAGCCAATATTCAGGAGGCATATAAAGGGGAGAAAAAATTTCAATTACTTTTGTCCCCGGATGACAAAAGACTAAATTGGTTAACCCCGCGCCATGAGGGGCGACAACGATTTCAGCGGAGGCTAAACACAAAGCTTGTTCCTCCACCGACATCCTTTCCAGAAGTACCTTTTCAAAGCCTAATTTTTCTAAATATTGACTAACTTCATCATTATTACTAATTTTCCGAGGATAGGGGGCTTCTCGACTAATATAAATACGCTTGTTAGCCGTATATTTTTCTTTGAGAAAAGACTCCTTTAAAAAATCACAAGCCCAATTACAAAGTTTATAAATTCCTTGAAATTGTAGAGACGGAACTACAAGAGTTTGCGCTTTTATGTGATGAAAATGACTACTGTCTATAATCTTTTCCGCGGGTATTCCTAAAAGAGTTAATGTTTCTTTTTGATAGGGTTTATCGTAGCTATTTACAACAAATTTGTCGATTTTTTCGATAGAAAATCCACTTTGAGATAATAAATGAATTCTGGTAATTAAATCTAACATCCAATGAAAGTATCCTAGGCTTCCCCACTTCACTGATAAAAAGGCAACAGTCCCATTAATCAATTCTGGTGGTGTTAATTTGTTCGAGGATATAATTAATTCGGCATTGCCTTTAGTCGAAACATTGATGACTAATTTATTATCCTCGGTAATAATCGCGGTGGTAACACTATCACCCCAAGCACGCCCCTCTGGTACTACTACGACAAATGTTTCCGGGGCGATTATGGTTGTCATTAAATCCCATCCTATTTTACCATCAGAGCCGACTGATAATAAACTTTTTTCTGTGGGTGTTTGTGTTCCCAATAAGGCACTATCACTAATTTTTTTAGTCGGAGATAAATGTAGTAAATTCGCCGGATAAATATCTATATGTGTCAGGGAGGGATGAGTTTGAGAAGTAGTTAATAAATCTTCCGTCAAATGACAGTATTTGTTAAGAACATGATCGGATAATTGTTTATTCAAATAGCAACCATAAGCATCATCAGGAAAACCTAATTTTTCTAAAGCTTGAGCAATAGTATCATAAATTTCTAAAGAATAATCCGGTTTAATTTGTAAAGCTTTAACAAAAGTCGCGATCGCGTCTTCCCATTGTTCTTTTTCCATCAATAGTTGACCTAATTCGTTATAATAAGAACAACTATTGGGTTCAAGTTCTATCATTTTTTGATAGAGGGCGATTTCGTCATTAATACGTCCTTGTTTTTGCAGTAATTCTACTAAAATCTCATAAACCCAAAGGGAATTAGGATCAAGTTCAATGGAGCGAGAATACGCGATAATTGCTTCATCCCATCGTTCTAATTTTCGTAAGGCTTCCCCTAAATTTTGATAAAACCAATTTATATTAGGAGCTAACGCGATCGCGTGGCGATAGGCGACGACAGCTTCCTCCCATTTTTCTTGTTGAAATAATGCCCTCCCTAAATTATGATGAGACCAAGATAAATCGGGTTTTAACTCAAGAGAATGTTGATAAGCCTTTACTGCATCTTCCCATTGTTCTAATTTGCTGAATACTTCGCCTAATTGATGGTAAGCTCCAAAAAAATCTGGATTGAATTCTATTGATTTCTGATAAGCTTCAACAGCTTCTTGCCATTTTTTTTGTTGGCATAGTGTCTCACCTAAGCTATAATAAGACCACGAAAATGTGGGATCAATTTCGATAGCACGACGGTAAGTTTCTGCCGCGTCTTCCCATCGTTGCAAGGCTAAAAATACTTGACCTAAATTCGAGGTAGCCCATAAAGCTTTTGGATTTAAATTAAGGGCTTTTTGATAGGCTTTTATTGCCTCAGTCAAGAGTTGATTTTCTCGAAAACTATCGCCTAATTTTTCATAACTCTTAAAGTCATTATTGTCGCTCTCAACCGCTTTCTGATAATGGAGAATTGCCAAGTCTAACTTTCCTTCTTTCTCCAAATTTTGGGCTAATTTTTCATAGGCTTGAGCCGACAACTTTTCCTTGATGTTGATGTCGGTTGTCCTCGTGTCAGTAATTTTTTTGATCAGGACTTGATAGCCTTTATAGATAAGCTCAAAAGAGTTTTCTATCATCTCAAGAAAAGTATCAATTCCCAGACGAGTCGTTCTAATTTGACTTCCCGCCTCACACCAGTCATAATCATCAAAAATTATTAATCCTCCTACTTTCAAAAGAGGCCAAGATAAGATAGCATCTTGCAAAACATAAGGTGCTAAATGACAACCGTCGATATATATGATATCATAAAAAATTGGGTTGAGCGTGGGTAAAATTTTCTCGGATTTCCCCTGCAAGTAAATGACTTTTTCCCGTGAGCCTGTCTTTTTTATATTCGGTTGAAATTCTTTTTGAAAAGACATATCAATAGAAGTAATTTTTGCTGAATCTTCTGTCAGAAGATAATCTAAAAACCAACAGGTTGACATTCCTTGAAAGCTACCAATTTCTAACACTTGTAAACCCGGATAACCCCGGAACTCTCCTAAATATTTTTCCCAAACCGATATATTATCCGTAAACCAATTTTGGGTAAAGTGATAATCTTTAGTTTCGCAAAAACTCCATCCTCTTAGTCGGGCGGCTTTTTGATGACACACGATCGCGTCTTTTTCTTCTCCTAATTCCCCTAAAAGATTTCCTAAACAGACAAAAGCTTCCGAGGACTTTGGTTCAGCCTTGATCTGATTCCAATAATTTTCTAGTTTTTGATCTAACTCCTGTTTTTTCTGCCAAGCTGTTTCTAATTTCTCCTTTAAATACGAATTATTTTCTCCCATAATCCGGGCTAGTTCATAACAAACAATCGCCCCATCAAACTTATTAAGTTCAAATAAATCATCCCCTAATTTATCATAAAAACTAGCTGATATTTTCCCTTCATTAACCGTATTATTGCTCTCACTTCTTTGAATTTCTGGTAAATTTTGATTTTGCTGAAGCCAAAAATCGGACAAAGTGGATAAAGATGTAGTTCTTTTTCTACACATATTTCCTAAATGTTGCTTTAAAAAGATATTGTCTTCTTTTTCTAAAGCTTGAAAATAGTAGTAAATAGCAGAATCAATTTGACCTAATTTGATTTGAATATCACCTATAATTTTACGCAACCATATTTGATGGGGTTCTAAGTCTAAGACATGATGATACGCGTCAAGGGCTTCCGGCCATCGTTCTAATTGACTAAAAATATCCCCTAATTTACTATATAACCAACTCTTATTAGGTTCTAATTCAATGGCTTTTTGATAGACTAAAAGGGCTTCCTCCCATTTTTCTAATTGTTGTAAGGCTTCCCCTAGATTTTCATAAAACCACTCGATTTGTGGTTCCTTTTCAATAGCATGACGATAAGCAATAATCGCCTCTTCCCATTGTTCTAATTTACTTAAAGCTATTCCTAAGTTATGATAAGACCATGCTAAATCTGAATTTAACGCGATCGCGTGACGATAGGCATCTCGAGCTTCCCCATAGTTTTCTAAGTTTAAAAGAGCATCTCCTAATTGATGATAAGAACCCCAAAAATCCGGGTTTAATAGAATAGCTTGACGATAGGCAATAATCGCGTCTTCCCACTGTGACAGTTTTGCTAAAGCTTCCCCTAAATTATAATAAGCCCAGGGATGATTAGGGTTAATCGGGATCGCGTGACGATAAGCATTTACCGCGTCTTCCCATTTTTCCTGCGCCTGCAAAGTTTTTCCGATCTCGAAAGCTGTCTGGAAAGAATTACTGTTAATTTCTTGACTCTGACTCAGAGACGCGATCGTTTCTAACCGAGAATAAGGCAAAGAAAAATCTGGTTTTAACTCAATAACTTTTTGGTACGCGGTAATAGCCTCATCCCATTTTTGTAAGTTAAATAAAGCTTCCCCTAAATTATGATAGGAACCAAAAAAATCAGGATTTAACGCGATCGCGCTTTGATAAGCTCTTGCCGCGTCTTCCCATTTTTGCTGCCTGAGAAAAGCATCACCTAAACTCTGATAACACCAAGAAAAATCAGGATTAAGCTCCGCAGCACGCTGATAAGCAATCACAGCATCATCCCATTGTTCTAATTTCATTAAAGCATCCCCTAAACTGAAATAAGAATCAAAGGAATTTGGGTTTAATTGATTCGCCTTTTGATAAGCTGTCACCGCGTCTTGCCATTTTTCCTGTTTTAAGAATGCAGTCCCTAAACCACAATAGGACCAAGAATTTTCGGGATTTTTCTCAATGGCATGAGAGAAAGCTTCCCCCGCGTCTTGCCATTTTTCTAAGTTTAATAAAGCTTCCCCAAGATGGTGATATACCCAGAAAAAGTCTTGATCATTATCAATTCCATGACGGTAACTAATAATCGCGTCTTCCCATCGTTTTAAATTAAAAAAGGCATTTCCTAAATTCGGATAAATTTCCGTCAAATTACCATTAATGGTGAGGGCTAAATGATAATAATTCACCGCGTCTTCCCATCGCTCTAAATCAAAACTCATTTCACCTAGACTATAGGCAATATCTCCAGCATGAGGATTTAAATCAAGGACTTTTTGATAGGCAATAATCGCGTCTTCAAAATTTCTTTGAGCTTGTAAAAGCTTGCCCAAATTTTCATAAGTTTCTACTTGGATGTTTCCTAATTCAACAGCTTTCCGATAATGTTTGATCGCGCTATCGACATCTCCCTGTTGTTTCAGGGCATCAGCTAAGGCTTGATAAGCTTGGGCTGAAATAAGTTGATTTTGATCAACTTCTAGGGCATTATTAGGAACGTCAGGAGCAATTTTTTTAATGATCAGTTGATAGCCTTGGTGCAATACTTCAAACCGATTTTTAAACATTTCCAAGAAGATATCTACCCCCATTTTGGTAATCATTAATAATGATTCAGGATCATACCATTCATAATCATCAAAAATAATTAATCCGCCCACTTTAACGACTCGCCAAGACAGAATTGCATCTTGTAAGACACTTTCGGCTAAATGACAGCCATCAATATAAGCTAAATCAAAAGCTTCTGTTTCTAAGTTTCCCAAAACATCTTGAGAAAACGCTTCTAATTTGATAACTTTATCCCCGGCTCCCGTTTTATCAATATTGGGGTCAAATTGCGGTTGAAATCCAGGCTCAATACAGGTAATTTTGGCATTAGGGGCTGTTAGTATATTATCAAGAAGCCAACAAGTTGACATTCCCTGAAAACTACCTATTTCAACAATATTAAGCCCATTAATATTGGCTAAATGCTCTAAATATTTTTGCCAAATCGGTATATTATGGGTAAACCAATCCCTGGTAAATTCATAGGCCCTTTCTTCGCATTGAATCCATCCTCTTAATGCCGCGGCTTTGCGATGACACACGATCGCGTCTTCTTCTTTACCTAATTCGATTAAATTGTTCCCTAATTGAGTATAACACCAAGGTGTATTGGGGTAAATTTCAATGGCTCGACGGGCGCAAGTAACCGCCTCTTCCCAACGCTTCATTTTAAATAATGTTTGTCCTAATTGATGATGGGATAAATAAGCTTGGGGATTGATTTCAATGGCTTTTTGGTAAGCTTCAATTGCTTCTTCTAATTTTAATTCTTGGGCAAAAAATTCTCCTAATCTTTGGTAAACATCCCACAATTCAGGATTAATTTCTAAGGCTTTTTGATAACAACTTAAAGCATCTTCTTTATTACCAATTTTTTCTAAACTATTTCCTAAATGATGATAAAGTTGTGGGGCATCAGGAGTAAGAGAAATAGCTTTCCTAAAGGCGGCGATCGCGTTTTCCCATTCGTTTTTTTGGGCAAAGGCTTTCCCTAAACCTAAATAACAACTAGAATAATCTGGATTAAATTTTAAACCTTGATGATAAAACACAATTGCTTCATCAAATTTTCTTTTATATATGCAAATTTCTCCTAAGTTATGGTAAGGTTCTACTGCATTAGAATTAAGCGCGATCGAGTGATGATAACAAGTTTCCGCGTCTTCTAATTGTTGAACTTGCACCAACATATTACCCAAGGCTAAATAATCGGAGGCAGTCGGCCAATTCGGTTCAAGATTAAAAGCCTGATACCAATAATTTGCTGATTCTTTTAACTCACCAATATTGCCCAAAACTCTAGCTAAATTGCGATAAGCTTCTGCCCAATCTGGTTTTAAAGAAATCACTTCTTTATAAGCCCGTATCGCGTCTTCTGTTTTACCTTCTTGAAGAGAGATACTGGCTTGGGTATGTAACGATAGTGCTAATTGTTCTTGATTTTCCGTTAAAGACATATTCGGCTACTTCTCCTCAATTTATTTCCCTTGATACTACCTTAACATAATCAACCTGATGTTGTCTAACAAATTTAGTTTTTTGGGGATTAGGCAGAAGTTAGAAAACTTGTGCCAGATTCATCACTCTTTCTAATTGCTCTAAATTTACTAGAATATTTTTCTTTTGGGGGGACAGATACTCTTCCTCATTTTCTAATAAATTACCCAATACATGATAATGTTCTAAACCACATAAATTACAAATAAGCCAATAATAATTTAAGACATACATAGGTGAAAAAAGTTCAATAATTTTTGTCCCTGGTTCACAAAATACCAGATTACTTAGCGCGGAGCCATGAGGGGCAATAATCACTTCCGCCTGGGCTAGTAAAGAAGCTTGTTCCACAACTGACATCGTTTCTAGTTTAATAGAATAAAACCCTCTTTTTTCTAAAAATTGTATCACTTCTTCTTCATTAAGTACCACTCGATAACTGGCATTGTGTCGCCCCAAATAAAGGCGAGTTTGTGTCGAGTATCTCGGAATATTATGGTTAATTTTGCACAATTTTTGTTTAAGAAACTGACAACCCCAACCTGTTATCATCGACTGTCCTCTGGGGGGGACGGAAGGAACTATAATGCGTTTAGCTTGGATATGAGGATGATGACAACTTTCCAGAATTTTGTCGGGTGGTATGCCTAAAATTGCAAGAAATTCTTTTTCATAACTTTGCTGATATCGGTTGATCAAAAAGTAGTCTATTTTCTCAAAATTCATGCCACTTTTCTCTAATAAATCCAGACGGCTAATCACATCAAAGAGCCAATGAAAATAAACAGTGCCTCCCCAACGTACTGATAAAACTGCCACGTCACCATCTATTATGTTAACGGGGGAAAGTTGTGGAGAAGAAATTACTATTTCCGCACTGCCTGTACAGAGATCCGTAACCAGTTTATTATCAGATGTTATGATCGCGCTAGTAAGTACACCACTGCAAACTCTCCCATTAGGAATTATGCCGACAAATGCCGGATTTGATTTAATTTCTGATTGGTTAAAAATCAAATTTCCTGTTTCTAAGGGTTGAGAGGTTACTAAAGGTGTTACTTTTTCTGAATAGATATCGAGTTTGATAATTTCATGATGATTAGAGGTTGTAATCAGTTGTTCTTCTTTTAAAAAACCGAAGTCTTGTAAAACTTTTACGGGTAAAATAGGATTAAACGGATCAATTTTCTCTGTTTCTCCTTTTTGTTGTAAAGCTTCTATCACAATATGATATGAATTAGTTAAATCCGGTTGAATTTGCAGGGATTGAAGACTGAAGATGATCGCGTCATCCCACTTCTCTTGTTTGAGGAAAATTTGGGCAATTTTTTGATAAAACCAACAGAAATTAGGATCTAATTTTAATCCGGTTTGATAAGCAGATAGGGCTGCTTCAAGGAGACCTTTTTTGGACAACGCGTCTCCTAAATTTTGATAATACCAAGCTTGATGAGGTGCTAGATCAATGGAATGTTGATACGCGGCTATTGCTTCCTCTAATTTATCTAATTTATCGAGGACTAATCCTAAGTTATGATAAGGTAAAGACGCATTAGGATCTAATTCGATCGCGTGATGATAACAGCTAACCGCGTCTTCCCATCGTTCCAGTTTTGTTAACGCGAACCCTAAATTGTTATAAATACTAAATATCTGAGAATCAATTTCTTTGGCTCGATTATACGCGATGATAGCCTCTTCCCATCGTTCTAGTTTTATTAACGCGAATCCTAGATTATTATAGGCCCAAAAATCATTGGGATTGAGCGCGATCGTGTCTTGATATTGGCTAATAGTATCTTCCCATTGTATAGTATTTTCCATATGAAAATTCTTCTTTTGTTCGGTTGAGTTGACAAGATATATTAATTTTACTCCAAGGTGATAGACTCAACTAAACCTACTTTATGTGAGTGGCTTGCTTGGTTGGGTTGAGAGCAATTTGCTAGGCTCAAGATGATCTAGTTTAATGGGTTCTACGAAACCGGCTATGTAAACTCAACCAGTAAAATGTCAAGAGTCAATAAACTTCTGAGTTGAAAGTTCTCAAAATTTCTCAAAATTTCTCAACCCATAGGCTTGTCTTTTCATTAACTTCAATTTGTTATTAATCTCTCCCACATTCTGATGCTTTTTTTTAGTAATTGCTCCAGAGAATATGCAAGGAGCTTATTTGTTAATATTTTCCCCCTATAAAACTATTCCCATTAAGTCTATAATCTGATAATTAATCACTCTAACTCCTTCTAATTTAAGGAGATTAGTCATTAGTTTTAGTTCGGGATTAGATGGCATAGGTATAACTCACATTTATATAAGGATTTTGGCATTTTTTTATTTAAGCATTAAAAGTGCCACAATGCAAATTTTACAATGTTTTCACTGTCATTGTTTTATTTTTGTTAAGATTTTTGTAATTTTATGTGAGAAATTTGGTAGAACCTAAATTATTGATTATATAGCCCGATCGCGCCCTAATATTCTGCATTTACCGAGTGATCGGCAAGGAACTTATCACAGTCTCTATCATCGGGGAATACACGCGTCATAGTGCTAAGGATAGACACCCCCATATACCCACTTTTGATTAAGTTGGGTTGAAGCCTGCCTCAAATTGATCAAGAAAGACATAAAAAAATCAACCCAACCTACCCCTACCCGCGATCGGGCTGAGGGCGAAAAACTAAGGTAAATGCCAAACCTTAATAGAATTATCAAAACTACCACTAACCAAAATCTTATCGGATTGATTACTAAAAGCCACCTTCACCCAAGAAGAATGACCTTTTAATGTTCCGATCGCGATCGCACGATCCACCGACCAAAGTTTAATCGTACCCGCGATATCACCACTGGCCAAAGTCCCACCATCAGGACTAAAGGCCAAAGACTGCACCTTATCGCCATGATCCCCCAAAGTCCGTAATAAAGACCCCTTATACCCAGACTGGGAGGGTGTCACATCCCATAATTTAATCGTATTATCCCAACTGCCACTGGCCAAAGTCTTACCATCAGGACTAAAAGCCACGGACCACACTGAGTCACTATGACCGGATAGAATACCTAATAACTCCCCACTTTGCCAACGCCACAGTTTAATCGTGCCATCATTACTACCACTGGCCAAGAGATTGCCATCGGGACTAAAGGCTACGGACTGAATTTCTTGGGAATCTCCAAGTAACGCGTTTAAGGGAGTGAGGGTGGGTATATTCCAAAGTCGGATCGTCTTATCTTTCCCCACACTGGCTAAAGTGGAACCATCGGGACTAAAAGCTACGGCAAAAATACCATTTTGATGGCCGACAAAGGTATGGATCACAGTTCCCCTTTCCACATCCCAGAGTTTTACCGTATTATCGGCGCTTCCACTGGCAACCATTTTGCCATCGGGACTGATCGCTAAACCCCAAACGGCATCCGTATGTCCCTTAAGGGTTTTGAGCCGTTGACCACTTCCCATATCAAGGATCTCGATATTACCACTGGTAGTGCCACTCGCGATAAAATCTCGATTCGGACTAAGGGCAATTGACCAAACTGGGCCCAATGTCATCGTGAGGGTTTGCATGGGGATCTGGTTTGTCTCCATCTCTTCTGGGGGTGAGAATCGCGGTTCAAAATCGGGTATGGTTTGATGAGGTTCCGGTTGTAATGAGGTTTCGGGGATGGGCGCGGGAATACGGCTACTTAATATTAATGATAAAATCGCGATCGCGGCTCCACCCCACGCGGTTAATTGCCATTGAGGTTTTTTGACAAAAATGGGCAGAGCAACGGGACCATGTTTTAAATCTTTGAGAACTTCGATCGCGCTTTGATAGCGTTTGGTGTGATTCCGTTCTACTAATTTATCAAGAATACGACTGAGACGATCACTAACGGGAACTTTTAAATAATGTCGCCATACCCAACTATCAGCTTTGATATCGAATAAGTCAAAGGGTGACACATCCGTGAGAAGATGTAAACAAGTGACTCCAAGACTATAAAGATCACTATTCGCTTTTACTTGACCTCTTAACTGTTCCGGCGCGATATATTCGGCACTCCCTCTGAGGTGATCTCTGATAGCACCATTATTTTTGGGAAGCGCGAGAAGACCAAAATCTACTAAACAAATATCTCCTCCTTGATCAAGGGAAACCGTCCGATCCCCCCCTTCATTAAGGGGGGTTAGGGGGGATCGACGAATAATTGTTTCTGGTTTAATATCATGGTGAAAGACTCTATTTTCATGGGCAAATTGTAGCAATGGGAGTATTTCACTTAATAATTGCCAAATCTTCTGTTCCTTAAAAACCCCTGTCTGAGAAAGTTCTTCTGCTAAATTCTCACCTTCAATATACTCTTGTACTAAATATTGATAATCATCCTGTTCTACATAGGCCCAAACTTCAGGGATTTGGGGATGTTTGCCTAATTTTTCTAACTCCGGCGCGAGGGTGCGAAATTGTTGCCGCACTTCGGGAAAATATTCTTTGATCACGCAACGGGGTTGAGAGGGTTTATCTTCATCAATTGCTAAAAATGTTCGCCCCAAGGGACTCGCGCCTAATACTTCTCGCACGCGATAACGGTTTTTTAGTAATAAGCTTGCACCACAACTATTACAGGTAATGTCGCGATCGTCGTGGTTTTCTGGTTTTGGGCAATTGGGATTAATACAGTAACTCATACGCGTAGGCCTATCCGTGAGTTTATATTATTATTTTATGCTTTTCTCTCTGTTTCGCCAGCCTTTTTTCCTTTTTTTCCTGTTTTTTTCCCGGCGCGATCGGCCCCTCCCTTCGGAAACCCGTGCGACGGACGATTGTCCGCCGCACCCCAAGAACACCCTTTGTCCTTGAGCCATACAAAAACACTCTTATAATACAATGTGGTGCATTACATTAAACATTTTCTTTACAAAAATTTACATCCTCTTTAAAATAAGACTAAACACAAGAGACATCTCCGAAAAAGTCAAAGGCTCCCAGATGCCAACCCGATATACGCAAGCAAGGACAGGAAAAACTTATGCCACTAATTCGAGTCCCGAAGTCATGGGAAATTCCCGAAACTGAAGTTACACCCCAATCCCTTTTTCTGAACCGACGACGCTTTATGAAAAGTTTAATTGGTGCGGGCTTAACCGCGTCCCTTTTTCCTCTGGCAGGATGTCAGAATAATTCTTCTGTGAAACCTACCACGGAAACACCCTTAAAAACTTTTTCTGGCTTAATCAAAAATCCCGCGTTTGCCTCGGTTGATCGCGCCTTGACGGAGGAACAATTTTCCACCCAATATAATAATTTTTATGAATATGGAGGAACGAAATCAATTTGGCAAGAGGCGCAAAAACTACCCTTAGAAAACTGGAAAGTCGAAGTCACGGGATTAGTCAAAAACCCACGGATTTATGATCTTGATGACTTAGAGAAAAAATTTCCCTTAGAAGAAAGAATTTATCGGTTTCGCTGTGTCGAAGCCTGGGCAATGGTAGTTCCTTGGGTTGGGTTTCCCATGAAGGCACTTTTAGCGGATGTGGAACCGACATCTCAAGCAAAATTTGTCCGATTTATCTCCTATTATAATGCAGAAATTACCAAAGGGCAAGGAATTTTCTCCAGTTTTTATCCTTGGCCCTACGCGGAGGGTTTAAGAATTGAAGAAATGGCGAATGATTTGGCGTTTTTTGCTGTAGGAATGTATGGCAAAGCTTTACCGAAACAAAATGGGGCTCCTTTACGGGAGGTTATTCCCTGGAAGTATGGATATAAGGGGGCTAAGTCTATTGTGAAAATTGAGTTTGTCGAGAAACAACCCGCGACTTTTTGGAATACTGTCGGACCGAGTGAATATGATTTTGAAGCTAATGTTAATCCTCATAAACCTCATCCCCGTTGGTCCCAAGCTACGGAAAAGTTAGTGGGGGCTGGTTCTAGTTTTTCCTGGGAAACGCGATCGACTTTATTGTATAATGGTTATGGGGAATATGTCGCGAGTCTCTATTCTTAGGTGGTAATATTTTTATGAACCACAAAGGTTTATGAACCACAAAGGACACAGAGGACACAGAGAAAAGAGAGAGACAAAGAGAAGAGTTTTTTTTGTTTTTTCTCTTTTTATGAACCACAAAGGACACAGAGAAAAGAGACAAAGAGAAAGGAGAGTTGTTTTGTTTTTTCTTTTTTATGAACCACAAAGGACACAGAGGACACAGAGAAAAGAGAAGAAGAGAGAGAAAAGAGAAGAAGAGAGAGAAAAGTTAGATTTTGTGGGTTTTGAGTTCCTAGTTATTGCCTCTTTTTTCTGTAATTATTTGTTGATAAAATTGTTCTAATCCGGTGACACAGAGGCGATCGTCAAAGAGGTTTTCTACTCGATCGCGCATTTTTTCTTTGATTTGATTTCGCGATTCTGAGTTAAGTCCTAATTTAACCGCGATATTGATATAATCTTTTTCGTCTTGGGCGATGGTTTCGTCAATTCCTAACATTTTTAGGAAACTATACGCGTGGAACCCTCGCATAAATTCCCCCGGATATGTCACAATCGGTAAGTTACACGCGATCGCTTCTAATGTGGTATTTCCACCGGACCAAGTAATTGTATCTAAAAAGATATCTGAGAGAAAGTTGATCGCGATATAATCGGCTCTTGTGGGAAGGGGTAATACACAACAATGGTTATTACTATTTAGGCCTAAATTGGCAAAGGCTTTTTCCAGACGTGGAAGTAATAAATCTCCCCGTGGAAATATGAATAACGCGTTGGGTACTAGCCTCGCGATTTCTGCGAAAATATAATCATATTGGGGAAGGTATTTAAAGGGGGCTTGACAACATAAATAAATTATGGCATCATCAGGCAAGTTATAATTTACTCGCGTCGTTGTCAATTTTCCGACTAGGGGTTTGGGATAAGCTACTCCGATGTTAGGTAAACGAATCAAGGTTTCTAGGTAATGTTCATCCCCGTCTTCGGGTTCCATTAATTCACTGGAAAGAAAGTAATCGATCGTCGGTAAACCTGATGTGACAGGATGACCCCATGCGACACATTGTATCGGAGCTAAACGCAATGACGCGATTAGAATTGTTGCTGCATCCATGCCAATTTCAGGATAGACTAATATATGGAGTTTATCCTCGATAATTTGTTGACAAACGCCCTCTAGGTTATGGGGGATATGGTGGAATATATCACTATATTCGCGAAATTGTTCCGTGACGCGATCGGGCTCATTGCCAATATAGTAAGAATAGATTTCAAATTGCTCTTTGTTACAGTAACGTAACCAACCCGTTAACCATAATGTACCGCTGTAGGAATGTAAAAAATTTGATACATATCCTACCCGGATTTTCCCATTTTCTCCCAGGGGAGGCATGATTCGGCTTTCCACCCATTGAGGATAAATCTTTTTCATTACCTCATGGACAAAATGGGCATACTTTGATTGGGGTTTGACAACATTATAGGCTTGATAGGCTAAGTAAAAATTGGTAAAACTTTCTAGTCCCGTTTTTGCCTTAATTGCATCTTCCACCGTCTCCAAAGGTGTTTCTGCAATTAATTTCTCTAATTCCTTGACATATCTTTCCCGATAAAATGCTATTTCATCGGGGCTATGATAAATCATCGGGTTAGTTAAATGCTTTAAGAGCCGAAAAACAAACTCATCGGGTAAAAGTTGTGACGCTAACTCTCCTTGAGATATGGCTTCCTCAGTCCGTCCATTGTGGTGTAAGATTTTGATTAACTCAAAATGTAACTGCCCCGAATTAGGATACTCTTTTATGGCTTGATAAAGAAGCGCGATCGCGTCTTCTTCCCGTTTAACTTGTCGGAGAGAGTCAGATAAAATCAAATAACTCTCGATATCAGCACTAGAAAACTCCAACAATTTTTGATAAGACTTAATTGCGCCGAGATAGTCTCCAAGCTGATATCTTTCCCAAGCAAAAGTCCGAAGAGAAACCACAGACAATAACCGAGTATCTGCACTCAATTGAGCCAAATCTAAAATCGGTAAATTTGACACCTCCAAACCCGAAAGGGAAGCCAAATTTTCCTCAGTTAACTTAAGACGATAGTGGATTTTAGCTAAAATAGCAATCCATTCATTTTGACTCAAATCACTTAATAAAATAACATCGGGTTCACAACTGAGTTCAAACTCTTCTTCGAGCAACAAATTCATTACTATCTCCGAGAGCAAAAAATTAACCTCTTCAGAGGCATCATGCCCTAAATTACTGGTATCAATAAAAAGACTCATATAATCTCTTTCCCCATGAGTCAACATCCCGCGTAAAATCCCGCGCAAATCTTGATAGAGAGAATTATCCCATTGACTCCACTCAGGAAACATAATCAAATTCAAAGGACTAAAATTTAACTCATCAATAGTCATAAAAAATAACCTCTATCAAATCCAGAAAATCAGAACTTTATGTTATCACCCGAAAGACATCTGCGTTTATCTGCGTTTATCTGCGGTTTCAATCAAAAACTCCTCAACCCTACCCCAAACTCGCTCAATTAAATCAGACTCATCCCCATTAAACCATTCTATCTGAGGATAAGCCTTAAACCAAGTCCGTTGACGTTTGGCAAATTGTCTTGTATGTAAAACCGTTAATTGTTTGGCTTCTTCGAGGGAAACTTCACCCCTGATATATTGCGTCATTTCTTGATAACCCAATGTTTTCATTAAAGGTAAATCGAATCCATACTTTTTCGATAAAATTTCTACCTCATCTAACCAACCGGATTCTAGCATTTTTTCCGTCCGTATCGCGATCCGTTTTGTTAGAATTTCTGTATCTTGATACTCTAACCCAATTGCCAAAATCGGATAAGTGGGTGGCTTTTCCCCTTGCTGTTGCGAAATCGGTTTCCCAGTGACATAATACACTTCTAATGCTCTTAATGTTCTTACGGGATCATGGGGATGGATTTTTGATGCCGCGATCGCGTCTACTTGTTGTAACATCTTGTAACATTGAGATTGTCCTAAAGTCAACAACTGCGATCGCAATGACATCTGAGGTGCAACCCGGGGAATAATCATCCCCTGCACGACAGACTTAATATATAAACCAGTCCCGCCGACTAACAAGGGTACGATATCAGACTGGTGAAAGTGATCAATTAAAGCCTGTGCCTGTAACTGATAATCCGCGACAGTTAAGGTTTCAGTGGGATCGCAAATATCAATTAAATAATGGGGCACAACTCCTCGCTCGGCTTCTGTCGGTTTAGCCGTACCTATGTTAAAATCACGGTAGACTTGACGTGAATCGGCACTTAAAACGATAGAATCCAGTCGCCGCGCTAACTCTAGCCCTAACCCCGATTTTCCCGTCGCCGTCGCGCCACAAATTACAATTAGCCCTAACATACTCCTCACTTTCCCAATAGTTTGTATTTTTAATTTGCTATTGTCCGGTAAAAAAAAGGATAGATCCCCCTGATAAAAATATCATTAAAGGTGTCTTGTGTCGATTTTAAGCATTATGTGTTATAATTTTTGAAGATTTTAGTCTTTTGCAGTATCAAGGGGCAATAAGCCCATTATTGGAGCATTTTTCTATGACTAGCAGTTACAGTGCGGATCAAATACAAGTCTTGGAAGGATTGGAAGCAGTCCGCAAACGGCCGGGGATGTATATTGGTACTACCGGCCCACGAGGCCTCCATCATTTAGTATATGAGGTGGTGGATAATGCCATTGATGAGGCACTGGCTGGTTATTGTACCCACATTGAGGTTAGTATTAACGCGGATGGCTCGGTAACTGTCACCGATGACGGCCGGGGTATTCCCACTGATATTCACTCGAAAACGGGAAAATCTGCCTTAGAAACGGTGTTAACAATCCTGCACGCGGGGGGTAAATTTGGTGCTGGTGGTTATAAAGTATCTGGGGGTTTACACGGGGTAGGGGTTTCGGTTGTCAACGCGTTATCCGAATGGGTAGAAGTTACGGTTTGGCGCGATCAAAAGATTTATAAACAGCGTTATGAGAGGGGAGTTCCTGTTACTGAACTTGCCTCGAAACCCTATAAGGAAAATCGCACGGGGACTTCGGTTACATTTTTACCAGATCATCAAATATTTTCTACAGGAATTGAGTTTGATTATGTTACTTTGTCGGGACGGTTACGGGAATTAGCTTATCTAAACGCGGGTGTTAAAATAACGTTTAGTGATCACCGTTTGGAGTTACTCAAAAGTGATGAATCTCACATTGAGATTTATTGTTATGAGGGGGGAATTAAGGAATATGTCGCGTATATGAATCGTGATAAACAACCCCTCCATGAAGAAGTTATTTTTATTCAAGGGGAACGTAATAATGTTCAAATTGAAGTTTCTTTACAATGGTGTGTCGATGCCTTTAGTGATAATGTCTTGGGTTTTGCTAATAATATTCGTACCATTGATGGGGGGACTCACTTAGATGGCTTTAAAGCTGTCTTAACTCGGACTTTGAACGCGATCGCGCGCAAACGTAATAAATTAAAAGAAGGGGAACCGAATTTAGGTGGTGAAAACGTGCGGGAAGGATTAACCGCGGTGATTTCGGTAAAGGTTCCCGATCCTGAATTTGAAGGACAAACTAAAACGAAATTAGGAAATACTGAAGTTCGGGGAATTGTTGACTCCTTAGTGGGGGAAGTTTTAACGGAATATTTAGAATTTCGTCCCTCTATTGCGGATGCGGTTTTAGAGAAAGCGATTCAAGCATTTAAAGCTGCGGAAGCTGCACGAAGAGCACGAGATTTAGTCCGAAGAAAATCGGTTTTAGAATCTTCTCCTTTACCGGGTAAATTAGCGGATTGTAGCTCCAGAGAGCCGAAAGAATCGGAGATTTTTTTGGTAGAAGGCGATTCTGCGAGTGGTTGTTTTTCTGCCAATACTTACATTTTATTAGCCGATGGAACTTCCAAAACGTTTAAAGAAATCGTTGATGAGCAAAGGGAAGGAAAAGAGCATTTTTGTTATACTATTGGAGAGGATGGAAATATTGGCATTGAGCGGATTATTAATGCTCGAATGACTAAGAAAAATGCCGGACTTGTGAAGGTGACATTGGATAATGGGGAGGAGCTTATTTGTACTCCTGATCACCCTTTTATGTTGCGAGATGGCAGTTATAAGGCGGCTGGATTATTAACTCCTGATGATGCTCTGATGCCTCTTTATCGGAAAATATCGGAAAAGGGCGAACATGGGGGTTTAAGTGATTATGATATGGTTTGGAATCCGGGTAATGATACATGGGTTTCTACGGATTTCTTGACGGATGTTTATCACTGTAATTCTCAGGAAGTATCACGGGAATATTTTAGTGATGAGGAATATCGTCACCTGAAAACGAAGGAGTTATGGATTTCTGAATTTGGAGGGAAACGTCGGGGGGCATCGAGTGAAATTGATTATCACGAGACTCTGGCGGTTTTAAGTCAGGTTTATCTCCATTGTGGTGATATTGATTTACAGATGTATGATGCTTATCGGGATAAGGATAAGTCTTTGTTGAAGTTTGAGACGTTTTGCCATCGTTATTTTAATGGTGATGATGGGGCTGTGCGAGACGCGATCGCGCATTATAATCACCGCATTGTTTCGGTAGAAGGGTTAGAGAAACGGGAGGATGTTTATGATATTGAGGTTCCCCATAGTCATAATTTTGCTTTAGCCAGTGGCATTTTTGTCCATAATAGCGCTAAACAAGGACGCGATCGACGCACTCAAGCGATTCTGCCTTTACGGGGTAAAATTCTCAATATTGAGAAAACCGATGATGCCAAAATCTACAAAAATACCGAAATTCAATCCTTAATTACGGCCTTAGGTTTAGGGATTAAAGGGGAAGAATTTGATCCGGCTCAATTGCGTTATTATAAAATCGTCTTGATGACGGACGCGGATGTTGACGGTGCTCATATTCGCACGCTATTACTGACGTTTTTCTATCGTTATCAACGGCAATTAGTTGATCAAGGACATATTTGGATTGCTTGTCCTCCTCTGTATAAAATTGAGCGGGGTAAAAATCACTATTACTGTTATAATGAGCAGGAGTTACGTCAACGTATTAGCGAATTTCCCGCGAATGCTAATTATACGATTCAACGGTTTAAGGGGTTAGGGGAAATGATGCCGCAACAATTGTGGGATACAACGATGAACCCGGAAACTCGTACTATTAAACAGGTGCAAATTGAAGATGCTGCGGAAGCTGATCGCATCTTTACGATTTTAATGGGCGATCGCGTGGCTCCAAGGCGTGAATTTATCGAGAAATACGGCTCTCAGTTGAACTTCACGGACTTAGATATTTAAGACAGGAAAAGTAGCACAGGCTGGAAAGCCTGTGAAATTGACAAAACCCGGTTTCTCCACCGGGTTTTTGTTACTAACCGACGGGAGCATCTTAAATTCCCAAAGGAGAGCATCTCAAAGAAGCAAAAAAAACTGTAGTGGGAGCGTCTCGCTCCCGGCGGGATCTCCCCAGGGAGCGAGACGCTCCCACTACCTATTTACAAAAATGGGATGCTCCCAATCATGATCGCGGTTCAGCCCTGACGGGGAAACTCCGTCAGGGAATAACGAGTTTTAATATATTCTTTTAAAACGGGGCTTAAACTGAGACAATTACCATTTTCTGTAGTTTCTGTTTCCAGTAAAAATCTCATTTTTAAGGATAATATGCTATTGACTATTTCTGTCCCTACTAGGTCAATTTTTGGGATAATTTTAGAGATACTAATGGGTGTGTTTTTTGGGGCTAATTGTAACATTATTGTTTGTTCATTTGGCGATAATTTTTGCCATTGTTGATCAAGGCGTGATCGCACTCCCTCTGGCACAATTAATCCTTGATATTCTAAAAACTCACTAACATTTCCTGCATATAATTCACCGATTAATTCGGCCGTCAATTCTAACCATAAGGGATGACTTTGATAAAGGGTTATTAATTGTGGCCATAGTTCTTGATTGCCTAAGTTTTGGTGATGTAAAATTTCTGTTGCCTCTGAGTCTAAGCCTGATAATATTAAAGATTTAACGGGATAATTGGCTTTTTCTAATTGTTGAATTTCTACCCATTTTTCTTGAGATAGTAGGATGATGTTACTGTGATGGGAAGATAGCGCGATCGCGTGAAATAATAGGTGATAGGATGTTTGATCGCTTTGCCAAGTTCCTGCTAATTTTTGGGGCGTAAAAAGATTTTGGATATCATCAAGTATAATTAAACATTGATATTGAGTGAGGTAGTCAATAAAGAGATTAATTTGGGATTCAAGATCCTTCGGTATTTCTGGTGGTGAGAAGATTTGTAATAAATTAGTTAATGTCGTGGTAAGGGATGGGGAAAAATAGAGGGCGCGATAAATAATATAGTCAAAGTGTTGGGGAATTTCGTTAATGAGATGAAGCGCGATCGATGTTTTGCCAATACCGCTCATACCCAAAATAGTAATGAGGCGAATCTCTTGATTAATTAGCCAATCTTTGAGAGTAGAGACTTCGTTATTTCTGCCGTAAAAATAGGGAAATTTAGGGACGTTGTTGAGATGGAGTTTCGTTTGAGATGAGGAGTGAGATCGAGAGTGTTGTAAAGGTTGCGGTTTTTGACAAAGGTTAATATTGTTAATTGTTAAATTACTTTGACCAATTAGTGTTGATGAAAAGTTACTATGTTTTATTTCTTTAAAAATTGCTCGCAAATTTTTCTTATTAACTTCTTTACCCAAAGATTGCGATAAACTTTTCCATAATTCTGCACCAACATCTTTAACATGACTTTCACTAATGTAATTTTCATCAGCAATTGTTTTGTAAGTGTGACCTTCGATAGTTCCTCTGAGTATAGCCTCTTGGAGAGTATCTAAGTGCTGGCCAGTGTTGGTATAAACCCAGTGATCTGCTAGTGTTAATATTTGTGTGATGTCCATAAACTATGTAAATGCTAGGTAATTTATGATATCACACTTTTGGCACTTTTCCTACTTTTCCTACTTGGGGTAAGTCGGTAACGGTTCCTACTTTTAGGACTGACGATCAAAATCAATTAAAGTTATACTTGATTTCGTAATGGCCTTTTATTAACTTTACTAAATCAACTTAGGAGGTTCAATGGCGAAAATTTTTGCGAAAAATAAATTGTTAGGGATAATAGCCTTTTTTTCAGCCCTTTGTATGCCTTTCAATACAAATACTGGCGAAGGTTTTATGAAAAAAGCCCTCGCTTATCAACCACATGAATTTGTCTTCATCACGGGTTTAAATTTCAGATTTACCAACGATAACAGGACAAATCAACAGAGGGCTGACGAGACCTGTAGAAATAATTTTCAAGACATTAGACAGCAAGGAATTTTTGATGAAAGCGTTCAGAGAAATCAGTGGCATATCTGGGCGCACGTTCAAGATGGCAACTGTGTGATGAACATTAATCGTGATAAGCTATTAAACTATTACCCGAGAGTCTGGATACCAAGCAATAACCGAAACAAACAGTTTACGATTATGGTTCCACAATTTCGGCAATAACTGAAATGTTAGGACAGGGGAGGGCTTTGTCTGAAATGATCGCGGTCATCGACATTTTTTATTCAGAAAAGTTGCTCGCCCTTATTTATTCAGTACACAATGTAGGTTGGGTCAAGCGCCAGCGCGACCCAACTTATGGTTTTGATTAATCATCGCGATCGCGCTATCACGATTACCTTATAGCAGTGCGGAGCCATTAAGGGTTTATACTTGTGAACTTTTCCGCAAACGCTGTCTTTCTTTCAATCGATCATCACTATTCAACTGAAGCAATATAACAGTTGTACGCCCTTCAGGTGTTAAACCAATTATGCTCTTATCTAAACTCAATTCAAAATGCTCAGACCATAATTGTTGACGGGGGTGAAATAAAAAACTAAATTCACCTGTATTCGGATCAAATGAACCCAGATCGCTTCCTTTGTGACGATTACAACGCCAACAAGTAAAAGCTAAGTTATTAGCATCTGTCACACCACCATGTTTTTCCGCGATAATATGATCAATTTCATGGGGAAAAAATGATAAAGAGTTTGACAAAAGACAATACTCACAACAATAGTTAGCCCTTTCCTCAACTAAACGTCGCAAAGAAGCAGAAATATAAGTAACACTCATAATCGAATTAATGACTTAAATAACTTAAAGCACCTGTTTTCAACATGATGACTAAATGCTCAATTTGTTCAAATTCTCTTAATTCCATCTCTTCTAAATTTGTTAATTCTCCTCTTTGAACACGAGATAACAAAAAGCGTAATCTTTGTTGCATTTCATCTGTTGGCCGAAAATCTGCTATTTGTTGTTGAGTGGGCTCACTTGCCAAAAAATCAACAATATAACGATATATCTGAACTGGTAATAATGGTTGCTCTACTGATTGAGCTAAAACTTCAGGTAATCGCTCTTGTATTAGACTCAGTTTAGCTGATAGTTCTTCTGGTATTTCTATAGTAATAGTTGCCATACTGTTACCTCTTAATTAAAGTCTCGATAAATCTAATCGCCACTATCAGGCTCGATCGCGATATACCAATCATAGTGTTGAGGGATTAGCTCTCCAGCCACTCGCTCAAAAATTGCCCGACATCTTTGGCCAAAGGCTTCATTCTCAGCTTGTCGTCGAGTTTTTTCTACTGGATTAAGCAGACGCGAAAGACTCGTCCTTTTCTCGCGATCAGTTTTGGTAATATTTGGGTCATAAATAGTACCTCAGTCGTGATTTAGTTAGTAGTCTATCATATAATTATGGCTTCTGTAATCAATCTGATGCCGAATATACAGCGGAAACCACGCTTATGAGGTACACCAACTTATCGTTCAATCCCCGTAGGGACACGGCATTGCCGTGTCCCTACCGTGTTTCATAACAGCGGGAAATGCTGTAGCATTTTTAAATGAGATGTAAATGTGGAACGGGCAGAGATCCCGTTACAGGCAAGATGCCTGTACCACAAGTTTCACATCTCAAAGGTCAATACTGTATATATAATGATTTTAGTGTATTCTCAAGTTTCTGATCTCGATGTTTTTTTGATTGAGTTACAGGCAAGATGCCTGTACGACAAGTTTCATCCTTCCTAATACCTGCTCGTTAGTATTAGAATAAGTCTCCTACTGTTGTTGATCATTGAGAGATTCCTTGGTACTCGCCACTTCTAACCAACCCTCGATCGCGTCTTGTAACATTTCTATTAAATGTTCATAATTGTCACCATAGGTGTGACAGCCTGGTAAACCAGGTACAGAAGCGCACCAAACATCATCTTCTTGCCAAATAACAGCTTTTATTTTCATGATTTTTTCTTAATAATCCGACATATCGTGCTCAGAAATCGAAGCAAAAATTAGACATTGTTGGATATCTTTATCTTCTAATTCAGGAAATTCTTGACGTAACTCTTGACGATTTGGATAAGTAGCAAGTAATTCTATTACCCGTCGCACCGTCAAACGCATATTCCGAACACATGGCTGTCCATTCATGCGGCCCGGATGACTGGTAATCCGATCTAGTTTCATTTTCTCCTCCTTTTTCGGACAGTATCAACTATCAATATATAGCATTTTTAAATGAGATGTAAATGTGGTACAGGCATCTTGCCTTTGACGGGCCTTAGCCCATTCCACCTTTACATCTTAAAAATGCTATATGCCCAAAAATCTATCATTAACTAATCATCAAAAGAAGATAACTGAGAAACCGAGACATCAACCGCAGTAACATCAATAGTCCCCGGAGGAGTTAACCGTTCAAACTTACCATTTTCCACTTGTAAAACCTCCCCACAATTGGGACATTGACATTCCGTCTTCTGAAACGCGGTAAACTCATAATTACACACAGGACAAGGTGCAGAAATCAAATTTCTATTTAACCACCAACGTAACACAAAAAACGCGATCGTCGGCGTTAATAACAATAAAGCAATTACAATTAAAAGAGAATTAATCACCCAACCTAAACCAATAGTTCCCAAGATCCAGGCAATTCCCAAGATAATAATCCAATTACTGAGACTAGCAATATTTTGAAAAAATTTCGAGTTGCCTTGATTCATGGTAATCTCCTTGGTCAAGCTTCCAAAATGGTAATATCTCCATCCTACTCGCAAATTGTCAAAATGTCAGGTTTCCCCATTCTAGCTATCCCTACACTCATTGACGGAATTTTACCCTTGATGAATGCCTCCCATATCTTCAGAGGGAAATCGCGTCAGCTATCGGGTAAAGAAAACCGACCTAATGTCATCCCCCATTACTCTGTAACACATTGATGATGGCATCCCTTCCTTTGTGCCTTTGTGTCTTGGTGGTTATCAACACAAGTGAAAGAAAATGAACCACCAAAGCACAGAGAACACCAAGAGGTAATTTTACTTAGGGAAAAGGCAATCTTACTTTCTGAATATGATCACTCTTTCCTTTGTGCCTTTGTGTCTTGGTGGTTATCAACACAAGTGAAAGAAAATGAACCACCAAAACAAGGCAATCTTCTTCTGTTAATAGGCTCACTATTTTCTTTCCTTACCTAGAGAAGATTTATGGGTGAGAGCTGTAGGTGGATCATTTATCCTAAAAGTCCTTTGCCATTTTGGTTAAATTCGACAAAAGTTTGATCAGATAATTCATCCATTGCCATTGACTTCAAAATGTTTAAAGGTAAGGTTAAATGATGGGCCCCAGCTAATATTGTCGAAACCGCTTCATCCCTCGATTTAATACTCGCGGCTAAAATTTCGGTATTACTTCCCTTTAAAACATTTGCCATATCCCGCACTAAAGCATAGCCATCTCCTAATAATCGTGTGGCTCGATTCACATACGCGATCGCGTATTTAGCACCGGCTTGCGCTGCGACGATCGCTTGAGAAGGATGATAAATCGCAGTAACAGAGCAAACGATTTCCCGCGATAAAGACGCGACAACCTGAAAACCGATAGGAGTCGCGGGAATTTTTAAGACAGTTTGTGATCCCAATAAAGCAAACGCGGTCTTTCCTTCAGTTATCATAGTATCAAAGTCCGACGCGGTAAGCTGATAGTAAACCTCCCCAGAAGTGAACCCTTTCAGTTTTTGCAGAGTCACATCGGGGGCTAAATCACTTTTCGCCAAAAGCGTCGGATTTGTGGTAATACCCGATACCCATCCCCACTGACAAGCTTCTTCGGCTTCAGAGATAATTGCAGAATCCAGATAAATTGCCATAGCTTCTCCTCGTGTAAATTATTAACCTCAAAGGTGATTTATAAATGAAAACGGATCAAATTTGACAATTAAAATGGTAAAAATTTGGTATCTAGGAAGGAGTCGAGGTTAAGGAATTTGATATTTTTGCTCATTGATTGCCAGAAACGCGATCTAGCCCATGGAAAATAGCAAATCAAAAAATCTATAATGGGTATTATTCTTTATGTCTAACACGCCTGTGTCACCCCAAAGTCAGCTACCCACAGCTCGTCTGCCTCGCGCCCTCAGCTTTCTGGAAACTTTAGGATTCAGTCTGACGGGATTGTTACTTTGGCCTGGTACGATGGCGGGAGTCCATAGAGCCTTGGGTCCGATCGCGCTCTTTATTTGGATACCCGGAGTGATTATCGGTATTCTTCTAAACCTCCAGTTAGCCCATTTAGGTCGTTATTGGCCTGATATTTCTGGAGGTACGCCCAATTATGCCACTCGGTTACTCACGAAAAACCCTCGTTTAGGAATTTACGGGGCTTGTTGTTATTTGATTGGTTGGACTTCTGTTATTAGTGTCAACGCGAGCGTCTTAAGTGATCTGGTGAATGTGCAACTAGAAACCGCGGGGATTCAGATTCCTGATATTATTCTGAAAATTAGTTTCACGATTATTCCCTTTATTATCGCGTTTAGCGGCACTCATGCCCTCGCAATTCTGCATCTTTGTTTTATGATGCCCGCGATCGGATTTCTGTTACTATTTGTAATTCAAGGACTTACCTGGTTAAGATTTTCACCCCATTCGCCGGGTTTTTTTCCCTCGGACTGGTCGTATTTTAATTGGGTAGAATGGGCGAAATGGTACTTAATAGCCGCCTATGGAGTTTATGGAATCGAAGGCGGAGCCGCGTTTATTGCTGATACGAAGCAACCCAAAATCGCGGTACGTTGTTTATCCATTACTGCCAGTCTTTTACCAGTTGTTTATATCGGTGGATTTTGGGTAGTGATGCGTCTCGCAACTAATAATGAATTAGGTGATGACACGATCTTAAATTTAACAGCCGCGTCCCAACCTTTTTGGGGAAATACTGCATCTTTTTTAGTAGTTCTTCTGATTTCTTTTGCCGGGTTACTCAGTTCAGCCAATACGATTTCCCTGTGCGCGAGAGTCCTCTATCAATTATCCCTCGATGGTTATTTATCTCCTGTTTTTGCGGTCACTTCCCGTCGTGGCGTGATGGGACCGGCATTAATTTTTATTTTCTTTATCGGTCTATTTTCGATGCTCTGGGGAGATGTTGTTCATATTATTTTAATTACGGGAACGGGTTATTTTCTATCAATAATGACTTTTCATCTGGCAGTTTGGTGCGGCCGAAACCGTCCCGAAAGTCGATGGCCTCTGTTATCTTTGATATTTTTCTTGATGGAATGTATTGTCCTTATTGTTAGTGGTATCGCGTGGAATCCTTTTTATATACTTGAGGGGATTTTACTTCCTTTGGTAATTGTGGTGATTGATTCACTTATTCGTCCTAGTCATTTTCCCTTTTTTAACGAGCAATGGTGGATACAATGCTATCGTCGGAACTCAACCTATATTAAGGAGCATGATTGGGTCGCAATTCATATTTTAATTGTTATTATTTTGGCCTGTGGTGGTACTGTGATTGGTTGGCATACGCGAGGCTTTGTTTCTCAAATTCCTACCTATGCTCAAGAGAATTTATTAGTAATTTTATTAGTAACAATGGGCTTTGTCGGAGTCGCGATCGCGAGTGGGACAAGTTTACCCCAAGCGGAGAAAATTATTGAAGCCAAAGAACAGACAGAACTCTTATTTATGAAAGCATTTGATCCTATTTTAATATTAGATAATGAGGGCAGAATTCGTAACTCCAATGAGGCGGCAGCCAGCCTATTTAACATGACAATGAATCAGTTAATTAGACTTCCGCTCCAGAAAAAACTGCCCCAACTTCCCCGAAATCCCAAAGATTGGTTCACCCGAAGTGAACAAAGTTATCTGAGTGAAGATGAGTTAAAAATGTTAGATATGACTATTTCTTGTCGGACTAATTATGATGACAAAGAATATATGGTGATTTTACGCGATATCACAGAACAAAAAAGAGCGGAAGAATCTTTAAGGCGATCAGAATCTCAATTAAGAGCATTTACATGGGAATTAGAAGCACGAGTGGAACAACGCACCACGGAATTGAGAGACGCGTGGCAAGCTGCCCAAGCTGCATCCCAAGCCAAAAGCGAATTTTTAGCCAATATGAGCCATGAATTAAGAACTCCTCTTAATGGTATTTTAGGATATGCCCAAATTCTGCAAAGGGAACCTAATTTAACAGAAAAAACTTTGAATGGATTGCGGATTATTAATCAATCCGGTTCCCATCTTCTCACCCTAATTAATGATATTTTAGACCTTTCCAAAATTGAAGCAAAAAAAATGGAACTCCTCCCGACAGACTTCCATTTTTCTACCTTTCTGATGGGATTAGTAGAAATGTGTCGTATTAAAGCGGAACAAAAAGGAATAGCTTTTATGTATCAACCCTCTGCTGATCTGCCCATCGGGATTCACGCGGATGAAAAACGACTACGACAAGTCTTAATTAACTTAATTGGTAACGCGATCAAATTTACCGAGGAGGGTGGCGTAACATTTAAAGTGAGTGTTTGCCATGAGCCCTTCGCCAAAACTTGTCAGGGAAATTTCTATAACTTCAGAGGAGATGCTAATTCTCAGGAAGACTCTCCCCCCAATTCTTCGTCAGTTTCCTTAAACATTCGCTTTGAAATTAAAGATACTGGAATTGGGATGAATCCAGAGCAAATTGATCAAATCTTTTTACCTTTTGAGCAAGTCGGAACTCGAAAATATCAAGTAGAAGGAACCGGATTAGGATTAGCAATTAGTTCTAAAATTATTGCTATGATGGGAGGTAAGATTTGTGTCCAAAGTTACCCAGGGCAAGGTACTAATTTTTGGGTAGATTTAGAAGTAAGTCCGGCTAAATTTGGGGAAATATCCAGTCCCCTTCGTCCACCCCAATTAATTATTGGATTTGAAGGAAAGCCCCAAAAAATTCTTTTAGTCGATGATCAATGGGAAAATCGGGAACTGTTGCAGAATCTTTTATCCTCAATTGGTTTTGAAATTATTAATGCGAGTAACGGTGCAGAAGGTTTAGAAAAAACCTGGGAATATCACCCTAATTTAATCATCACTGATTTAGTGATGCCAGTTTTAGATGGATTTGAGATGATTCGCCGAATTAGGGCGCAGAAAAAATATGATGATGTTGTGATACTTGTTACTTCCTCCAGTGCCTTTGCCCTCGATAAAACCAAAAGTTTTGAGATGGGTTGTAATGATTGTATTAGTAAACCCTTATCTTTTGATCTGATTCTGCAAAAAATTCAAGAGTATTTAAACATTACATGGATTTTTGCTGATCAGACAAGGGATTCATCTCTGTCCAAAACATTAGAGGATAATTATAATGAGATAAACAGTGGGAGCGTGATCGTCCCTAGTCCAGAAAATTTTGAGACACCCTCCTCAACGGAATTGAAACTTTTATATGATCTTATTATGAAGGGTAATTTGAAAGGGATTGTCAAAGAAGCCGAATATTTAGAAATGACCGATTTACGTTTAGTTCCCTTTGCTAATCACTTAAAGTTTTTAGCCAAGGGTTTTCAAGAAAAAGCGTTAAAAGAATTTATAATGAAGTATCGGAGGTAACGTAATGTCTAGCATTGGTGATAAAGAAGTTGTGTTAATTGTCGATGATAACTTAGCTAATTTAGCGGTACTTTCTGATTTTTTAGATGATGCTGGGTTGGAAGTTTGGGTGGCTCAAGATGGGGAAAGTGCTTTAGAAAAAGTCACTTATGGTTTACCCAGCTTGATTCTTTTGGATGTCATGATGCCTGGCCTTGATGGCTTTCAGACTTGTAAAATCTTAAAATCTAATCCCATGACTGAAGCTATTCCTATTATTTTTACAACGGCACTTTCCGATCCCCTTGATAAGGTGAGAGGGTTTAGTGTGGGTGCAGTTGATTATATTACAAAACCTTTCCATCAGGATGAGGTTTTAATGAGAGTGCGTTTGCATTTACAGTTATATTCTTTAAGAAAAACCCTAGAGGAAAAAAATTCTTTATTAGCCCAAATGACTACTGATTTAGAACACTTAGTCGAGGAAAGAACCGGGGATCTAAAAGGAGCAATGAAAGAATTACAACAAGCTCATTTAGAATTACTCGTGAAGGAAGAAAGATTACGTTATAAAGCTTCCCATGATTCCTTAACGGGTTTACCTAATCGTGCTTCTTTTCTCGATCGCCTTCATCAAGTCATAGAATTAGCCAAGCGGAAAACGGATTATTTATACGCAGTTTTGTTTATTGATTTAGATCGCTTTAAAGTGATTAATGATAGTTTAGGGCATTTAGTAGGAGATGAATTACTGAAAAGAGTAGCAAAACGCATGGAAAAATCTCTGTCTTCGGAAAATATGGTCGCTCGTTTAGGGGGGGATGAATTTATTATTTTACTAGAAAATATTACTGATATTGAGCAAGTAAAAGATGTAGCTCAAAACATTTTATCCGAATTAAATCGTCCTTTTTCTTTAGAGCATTATGAAGTTTTTACGGGTGCTAGTATTGGTATTACCACAAGTGCTATGGGTTATCAAGAGGCGATCGCGGTTTTGAAAGATGCGGATGTCGCGATGTATCATGCCAAAGTGCGGGGAAAAAATCGTTATGAAGTTTTAACTCCGACTATTCAAACTCAAGCCGTGGAAAAATTAGAGTTAGAAAATGATTTACGCAAAGCGATCGACTCAAAAGATTTTTGTCTGCACTATCAACCGATTGTCTCCCTGAAAACGGGAGAACTTTTAAGTTTTGAGGCTTTAGTGCGTTGGCCTCATCCTCGCAAGGGATTGGTTTCACCTCTCAAGTTTATTGCTCTGGCAGAAGAAACGGGTTTAATTCATTCTTTAGGGCGTTTAATTTTCCAACAAGCTTGTCAACAAATGCGCGTTTGGCAGGAAAAATTTTCGGAATCTTTACCTTTAATACTGAATATCAATTTTTCACCTGTACAGCTTCGTAGAATAGATTTTCTTGAACAGATTACGGAAATTTTACAGGAGATCGGACTGGATAGTTGTTGTTTAAAAGCTGAAATTACCGAAAGTTGTCTTTTAGATACTTCTAATGATGTTTCTAAGATTATCAAGGGTTTAAAGGATTTAGGCATTAAGTTATCTATTGATGATTTTGGTACGGGATATTCTTCTTTAAGTCGTCTCCATGAGTTCCCTATTGATACTTTAAAAATTGATCGCTCTTTTGTCAGACGAATGAATACGAAAAAGGGTGAAGAAATGATTAAAACTATTTTGACTTTAGCTCGTCGTTTTGATATGGATGTCGTCGCGGAGGGCATTGAAACGGTGGAAAATTTAGATAAACTTTGTCAATGGGGTTGTGAGTGGGGTCAAGGTTTTCTCTTTTCTCCTGCTGTCGATCCCGACTCAGCGACTCAATTATTGTTAGATCGTGATCATGTTTTTGCTGAATTTTTCTCTTCTGATCTCACAGGGTGATGATACCTAATGATAGCATAAAATCATTGAGGGCAGATTGCCAGTTATTTTGTCCAAAATTGGGAAGAGCATTATTCATTGCCCGTTCCCAAAATAATTATGTACCCGATTATATCACTAACCGATTCTGCTTTATAGTCATTTTAAATTTTGTTCTTTTTGATAGGCATTGATTAAATTGAGGATGAGTGTATAATACGAATAATTATTATATTACTGTTATGTCTGTGCAAAGTGGATGCTATTTTCTGTGACAACCACAACACGATCGCGCTATCTCCCCTTCTCATATAGTAATCCCTGGTAAGAATGAGACAGGTAGGTTGGGTTGAAAGGTAGTGAAACCCAACTTTTATGACTGATGGGAAGTTCCCACTTTAATGGGAATTACTATAATCTAAAATTCTTTCCTCAGTGTCCTTTGTGCCTTTGTGGTTCATAATTAGATATGAGAAAAGGAAATCGCGCTATCTCCCCTTCTCATAATCTAAAATTCTTTCCTTAGTGTCCTTTGTGCCTTTGTGGTTAATTATTAAATGTAGAAACCAATTAGATTGTCATATTTAAGGTGGGCATAGCCCACCCCAAATATAGACTAAAACACGTCATCCAAAGCTGCGACACATCGCTCACAAATCAAAGGATGTTCCTGAGACTCCCCGACATGAGTCGAATAATTCCAACACCGATCGCACTTTTCGCCATCAGCCTTCGTCACCGCCACGGCAAACCCCTCAGATTTAAAACTGTAGGGTAACTCATCCACTACTTCTGGTGATTCTAATAATTCCACCCCAGATGTAATGAATAAATAACGCAATTCGTCTATCCCATTCCCCACCAGAGGAGACTTATTTACTGTCGAAGATTCCGCCTGAATTTTCGCGGTTTTCTCTAAAATTGAGAAGGGAGAAGGAGGACTCGGTATCGTCATGATCGCGTCGATCGCGTCTTCTTCTTGAGATTTCGCCACAGGTTTTGACTCGTCATCAGAGAAACGGCCTAAAATTTCCTGTATCCAACTTTGCAGAGTTTGAGATAACTTTTCGCGATCGTCTGCATAGAGCAAATTACCCAAGACAAACCAGCCTAACCAAGCTAAACCAATTAATTGCAAAATTGACGGAAATAGGGGAATCTCATTAATCGTATTGATTAACGCGTCTAATATCTTAACCGACAAAAATCCACCAAAAATAATCAACAATCCCGTCAATACTGACTTATATTTTTGATAGAAATTGCCCAGAGTAGGCAATAAATCTGACAAGAATTGTACACTTTGAACGAGTCGATCGCGCACTATCGTGTTTTGCCCTTGAGCCATTTCAGCCCCCTCTTCTGGGGGGGTTGGGGGGGGAGACACAACAGACTCGATCGCGTCTTGCCCTCCCGAAGGTGGAGAAATCGTCTCCAAGGGATTAAGAGAAACTAACAGTTTTTGACGCTCTTGATCAGAAACATAAACTAACACCTTCGCCTCTAAAGAAGAGCCGATCGCCTTTTCATTACGAGCTTGCTCTAATACCTTATTAACTTCACCCCGTAATTGACGCAAGGATTCCCAAGATTTGCCTAACTCTGGATTACACCACTCTGGCTCTAACTTCACCCAACCCGCTTCAAACACAGACTTATAGGGAGTCGGATAGGGAATAAATTGCCAGATGTCTTCCCCTAAATGACATAACACAGGCGCGATCGCTCTGGCTAAATTTTCTAACGCGATCGCCATTACCGTTTGACAACTACGACGGCGGAAACTGTCAGGCGCACTAATATAAAGACGATCCTTGGCAATATCCAGATAAAAATTAGACAAATCCACCACACAGAAATTTTGAATCATCTGGAAGAAGCGGAAAAACTGATACTTATCAAACGCGTCCTTCACTTCCGAGAAAACTTCCGTTATTCTGTGCAACATATAACGGTCTAATTCGGGTAATTTTTCATAAGGTATCCCATCCTTAACTGGGTCGAAATCATGCAAATTACCCAGTAAAAAACGCGCGGTGTTGCGAATTTTGCGATATACATCGGCCAATTGCTTCAGCATATTTTGACCTAAAGGCACATCGGAAGAATAGTCCACCGATGACACCCATAAACGCAAAACATCCGCGCCATATTCCTTAATCACAACCGCGGGATCAACGACATTCCCCAGAGACTTACTCATTTTCCGTCCCTGTTCATCCAATACAAAACCGTGAGTTAATACAGTTTTATAAGGAGCATGGCCAGTCGTCGCGACACTGGTTAATAAACTCGACTGAAACCAACCCCGATGTTGATCGGAGCCTTCCAAATACATATCAACGGGATAACCTAATTCTTCCCGTTGTCTGGCTACCGCGGCCCAAGAGGAACCGGAGTCAAACCAGACATCCATTGTATCGGTGCCTTTGCGATACTTATGGCCATTATTATGATAGGATTCTGGTAATAATTCGGCTTCGGATAATTCCCACCAAGCATCGGAACCCTTAGACGCGATAATTTGTTGAACATGGGCGATCGTTTCCGCGTTGAGGAGGGGTTCATTGGTTTCTTCATCGTAGAAAACCGGGATGGGAACCCCCCAAGCCCGTTGACGAGAGATACACCAATCGGAGCGATCGCTTACCATCGCGGTAATTCTCTTTTCCCCTTGGGCGGGAATCCAATTGACTTCGGCAATGGCTTTTAACGCGGCATCACGGAAACCTTCCACGGAGGCAAACCATTGCTCCGTTGCCCGGAAAATGGTTGGTTTTTTGGTACGCCAGTCATAGGGATAAGAGTGCGCGTATTTTTCTTCTTTAATTAAAGCGCCTGCTTCCGTTAGCGCGTCAACGACTGCACCATTGCCGTCACCTAGGACATTTTTCCCCACGAAGGGGCCCGCTTCCGCGGTAAAATTGCCATCTTCATCAACGGGGGAAAGAATGGGCAACCCGTAACGTGCCCCTACGATAAAGTCTTCTTGGCCATGTCCGGGCGCGGTATGTACTAATCCGGTTCCAGAGTCCGCGGTAATATAATCGCCGCCAATAACGATGGGACTTTCGCGATCGAACAGGGGATGTTTATAGGTACAATTTTCTAAGTCTTTTCCGGTAACTGTGGCTACTACGGTTAATTCTTGCTCAAATGTTTGAGATAACTTTTCCACTAAGTCGAAAGCCACTAGGAAAAATTTGTGCGCCATGGCGCACAAATTTTCGCCCGAAGCTGGGACATCAGATTTATTTTTGTTGCCCGTGGGTAACAAATTTTCCGTCGAAGCTGGGACATCAGACTGATTTTTGTGCGCAATTGCGCACAAATTTTCGCCCGAAACTTGGACAACAGCATATTTAAGTTCTGGATTAACCGCGATCGCGAGGTTTGCGGGAATAGTCCAAGGAGTAGTGGTCCAAATAACGGGCAAAAGATTAGGCATAAAAGGTTTTAAAACCGATTTCACCCTATCGCCTAATTTTGTCATCTGGAAAGCGACATAAAGACTACGAGAAGTGTGGCCTTCAGGATATTCTAATTCTGCTTCCGCGAGGGCTGTTTTAGAACTAGGGCTCCAGTGGACAGGTTTTTTCCCTCGATAGATATAACCTTTAAGCACCATTTCCCCAAAAACCGCGATTTGGGCAGCTTCATAGTCCGGCTTCAGGGTTAAATAAGGATTATCCCAATCACCCCAAACGCCATAACGTTTAAAAGACTCGCGTTGTTGTGCCATTGTTTGCTCCGCGAATTGTTTCGCACGCAGACGTAAGGCGAGGGGAGTTAATTTTTGACGCTCCGCCTGCTTCATATCTTGAAGCACTTTCAATTCAATAGGCAAACCGTGACAATCCCAACCGGGGACATAACGGACTTTTCTACCCTGAAGAATTTGATAACGGTTAATAATGTCTTTGAGAATTTTATTAAGGGCATGGCCGATGTGGAGTTGACCATTGGCGTAGGGAGGCCCATCATGGAGAATAAATAATTCGCCTGGGTTTTCCTGTGACACGCGATCGTATATTTTTTGGTCGGCCCAAAATTTTTGTAATTCAGGTTCCCGTTTGACAGCATTTGCCCGCATATCAAATTTAGTCTTGGGCAAATTAACGGTGTCTTTGTAGGATTTGGCTTCAGTCACAGTCGGTGCTCAAGGATTTTACAAGACGGCTTTGGTTTTTATTGTACCGGATTTTGTCTTTTTTGTTGTAGGTTGGGTTGACTCTTCACCTCAAATCTCGGCAAAAAACGTAAAAAAGTCAACCCAACCTGGCCATAATCTAATGTCTATGGGATGAGTTCGGTAGAGGACTTGACACCGCGATAACCTATAATTGGGAGCTACAGGTATCATTGGGCATTTCCAGTCTGAGGCACAGTCGGTTTGAGCGCGAGGAATAGACTTCTTGCGAAATTTATTCAAACCCTGATTCTTCTGCACGGAATCATGAGCGTTTCAGCTAGTTTCGCTCATAAGTCTAATATTTAATTAAGATGTGATACGGCGCGATCGCGGATCAATTTTGTCACCCACGAATAATCTGAATAAACCAGGCCCCCACCCCAGGAATCATCCTAAATAACTATTACTGAATAACCGTTAAATTCCATTAATTGTTAATTTCTGCATGGGGTGGGGGCGTTTTTTTAGGATTGTTGATCAGTGTCAACTATTCAGGCGAAAGATCCCCTACCATCATCATTGGGCGCGATCGTTGTAGCTCTGTAGGTTGGGCAGACTCTTGAAATATCTTACTTTCACCCAAAGGTAATCAACTCAATCCAAACTACGTTATTTTCGCCAATTCTAGCAAAGATTCAAGTTCCGTTAAATTAATTTGAAGATTTTGGGCAACCGGTGCTTTTTCCCTTTCCATTTCTAGCATCTCCCCAATTAAATAATAATGTTCCAGTTGACAAAGATTAGAAATTATCCAATAAAAACTTGGAATATAAGAAGGCGGAAATAACTCTAAAATCTTAGTACCAGGTTGACAAAATACTAAATTCGTTAATCCTCCACCATGAGGTGCGACTATTACTTTTGCCGCGCCTAAATATGCCGCTTGCTCCGATACAGATAAGTTTTCTAAAGTCACCGATTTAAAACCGTATTTTTCTAACAAGTTGATAATTTTATCTTCATTTAAAACCCGCCGATGCACCGCATTTTCTCGACTAATATAAATCCGTTGAGGTAGATCAGAAAGAGCGCGAGTATCTGGTAAAAAAGATTCTTTCAGAAAATCACAGCCCCATTGAGAAAGCATAAAAGGCCATTGAACGGAAATAGAGGGAACCAAGAGAGTTTTTGCCTGAATATAAGGGAAAGTAGAACTTTCGATAATTTTTGAGGGTGGTATTCCCAGACGGGTTAAGGTTTCAATTTCATAGGGTTTCTGATAACTATTCACCACAAATTTATCAATTTTCTCCAGATTAAAACCATTTTGGGTTAACAAATGTAACCGAGTAATCATATCAAACATCCAATGAAAATAAGCAATTCCTCCCCATCGAACCGATAAAAATGCTACGGTTTCATCAAAATATTGAATCGGAGGTAAATGGGGAGAAGTTAAGATTAATTCTGCCGAACCCGTTGATAAATCGGTAACGACTTTATTATCCTCTGTTATCACCCCTGAAATAATACTATCAGCCCAGACTTTTCCCCTAGGAATTTCAGCAAGAAACCCCCCACATGATGTTGTCTGAGTTTCGAGAAAATAATTAATCGGTTGACAAGTTTGAGAGGGGCTTAAACTCATGGGAGTTTGGGGATAAACATTGATTTTCTTAATATCTGGATGTTGCTCCGATAAAATTGCCCAATTTTTCGGTAATTGACAAATTTTTTCTGTCCACTTTAGGGGGAGAAGTAAATAGTCTAATCTTAGTTTTTCGTTCTCATCTAAAGGATCATATTGTTGAAGAATTTTACTTATTTTTACATAAGAAGGAGAAAAGTCTGGTTGAATTTGCAAGCATTTAATTAAAGTTTCGATCGCGTCTTGCCATTGTCCATTTTCCCACAACAGATTTGCCAATATATCGTAATACCAACAAGATTTTGGTTGTAATTTGATCGCGTGTTGATAAGCCTCGATCGCGTCTTCTAATAAACCTTGTTTATGTAAAGAATCCCCTAAATTATGATAAAACCAATCCGTGGGATTAAGGGAAATCGCGTGACGATAAGCCGTGATAGATTCTTGCCAACGTCCTAAGTTAGATAAGGCCCAACCTAAGTTATGATAAGACCAAGGGGAATCTGGATTAAGCGCGATCGCTTTTTCATAAGCCTTTACCGCGTCCTCCCAACGTTCCAGTTGCAATAAACCATCTCCTAAATGATGATAATGCCAACAATTATTAGAAATTAAATTAACCGTTTTTTCATACATTAAAACACTTTCTTGCCATCGTTGTAATTTCAAAAAAGCATAAGCCAAATTACCACAACACCAAACATTTTCCGGGTCAATTTCTAGTGCATTTTGATAAATTTCTACGGCATCTTGCCATTGTTCTAGTTTTAAATAAGCCACCCCTAAATGATAATACCATTCTGGGTTCGAGTCTAGGCTAATGGCTTCTCGAAAAAGCGCGATCGCGTCATTAAATTTCGCCTCATTCAAACAAATTTGAGCTCGTTGAGTTAACTCTAAGACGTTTTTCTCCCCATATTTAGACAAAGACATTTTATTATTTCCTCCCGATCAACACCCAGATAAAACTATAATTATAACCACTTTTGCTCTCCCAAGTCCCCTTAAGAAGGGGAGCTTTTCTCATTTTTTCCCCTTGAAATTCCCCCCTTTTTTAGGGGAGTTAGGGGGTATCTAAGATCAACTACACTTAAAGGATTATTTCCAGCATTTTCTTCAGGGAACTTAAATTAACCCAAATATCCTCTGTCAGAGGATTTTGATACATTAACTCCCGTAAAGGATAACATTCAAAGGCATCTCCTGTTAAATAATAATGTTCCAGTTGAAGAGTATGACTGATTCCCCAATAATAATGACCTATATAATGAGGAGACATCAATTCTATCACTTTTGTTCCTTTTTGACAAAAAATCATATTTGTTAAACCACTTCCGTGAGGTGAAATAATCACTTTTGCTTGGCTAAATAGGGCGATTTGCTCTTCCAAAGAAAGAGACTCTAACCAAATAGGAACAAAACCCGCGTGATTTAAAATATCAATTACCTCTGTTTCATTAAAAACTTTCCGAAATCTCGCTTTACTTCGACTAATATAAATCCGTTCCGGGTAAGTCGATTTTAAGGTGATTTTGCTAAAAAATTCTCTCCGTAAAAAATGTATTGCCCAAGGGGGCGGCCAACCTAAATCCCCTGGGAAAGACGGACAAATTAATTGTTTTGCTTTAATATGAGGAACGCGATCGCTTTCTATAATTTTTCTCTCTGGAATCCCCAAAAGCCTTAAGGTTTCCTGTTGAAAAGGTTGTCGATAACTATTCACCACAAACCCATCAATCTTTTCTAAGTCAAAACCCCCTTGACGTAATAACTCAATTCGTGGCAAAATATCAACCATCCAATGGAAGTAAACGTTACCCGATAACCCCGATAAAATAGCAACACTACCATCAATGGTTTCTAACTCAGGAAAAGCATCTAACTCAAAAACACGATGTTTCGCGGGATCATTTTTTTGACAAACAGGCAATTTCCCCGGATAATCCCGTGATAAGTCGCCTAACAAATAATTATCCGGCGTAATTACCGCGATCGCGTTACAAATCATCCAATAATTTTGTTGAGGCACAATCCACGCTCTCCCCTCTGGAATTGTCGCAACAAAACTCCTAGGGTGAGGCAGAGAAATCTCATCCTTTTCAGAACAAAAATAAATATTCCAACCTAAATTAATCGGTTTAAACAATTCCGTAATTTTTTTCAAACAAGGCCCACAACTTAAGCCGCCACAGTCTTCGGCATCGGGATATAATTCCAAATCTTTATTAACATCCTCCCAAATGATATTAACATAATTATTAGGAGTATTATTGACATTAATCAGCCATTCCCATGTAGATAAATAAAAACTTTGAGGGGGGTTAATATCGCCTTTTAAATATATAGTTTTGCTTGTGGGAGAATCTGCCCGTGATAAATGAACAGCTTTCTCATAATAATTAATAGCTACATCCCATTGTTGATTAAGTTCCAGCAATTGTCCTAATTCAAAATACAATTGAGAGGAATCCCCTTGAATAGCTAATGCCATTTTATAAACAATAGTAGCAGCATTATACCGTTTTTGTTTTGCCAAACAATAGGCTAAATTACTATAAATTATCTGAAGTTTAGGTTGAATTTTTAATGCTTGTTGATAATACTTTTCTCCTTGAATATATCCACCATATTCAACTAAAGCATTACCCAAATGCAGATAAGTTTGTCCTAAATAAAAGCAAATTTCATCAATCCTCAATGGCAAATCACTCTCTTCCTCCTGAGCTGATGTCCCTGTAATAAAGAACTCATCGCCTCTGCCCTCTCCCTTCATTAAAGCGTTAAGAAATTTTCCGCACGCGATTTTAGCTAAAGTTAACTCATCAGTATCAACTAAAAGACTCGCCTCATGGCAAAAAGATTCGACAAAAGTAGGTTTAAGCTTAATTGCCCGACGAAAAGACACGATCGCGTCAGGAATTTTCCCCAAAGCCATGAGCGAAAAGCCCAAATCCGTGTAGGCTCCGATATGCTCAGGATTAAGTTTGATTATCTGTTGAAAACACTCGATCGCGGCACTATGTAACCCTTGAAATTGCCAAGCTTTGCCTAAATTATGATGAGCTAAAACCATCTGAGGATCTAAAGAGATCGCGTGTTGATAAGCCCTGATCGCGTCATCGGGTTTTTTCTGATAAAGAGCCCTACCTAAATTATTATAAAGACTAGCCCAATCAGGCTTAAGCGTGATCGCGTCTTCTAAAACAGAAATTGCGCCATCAACATCCCCTAGAGTCAACAAGAGAGCACCCAAATTATTATAAGCTTCTACTCGATTCTGATCAGGCAAAGTCATCGCGTGACGATAACACTTAACCGCGTCTTCAAATTTCCCTTGTAACTCCAATACCACAGCCAAAACAAAATAAGCATTATAATAATTAGAATTAAGCGCGATCGCGTGACGAAAGGAAGTCACCGCGTCATCCCACTTCCCTAAACGATAAAAAAGAGTCCCAACATGATAATGAATTTGAGCCCACTGGGGATTTAATTTCAGAGCCCTTTGATAATGAAAAATCGCCTCATCTAACCAACCATGATCAGCATACAATTGACCGAGTAAAGCCCAGACTACCACTAACTTTGGTTGTAACTTCACAGCCTTAATATAAGCTTGTCGGGCGGCTTCGATCGCGCCTTCCCCTTCCAAAGCTTCCCCTAAAATCTTATAAACTATCGCGTCATTCTGGGATTTTGAAGAGAGAATTTGCTGGCAAAGCGCGATCGCCTCACTTCGTTGTCCCTTCCTTAAATAACTTTCAGCTAACTGAATAGACTTATCGATGCCCATTCTCATTTCTCATTAAAACTCATATATAGTTTACCAAAACCCAAGAAACCGGGTTTGTCACGGAAAAATCTCCGCTCAAGGTACAAGTAATTGCCACAAACCCGGTTTCTCACCCAGATGCCAACGGCGTGATATATAGTCCTCTTCAGAGGACTTTAGCTATCAGACAGGGGTTTCAACCCCTGAATATACCTTAAAAGATAGAATCCGCCCCCAAAAAAACTAAACCCACTGCACAATACAGTGGGCGTAGTACCAAGTATTCTAAAAATTCTACTTGTAGAAACGATTAGCTTTTGACTTACAATCAGTTCTACAACAGAGCCTAGAAAAACTCAAAACTGGTTTTATCGAGCTTCGGAGCATTATTCAATTGCATCGCCAATTGACCATTGATATAAAGTTGACCACGAGCCGAGTCATAAACAACTTGACCTGGGATTGGTACAGCATTATCCGCGATCGTCAGGTTACTAGCACTCAAGTTGCCAAATCCAGCCAACCGGATCTTATCCTCACCAACCACAAAGTCAACAATATTGTCGAGCTCACTACCTAAATTACCCGCCTTATAAACAAAGGTGTCTTTACCCGCACCACCGGCGAGGAGATTATTGCCCTTATCTCCATAGATGAGGTCATCACCAGAACCACCATTGATGGTATCATTGCCCTTACCACCATAGAGGATGTCGTTTCCGGCATCACCCATGACAACATCGTCACCTTCATCACCATAGAGCTGGTCATCACCATTGCCACCACCTATAGTATCATTGCCCTTACCACCATATACGGTGTCATTGTCATCTCCACCAAACAAGATGTCATTGCCCTCGCCACCCAAGATGTAGTCGTTCCCGGTGCCACCATCAACCGTATCATTTCCTTGGTCTCCTCTGATAGAGTCGCCACCGTCTCCACCCAGGATACTATCATTGCCTTTACCACCGCGAATAACGTCATTGCCGCCACCACCAGAAATGACATCATCGAGCTGGTTACCACGGATATCATCAGGCTGTGGAGTGCCTTGGATTCTATCGGCACCTGGAGTACCTATAGCAATTACACCACCATTGGCTAAATTTGTTTGGGTAATACCACCAGGTAAAGTTGGGCTGGTTGGTGACGGATTTGTGACCTGTGACATTGAACGCTCCTCCTTAAATCTTGAAAGACTTTTATACAATACACTTTTACGTTTACAGGAAACCACAATTGGTATCCTGATCGTTAGTTGAGAACCTAATTGACCCGGCGGGTATAAGCTGTAACGCTATTTAACATATCTGTTGAGAGTAGGAAAGCGCAAGTGCAATCTTTATGTAGTAAATGGCAACTCGATTGGTATTCCCAGCTACATTAGATTCCATAACCTCCCCTCTCAAATCAGAATAGAGCAACAAATTGTCTGAAAGTTTACCATACAATTGTTAATTGCGGCTAGTATTTTTTACAACAATCTTTAGGTATTGTCCTCTTTTATAATTTCCCTGGGTAAAAATCAGCCGCCCGGTCTTTTCCTCTGTGTGGGTCTGCCCCTGCTCGGAAGGTTTTGTTTAGAACAGGTGCAGGTTTGGCTCCCTTTAAGAGCGATAGACCCCATGTTAGATCAATAAGTTCCTGTGAGGGAAAAATTTTTCCACTCATGGTATTGAGAAAGACCTAAAAGACCTAAAAGAAAGAGGATCGGGCTTTTCCGAAGGTACGATATCGCAAATTTCACATGAAAGAGGTAGAGCCATTGGACCCCTAACCCCCAACCCCCTGTAGGCAGAGGACTGTTTCATTCTCAAATTTTTGGAATAAGGGAGGAGAGGGAGGAAAGGGAGGAGAGGGAGGAAAGGGAGGAAAGGGCGGAAACTCAGGCTGTTTCACGCGACGGTTCAATTTTCCATGCACTGTCTTTCCAAAGCCTCTCTCAGTATCCCAGGAGTTTTTCCTTCTTTGTGCCTTTTTAGTAGCAATTCTTTTCTGAAACTCTGGTGGCTAAGGCTTCGAGAAGTCAAGAAATTTTTAGAATGAAACAGCCGTGCTTGGTAGAAACTGGAAGTGAACATCAAAGCTGCCGTAGGTAGATTTGAGTAGGTTTCATGGAGGGGATCGTTGATGTGCCTCACCAGAGAGAGAAATGCGATATCTTGACCTTTTTTGGCAAACATAACCCAGAATTAATTTTCGATGGATATACTATGAGCTGGAAAGCTCGATCATCTATGGGTCCTTGCTGAGGTTCTCGATCCGTTTTTGAAAGTGACAATTACTTGAATCGCAACAAATCCCTTTTTTCTTATGAAATATCCTTCACACAATGTCCTACGCTACAATCGCCAGCCCCTTGATTTTATCTTCTCTCCTAAAAGTGTTGCTGTAATTGGGGCAACGGACAAAGAAGGAAGCGTTGGGCGCACCATCCTCTCCAATCTGGTTGCCACTCCCTTTGGTGGTACTATTTTTCCGGTCAATCCCAAGCGAGCTAATGTGTTGGGGATCAAAGCTTACCCCTCAATCACCGCGGTTCCCGATCCCGTTGATTTAGCCATTATTGTCACCCCCGCCAAGACTGTGCCAGGAGTTATTAGTGAATGTGAAGCGGTGGGGGTGAAAGGCGCGATTATTATTTCTGCGGGATTTAAAGAAATTGGCCCCGAAGGGATCGCGCTAGAACAACAAATCCGAGACATTGCGCGGGGCAAAATGCGGATTATTGGTCCCAATTGTCTAGGCGTAATGAACCCCCCGACAGGTTTAAACGCGACTTTTGCCAGTACGATCGCGCAGCCGGGAAATGTCGGCTTTATCAGTCAAAGTGGAGCCCTTTGTACCGCGATCCTCGATTGGAGTTTTCGTGAAAATGTGGGATTTAGTGCCTTTATGTCCATCGGTTCCATGTTAGATGTGGACTGGGGGGACCTGATTTATTATCTAGGAGACGATCCCCAAACCGAAAGTATTGTCATTTATATGGAATCCATTGGCAATGCTCGTTCATTTCTTTCCGCGGCGCGGGAAGTAGCACTCACCAAACCTATTATTGTCATTAAAGCCGGCCGCACCGAGGCCGCGGCTCAAGCCGCGGCCTCCCATACCGGTTCCCTCGCGGGTAGTGATGATGTCTTAGACGCGGCCTTCCGTCGCTGTGGAGTATTGCGAGTCAATACCATTGACGATTTGTTTAATATGGCGGAAGTCCTTTCCAAACAACCGCGTCCCAAAGGTAAACGTCTCACCATTGTCACTAATGCGGGAGGCCCAGGAGTCTTAGCCACGGACGCATTGATCTCCGAAGGGGGAGCCTTAGGGGAACTTTCCCCAGAAACCATTACCCAACTGAAAACATTTTTACCCCCAGCCGCCAGTCTCCATAATCCCATCGATATTCTGGGGGACGCGGATGCTCAACGCTATGCCAAAACTTTAGAATTAGTAGCAAAAGATCCTAATAGTGATGGTTTATTAGTGATCCTTACCCCTCAAGCTATGACTGATCCTACCGCGATCGCGTCCCTGCTCAAAAACTATGCCCAAATTGAAGACAAACCGGTATTAGCCTGTTGGATGGGTGGGGCTGATGTTTCCGAAGGGGAATTAATTCTGAATCAGGCGAATATATATACATTCCCGTTCCCTGATACGGCAGCCCACGTCTTTAATTATATGTGGAAGTACGCGAAGAACTTGGAGGGACTCTACGAAACCCCGATTTTAGGTTCCGATGTGGGCAGTTGTACGGATGAAATTTGTCAGATTCCCCAGGCTCATTCCCTAATTGAATCTGTGCGTAAGTCGGGGCGCACTTTGTTAACGGAGTTTGAATCAAAACAACTGTTAGCCTGTTACGCGATCCCCACCGTAGATACTCGGATCGCGACTACCTGCGAAGACGCGATCGCGCTTGCCACGGAAATTGGCTATCCCGTCGTACTCAAGTTATATTCCGAAACCATCACTCATAAAACTGATGTCGGGGGGGTCAAATTAAATTTAAAAACCCCAGACGCGGTCCGCAACGCCTATCACGCGATCGCGGATGCCGTAGCCCAAAAAGCGAATGCCCATGATTTTATGGGTGTCACAGTGCAGCCCATGATTAACATGGACGGTTACGAAATCATCATCGGTAGTAGTATCGACCCCCAATTCGGTCCCGTCTTGTTATTTGGTACTGGTGGACAATTGGTAGAAGTCTTTAAAGATCGAGCTCTGGCCCTTCCCCCTTTAAATACAACCCTGGCACGCCGTCAGATGGAGCGCACCAAAATTTATCAAGCCCTGAAGGGAGTGCGGGGACGGCAACCAGTGGATCTGGCAGAACTAGAGCAATTAATGGTACGTTTCAGCCAATTAGTGGTAGAACAACCTTGGATTAAGGAAATTGATATTAATCCATTATTAGCCTCTCCCGATGGCTTAATAGCTTTGGATGCCCGTGTGGTATTGCATTCCAGTGACATGACAGAAGCTACATTGCCGCGTCCCGCAATTCGCCCCTATCCCATTCAATATGTCACCTCTTGGCAATTCAAGAATGGACATCCTGTCACAATTCGCCCGATTCGCCCAGAAGATGAACCTTTGTCCATCAAGTTTCATCAAACCCTGAGTGATCGCAGCGTCTACTTACGTTATTTCCATCTCGTCAAATTGAGTCAACGTATCTCTCACGAACGTCTCACCCGCTTATGTTTCATAGATTATGACCGAGAAATCGCTCTGATCGCAAAATCAACCAATCCTGACACGGGTGATAGTGAAATGTTAGGGGTGGCGCGTATGAGTAAATTACATGGTACAGAGGACGCGGAATTTAGTCTGCTCGTCAGCGATCCCTATCAGCACAAAAGTTTAGGAACGGAGTTATTGAGTCGTTTGATCCAAGTTGCGCGTGATGAGAAATTAAACCGTCTGATCGCGGACATTCATCCAGAAAATACCGAGATGCAACATCTCTGTCAAAAACTGGGTTTCCATCTCCAACACAGCATTGAGGATGAGGTGTTTAAGGCTGAAGTCAATTTGAACCCCTAATGTCTGAGGTTTTTCTTTGAGTAGGGGCTCTTTAACCAGTCACAAAATTATGTTTTCAAGATACTGGTGAAAAGCCCCTACAATATCAAATTGTCGATAGTCTTAATGAGTAACAATTTCAAGGCTTGCAGTTGAATTATCACTCTTTTCAACGATCTTTTTTTTACCGCAGATTAACGCAGATTAACACAGATGTTTTACCGGATATCTGCTCATAATTGGTTCAGTGAAAAATCACGATTACTCTCTCTAAAATTCCACTGTTAAAGGTGCTCTAGGGAAAGGAATCACATCACGAATATTACCCATCCCTGTCATAAATTGTACCACTCGTTCAAAACCTAAACCAAATCCCGCGTGGGGCACTGTCCCAAACCGTCGTAAATCTAAATACCACCATAAATCCTCTTTATTTACCCCTAATTTCTCAATGCGTTTTTCCAGAACATCTAAACGTTCTTCTCGTTGGGAACCGCCGATAATTTCCCCTATTTTTGGTGCTAATATATCCATCGCACTTACGGTTCTTTCATCATCACTTAACCGCATATAAAAGGCTTTAATCTCTGCGGGATAATCCGTAACAATCGTTGGCTTTTTGAATAATTCTTCTGCCAAATAACGCTCATGTTCGGATTGTAAATCTAATCCCCATTTCACCGGAAATTCAAATTTTTTCGGCGATTTTTCTAACACAGCAATTGCTTCGCTATAGGTGATCCGTTCAAATTGATTATTGATAATATTTTCTGCTGTGGCTAAAACCGTATTATCAATACGATCATTGAAAAACTGCATATCCTCTTGACAATTATCTAAAACATACTTGAAAATATATTTTAGAAAGGCTTCGGCTAAATCCATATCCCCCTTAAGATCACAAAATGCCATCTCCGGTTCCACCATCCAAAATTCCGCTAAATGACGAGATGTATTAGAATTTTCGGCACGGAATGTGGGACCAAAGGTATAAACATTTGTAAATGCCATCGCCATGATTTCCGCTTCTAATTGGCCACTAACCGTTAAATAGGACGGTTTGCCAAAGAAGTCTTGACTATAGTCAACGGTTTGATTTTCTGTAAGGGGAATTTGATTTAATTTAAAATTTGTTACCGCGAACATTTCCCCGGCTCCTTCACAGTCACTCGCGGTGATAATGGGAGTATGAACCCATAAAAAACCCCTTTCTTGGAAAAATTGATGAATCGCACTGGCACAGGCATTCCGTACTCGAAATACTGCACTATAGGTATTGGTGCGCGATCGCCAATGGGCAATCGTTCTTAAAAACTCCAGAGAATGACGTTTTTTCTGAAGGGGATAAGTTTCGGGATCTGCTTCACCATAAACAATAAGAGTGGAAGCTTTTAATTCTATACGTTGTCCCTTCGCCGGAGATGCGACTAAAATACCAGAAACTTCGACAGATGCACCTGTATTAAGTTGTTTGAGGAGAGTTTGATAATTAGGGATCTCTGGGTTCAGAACTATTTGGATATTGGCTAAACAGGAACCATCATTAATTTCGACAAAGGCAAATTCTTTTAATTCCCGTTTGGTGCGTACCCAACCTTGCACTGTGACAGTTTGCTCTGGTTGGCCGTCTCGCAGAATGAGTGCAATCCTTTTTGTTTCTATCATCTTTTAATCGTTTGTTGACAGTTGACAGTTGACAGTTGACAGTTGATAGTTGACAGTTGACAGTTGATAATTTAGGACTTACCCACTA
>JBBITB010000037.1:0-12466 GCA_037440985.1 Microcoleaceae cyanobacterium bin_387
TCGCTCCCTATTAGATCCCTAGGGAGCGAGACGCTCCCACTACAGTTTTTTTTGCAAATTTGAAATGCTCCCGATGGGGAGGATGGGGAGATGGGGAAGTTTTCTTCTTCCTTTGTGTCTCTGTGCCTTTGTGGTTCATTATTTCTTCCCCTTCTTCCTTCTTCCTTCTTCCTTCTTCCCTCTTCCCTCTTCCTTCTTCCTTCTTCCTTCTTCCCTCTTCCTTCAAGTTAATTAGATGGACAGCCTTTTTGAGAAAAAGAGCCATCTGGCATTGTTGTTTCACATAAAATGACTGTAGAAAGATTGACATTAGTGAGATTAGCACCACTCAAATTCGCTTTGGATAAATTAGTATTGTCAAGAATTGCATCGGTCAAATCTGCGTTAATAAGATTAACACCTACAAGATTTGTTCCTCGTAATTGCGCCTTTTTTAAATTAGCTCCACTGAGATTAGCACCACTCAAATTGGCAATGTTTAAATTGACATCTTGTAAGATAGCATTGCTTAAATCGGTATTGCTTAAATCTGCTTTATAAAGATTCACTTCCTGAAGATTTACATTAATTAACTTGACTCCCTTAAAGTTAACTTTTCCTAAACTCGCTTTATAAAGATTCGCACTGGTTAAATTTGCACCACTCAGATTACTTTCGATCATATTAGCATTACTTAAATCTGCTTCTGTAAGGTTAGCATTACTTAAATTTGCTTGATAAAGTTGCGCTCCTTGTAAGTTAGCATTCGATAAATTTGCTGTCATTAAGTTAGCTTTATAGAGATTGGCACGGGTTAAAATTGCCTTGATTAAAACCGCGTTATTTAAAATTGATTCCTGTAAGTTAGCTTCATAGAGATTTACTTCTGTTAAGTCACAATTGGGACAGTTTTTGGTTTCTAATAACTGTTGTGCGGTTTTGGGATCAAACGCGAGGAGGGGACTGGTTAATCCTAAAAACGCGATCATGATACCTGTTACTAAGTTTTGATATTTCATAAATGGGGAATAGGGAATGGGGAATGGGGAATGGGGGATCGGATGATGATCAATTATAACATGGTCAAAAGTGATGTTAGAGATCAAATTAGGTTTTTATTTTGTTAGCTCATGGTGTTATTGTAGTTGTTTTTTTTGGGAACCACAAAGGCACAGAGAACACAAAGGAAAGAAAAGAAAGAGAAAGAGTCTAGGGGACAGATTTTTAGGGGAGGGTTTACCAGTATCTTCAAAATAAGATAAACTGAAGGGATGTGAAAGATACCGTAGTGATGTGAAATTTATCAAGGGGGTATATTATAGCATTTTTTTTGCCAAATTGTCTAATATATTTGAGCGGTGGAGATGCTCCCCCCTGGGAAATTATGGCTGGGATGTCATTAACTATTAATATGTTTGATTATATCACTTTTGAGGGCTATTGATGGGGCGAGAATGGCTTGAGCTTACTTCGACTTTGGCCCTAACTCTGACGACAAAGCCCTTTAGCAATTCTAAATCTGAAATTCAGGGGCTTGGCTTATCGGTCTTTTTGTTTGTACAATGAAGGGAAACAAGGGATAATCTTATGACGGTTCGTAAGGATACCATATTTGAACGATTTTTAGCCCCTGTATTTGGCTTTGTCCTCGATGACGAGGCGATGGCACGTCTTTATAAAAGTACCGACTGGGAGCGAGAGCGCGATCGCTTCCTTAATCCCTCTGTGGTTTATCCTGATTACTACAGTAATCAAAATTTTCATGGCATTGAAGGGGGTTATCTTAACCCGACTGCCGCGGTTTCTTATGATCATATTACCCAATATGTGCTTCCCCCAAGTGAAGAGTTAGTCCGTCAGGGGCTTATTAATGGGATAAAATGTCAACCCCGTCGCATTTTAGATTTAGGATGTGGTACGGGATCGATGACATTAAGGTTAAAACGTACTTTTCCCCATGCCGCGGTGATGGGTTTAGATTTATCTCCTTATATGTTAGTGGTTGCTAACAAGAAAGCCCATCAAGAGGGGTTAAATATTCAATGGCGTCATGGAAATGCACAACATTCGGGGTTTCCTGATGCTTCTTTTGATTTGATAACTATATCGTTGTTATTCCACGAAACACCCGCGACTGTCTCACAGGCTATTTTGCGAGAATGTTTCCGTTTGTTGACGGTGGGAGGGGAGGTTGTGGTTTTGGATGGTAATCAGAAGATTTTACGTACTACACAGTGGCTTACAGAGATTTTTGAGGAGCCTTATATTAAATCTTACGCGGCGGGTAGTGTGGAGTCTTGGATGTCTGCTGCGGGTTTTGGCGCGGTACAAACGGAGGATGTTTGGTTGGTTAATCAGGTGACGCGGGGCGTGAAACCGATTCCGGGGCGCGAAGCTTCCCGTGGCACTCTTCACGATCGCGTCTCTGTGGTGGAATATCCAGAAGTCCCCGATGAAATCCCTGACTTAGGAGATTTGCCCGGTGTCGCGGCTCCCGCGTAAATTCCCATTCCCCATTCCCCATTCTCCATTCCCCATTCCCCATTCCCCATTCCCATGCTGAAGGCGGTTTTATTTGATTTTAATGGTGTCATTATTAATGATGAGTCGATACACAACGCGTTAATCGAGCAGTTGATGATTGAGGAAAATCTCCGCCTCAAACCCGGTGAGTTTCGTCAGGTTTGTTTGGGTAGGAGCGATCGCGCTTGTCTGGTAGAGTTATTTAATCGTCGAGGGCGTATCCTTGAAGAGTCTGGTTTGTTAAAATTGCTCAAACGGAAGGCGAAGGCTTATCAGAATTTTCTTGACTCAATGGAGACTTTACCTCTTTATCAGGGGTTAGGGGAATTACTGACTCAATTACAAGATGCCCAACTGAAGTTAGCTGTGGTGAGTGGGGCTATGCGCTCGGAGATAGAGTTAGTTTTGACTAGGGCTGGTTTGATTTCTTTTTTTGACGCGATCGTTGCTGGTGATGATATTCTGACTAGCAAACCTGAACCTGATGGCTATCTCTTGGCGATACAACGATTAAATCAATGTTATCCAGACTTACATTTACAGCGATCGGAATGTCTCGCGATCGAAGATACCCTCGCGGGTATTCAAGCCGCCCATAATGGGGGCATTCCCGTCTTAGGAGTAGCTCACACTTATCCCCTACATATCCTGCAACGATGGGCGAATTGGAGTGTGGACACCTTTGGAGATATCGAGTTAGAGCGTCTGCAAAATTTTTTCGTCCAAGATGTTGCATAAACGAGAAAGGTGTGCTATACTATTGAATCGTGATTGAAAAATCATTGGTTCATAAATAAGGGGAATTAGCTCAGTTGGTAGAGCGCTGCAATCGCACTGCAGAGGTCAGGGATTCGAGTTCCCTATTCTCCATAGTTATATCAAGATTAGGGTTGTTTGCCAGTTGTCCTGAGCCAGTAGGGGGGGCACAGGCATCTTCCCTGTGATTGTTGACAAAAAACTGTCTGAAATCTCACTAAAATTCCTCCCATAAGAAAGGATAATCTTCAGGAGTTTTAACTAAGTTAGCTTTAACAGGATTTTGTCTAATATAATGCCAAGTATTCAAAAACTCTTGATGATCTCTCATGATCCGATCATGTCTTTCATCTTGCCAAACAATACCAATATGCTTCATACAGCGGAAACAGCGGTTTCCGCTGTATTTGTTATATAATAGACCTCTTGCGAAATTCATTCAAACCCTCATTCTTATGTACGGAATAATGAGCGTTTCAGCTAGTTTCGCAAGAGGTCTAATGTTGACCTTTCAGAAGTAAAACTTGTGGCACAGGCATCTTGCCTGTGACGGGATCAGATCCCTGCATTTACATCTCATTTAAAAATGCTATAGTTTTAGTAAGATCAAGCATTAAAAGACGCGCAAATCTAGTCCAAAGGAAAAAGTTCTCGTAGGTTGGGTTGAGGCACGAAACCCAACCTACAACTCAAAAATAGTCGATGCCCTCAGAATTTTTTGATATAATAGAAATGTAGCCAACCTAATTGGGATAAAATCATGGAAACTGCTACAATGCCGACACCCTTCGAGGTGACGATCGAACTAACAGACGAGCAATTTTGGCTGCTATGTCAAAATAACCGTGATTTAAGATTTGAACGTAGTGCATCAGGAGATTTAATCATTATGCCCCCTACTGGTAGCGAGACTGGCAACCGTAATATCAAACTAAGCACACAATTGGAAATATGGAGTTCTCAAAATAACTTAGGATTAGCCTTTGATTCTTCCACCGGTTTCCAACTTCCCAATGGGGCAAATCGCTCTCCCGATGCGGCTTGGGTAAAAAAGGAAAGATGGGAGGCTTTGACACAGGAGGAAAAAGAAAAATTTGCCCCTTTATGTCCTGATTTTGTGGTGGAATTACGCTCAAAAACGGATTCCTTAGAAAAGCTACAAGCGAAAATGCAAGAATATATAGACAATGGCGCAAAATTAGGTTGGTTACTAGATAGACACAATCAGCGCGTCGAAATTTATCGCCCTAATCAAGCCGTGGAAATTATTTCCTCTCCGTCATCTTTATCAGGGGAAGATATACTACCCGGATTTGTATTATATCTGGACAATATTCTCTAAGAGAGTGTTTCTCAAGAAACAGAGAATGAATCAGAAACCGGGTTACTTATGGGGGTGCATCTCAATGTCCCCAAAAAACTGTCGTGGGAGCGTCTCGCTCCCTATTAAACATCTCCATAAACTACTGTAGGGTAGGCTAACCCTGCCATTGATCCGATTTTACCCGATGTCTATTAAACCCTAGGGAGCGAGACGCTCCCACTACCAATTTACAAAAATGAGATGCTCCCGTAGGGTAGGCATCTTGCCTGCCATTGATCCGATTTTTCGGAGATGTCTAATGAAATTAGAGAGCTATTTAGCCAAATAATTTCATTTCAAGCTGTAGGGGTTTCTTGTTGTGTATTGTCATTTTCCCCTGGCTAATATCCCTGATATATTTACCCAGTAAATACATAAATTTAGGGGGAATACTTTCGCCGATCGCGTCTCGAATCAAACTATCAGAGGCCCGCTCAAGAGTACGCCCCTTTAACACTAAAGATCCCCAATGATAATCAAAATCTGAAATTGTTTGTAATTGACAAGCTTCTGCTAAAGATAATACACGATTTTGTGAGGGATGAATATTCTGATCTGAACAAGGAAAACTCAAATTTTTTGTAAGAGTGGGAGCGGGAAGATCCCAACTCATTCTTTTATAAGCACTCGTATATCCACGCATAATTCTAATTGTACCATTTTTTTCACAAGTATAGGGACGTGGGAGAAGATGACCACATTTGATACAATATAAAGGAGTATCTCTATTTGCCCGATTAATCCCAGAAGCATTACGCGAAGCACCATGTATGGGATTTTGATTAAATTGACAATTCGGGTTAATACATTGATTATTAAACGCGGATTCATTTTCAGGAGTATGACGTATCCACTCATACTTTTTCGGATCGAGGACGGGTACATAATGCAGAGATAAAGAGGGATGTTTTGCTGTTATAACATTCTCCCCATCTAAAGGTGGAAAATTGCCAATGGCATCCTTAACTGTTACCCATTTCCGTAAACCATGCTTACCTAATTTATCATGGGTTGGTGCAGGAATTAAAGAACCACCTAATTTTAATATCCCTTTTGCTTGTGGAAGACGAGTATAAATTGTTATCAGTCTTTGTCGGCGTTGGGGAATCCCATAATCAGCAAATTCGACTACTTTTGCTTCACCGATATATTCCTCTCCTAAGTATTCAGGAATTAAGTCTATAATTGCTCTTAATTCTCCATTTTCATCGGGAATTAGGGTGTTTTTCATTCGAGAGACATTCTCAAAAATAACCCAAAGGGGTTTTAATTTTGCCGCGATCCGAAGTGCGGGTAATATTAATTGATTGCGTGGATCTAATTTCGGGCGTAAACCTTTGCGTACATTGTCTAAGAGAGTTCCCATCCCATTAGGTGACATTCCTTGACAAGGAGGTGTTGCTATCATTACACATAATTCTTTACCTTTGAGAATTTCACGGGTTTTTCTGATTATTTCTTGTTCATAAGTAACAATATCTCCGGTGATAATATGAGAATTAGGAAAGTTAGTTTTGATTAACGCGGCACGATCTTCTTTAAGTTCACTTTGCAGCAGAAATTGATAACCCGCGGTCTCAAATCCTTTATCGCCAATGCCTGCACCCGAAAATAAACCGATCGCGGGTTCAAGATTATTTTTTCTGCAAAAATAATCCATCATTGAAATGCTCCTTTTTTCCTATTCTAGCCCGGACAAAATGAACTGACATAAATGGCACTTTAGAATTACTGTAATTCACCAAAATTACCTTCATTGAGAGAGCCATCGGGCATAATTGTCCCTTTAAATTTTACACCTCTTAAGTCAGTATTGGTTAAATTTGCTCCTTCTAAATTAGCATAACTTAAATTAGTTAATTGTTGAGAACTTCGGGAGGAAAAACTATGAAAATCGGCTCCCGTTAAATTAGTTTTACCTAAATTAGCATATTGTAAATCGACACCATGTAAAATTGCCTGGACTAAATTGGCACTTTTTAAATTTGTACCCCACAGTCTCCCCTCGGATAAATTAGCATTTTTTAAATTCGCTTGACTCAGATTGGCTAATGTTAAATCAGCATTCCATAATCGCGCTTGAGTTAAGTTAGCTTCCTTTAAATCTGCCTTACTTAAATCTGTGTCAATCATATCCACATTTGCTAAATTTGCTTGAGTCAGATCCGCGCTGGAAAGATTGGCTTTTCGCAAATTTGCCCCGGCTAAATTTGCCCCGGCTAAATTTGCCCCGGCTAAATTTGCCCCGGATAAATTTGCCCCATGTAAATCGGCTTTACTTAAATCGCATTGTTTCCAGAGAAAGGAAACACACCAATTTTCCTGTAATAGTTGTTGGATATCTTCATTATTGGCTGCGATCGCGGGGGAAATATAACCCATTACCATACAGCCTATTAATAAAATGGTAAAGACTAACTTTAGCATAGATAGACTCACTTTCAGAAGAGTTAATTGATTGATACACTAAACTTTCCTATCAATCATACCAAATCAGGAATCTTTGCTAACAACTAATGAAGGAAGAAGGAAGAGGGAAGAAGGAAGAGGGAAGAAGGAAGAGGGAAGAAGGATGAAGGAAGAAGGATGAAGGAAGACAGTTAAAATTTATCAATTATCAATTGTCAATTCCCCAATCCCCATTCCCTATTACCTAATCCCCAATTCCCAATCCCCAATCCCCGCTCCCCAATCCCCAATCCCCAATCCCCTTAACGACATTAGTCCCAGGGTTTGACATATTTTTTTAATTCATCAACGAGATCGGTATCATTAGACGCGCTTCTCGCTCCAGTTTCGGCCGCCCATCGTTTCAAATCTTGAATTTGATCACGGGATATTGCTGCTAATGGCATTGTTTCTTCGATCGCCCTTAATATATCTTCTGTGATTAAATCTCGACGTTGTTTATTGGCAACACTACCAAAAGCACGATATAATCCATCAATAATTACTTGTTCAATTTCGGCTCCGCTAAATTCTTTGGCACATCGCGCTAATAAGCCCATATCAAAATCACGCCATTTATTCGGACGTAATTTTTGTAAATGCACTTTGAAAATTTCTTCTCTTTCTAATTCTGTGGGTAAATTCAAAAAGAATATTTCGTCAAAACGTCCTTTTCTTAATAATTCTGCGGGTAATATTCTCACATTATTCGCGGTGGCAACCATAAAAACTGGACTGGTTTTTTCTTGCATCCAAGTAATTAAAGTCCCAAAGACTCGCCGAGATGTTCCTGAGTCTCCGTCGCTTCCACTGTTAATATTTCCAAAGGCTTTATCTATTTCATCTATCCATAACACACAGGGCGCGATCGCTTCTACTAATTGAATCATTTGTCGCACACGACTTTCACTTTCTCCTACTATCCCTCCAAATAATCTTCCTGAGTCTAATCTTAATAAAGGTAAGCGCCATTCATGGGCAATGGTTTTGGCTGATAATGATTTTCCTGTCCCCTGGATTCCTACTAATAAAACACCTTTCGGATTGGGTATCCCAAAGCGTCTGGCTTCTTCTGTAAAAGCATCTTGACGCATCTTTACCCATTGTTTTAAATTTTGTAATCCTCCCACATTTTTGAGTGAGGCTTGACTGGGTAAAAATTCTAATATTCCAGTTTGACGAATGGCTTGACGTTTCTCTTCTAATACTCCGTCAATATCGGAATCATTAACCTGTTGTTTTGCCGCTAATGCTTTCCCTAAAACACGACGTATTCTTGCCCGACTTAACCCTTGACAGGCTTTGACTAATTGTTCTAATGCTAACCCGGTTATTTTCAGATTTTCGGGTTGGACTATTTGAGAAATTAAAGATGAAATTTCCTGTGTATTGGGTAGGGGAAAATCTATGACGGTGACTTCATCTCTCAATTCATCGGGTAATTCTAGTGTCGGTGAAGTTAAAATTAAGGTTTTAAATGTCTGTTTTAATTCTCTTGTTAAATTGCGTAATTCCCTCACTACGGGGGCATTTTTGTCGGTATAAGGGGCTTTTAAAATTGGATGTAAGTCTCGTAAGACAAAAATCGTATAAGCTTCTTTATCTGAGGCTTTTTGTACGCGATCGAGGGCTGCTATTACAGAACCTTTTGCCGAACCGTTATCACTCCAACCGCGGACAATATCCCATAATAATACCTGACGTGGTGTGGAAAGTTGATTGGCTACTTTAGTAATGACATTTTCCATAGGCTCTTCTTCTAAACCTACAATATAAAGCATTCCATAACGCGCTCTAATCATTAAACTTAACTGCACCATCAGGGATTCAAAGGGGTTATTTGATGTCGTTCCCCGTACTGCATCATAATTTCTTGGTTGTGGCGCACTTTCTGTCATAAGCTTTTTTATTAGTTAATTTTTTTCTGTGAATATTAGGTGGGCATTGCCCACCTAAGCCTTTTATGGAGTTAGTATTTTTCGTGCTTCTTTTACCATTTCTATGAGAGTATGGTGGGCATCTTCAGCATTTTCTAAGGCGCGATCGAAGCTAATGTGAACGGGTACGGGTTCCCCATTAACGATCGCGACGATTTCCATTCCATCTGATTCAATAGTTAACATTTTAGCTGTGCTCGCGTTAGGAAAACAACCGAAGGTTTTTACATAAAGTAATACGGCTTCTGCATGATCTTCATTCATGTGGGCACAAATCCGATCGCGCACTTCTGGGGATAATGGCTCTGACATGGTAATACTTAGGGATTAAATGACAAAATTATGATATCGTGAAGGATGAGGGATGAAGGAAGAAGCAAGAAGGATGAGGGATGATGCAATAAAATCAAGGGTTTTAGCAATTAAGAATGTCCTAATGTGCCAAGGGTAAGTCTATATAATTTTATCACAATTATCGGCGATATTCGTCGCCACAATCTCCAATTAGTTGAAATAAATCTCGCCCATTTACTAATACAGAATTGATCTGATTATAGTCAACGGAATCGAGGGAAAAATTGAAGATTTTAGCATTGTCTTCTAAGTGTTCGGAGACTCCTAATCGGGCTCCAATGATCGCGCCTGCGACGGTGGGTTGTTCTAAAATATAACGCACCGCGACATTGGCTATACTGACTTGATATTTCTGCGCGATCGTGTTCAAAATTTGCAATAATTCTTGGAAAAGTTGCCAATTTCCCCAACCATCAATCATATTTTTATATTTTCGCAAACTCGCCGTCTTCAGGAGTCCTGAAAATGGTTCGGGTTGCCCTAAATACTGTTCGGATAATAACCCCCCGCACAGGGTTCCATAGGGTAATAATTTAATATCATTTTCTTGACAAAATTCTACCATTTGAACTATAGGACGACGATCAATTAAGGAAAATTGTACTTGATTGGAGACAATTTTAATCCCCTGATCAACAATGATTTTTAAGTGTTCCGTATCGAAATTCGTTAAAGCTAAATGTTTAATTTTACCTTCCTGTTGAAGCTCCGTCATATATTTAAGGGCTTCCAGATAATTTTTATCTCGATAATCCCACCAATGAAATTGTAAAAGATCCAAGGCTTTAACATCCATGCGACGGAGAGAAATATTAATATTGTCTTCAACGATTTTACGCGTCATTTTTGTGGGTTTGGGAACCCATTTGGTAAAGGCTTGTATGTGGGATAATGCTTCCTCGCCATCACGCGCTACCAGTTGACGTCTAAATTCCCCAATAAAGTCCTCCGCGGGACCATAATGATCCGCGAGATCCCAGGTGGTAAAACCCGCGTCTAGGTATTTAAACATACTCTCGATCGCGTTGGAGGGATTAATGCGCCCGTGAGCCCCCGAAACTTGCCACATTCCGTTTAAAATGCGACAAATGCTGATATCTGGGGTAAGTTGTTGTCGGCTCGACTCTGGTAGGTTATTCATAAGAATGCTTAAATAGGATAAATTACTCATTGTATAGAAAGATGGGTAAAGCGCGATCGTGTCTCGGAGGCAAAAACCGGGTTTATGATGGCAATTGCTTCATTTTAGCTTCTGGGTTTCTCATAGAAACTGGGTGTCTGATGGAGATGGTAAACGAGAAACCTGGTTTTTTGGGTGTGTTTTGTTACTAAACTTAATAAAGACGAGAATAGATACTCAGAATATGGTAAATATTAGTATCAATTACTTGCCAAGTCAAAAAAAGATGATAAATTAATAATTGAAGCTAAAGAGCTTCCCAGGCAGATACAACAGTACAGTTCAAAATCCAAGTTCACATTAGTGTTAAGAGGTAAAAAACGCTGTTTCATTTATCATCTGTCTCGTTAGATGTCTCGTTGAGCTCCCAGAGCAACACAAAGTCTGAAGTCTGATACTTCCTTAAGTGTATATCTACAAGGGACTGCTGAAACTGGTCGTTTTAAGTGATAGTCGGATTGTCTATTATGAGATCGGTTAACGTCTGTAGGGATTATTTAAGAGAGGAAGTGCCTCGGTGAGTAAGAGTTGAATGTTGTCTTTTTAAGGAGATCGATGTCGGTAGGTAAATGTAAAATTTGGGTCCCAGTTTTTTCGCCTTGAGATGATTAGTCTTTTTCCTGACTGATATCGAAGAGTGATATGAAAAAACTGGGATTCTCATTTTGGTTAATTTTGGGATTGATGGTTTTTGATTAAAGTTTCAGAAACCACCTTTGGCGATACATTACATAAAGAATTATCCACCAAAATAATACTACCACGATCGCGAAGGCCAAGGAGCCATTCATCGTGCCTGCCCAAGGTTGAAACCAATTTTGATAAATCCAAGTATAAGTAGTCGGTGCATTTTTGCCAATCCCAATATGACTTTTTAATAAGACTCTCCCCAGTAAACCAGACGCGACAAAGACAAAAATGGCATTTAACCCCATTACTTCCCAAATAAATCCGAGTTTTCGCCATCCCCTAATTTCGATTATTTCATAACAAAATGCGAATAATAATAAAGCCCAACCTGCTGTATAAATGACATAGGAACTTGTCCATAATTGTTTATTAATTGGGAAGATAAAACCCCAGAGATATCCTATTATTAAACTACTCAATCCAAACATCACTAAATTCATCGTAGTTTCGGTTTTCATCGGTTTATTTCGTAACCAATTCCCGGTAAAATAACCGATTAAAACTGTCACTACCGCGTTAAGGGTACTCAATAATCCTTCAGGATCAAAGGGATTTTGTTTTAATAAATGTTGATTTCCCAGGATGACGCGATCGATATAACCAATTAAATTCCCTTCGGGTGTGAGATTTCCCATCCCATAACCAGGTACAGGAATTAATGTTAAGGCTCCCCAATATCCTAATAATAATAATCCCGCGAATATCCATAATTGGCGCAGAGACAGATGAAGAATCATGATCGCGCTAATGAAATAAGCTAAACCAATGCGTTGTAAAACCCCCATAATACGAAGTTTAGCAAAATCTTCAATGGGTGCGCCATTCCACCAAACGTCTAAAAGAATAGTAGAAAAATTTAACATTAATCCTAAGAGGAAAAGTAAGACACTACGACGGATAATACGGAGATAAATCGCGTGGGTAGGTTGAGGCTCTGGATTATCTTTTGATAAAGAAAATGCGATGGAGACACCGACAATAAATAAAAAAAAGGGAAAAACTAAATCCGTGGGAGTACAACCATGCCATTCAGCATGATCCAAGGGGGGATAAACATATTTCCAACTCCCCGGATTATTGACGAGAATCATAGACGCGATCGAGATTCCACGAAAGACATCTAAGGAAGTTAAACGAGAAGAAGACATGGGTATTAGATGTTAGGTTGTAGGTTTTGTAGGGGCGAAGCATTCGGTGACTAAACTTGTGCTTAAAACCAAAATTTATCCGCGAATG
>JBBITB010000037.1:12566-50049 GCA_037440985.1 Microcoleaceae cyanobacterium bin_387
CTTCGCCCTATCCCGATGATGAATTAGAGCGAAGCATTCGGTGACTAAAATTGTGAGCAAAACCAAAATTTATCCGCGAATGCTTCGCCCTATCCCGATGATGAATTAGAGCGAAGCATTCGGTGACTAAAATTGTGCTTAAAACCAAAATTTATCTGCGAATGCTTCGCCCCTACGGGATCTGATACATGAGATTAAAATAACAATTTTTCCAATTTTTTTAAAGCTTCCTCTAAGTCGTCATTAATAACTTGAAAATCAAACTCCGGGGCGGCTTCGATTTCTTCCTGGGCTCGTTTTAAACGACGAGCGATCGCGTCTTCGGAATCTTGCCCTCTGCCACGCAAACGATTTTCTAATTCTGCGGGAGAAGGGGGTAATATAAAAATGCGTAACGCGTCAGGGAAAGAGTCACGAATTTGTCGCGCTCCTTCCACTTCAATTTCTAATAAGACTAATTTCCCTTCATTGATTCTGTTTTGTACTTGTTGTTTGGGAGTACCATAACAATTACCGGCAAATTCAGCCCATTCTAAAAACTCTCCCGCGGTAATCATTTCTTCAAACTCACCACGACTGACAAAATAATAATGTTGTCCGTTAATTTCCCCAGGGCGAGGCGATCGCGTAGTGGCAGATACGGACAAATAAATATCAGGATAACGGGATAAAAGTTCCTTAACTAAAGTACCTTTCCCCACACCACTAGGTCCCGTTAAAACAATCAATTTACCTGTATTTATCATAGTCAATTTCCTGATAAGAAGAGACAACAAATTATTTAATCATCCCGCGTGAGATTATCTTTACCCATCGCAAAACGGTGCGCGACAGTTTCCGGTTGAATTGCTGATAGAATCACATGACTAGAATCCGTAATAATGACAGCCCTAGTGCGACGCCCATAGGTAGCATCAACCAATTGCCCGCGATCGCGAGCATCATTGATAATACGTTTAATCGGTGCTGACTCTGGGCTGACGATCGCGATCACCCGGTTAGCAGAAACAATATTACCAAAACCGATATTAATTAATTGTACATCCATAATGAATCAATAAAACAAATTAGCAAAAATTCTTTGACACAATCACGATACAATAAAAAAGGTCATTATATTCTTGATAAAAGAGGTTATTATGCAACTTGTTGATTTTACAACGTTAACTGCGGCTTGTCATGAAATTCGTGCGACTTGGCTTCCCGCTCGTCTCGAACAAGTTTATCAGCGCGATCGTTTTACAATTTCCCTGGGTTTGCGAACCCTTAAACAAAGAGGTTGGTTAGATATTTGTTGGCATCCCCAAGCCGCTCGTCTTTGTATCGGAGATCCGCCTCCCCGTGTTGCGGATACCTTTACTTTTAGTCAACAATTACGACATCAATTAGGCGGATTTGCCTTAGTCGCGATCGCGGAAGTAAGCCCTTGGGAGAGGGTTTTTGACTTACAATTTGCCAAACGTCCGGGGGATAATATTATTTGGCATCTTTATATAGAAATAATGGGTAAATATAGTAATGTTATTCTGGCAACTCAAGAAAATCAAATTGTTACCTGTGCTCATCAAGTCAATCTTCAACAATCAAGTGTTCGCCCTATTCTTACGGGACAACCCTACGAACTTCCTCCCGCATTAACCGATCCTATTCCTACTTTAAATGAATCTCAAGAGCGTTGGCAAAAACGGGTGAGTTTAGTGCCTGGTGCATTACGGAAAAATTTACTGAAAAGTTATCGGGGTTTAAGTTCTCCTTTAGTATTATCAATGATAGAATCAGCTCATTTAGATCCTCAACAATCTACAGATAGTCTAACTACTTCAGATTGGGATAAGTTATATCAGTATTGGCAAAAATGGTTAAATGCCTTAGAAACAACTCAATTTTTTCCCCATTTTACCCCCCAAGGTTATAGTGTTATTAATTGGCAAGATTGCCCTTTGTCACAGGGGAAAAAGGGAGAGCATCCCGCGTCTATTCAAGATTTACTTAACCGTTATTATACCTCTTTAGTTAATCAACAAGTATTTAGCCAACTGCGCCATCAATTAACCCAAAAATTGTCTAATATTATCGCAAAATTGACAGTAAAACGTAATACATTTCAAGATAAATTACAACAAAGCGATCGCGCTGAGGTATATAAATGCCAAGCCGACTTATTAATGGCGAATCTCCATGAATGGAAAGTGGGAATGAAAAGCATTATCCTCGCGGACTTTGAAACGAATAAACCCGTAACGATTCCCCTCGATCCCGAAAAAAATGCCATTTTTAATGCCCAAAGTTTCTATAAACAACATCAAAAACTGAAACGCGCTCGCCTCGCGGTGGAACCTTTATTAAAGGAAGTGGAAACAGAAATTTATTATCTGGAGCAAGTCGCGACAATATTATCACAATTAGAATCCTATGAAACTGGGGAAGATTTAAGAACTTTAACGGAAATTAGAGAAGAATTAATCCAGCAAAAGTATATCGAAGATCCTAATTATCGTCCCGATAAAACCCATCAAGTAACCGAATTTTATCATTATGAAAGTCCCAGTGGTTTTGAGTTATTAATTGGGAGAAATAATCGTCAAAATGATTTACTAAGTTTTCGGATCGCGGGAGATTATGATTTATGGTTTCATACCCAAGAAATACCCGGATGTCACGCGTTATTACGTCTGAAACCGGGGACAGTTCCCGAAGATAATGATTTAGAATTTGCCGCGAATTTAACGGCTTATTATAGTCAAGCACGTCATAGTGAGCAAGTGCCTGTGGTTTATACAGAGCCGAAGTATGTGTATAAACCCAAGGGAGCAAAACCGGGTATGGTGGTTTATAAACAAGAGCGTATTATTTGGGGAAAACCCCAGCAAGCTTTTCCTTAAAATCAGCTAAATTTGCTCAAAATTGCCATTATTAGGGTAGGCTAACCCTGGGATCATCTCCTAATTGTAAAATGGTAGTGGGAGCGTCTCGCTCCCTAGCCCGATCCCGCCGGGAGCGAGACGCTCCCACTACAGTTTTTTTTGCTTCTTTGAGATGCTCCCCTAACCCTGCCTTTCCCCTGATTTTTTCCCGATGTCTATCTCATCAGAAAAACTTTTTTTTATTCATAAAAGAAATAAACCAAAAGTAGGGAAACGGCACTGCCGTTTCCCTAGGCATATTGTAGTTGTAGTTGAAAAGTGATGAGGAGAGAAGGTTTCATAACTAACCCAAATTCGCGGGGATCTTCACCTTCTAAATGTAACGCGACTGCTTCTGGCAAATTGCGGATGATTTCATCACAGTCTTGATTTTCCCTTATCAAAGTGTTTTCGGGGAGAAAAAAACAGCCCGATCGCGTCTTGTTTTCCCCCCGAAATCTCTAATTTTCAACGGAAACAGGAGCCATTCTCACAGGAATACCAGTAACACGGGTAATTTCTGTAGCAAACTCTTGTAATTGATCGTGACTTAAACACTTGAAAATTCGCACGGCATAACCGCGATCGCCATGAGAGTGATTACCTCTTCCTTCTAATTGACGAGTTAAAGGTTTCGGACGAGTAGGAGTATTTAATTGAATTTCCACGGGTGATAATAATTGCATCCAGCGGATATATTCAGTTTTGAGCTTCTCTTGCCACGGGGATAAAATCATCGTTTGAATGCCAAACTCCCCCGGATATTCCCGTCTAAAGTCTAACATTCCCTCTAACATTTTGGTCAAATCTATTCCGGCAACGGGACGATTAACCCCCTGTAATTGTTGAGGGGAAACCGCGTCTAATTTTACCGAAACTTTATCCGCGATCGTTAAAGCTTCTCGCACCTGTGGATCATCTAATAAAGTCGCGTTAGTTAAAACAGCAACAGGGCATTTCGTCCGTTGTTTCACCGCGGAAATAATTTCCCCTAAATTAATCGCCTGTGTGGGTTCACCACTACCACTGAGGGTGATAATATCGACATCCCAAGGGGCAAAATGTTCTAAATCCGTGAGGATTTGCTCCGTGGGAATAAAAAGAGCACGATCGCGGTTTTTTTGTTCAATTTCGCCCAATTGACAATAAACACAATTAAAAGAACAAGTCGAAACGGGGCCAATGGGGTCAATCCCCAGAGAGCGGCCATAACGCCAAGACTTTACCGGGCCATAAACAGACGAAAAAGAAGCTGTTTTTGTTGTAGTCATAGCACTTAAAAAGTTAAAATTTGGCGGAATAATCATAATATAACTTTAGGTTAGGTTGACTGCTGAGTTTTTTCCTCAATCAACCTACTCACTCAAAGATAATATAACATAAAATAGAAGATATTGCCAACCCTATAGACAAAGATTGAGAAGAGAGATAGCATAGAATTAAACAATACATCAAACTCTTGGTATTCAAAAAATGGAGAATCCTATCCTAATGATCAGGGCTGTTTAATTCTCAAAGAAAAATTCTGTGACTTCTTCCCCAAACCATTGATTATATCGTGATTTTTTCAGATGTTTACTATAAAATTTCAGGGAGATTTAATAATATTAATTACTCCCCCTTTCCTTGTTTGGAAGGGGGCTGGGGGGTTAAGTCTTAGGATTGATAATGGGAATCCAACAGCTAAATGAGTACCATTATTTGTGATAATGTTGTTACGGAAGTGAGTGCTTGAATTGGGGATTAGTTCGCGATCGCTCTTATGTTCCGTTCCATGATTACCAGTTTGCAATTGGAGGATTTGCTCAGGATGAAATTTTCAAAGTCTCTTTTAACTGTGGCGCTAACGATCGCGTCTGTAGGTATTACCGTCACAGCGAAAGCTGACACCGTAAAAGCTCGGTGTGATGTTTATCCCAAAGGGGAAGATCGCGCCACCTCTTCCGGTCCTTGCACCTTTTCGCAACGACAGGGAGTAGTTGGTATTCAATTACAGAATGGCAAACGCTATGATTTAATCCCAGTGGGCAATCAACCCGGAAACTATAAAGATCAAAATGGTCGTGCCGCCTATCGGCAAGCCGGATTAGGGGAAAAAGGACACATTTATCGTCTCGCGAATGAATCAATTTATGTGTACTGGGATATGGGTTCCAACAATAATCAGACAAACAAACCAGCACCCAGTCGCCCTTCCACCATTCCCGTCACCAAAATGACCCGACGAAATAACAACCAAATTGCGGTTCGGATTACAGAAGGAGAGTTCAACTTCTCAGGCGTTCTCACCCGCACATCTGGCAATACCTTTATTGGTTCAGACGGACGGGTTCGAGTTATCTACGATCGCGATTCTGCACGGGTAACTATAATCAACGTAGCCACTGGAAAAGAGTTCTACAACTATACATACAGCGACGTGAATGAAGGGAGTTTGTAAGACAATCGCGTGCCCCAGACCCGGAACTGCTTTACTCCCCTAAAAAGCTCAGTTCCACTCTGTATCTTATTTAATAAACTTCCGGCGAAACCACTTACAATGTCATTCTGAGCACCGTTTTTCTCAGAATGATATTTCTGATTTACTTACCCTGATAAAAAAATTATAACATAAAAAAAAGAGACTGTCAATCAGTATAACCCTAATTGCTAATAGAGTAGAGAGACTATCCCCAGACCGTGATTTTCTCTCCTATCAGATAGAGACAATTAGAAAGAGAAACGTATGAATATAAATCAACCCAGAAAAGATGATGCCGTTTTAGGCGGTAAAACTTCCGAGCCTATCAATCCCGCAGTTTTAGGAGGCATTCAAGGAGTGAAAGCCCGTTTGACTTTTGCCAATCCCATAGAGGTAAAAATCGCAACCTTGAAAGACGCGTTAAACTATGGTGAGGAAGGTTTAGATATTATCAAGCTTGGCAAGAAAATCCCTTAATGGAGATAAAATTTGCCTCATATCAACTTTTAAAAGAGCGAAAAGAACCTCAAATAAAAAAACTTTTAAGTCAGACCTATGAAATGTTTGATTTTGATGTGATTACAGTCAATAACCAAGGCTTAGAAATAAGTCGCAAAAAACACTTTGCCTATGGTTTCAAAGAAGATATAGGAAATGGAGTCATCCTCGAAATGGTTTATATTCCTGGTGGTACATTTACAATGGGGGCACCCACAACAGAAGCCGAAAGCTCTGATAACGAAAGGCCGCAACATCAAGTGACAATTCAACCATTTTTTATGGGTAAATATGCCGCGACTCAAGCCCAGTGGAACGCGATCGCGAAATTGCCTAAAATTGAACGAGAAATAGATCCCGATCCTTCTTACTTTAAAGGAGATAACAAACCCGTAGAACAGATTTCCTGGCGCGATGCAGTTGAATTTTGTGCCAGAGTATCCAAAAAAACAGGAAGGAATTATCGCTTACCGAGTGAAGCCGAGTGGGAATATGCCTGTAGAGGAGGTACGCAAACCGCGTTTCACTTCGGAGAAATAATTACCACTGATTTAGCTAACTATAACGGCAAAAACTACACTGACATGGATGCACCAAAAGGTAAATATCGACAAGAAACAACAGATGTAGGGAGTTTTCCCCCCAACGCCTTTGGTTTATATGATATGCACGGCAATCTCTTCCAATGGTGTGCAGATCCTTGGCAAGGTAACTATCAAGGAGCTCCTACCGATGGTAGTGTCTGGGATGAAAAATATAATGATCATCGTTATCAAACCAGTGTTGATTTATTAATAATGTCAAGAAATGACAACAGAAGTCGGCTGCTGCACGGTGGTTCGTGGAACGCTCTTGTAGGGCATTGCCGTTCTGCCATTCGTATCAAAGTTGAGCCGGACTCCTGCAACTTTGATGTCGGCTTTCGTTTTGTGTGTGCGGCGGTGTAGACTTAATAGCACTTGACATTTTTGCTCTTTTGTGAGGTGCAATTCTTGATTTTTCGCTCCCCAGTCGCCCATGAGACTGTATTTTTGGGGCAAAGAACTTGTACAAATAAAGTCAAGCAAGTTCTATCGAAATTCTGCCAATTTTTACGGGATTCTACCTATGTTAATAACACGAAAACAAATAGCTTTTTACCTCGAAGACATAGAAACTCCCATGGGACGAGCTATTAGTTTAATTTTAACCGGCTTAATTTTACTCTCTTCTGCCTCTTTTGTCGCCGAGACTTACCCTTTACCTGATGCAATTCGCCAAGAACTCGATGCCCTTGATATCGCGATCGTCATTATTTTTTCATTGGAATATTTAGTCAGATTTATTTGTGCTGAAAACAAACTAAAATTTGTCTTTAGCTTATTTTCGATCATTGATTTACTGGCGATTGTACCCTTTTTCCTCGTCACAGTTAATATTAGTTTTCTCCGGCTATTACGCTGGTTTCGTTTTTTACGATTGATCCGATTTTTTGAATTAAAAATTTCTATTTTTCGTATTACGAGCGAAGATGGTGTTATTTTTTCCCGAATTATTTTCACCCTATTAACAATTATTTTTATCTTTTCGGGATTAATTTACCAAGTAGAACATCCAGTCAATGCCCAAAACTTTAATACTTTTTTAGATGCGGTGTATTTTTCGGTGGTAACGATGACAACAGTAGGTTTTGGAGATGTTACGCCCCTGTCACAGGCAGGTAAATTTCTGACAATTGTAATGATATTAACAGGGATCGCGTTAATTCCTTGGCAATTAGGGGATTTAATTAAACAATTAGTAAAAACCTCTCATCAAGTGGATATTCAGTGTCAAGGATGTGGGTTATCAATCCACGATCAAAAAGCGAATTATTGTCACAATTGTGGAACTCAATTAGAGAATGGATAACAGAATCAACATTCCCCATCTCTTTCTTTTTTTTCCTTTGCGTACTCTGAGTCCTCTGTGGTTCATACAAATAGAATAAGACGCTCTAACAAAATTCGCGTGAAATAGATAATTAAGAGGTAAATATCATTAGTTTAGAAATACTGTTTCCCAAATCTAGCTATAGGAGCAGAGGATATGCCAAATTATCCACTTCTTGGTAAGCCTGCTCCTATTGTGACCAAATAAGACTAATAAGGGGTAGAAAAAATTTGCTCTAATGCTTTCTTTAACTTAGGATATTCCAACTTAAACCCAGAAGTCAAAGTCCTTTTTGGTAAAACTTCTTGCCGTTCTAATAGCACTTTGGAGGCATCTCCTAACATTAATTCTAACGCGATCGTGCTACCAGGACATTCGCCTCATTATCAAAGGGAAAAAATAGAACCACAAAGGCACAGAGTACACAGAGGAAAGAAAACCGAGAGAAAACCACATCGGATAGGTTTATATTTAGGAAGAATAACCCCAACCTGTTCCTCATACTTGTTGTTAATTTTATTTCCCGTTCGGACTCTGTGTAAAAATGGGATAATCCTCGATCAAATCGCGGAAAATACTATCTTAATTAATGGTTCAATAAAAGGACCAAAACCACGCTCTTAATTTTCTCTTTCTTTTCTTTTCTCTGTGTCCTCTGTGTCCTTTGTGGTTCATAAAAAAAAGCTATAATAGCACCATCTAACAAAATTAGCCGTGAAATATCATTATTTTTGTGAATTAGTATCAGAAAAATTGTTGATTGACTCTAGCAATAGGAGCAGGGTTGGTCGGATATACACAATTGTAAACCTCTTGATAAACCTGCCCTATTGTGACAAGATCAGACTAATAAGGGGTAGAAAAAATTTGCTCTAAGGCTTCCTTTAACTTAGGATATTCAAACTGAAATCCAGAAGTTAAAGTCCTTTTTGGTAACACTTCTTGCCCTTCTAATACCACTTTGGCGGCATCTCCTAACATTAATTCTAACGCGATCGCGGGTACAGGCAACCACGCGGGTCGATTTAATACTTCTCCTAAAACATGAGAAAATTCTGCCATTTTCACCGGATTTGGCGCGGTAGCATTATATACCCCTTCCATAGATGTTTCAGTTAAGGCATAAATAATTAAATTGACAACATCATCACGATGTACCCAAGAAAACCATTGTTTACCCGTCCCGATTGGTCCCCCCGCGAATAATTTAAACGCGGGTAAAATCTTCTGTATCGCGCCTCCGATGGCTAAAACAATGCCTAAACGGAAAATAACTAAACGAGTACCCACCGTCTTAACAGATTCGGCCGCACTTTCCCATTTTTTACAGACATCGGCCAAAAAATCATCCCCAGGGTGACTGGTTTCATCAAAAGTCACGGTTTCACTGGTTCCATAATAACCGATCGCGGAGCCGCTCACAAAAACCGAAGGTTTCTGGTTAGCTTTGACAATAGCCTCGACTAACATTTGCGTCGTGACTTGGCGACTTTCCATAATTTCGTGTTTCCGTGCCGGAGTCCATCGTTCCTCCGCGATGGGGGTTCCCGCGAGGTTTACCACTCCATCACAACCGGAGATCGCGTCTTGCCAAGGTCCCGAAACCGTGGGAGTATAGACCATAATCTCTAAATTGGGATAAGCAGATGGGGGAAATACCCGTTGAGCTTTGACTAAATCGCGGGTAAATACCAAAATTTGATGTCCCTGTGCATGGAGTCGTTGTACTAAACGACTTCCGACAAATCCCGTCGCGCCTGTAATTGCTATTTTCATTGAATCATCACCTTGTTCTCCAGTCCAGATTATAGGGTATTGAGATTGGGGAACCTCGAAAGAAACAAAGACAGAAAGGGCGATCAAGAGTAAGCTAAAAAGTATCGGATAAGTTTTATGGATATGCGAGTATTTGTCTTAATCTTCAATCCGGGGACGGAAAACGAGGGTATTCATACCCTCCAATATCGCGATGGCTCCTTCATTCGTAATAAAGTCATCATGTTTGAATCAGAAGATGATGCCACTCGTTACGCGTTAATGTTGGAAGCCCAAGACTTTCCTGTGCCTAATGTTGAAGGCATTGATGATGATGAAATCAAGGACTTCTGCAATGACACGGACTATGATTGGGAATTGATCCCCTCTGGAGCTTTGGTCCTCCCTCCCGAAAATAATGTCGAGGATCTCGATTGGGCCCTGGACAATCCTGAGAAAATTCTTCAAGAGGAGTCGGAAATGTCGGCAAATGAATTGGAGCAGATGCGCCGTCGCTTAGAAGGGTTATTGTAGGGGATTATTGTTTTGTGGGATACAAAATTTATGACAGCCTTGGAAGAACGAGGTCATTTATTAACGGAACAGATTAACACCAATAGTCAGAACTTGGATCAATTAAGTTCTCTGGAGTTAGTCGATTTGTTTAATCAAGAAGACTCCGCTACTTTGAGCGCGATTCACGATGCTCGGGAGTCGATCGCGCAAGCCTTGGATCTGATATCCCTCGCGATTCGTCAAGGGGGACGTTTATTTTATCTGGGCGCGGGAACCAGTGGCCGTTTAGGGGTATTAGATGCCGCGGAATGTCCGCCCACTTTTTGTTCTTCTCCTGAGTTAGTACAGGGTATTATCGCGGGAGGAGCCAGTGCCCTGTTACGCAGTTCGGAAGATTTGGAGGATCGTTTTGGGGATGGGGAAGAGGAGATCGCCCATCGCCACATCACTTCTTTAGATGTGGTGGTTGGTATTACCGCGGGGGGCACGACACCTTTTGTACATGGGGGATTACAAGCGGCACGTCAACGGGGCGCGAAAACAGTTTTCATCGCGTGTGTGCCCCAGGAACAGGTATCGGCGGATGTCGATGTCGATATTCGTTTATTAGTGGGCCCGGAAGTTTTAGCCGGTTCGACTCGTCTGAAAGCGGGCACGGTAACGAAAATGGTTTTAAATATTTTATCGACGGGGGTGATGGTTAAACTCGGTAAGGTTTATGGTAATCGGATGATTGATGTCGCCGTCACTAATACTAAGTTACGCGATCGCGCTTTACGCATTATTGCGGATTTGACGGATTTAAGTCGAGAAGATGCCACGGTTTTATTAGAAAAGAGTGGTAATTCTGTGAAATTGGCTTTAATGATGCACTGGACAGGATTAGATAAGGATGAGTGCGATCAACGTTTACTCGAACATCAAGGCCATCTCCGAGACGCGATCATGAATGCTCTTAAATAAGTTGACAGTTGACAGTTGACAGTTGACAGTTAAAAATTCGATTATCAATTGTCCAATCCCCAATCCCCAGTCACCAATCCCCAATCCCCATTAGCTATATCAAACCCGGTTAAATAGACTGAAAGCTTCTAGGGGCGGGTTCGCCAATATCTTAACTACAAGCGAAAAGTCAAGTAAACTCGCCCCTGCCCAATATTTAATAGACATCTCAAAAAACTATTGTAGGGCAGGCTAACCCTGCCTTTGACCTTATTTTTGCGAGATGTCTAATCATTACCGGACTTGATATATAGCACTTCTTCGATAGATGAGGTATTCATTTAAACTTGAAACGCTGGAAAACACTGGGTTTTGACCTACTCCATCTTTGTGAGAACCGCGATATAGTGTTTCCATTTCAGAGGTAAAACTTGTGGCACAGGCAGAGAGCCTGTGATAGGCAATATCCCCGTTCCACACCGCCAAAACCCAGACAGGGCAGGCAAAACCCACCCTACCTAGATGAGAAAATTAAACTTACGCGGAGAAAGATTTTCCACAGCCACAAGTTTGAGACGCGTTAGGGTTAGTAAACTGGAACCCACCACCGATCATCGCGTCACTATAATCTAAAACCAGACCATAGAGATAGAGGATACTTTTGCGATCACAGACGACCTTAAAGCCATCATAATCAAAGACATCATCATGTTCAGTAATGGTGCTAGGATCGGCAAAGTCCATAACATAGGACATACCAGAGCATCCACCCTGACGAACACCAACGCGTAAACAAAGGTCTTTGCCTTGTTTTTCCCGTAATTGTAAGACTTGACGGATCGCGGAGTCCGTCATCCTAATCCCACGTTCTTGAGCTACTGCTTGAGTCATGGTCAATCCTATTAGAACTTCTGCTTTCTTGTTTTTCTATTCTAACAACTTTTTCACAGTTTTTCTCTTTTCTAAATTATCTCATGTCCCATTGATTTGAAACAAGTAGGGGCGCCTTCACCAGTATCTCTCACTTATTACCCCAAAATTGGTAAACTCGCCCCTGTTTATTATAATAGATATTCATCAGAAGTGCCAAATTTTTCCTGACGCACTACCAAAAAAATCGGTTGTTTACCGAGATTAAGAGGGAAAAAACTCAGTTTCTCTCTAAGTTCAGAAAGTTCGCGATCGCGGTTCCCTATTAAAATCAAAACTATGCAATTAACCACCGAAATAATCACTTATCCTAGCAATGATGGAGAACTCATGGCAGATAGTACAATTCAATATCAATGGATCACCACAATCAAAGGGGGTTGTGATGCCATTTTCATTAATGATGAAAATGTGTTTATCGCGGGAGATTTATTGTGGTATCCCGTGGAAGGAATGCCCACGATTTCTCAAGCCCCTGATGTCATGGTTGTCTTTGGCTGTCCGAAAAAGTCGCGTAAATCTTATCTGCAATGGTTAGAGAATAATATTACCCCCCAAGTCGTGTTTGAGGTGCGTTCTGAAAATGATTCTCAAACAAAAATGAATAAAAAATTAAAGTTTTATCAGCGTTATGGTGTGGAGGAGTATTATTTATATGATCCCGCGGTTCAAGATTTAAGTGGCTGGTTGAGAAATAATGGAGACTTGGAGGTGATTGATCCGATGATCGGATGGATAAGCCCTCGTTTAGGGGTGCGTTTTGAGTTAGGAGATAATGGTTTAGAATTATATTCTCCCGCGGGGGAAAAGTTTGTAGATTATGTGGAATTATATCGACAGAAGGAGCAGGAAAAACAACGTGCCGAAAGGTTAGCCGCCCAGTTGAGAGCTTTGGGGATTGAGCCGGAAGTCTGATCGGATTTTAGATAGGAGAGCAGCGCGATCATGCCTGTCATTTTCTAACCCAAGAAATCGGGTTTCTCACTTCAGATGATTACTAAAAATGACTATTTTTCTGGATAAACCAGGTTTCTAGCCGATGATCGCGTCTCTTTTTCTTGGTATTACTCCAGAGGATAAAAACGCTTACTTTCAGAAGAATAAACCCACGCGATCGCGTCGGGATCTTGTTCTCGACTCCAGTCACAAAATTCGGGTTTAACTTTCCATTTACTCACCGTTGTCGGATGTACATTTAACCGTTTTCCTAATTCCGTTTGATTTAACGATAAATCTACCCGCTCACCTTCATTTTTTTTGTCAAGAGGAAATAATTCGAGACTTTTCTTAGTCTCTGGTTGTGAAACAACACTGGGAGTTAATTTTGGTAATTGAATAGTTGTTTTTGGGGTAAGACTATTAGTGTTTTTTTCACTAATAACAGGTTTTACTATTTCCAACTGTTCTAATTTAGATACCATCATATCGGGCAAGTCTTCCGGTTTTGGTTTCTCTTCAATTTTTTGTTCTAAAACTGGATAATCATTATTAGTAATTGTATAAATACTTTCAAAATAATAGATAATTCCCCCTTGCTCTGTGACTTCAAAATGAGGAGCAAATTCCTTGGCCCTTTGATCTAAATACTCCTGGGCGATCTCCCCAGAAACCTGCGCCGTCATGGCAAAATCTAAGGTAGTAATTCGCCCTTTATTTTTCTTAATTAATTGATAAAATACCTGATGCAGATGTTTTAATTGTTTTTGCTCTCTTTGCTGATATTCTTTCCAGAGCCAACCTCCCCCAAATAAAACCCCGATCACGATAAAATAACGCCATGAATCAAAAACAACAACCATTCCCAATGAGACAGGCAAAAGTAAGGTAAGATATCCCCAAATATTCATATTACTATTGGTAGTTTCACTCTTATTGTGCATATTTCATTATACCGATTTTAGATTTTTGATTTGAGATTCAGAACTCCGAAGAAAGGGAGTTTCCCCACTAAGTCACAGAAACAGGGTTGGGAGCATCTCCTAATTGTAAATGGGTAGTGGGAGCGTCTCGCTCCCTAGCCCGATCCCGCCGGGAGCGAGACGCTCCCACTACAGTTTTTTTTGCTTCTTTGAGATGCTCCCCAGGGTTTCCCTGTCTTGGGGGTGACTGATCAATCACGTCAAAATTGAGTATAATCAATTTGATTCAATAGTCAACCCCCTTATCTCTGATTAAATTAACTTATGACTTCCTTGAGATATCGGTTTTTTTCTCAAATTCTCCCCCAAGGTACTAGGGGCAAATATATTAGCGCGATCGCGCTCTTGACATTTTTCCTCACCAGTTGTACAACAGAAACGAAACTTGCCCAATGTACCAAATTAATAGAAAATGTCAATGAAGTCAATATTTCTTTAAATTCCCAAAAGCTGAAAACCGACGCGATCATGTCTCAAAAACTAGCACAACAGTTAGAAAAGACCGCGAAAGAACTAGATTTTATGACTTTTAAAGATGTAAAATTAACCGAATTTAGCAAAAATTTATCTCAAGGATTTCGTGATTTATCGAAGGCGATAAAAGACTTAAGTCAAAGTGTAGAAAAAGGAGAAAAAATAGAAATTACTACCCAAGGACGCGAAGAATTTAATAAAATCAAACAACAGACTTCCCAAGCAGGAAAAACCGCCCAAGAAATCGCACAAAAACAAGATAAATTACTCGAACAACTCAAGCTTTATTGTAATACTACTGAAAAGTGATGAATGTAAGGAAGAAGGAAGAAGGAAGAAGGAAGAAGGTTGATAATTATTAATTGATAATTGATAATTAACACTTAATAATTATCAACTGTCAATTATTAATTATTAATTACCCAATCCCCAATTCCCAATCCCTAATCCCCATTACCCAATCCCCAATCCCCAGTCCCTAATCCCCAATCACCAGTCCCCAATCCCCAATTTAATGATGAATTTCTAAATCTAAAACATAACGGCCGAGGGGTAATTTTTCTGACCAAAGTTCATATTCTAAACGCAAATGTTCAGGAAAAGAACGACCAACCAAGACTAAATTACGAGTGAAATTGCGTAAACGTAATTGAGACGGTAACTCAAACCCATCTCCCTGTAACCAATAACGACTTATCCCATACATTCCATTTTCCCACAAATGACGATAACTATATTTACCATTTCCTTGCATCGTCATAATCACTCGATAAGGGGAAATTTCTAACCATAATAATCTCGGTTTTGATTCCGTCGCAATTCCGCCCATTAAAGGTTGTGCCATTGTTTCTTGTTTGTTCAATTTATCCTCTTCTAATTCTCTGTCAAGAATCAGGGGTTCATTTAACAAAACATGAAAACGATCGCGATCTTTTTGATACAAAGTCGCGCCAGTTTCTACAAGGGACCACAGGGGTAAATCGGTAGAAACAAGAGAAAGACTAACAGGTTTACGGTGGTGGGTTAACATAAAAACCTTCAAGAATAATAAATAATCGCAAGTAACTCGTCAGAGACTCTCAAATAAAGGGTCATTTTTCCGCAAAATCTTTGTAAAGAAAAAGTAACAATACTAGCAAGGACTGACGAATGACAAGGAACGCGGTAGGATCGCTAAAGCATTCCCTTTTCAGTTTATCCCAATGCACCCTGCCATCATTACGACACAAATCACAGACAGTCAAACTCTTACCATTCAACCCCCTAACTCAGGCCTCTCCTTACAAGGAAGGTTAAAAGTGCCGGGGGATAAGTCCATTTCTCACCGCGCCCTCATGTTAGGCGCGATCGCGCAGGGAGAAACCATCATCGAAGGGTTACTCTTAGGGGAAGATCCCCGCAGTACCGCGAAATGTTTTCAGATGTTAGGTGCTACCATTTCAGAACTGAATACCGAACGAGTGGTGGTTGAAGGGATCGGATTGGGCCAACTCTCCGAACCCCTTGATATCCTTGACGCGGGGAACTCTGGTACTACCATGCGTCTGATGTTAGGTATTTTAGCCTCTCACCCCGGACGCGTTTTTATCGTCACAGGGGATCATTCCTTACGATCGCGTCCCATGTCGCGGGTAGTAAAACCCTTACAAGAAATGGGGGCACAAATTTGGGGCCGTCAAGGAAATTCCCTCGCGCCCCTCGCGATACAAGGCCAAAAGCTTAAACCCATTCATTATCATTCTCCCATTGCTTCGGCCCAAGTTAAATCTTGTATTTTACTCGCGGGATTAATGACAGAAGGCGAAACAACCGTAACCGAACCCGCGTTATCGCGCGATCATAGTGAAAGAATGTTAAGGGCATTTGGGGCCCAATTAAGTATTGATCCTGATACGAATAGTGTAACAGTTACAGGTCAAGCGAAACTCCAAGGTCAAAAAGTCATTGTACCCGGAGATATTAGTTCCGCGGCTTTTTGGTTAGTAGCCGCGACGATTGTACCCGATTCGGAATTAGTGATTGAAAATGTCGGAGTTAACCCTACTCGCACAGGGATTCTGGAAGCATTAGCCCTAATGGATGCCGATATTGTCCTCGAAAATGAAAGAGAAGTCGCGGGGGAACCCGTCGCGGATTTACGAGTGCGTTATACTCGCGGTTTAAAGGGTTGTACCATTGGGGGTGATATTATTCCGCGATTAATTGATGAAGTACCTATTCTCGCGGTGGCGGCTATTTTTGCCCAAGGTACTACCATTATTAAAGATGCCGCGGAATTACGGGTTAAAGAAAGCGATCGTCTCGCGGTAATGGCTTCTCAATTAACTCGTATGGGTGCTCAGGTGACGGAATTACCCGACGGTTTAGAGATTACCGGAGGCACACCCCTTCATGGTGCGGATGTTGATAGTTATACCGATCATCGTATCGCAATGAGTCTCGCGATCGCGGCTCTTAATGCCAAAGGTACAACTTCGATCCATCGTGCAGAAGCCGCGTCAATTTCCTATCCCAATTTCATCGCGACTTTACAACAAGTAATAGGGGATAAGTGATAGGGGATAAGTGATAGGGGATAAGTGATAGGTGATAGGGGATAAGTGATAGGGGATAAGTGATAGGTGATAGGGGATAGGGGATCGGTGATAGAGGATGATGAAATTTTTCTTGTCCCCAGTCTCCAGTCCCCAGTCCCCAATCTCCAGTCCCCAGTCTCCTATCCCCGCTCACTTATGCTTTTCTGCCGAAAATTTGTTCCTTAAAGGATTCTAATTCAGCCACTAACTCTTGACGACTAGAAGCGCGAAGTAAATAGCGGTAAATAAACCAACCTGTATATCCCATTCCAATTAACTCAAAAGTAGGTGACAGTAAAGGGATATCATTTAGTGCTTCAAGCACCGCTAATGTCACCTTAATTGTAATCAGAGTTCCTACAATTAAACCCACTGTCACAATAGGTTTTTGGTATTCCCCAAAGAAACTGGAAGCATAGGCAGGTAATTCCGATAACACCGAGAGAATTTGATCTTTAATTTGTTGGATCTGATCTCCCCCTTCTTTTTCCGATGTTTCCCCTGTCTCCGATGTCTCGGAAGTAGATACCGACGCGATCGCGCCCGGTTCATCTAAAATGACGTTAACGGTAGAAGTGGGAGTTTTGAGCTCCGTTTCACCCGAAGAGTTAGCTTGTGTCATGTTATTATCCTCACTTAAGATGTTACATCACAACCAATCAATTGCAGACCCTCTCATCCCCGCCTTGGGGGGGACAGCCTCGGCCGAGCAAAAGGGTTGTAGTCTCTTTTAAACATACATGAGACTAGACCAGTGGTTGAAAATTTGCAAGCTTTCCACCAACATAACACCAAAAAATCTTAGTTAGTCGTGGTGCTTACCCGCCCAAAAAAGGTAAAAACCCTACAACAAACCCTGTTAATATGTTCAGTTTGTCTCAAGTCTAATTCTTTAAATAGTAACAACATTTGGACAATTTCGACTTTGGGCAAAATCGGAAATATTGGTGAGGGTAGTTTCCGCGATATTCCTTAAAGCATTCTCGGTAAAAAAAGCTTGATGGGCTGTGATCAAAACATTAGGGAAAGTCTGAAGACGTTGAAAAACATCATCTTGAATCACTTCATTTGATAAATCTTCAAAAAATAGATCACTTTCTTGCTCATAAACATCTAAAGCCAGATACCCAATTTTCCCTGATTTTAAACCTCTAATCACCGCGTTTGTGTCCACCAAAGCCCCGCGACTGGTATTAATTAACATCACACCATGTTTCATGTGATCAATTGTCTCATTATTAATCAAGTGATAACTATCTCTAGTCAGGGGACAATGGAGACTAATAATATCCGATGCTGCCAATAAGTCAGGAAGACTCACATATTGCATTCCCATTTCTTGACATTCCCCATTAGGATATAAATCATAACCCAAAAGTTTACAGCCAAATCCTTTTAAGATATGAGCCGTAATCATACCGATTTTACCTGTGCCGACTATACCAACGGTGCGGCCATGTAAATCAAATCCTAATAACCCTTCCAGGGCAAAATTTCCTTCTCTGACTCGGTTATAAGCCCGAGGAATTTTGCGATTTAAGGACAAAATTAACGCGATCGTATGTTCGGCCACGGCATAGGGAGAATACGCAGGAACTCGCACAATTGTCAAGCCTAATTCTTTCGCGGTTTTCAGATCAACTTGATTAAATCCGGCACAACGGAGGGCGATTAAACGAGTCCCATTTTCGGCAATTCGGTTTAATGTTTTGGCGTTTAATTCATCATTAACAAAAGTACAAACTGCTGGAAAATCTTTGGCTAAAATACTATGTTCGATATTCAAACGTCCTTCAAAGAAGACTAATTCATGGCCATGATTAACATTAGCAGCTTCCAAAAACTCGCGATCGTAAGGTTTGGTACTAAAAACAGCAACTTTCATAGATGATACCAAAGAAATAACTTATGATGGGGCAACCCCTTTTAATTGTAATATTTTTTGGTAGTGATTTAGAAGTAATGATGGGAAGGTTATCTGCCCTATTGCCCAAGGGATGCCCATACCAGTCTGCCCAAACTGTTGCTCCTCTCCCACTGTCAAAAATGAGCCCATTGATAATGGTAAACAAAGATTTGAGTGTGACGAGTGTGATCGGCAAAAAGGTAATTGAGCCGCAATATTAGTGTCAACCTAACGTCAAATCTTTATTACTATTGATCGGATGGGAACGCGATAGGAATTGCACCGTTTTTTCGTGCATCTTAACCTCACGACATCGCGTCTTTTTCTGGGATTGAGAAACGGGGTTAGAGTCTGAGGTTAATCCATAAGTCGAGATTTTATGAAGAAACACGGTTTCGGGGAGCGCGATACGGTTCTCTTTTGGCCATTAGAAACCGGGTTTCTCCAACAGACTAATCAACCATCATGGCATAAATATCTTTTCCATCGCCTTCTCTTCGCAATCCTACTCCCACGACTAAGACTAAAATTAGATCCCGATCGACTTTATAGATAATCCGATAACGTTGATTAACTGCTCTGACACTACGATATCCTTTAAGTTGATCGACTAAAGGTTTACCTTGTTTTTCGGGGTCAAGTTTTAGTTTGTCAATGCGTAAACTGAGACTTTTTCTATGTCTCTGATCTTTGACTTGAGCTAACATTTCTAAGGCCTTCGGTGTGAGTTGAATGCGGTATTCAACTTCTTTTTGAGATTCTGTCATAGTCCGAGTTTGGCTTTGGCTTCTTCCCAATTAATTGTTTCTCCGCGTTCCTCTTGGATGATGCTGTCTTTGAGTTGCTTGGTAAATTCAGCATCGGAGAGAATGCTCAGGGTTTCTAAGAGTGATTCAAATTGTTGATAACTCATGGCTGTCATTACGGGTTTGCCATGTTTGGTTATGATCACGGGTTCTTCTGTTAGTTGTTCGGGCAATTCTAGGAGTTTTTGTCTGGCTTCGGTAATGGTTAAGTATTTGGGCATGGGTAAGTGTACAGTTAAGTGTACATTTATTTTAGCACGGTAGGGTGAGATGTCGATATTTTATCTCCAAACCCGGTTTGGGGGGAGCGCGATCGCGCTCTCTTTTGGCCATCAGAAACCGGGTTTGTGAGAGAGACTGCACACTAAGTTGAGATTTTCTCCTAGAAACCGGGTTTGGAGGGCGGTATCGCTTTCTCTTTTGGTCGGCACTCTTAATGAGCGCGATCGCTCATGGGGGGATGGGTGCAGGATGCACGGGTTGTCCAGACTTATCGGGTGAATGTCTCGGAAGCGGATCAGAATGCTTTTTCGGGGTTTGATGTGTTTCGCAATTTGGAGTTTAACCCCGCAACAGGTGACGAAGTATATTCGTGGTTGGTTTGCGGAGATAGGGGATAAGCCGACGGGGGAGAGTTTAGAGGCAGCGTTAGCACACTCGGAAAATTCCCGTCTCAAGGAGTTGATTCAGAATCCTTTGCGGTTGTGGATGTTGTGTCAAATTTGGTAGACGGGAGCCGGTTTGCCGCAGACGGAGGCAATTGTTATACCGGTGGCATCAGAATAGACCTCTTGCGAAATTCATTCAAACCCTGATTCTTCTGTACGGAATAATGAGCGTTTCAGCTAGTTTCGCAAGAGGTCTAATAAATCGAGAACTCGTTACAATACCGTTAATAACTGGTTAACTATCGATTCAAAATGCTGTTTCGAGTCACGAGCACGAGTAATGTGAGCACCTTTTAACCCATCATCTGCCCCACAGTCAAAAACTGGCTTGCGTGCCTCCAAGGAATATGGCACTAAGCTATGCAGGTTAGGGACTTTCCCAATATTCCAATTACCATCGCCCCAGTCATGAACTTGATCGAGAGGTTTTAGCTTTTCAACTATGTTTTTATGAACTGCTTTTTCAACTCTATTACCAAAAATCGACCATCCTTTTGTCATACCTTCTTCAGAATTCTGCCGTAGGTTATGCTGTTGCATAACATAACCAAGAAAAACGGGTTTACCCTGCGGAAGCTTTAATGATTCATTACCCTCCCAGGCAGTCTGGCATTGATTCCATTCCTTTCTCCAAAGAACCAATTTATTTCCTAAGTTTTCGGTACCTCTTATCGAGAAGAGATCGGGTGACATAGGAACAATAAAATAGTCACTTGCTGCAAGAACTGCTCGATTTAGCGCACCAAGATTAGGGCCTAAATCAAGCATTACTACATCGGCGCTAACTTTTTCAGCACACCATAAGATATATCTGTAAATAGCAGATTGAACTCTTAAGGCAGGCTCACTACCACCTTTAGCACTACTCCAACTATCACCAAGAATATCTTCATAGTAACTTAAAAGGACATCTCCTGGAATTAAGTAAAGATTCCTGTAGTTTAAGAAATTCGGTTGTGTAGGTTGTCTCTGGCGAATATTCCCAATTCCTTGATAAACAGGTTCAACAGCAATCCAAATGCTATTACCTCTTGCTGCTTTCCAGCTACGTTCAAGATCATTGTCAGATAAAGAATATGCCGATAAATTACATTGACTATCTAAATCAACTAAAAGAACAATCTTTCCTTGACGTTCAAGTAAGTGAGCAATGTGATAAAGGTAAGTTGTTTTTCCGACTCCACCTTTATTGTTAAAAATACTGACTAGCTTCATAGACTCCTTTGTATGTGACTTAATTGGAAACTTCTGATCACCCGATAACTGCCGCCGTTGAGACAATATCGTGGTTTTTGATTGCGTGAGATATAGTCACAGCAACTGAAAGCATTACGCGACAAGCGTTGTATCTGTAGCTAATCAATCTCAGAAGTGCAATAATTCAGGGTTTGACATAAAACAACCTTGAATTTATTTTTCCATCTTACCACTACCCCAAGGATTCCACAAAACTCTCTCACTCCTCTGCATCGATCGTGCCTTGCTTCAATAAGCTTGATCGTGCCAGCAAGCACATCTACTGTCCCAAATCCACCGAGGGAATCACCTACCACCTTCACCCACCTCAAACTCATGGCTTGTCCCTGCGCGGGCAGTAATATTTTCTGGAAAAATTTAAGCACAGATAAACACAGTTTAATTAATCTGTGTTTATCTGTCTAGATCGCGCCTTTGGGGAGTCTTTAAGCTGATCAACAATTTCGAGGGGTTTTCAGTCCCCTATTACGAATTATGCTTAACTAAACGCCCGGAAGTCAAGAGGTGTATTTAGAGGGGATGTCTCGGAGGCGCTTGCAACCTGTACCCCCCGAATAAATCACCTGATGAGTGGATGAAAGGCGTGGTGGACGTAGGTACGGAGGGAGCCAATTATACTTCGATGTTATCAATCTTTGTTCAAAGAAGTATGCATATTTGGCATACATCAACTATAATAAAAAAGGTCGAAAAAAAGGATGTATCATGCAACTGACGTACAAATACAAACTGAAACCAACGAAATCTCAACTGGTAACGATATCGGCTCATTTAGAACTTTGCCGAAGACAATACAATTACCGATTGGGAGAAAGATTCAACTGGTGGGAATCAACTAGAACACCTATTAATTCCTGTCCTTTAACCGCGTCGATAGTCCCCCTTGAGGAAATTTACAAGAATATTCCTCTAACGAGGATACAAACTAGAGACGGTAGAAAGAAGGATGAAAATGGCAATCCAATAACAAAAAAAGGGGATGTTTTTTTAAACATTGACGGCGGATATGTACAATGGTTGAACGTACAGTTAGCTGACTTGAAAAACACCAAAAAATTATTTCCTGAATACAAGAACTTGGATTCCCAAGTTTTACAGGATGTAGTTAACAGGGTGGAAACTTCTTTCTCAAATTTCACGACACCCGACAAGAATGGTAATCGTAGGGGCAAACCTCGGTTTAAAGGTTTCCACTACTACAAATCTTTCACCTATCCACAACTTGATAATTTAAACATTATCAAAGATGAGCAAAATCGGATTTGTATTGACCTGGCAAAAATAGGTCAAGTGCCGATGGTGTTCCATCGTTCAATACCAACAGGATTTAAGGTTAAGACTGGTACAGTTATCAGAGAAGCTCCTGGGTGGTACATTTCCCTGACGCTAGAAGATAAGACGGTTCCAGTATCGGTTGCAGAAATTCAACCGACCGTAGAAAATAGTCTTGGTATTGATTTAGGAATCACCAATTACGTCTATATTTCGAATGGTGAACGGGTAGAAAACCCTAGATTTTTGAGAACATCTGCTGAGAAATTAGCAAAACTTCAAGCCAAGTTAGCGAAAAGAGTTAAAGGCTCTAAACCCTGGAAGATTCTGAAGGCTAAAATTTCTAAACTCCATCAAGGAGTAGCTAGAGCGAGACTGGATTTTCAATTCCAAACCGCACACAAATTATTTGAACAGTGTGATGTTCTGATTCTCGAAGATTTGAGTATCAAGAATCTAACTAGACGCGCTCAGGTCAAAACTGATATTGAGAATGGCAACTTAGTTTATTTGCCAAATGGTCAAGCGTCTAAAAGCGGTTTGAATAAATCAATGCTTGATGCGGCTCATGGTCAATTCACTACTGTTCTCAAATACGTGGCTTGGAAATTAGGCAAAAGTGTTCTATTTGTTGACCCGAAAGGAACTTCTCAACATTGTTGGAATTGCCTCAATAAAGTCCCTAAAGAATTGTCAGACCGATGGCATTTTTGTCAATGTGGTGAGTCCTTGGATCGAGATGAAAATTCCGCCAAGCTTATCAAAAGAATCGGTCTGAATCACGAAAGTGGCGGGGGAACTCCGTCACTCAAAAAAGCCCTTGCAAAAAGGGAAAAAGAAGCCTGCGGTCTAACTGTACTCAGTTGACCGTCAGGTTCGTTCACAATATTGTTACATTAGATCAAACTTAATACACAACAATCTTATGACACCAGCCGTACTCATCGAAAATCTACAAAAACGCTACGGCAAAGTCGAAGCCGTGAAAAATGTATCCTTCCAAGTGCAACCAGGGGAAATTTTTGGACTCCTTGGTCCCAATGGCGCGGGTAAAACTACCACTCTCCGCGCTCTGTGTACCCTAACAACCCCTGACGCGGGACGTTTGGAAGTTTCCGGTATTTCCGTCATTACTCAACCCCGACAAGCACGACAACGCCTTGGTTATGTTGCCCAAGAAGTCGCCCTTGATAAGGTTCTCACAGGACGGGAACTTTTGCAACTCCAAGCCGCGCTTTACCATATCCCTTCTAAAACTATACCTGATCGTATTAACAACGCGATCGCGCTATTAGGTTTAGAAGACTGGGCGGATCAAAAAACGGGTACTTACTCAGGTGGTATTCGCAAACGTCTTGACTTAGCCGCGGGTTTACTGCATCAACCCGATGTCTTAGTATTAGATGAACCTACCGTGGGACTTGATATTGAAAGTCGTGTAATTGTCTGGGACTTTCTGCGGGGATTACGCGAAAAAGGCACAACCATTGTTATTACCAGTCACTATCTCGAAGAAGTCGATATTTTAGCCGATCGCGTGGCGATTATTGATAAAGGAATAGTAATCGCGACGGGAACTCCTGAAGAATTAAAAGATAGAGTAGGAGGCGATCGCGTAACATTGCGTATCCGAGAATTTTCCCCCATCACAGAAGCCGAAAACGCCAAAACCCTCTTACAAAGTATTCCCTTTGTCAAAGAAATTATCATTAACCACGCCCAAGGAAACTCCCTTAATTTAGTAGTGACTCGTCAAAGTGATGCCCTTCTCACCATTCAAAAAACATTACAAGAAGCCAGTTTACCTATTTTTGGGATTGCCCAATCTCGCCCTAGTTTAGATGATGTCTATTTAGCCGCAACAGGGCAAACACTCTTAGATGCAGAATTAGCCGCGGCAGGTACTCGCGATCCTAAAGCCGAGAAAAAACAGAATATGAGGTAATAGGTAATCGGTAATCGGTAATGGGGGATGACGAGAAATTAGTCGCGGAGCTAATATCAATTACCTCAATGTTTAGCCGCCAGGGACTCAAGTCCCTGGCTAATAGCTAAAGTCGGTTAAAACCGACTCAAATAGTAATAATTAGTCAGATATGGGAGGACTTTATAGCAAGGTGGAAAAGTAGGGAAACGGCACTACCGTCTCTCTTTTCAGAAAGGGTATTCCCTTCGACAATCCCCCAGGGACTCAAGTCCCTCGCTAATAGCTAAAGTCGGTTAAAACCGACTCAAATAGTAATAATTAGTCAGATATGGGAGGACTTTATAGCAAGGTGGAAAAGTAGGGAAACGGCACTGCCGTCTCCCTAGGGTAGCCCAACTGTTAAAAAATGGTATTCGCGATGAGACAGCAAGAGAGCCTCTCTTGGTTGTAAATTGGTAGTGGGAGCGTCTCGCTCCCTATTAGATCCCGCCGATTCGAGACGCTCTGATGCTACGCACAGGCTACGCCAACCCACTACGGTTTTTTTTGCTTCTTTGAGATGCTCCCAGACAGGAATTTCTACCCGCTCCAGATTTTCTGATCAAAAAAGTGGGTGAAAATCCACTCAAATACTAATAATTAGTCCTCTTGAGAGGACTTTCGCGATCAGACAGGGGTTAAAACCCCTGGCGGGCTGCTGTCTCTCTTTTCAGAAAGGGTATAGGCGATGAGAAAGGAATTTCCACCCCCTCCCGACTTTCTGATCAAAAAAGTGGGTGAAAATCCACTCAAATACTAATAATTAGTCCTCTTGAGAGGACTTTCGCGATGAGACAGGGACTTAAGTCCCTGGCGGGCGGGCGGGCGGAATAGATGGAGAGAATAAATCAGCCTTGCATCGTGATTATTTGCCTAACATTCGATTAACTTGCTCAATTTTTAACGGTTGAGGTTCGAGTCTTTTGATATATTCTATCGGTTGAATTTTGATTCTCGCGGCTTTATAATCACTAAGCTCTAGCAAAATTAACTCCTGATAGACAGCTTCCGTCGGCATTTCTATACTCAGAATTAAATCCTGTAATTTGTCCCTTTCTCGGAACATTAAAATTTGACGATAAACAAACTCTCGTTTATGAGCAATAGTCACTCTTAATAAATACCATTTCCCCCCTTCTTGAGAAGGGTTATTAACATTAGTAACAGAGAACAAATGCTCCTCCGAATCAACGGATGAGGAGCTTTCAACTTCACTTTGATTGGACATATTTTTGGGTAATAAATTTAGTCGTGATGATAGGAATCTCAAATGTTACGATAGAACAATTGTCAGTAAATTGAGAAAATAATCTCAGTTTATCATAAACAATCTCGATAAAATTGTCGGTATTTTATTTTTCAATGTGAACGCGACATATTACTTTGTGATTAGGTTAAGACAGGGGTAAGACTTTAGCCCGATAGCGCCCAGACGCGTAGAACTCAATTTTATCCCAAGAATAGATTATACTATAAAGGAGAATCCGTAGCTAAAAAAATTAATATCCCATTCCTATGACTCCTACTGTGACACCGATTCCGCCGAATCTGAATCAAGAATCTGTAACAGTTGCCCAGAGGGGAGTTGACTCCTCTAACCTAATTGGGGAATTTATCCAAGAAACCCTGGCGTTAACTCGTCGTCTCTTTATTCAATTACAACGCCGTCCCTCTACTCTGATCGCGGGAATTATTCAACCCTTAATGTGGTTATTTCTCTTTGGCGCGTTATTCCAAAATGTACCCAAAGGTTTATTTGGTGAAAGTCAAAATTATGGGCAGTTTCTCAGCGCGGGTGTGATAGTTTTTACCGCGTTTGCGGGTGCTCTTAATGCGGGTTTACCTGTAATGTTCGATCGCGAGTTTGGTTTTTTAAACCGTTTATTAGTCGCGCCCTTAGCCTCACGTTATTCGATCGTGTGTGCCTCCGCGATTTTTATTGTCACCTTAAGTTTAATTCAAAGCGTGACGATTGTAATCGCGGGAGCATTTTTAGGTACGGGTTTACCCGGATTGATCGAAATGAGCGCGATCGCGCTGATTATTATCCTATTAGTAGTAGGGGTAACAGGTTTAAGTTTAGGGTTAACATTTGCCTTACCCGGACATATTGAATTAATCGCGGTAATTTTTGTCACGAATTTACCATTATTATTTGCTAGTACCGCGTTAGCACCCATTTCCTTTATGCCAAATTGGTTACAGGTTGTGGTGAGTTTAAATCCTCTGAGTTACGCGATCGAACCGATTCGTTATCTTTATGTCCATCAAGATTGGTCATTGAGTAGTATAGTTTTAAATGCACCTTGGGGGGGGATTACTTTCGGCGAAGCCTTATTAATTTTACTCGCCTTTGATGTCATCGCACTTTCTCTTATTCAACCCCTTCTCCGTCGCCGTTTAGCTTAACAAGCGCGAATTTCACTCTACTCGAAAAACCCGGTTTCACGATAAAACCGGGTTTTTCCAAACTTTTCTTTTCTTTCCTTTCCTCTGCGCCCTCTGTGCCTTTGTGGTTCATTTTCTTAAAAAAACACATAAACAAACCCGATTAGAGCGTAAGTTCACGATAGGATAGAATAAAAATATCGCGTTTAGATAAAAATCATGTCAAATAAAAACTCTCTTTCCGTTTATGGGCTGATTCTAGGGACGATCACAACAATGGGAACAACCCTTTTGTCTCCCCAACCTAGCCACGCGCAACTCAACCCTTCTACCAATGCTGGAGCCTTACAAGACTTGCAAAATCGAGATAACAGGGATACGTCTCGTATGTTAAACCCCTTTGATCTTATTCACCGTTCCCGTTTAGGGAATAATCGTGATATGCAAGAATTTTCCGAAGAGCAACGCAAAAATATTAATAGTGCCGCGGATGAATATCGGGCGAAACAACGTCAAATTCTGCAAAAACAACAAGCAGAATCATCATCTGATGCTGTCGCACCCTTCCCTCCTAGTGCCAATCATTAAAGACAGAAAAAAGTAAGAGAGAAGAAGGAAGAAGGGGGTAGATGAAGAAACCAGTTTTCTCATAGTCGTCTTTTGTCTTAATTCCTTTGTGTAATCGCCAAATTTACCAATATCTCTCACTTGTAACGGAGAAAATTGATCAACCCGCCCCGAAAGACATTTGGGGCGGTTTACCACTATTTATCAAGGGTTTTGGAGATATAGCAATCAGAAATCAGTCATAACAGATATAATATTAGTTTGGTTCGGATTTTAATAGGATAAACATGAATATCATAAACGAGTTAAATGATTTTATCAATAAAACACAAGAGGTCAAAAAATTAAGATATGTTCGGCTGTTAAAATGGGTTCTACCGAAACTGGTATGTAAACTCAACCAGTAAAATGCAAAGTCAATAAACTTCTAAGTTGAAAGTTCTCAAAATTTATAAACCCATAACCTCTTCTTTTAATTAACTTCAATTTGTTATTAATACCCTCCACGGTTTCTTGTGTTATTCTCTCGTCAAAATAGGAGATAATTTTTCCGATCCAACGTCTAATCGTTCCACAGCTTTTGGGATATAAGAAATGGGCTTCTACACACCAATCTGCTAGTCCCAATAACCCTTCCACCCAATTTTGACCTAACTCAAATATTGTTCTAAATTTATCTTTTAAACTGTGCATCAGGTTGGGTTTTGCACGACGCGCACCCCACGCGTTCGCGCAGCTTGGGCTTTTCTCACAAACGTACCTCAACCCAACCTACTTTCTCAACCCTAAATCATGCAGATGTTAAAGAGATTTTTGGCGTTAACTGATTCAATGTTGTGACTGAAAAACCGGTTTTTTCTTGAATCAATACCTTTTTTTTAGGTTGGGTTGAGCGTTGCGAAACCCAACGAATATGTTGGGTTTCGTCTATCGTGGTTCTCACAAAGATGGAGTAGGCAAAAAAAGATTGTTGTCAAGCTTTTTCAGTTGAAATCTATACTTCATCTATCCAAGAACTGCCATATACCCTATTTAGCCCCTACTAACAACTCCTCAAATTTAGCCACTTCTTCCTGAGAAACAACTCGCCCTTGATCCTCAAATCCGGCAATTTGATCAAAGTTCAAATAACGATACAAATCACCGGCAAACGGATCAATCTTCTTCTCAACAAACTCCAAATATTCCTCTACCGTTGGCATCCGTCCTAACATCGAACAAACGGCCGCTAATTCCGCGGAACCTAGATACACTTGTGCATCTTTCCCCATACGGTTATTAAAATTCCGTGTCGATGTGGAAAACACTGTGACACCATCTTCAACACGCGCTTGGTTGCCCATACATAAACTACATCCGGGCATTTCTGTACGCGCACCTGAAGCTTCAAAAATATTGTACATTCCCTCCTCTTTTAATTGCGTTTCATCCATCCGAGTGGGCGGACAAATCCACAAACGCACTTTGACGGGTTCTTCCCCTTCTAATACCTTCGCGGTAGCACGATAATGACCGATATTTGTCATACAAGAACCGACAAACACTTCATCAATTTTATCCCCCGCGACTTCACTCAATAATTTCACATTATCGGGGTCATTCGGAGCCGCGACGATCGGTTCTTTGATTTCATTCAAATCTATTTCCAAAATCTCGGTGTATTCGGCATCGGCATCGGCTTCCATTAATACGGGATTGGCTAACCATTCCTCCATTTTCGCCACCCGACGCATGATTGTTCGAGCGTCTTGATATCCCCGTGCTACCATATTTTTTAATAAGGCAACATTAGAACGGATATACTCGGAAACGGTTTCTACACTGAGTTTAATTGTACAACCGGCACAGGAACGCTCCGCGGTCGCGTCTGTTAATTCAAAGGCTTGTTCCACTTTCAAATTGGGTAATCCTTCTATTTCCATAATGCGTCCGGCGAAGACGTTTTTCTTATTCTTTTTCTCTACCGTTAATAACCCTTTTTGGATGGCAACATAGGGAATGGCATTAACGATATCTCGCAAGGTAACACCCGGTTGTAATTCTCCCTTAAATCGCACTAAAATTGATTCTGGCATATCTAAAGGCATTACGCCTAACGCGCCGGCAAAAGCCACTAAACCAGAACCCGCGGGAAAGGAAATTCCCAAGGGAAAACGAGTATGTGAATCGCCTCCGGTTCCCACGGTATCGGGTAATAACATCCGGTTTAACCATGAGTGAATAATGCCATCTCCGGGGCGTAGGGCTACCCCTCCCCGTTGCGCGATAAAATCAGGTAATTCTTGATGAACTTTGACATCTACGGGTTTAGGATAAGCCGCGGTATGACAGAAACTTTGCATTACTAAATCGGCACTAAATCCTAAACACGCGAGCTCTTTTAATTCATCGCGTGTCATGGGGCCGGTAGTATCTTGAGATCCGACTGTTGTCATCACGGGTTCGCAGGATGCACCCGGACGCACTCCGGGTAAACCACAGGCTTTTCCGACCATTTTTTGGGCTAAAGTGTAACCTTTCCCTGTCTCCGTAGGCATTTGGGCACGGGTAAATAGGGTACTGGGTTCTAATCCTAACGCGTCACGGGTTTTATCGGTTAAGGTGCGGCCAATGAGTAAGGGTATGCGCCCTCCTGCTCGAACTTCATCGAGTATGGTATCGGGTTTGAGGGTAAAGGTGGAAATGACTTCCCCGGCTTCGTTGGTGATTTCTCCTTTGTAGGGATGAATTGTGATCACCATTCCTGTTTCCATATTGCTGACATCGCACTGAATGGGCAGGGATCCTGCATCTTCCGCGGTGTTGAAGAAAATTGGCGCGATCGTATTTCCTAATACATAACCCCCTGATCGCTTATTGGGAACGAAGGGAATATCATTACCGATATGCCATAATACGGAGTTAATGGCGGATTTGCGCGAGGAACCTGTTCCCACGACATCACCGACATAGGCGACAGGATGGCCTTTTTTCTTTAACTGCGCGATCGTTTCTAATGAACCCGGTTGACGGGTTTCTAACATGGCTAACGCGTGTAAGGGGATATCGGGGCGAGTGGTGGCATGAGTCGCGGGGGATAAGTCATCGGTATTGGTTTCTCCGGGGACTTTAAAGACGGTGACTGTCACTGTTTCAGGGAGTTTTGGGCGACTGGTAAACCATTCGGCATTCGCCCATGAGTCGATTACTTGTTTCGCGTAGGGGTTGAAGTCTGCTAGAGTTAAGACATCATGGAAGGCATCAAACACCAGTAGGGTTTTACTAAGGGCTGATGCGGAGGACGACGCGATCGCGGGATCGTCTGATTCTAATAAACTCACTAAAGATTGGACATTATAGCCCCCTAACATTGTACCCAGGAGATACACCGCGGATTGGGAATTAATCAGGGGACAAGTAATTTCACCCTTCGCGACTCCAGTTAAAAAAGAAGCCTTAACGTAGGCGGCTTGATCTACTCCGGGTGGGACGCGATCACGCAGTAATTCTAATAAAGTTTCTTCTTCTCCCGCAGGGGGGTTTTGCAAGAGTTCGCATAATTGTGCCGTTTGTGTAGCATTTAAGGGTAAGGGAGGGATACCCAAAGTGGCGCGATCGGCAACATGATCGCGGTAAGCTTCTAACATTCAGTGTTCTCCTTTGGAGATATAAAGTTATAATTGTAGGTTCAGTTTATCTTATTGTGATATTATGGAGAGTTACTGGTAAACAATTTTTGACTCCGACACGCGATCGGGTTGATTATGGATAGAAAACAAGTAATGATGCCCATTGAGTATCATTATAGAAACTCTCATCACAAAGCCTAATAACACAGATGTCTTAACACTGGCAGAAATTAGACAAACCTATCGTCATCAATGAGTATTAATCATTGAAGCAGAACTCGATCATAATTTAGAGATTATTCATGTAAAGTCGTTGTTAATGGTCCCACTAAAGAGGAATTATCTGAGCAACTAGATTTACAGGAGGGTCAATCATCAGCCATTGAATATACAGGAGAATATGATTAGGCAGTGGTATTATCAACAAAAAAACGATATACATTGTGCCGTTATCTGGCAACTTTATTAAAAATAAACATCACTTTTGCTAGTGCTTATAAAAGTGATTCTCCGCGTTTTTCCTATGGGTTAATACTTAGTAATACCGGGTTAATCTGTTTTGATCTGCGTGCATCTGCGCTTAGAAAAAAATGATTTTACCCCCGAGATAACCCCAATAACGTATTAGGAGAATTATCCAGGTTAATCTGTACTTTGATACCCTAGAGTTCTTCGGACACCAAAAGGTTTTCCCTATTAACCCCCACAAAGGGAACAGGTAACAAAGAACAAAAAATCCTTAATCTTCCGAATACTCAACCCCCAATAGCAACCCCCCCAATATCCAAATGAGAAATGTAAATAAATATTAAGATTAATATACTTTTTTAAAGTTTCCTCAAAAAAAAATCCCAAAAAGAGGAATAAAAAAGTAGAATAGGAGAGGGCGATAAAAACATTTATCGACGAACACCAATCAGGGATCAATAATGACATAAATAGCTTTAGAGGAAACTGCTAGGACCTGCAGGAGTCTCATTGTGCAACAAAGACAAGTAAAATGGATGAATCGCAAACTTAAGGCAATCCCCAGAAACACTGAGTATACTTCGACTAATGAGCCAGCAAGCTCTTGGGAACCTAGACAACATTTATGGGAAACGATGACGCAATCGGCTCCCGTACCAATGGGCATCAGTAAGGCTAAAAATAGTGTTATTCTCTATGGCAATGAGCTATTTGGTCTCATTTTCGGAGTGCCAACAAGAGAATTACTTGGTCGTAAGTTACGACAGTTTTATCAAAACCCTGTTGACTATAAAATATTACTAGCTATGCTACAAACCAAGGGGGATGTGCGAGAAGCTCAAGTGCGTCTGAAAAAAGCTGACGGTACCTTCTTTTGGGCAGCCCTCTCGATGAAAAGTTTGACTTTGCTCGGAGAGAAGGTAATTATATCTGTGTATTCTGACATTAGTGATCGTAAAAAAGCAGAAGAATCTCTGCGTAGACAAGCTCTTACCTTTGAGCATATCCACGACGGAGTAATTTTAACTGATATTGAGGGAACAATTATTGATTGGAATCCCGCGGCTTCACAAATCTTCGGTTATAGTAAAAGGGAAATAATTGGAAAAAAACCAGAAGATTTCTATCGAAAAAATGACGTAGAAATTGTGAAAAAAACTATTTTAAATAGTCTACAGGAAAAAGCCTGTTGGAGTGGAGAAATATCTTTTGTGCGTCGGGATGGTAGTGAAGGCATTTGTGAAAGTAATTTCATGTATGTTTACGATGAATTTAATGCGGCTACCGCGATCATGAGCATTCACCATGATATTACTAAACGTAAACAAGCCGAAGTAGTCGAAAAACAATTACTCGCGTCTATTCACTCCAGAGCCCGTCAACAAGCAGCCGTCGCGTATTTAGGCCAAGAAGCTTTAGAGGGAATTGATTTATCATTATTAATGAATCAAGCCGTCGCGTTAGTCGCGCAAACGCTCAATGTCGAATATTCTCAACTCTTGGAATTAATGCCAGGAAATCATGCTTTTTTACTCAAAGCAGGTGTCGGTTGGCACAAAGGAATGGTGGGAAATGTTACTGTTAGTGCTTCTCATAAATCTCAAGCCGGTTATACTTTAGAATTGGGGAAACCTGTTGTCGTAGAAGACCTCCCTTTAGAAACTCGTTTTAGTGGTTCTCCTCTGCTCCATAACCATCGTGTTATTAGTGGTTTAAGTGTCATTATTCCAGGGATAAAAACGACTAGGAAACTTGACTGGCAAGATGATTCTGCTCTCACCAATTCCGACACTCCTGTTTGGGGAGTTTTAGGAGCTCATAGCACTAAACCTCGTTCCTTTAATCAAGATGATATTCATTTTTTAGAAGCGATCGCGAATGTTTTGGCAACCGCGATCGAACGGACTCACGCCGAAGATCGTTTAAGATTAATGGAAAGAGCCATTCAAAGTAGTAGTAATGGCATTGTGATTACCGATGCGACAGTTGCGGATAATCCTATTATTTTCGTTAATCCTAGCTTTGAGCGGATGACAGGTTATAAACGGGATGAAGTCATTGGTAAAAATTATCGTTTATTACAAAGTGACAACAAAAGTCAGGTCGAATTAAACGAATTAGGAGAAGCCATTGATGAGGGGCGGGAATGTCATGTAGTCCTCGAAAATTTCCGTAAAGATGGTTCTCTATTTTGGAACGAACTATCCATTGCACCCGTTTATAATTCCCGTCGCCATCTCACCCACTTTGTTGGGATTCAAACTGATATTACAGAACGGAAATGCTCAGAACAAGAATTATTACTCAAATCTCAAGCCTTAGCAACGTTTAGTACAAATTTAAAACAATTACACCGAATTACCACCTATAATCATAAAAATTTTGAAGAACTTTTTGCCGATTATCTCCTCGCAGGTTGTGAAATATTTGGTTTATCTACCGGCCTCATTGGTCAAGTAATTGAGCACTCTTTAATCCTGCGTTCCGTGAAATCAGAACAACCCCATTTAATTCCGGGTTTAGAATTTGATTTAACTGAAACATATTATGATGAAATTATCCAACAAAGAAGGACTATTTACTATACTCAAACCAGTCAGATTTTCCATATTAATAAATTCCCGCAAAAAATCAATCACGAAGCATTCATTGGTACTCCTATTATTGTTAATGAAAAAATCTACGGAACCTTAAGTTTTTCTTCCCCAAAAATCCGCACAAAAAACTTTGAATCCCATGAACGAGAAATCATAGAATTAATGGCACAAAGTATCGGACGTTTTATTGCCGCCCATCAAACAGAACTAGAACGGCAAAACACAGAAAAAGCTCTGAAAGAAAGCGAAGAACGCTATCGTCGTTTAGTAGAACTATCCCCGGAAGGGATCGCGATTTATTGTGAGGGTAAAATTGTCTATGTGAACGCCGCGGGTGCAAAATTAATGGGTGCCATTTCACCAGAATCTATTTTAGAAATGCCCCTGTTAAATATTGTCCATCCTGACTATATTGATGTTTTGCAAATAAGTTTAGACAATATTATTAAATACCATCAAAAAATGAATCTAACGGAACAAAAATTAGTCCGAATAATAGATCAGGTAATTATTGATGTAGAAATTGCGGGAATCCCCGCGACTTATCAAGGAAAAATGGCAGTACAGATCATTATTAGAGACATTACCGAGCGCAAAAGAGCCCAAGAACAACTCCTCCATGAAGCCTTTCATGATGCACTGACGGGATTACCAAATCGTGCTTTATTTATGGATAGATTAGGTCAAGCCATTCGTCGTTCTTTAGAATATCCTGATTATAAATTTGCCGTTCTCTTTTTAGACTTAGACCGCTTTAAAATAGTCAATGATAGTTTAGGGCATATCATGGGGGACAAATTGCTTGTCACTTTTGCCAAGCGATTAGAAAAATGTATTAAACCCTCAGATACAGTCTCCCGCCTCGGTGGAGATGAATTTACAGTTTTATTAGAAGATATTGATAATTTAGAAGAAGCATTAACTTTAGCTAACCAAATTCATCATGAAGTAAAAGAGCCTTTTTATTTAGAAGGACATGATGTCTTTACCTCTGTGAGTATCGGTATTGTTGTCAGTCCACGAGAACTAGCTGAACATCGCTTAGAAGTCCCCAATAAAACTGTATTTTTGCCTTACAAAAATCCCGAAGAAGTATTAAGAGACGCGGACATCGCGATGTATCGTGCCAAAGCATTAGGAAAATCTCGTCATGAAGTCTTTAATGTCAAAATGCAGGATCAAACTCGTCATTTATTAGAATTAGAAACTGAACTGAGACGAGTCATTCAAGAAAATTGTTATTTTCCGCTGCAAATTCTTTCTCCTGAATTTACGAAAATTGCACCAGAATCAGGAATTATTTCATCTTGGAATACCCCAGAAAAGTATCCACTTGCCCAGGAACTATTACCGGCAATTCCTAAGGAGGAAAAATCTCGATTTTTGCTTCATTATCAACCTATTGTTTCGATGAAAACGGGGGCCATTACTGGATTTGAAGCCCTAGTCCGTTGGCAACATCCCATTAGAGGATTAGTCTCTCCTGCCCAATTTATTCCCGTTGCAGAAGAAACTGGTTTAATTATTCCTTTGGGAACTTGGGTATTACGGGAAGCCTGTGAACAATTGCGAATTTGGCAGAGTTTATTGAATCAAGAACAAGAAAATAATTCCCAAAATTCACAAATAAATCAAGCTGATTTGAATTTATTAAGACTCTCTTGTGTTAATTCTTCTTCTCAATTGACGATGAGTGTTAATCTTTCGGGTAAACAGTTAGGTCAAGCGAATTTAATTTCACAAATTGATGAAATTCTCCTCGAAACTGCTTGTAATCCGAAAAATTTAAAGTTGGAAATTACTGAAAGTGTGATTATGGAAAATGTGGCTTTAGCTACGACGATGTTAGCGCAAATTAAGGAGCGTAATATTCGTTTATCTATTGATGATTTTGGGACTGGTTATTCTTCTTTAAGTTATTTACATCGTTTTCCCCTGGATACTTTAAAAATTGACCGTTCTTTTGTTAGTCGTTTAGGAAAGCATGGTCCTGATGGTGGTGCTCAACCTTTACAAATTGTCCGTGCGATTGTCACTTTAGCTCATAATTTAGGTTTGGATGTCATCGCCGAAGGTGTGGAAACTCCTGAACAAATGACGGAACTTCAACAATTAGGTTGTGAATTGGGTCAAGGATATTTCTTCTCCAGACCTTTAGATCGTGACGCGGCTACAGAGCTTCTCAAAAAGCAAATTTTATCCTAGTGGAATGCTCCCCAATTTTTGGTCTTTAAGAGGGCTTTTGTGCCTCCGATATCCTTGTCGTTGGCGAGAAGGAAGGGATTTGTGGGAATTAACCACAAAGACACAAAGAGGTAAATTGCCTCCATCCGATCGCGCTTTTTTGTCTTCTTTCCTCTGTGCTTTTTAACCTCGAATTTGTTTGACTAAATGCACTAATTCTGGTATAATTAACTTCTCTATTCCCAGTTTTACGGCATTGCGAGAACCGGGGAGAGAAAAAATAATTTTTCCTTGGTAAATTCCCGCGATCGCGCGCGATGCCATTGCTCTTGAACCGATTTCTTGATAACTTAAAAACCTAAATAATTCCCCAAAACCGGATAAGGTTTTTTCTAATAGACACGCGATCGCGTCATAAGTCGTATCTCTAGGAGCAATACCTGTTCCTCCATGAAAAATTAAGACATCGACATCGGCTCTTTGAGACAAAGCATAAATTTGTTCTTTTACCTGTAAAGGTTCATCTTTAATAATGTTATAATCAATAATATTATGATGGGCATTTTTCAGTAATTGTTGCATTAATTGACCACTGGTATCTGTCTCAGGAGTACGAGTATCGCTAACAGTAATGACAGCACAATTAATGATAATTTCGGCTGTATCTGGGTGAGGAATTTGTGTCATAAAATGTTCGATTTAAAGATATTTATTGGGGATTAGGGAGATGGGGAGATGGGGAGATGGGGAGATGGGGACGTTTTCTTATTCTTTTGTGTCTCTGTGCCAAAGTAGTTCATTATTTCTTCCCCCTCTTTCTTCTTCCTTCTTCCCTCTTCCCTCTTCCCTCTTTTCCCCCTCTTCCTTCTTCCTTCTTCCTTCTTCCTTCTTCCTTCTTCCTTCTTCCTTCT
>JBBITB010000038.1:0-49262 GCA_037440985.1 Microcoleaceae cyanobacterium bin_387
GAAGTTATTTTTCATTGTATCACATTTTTGTTCGCACTTTCGCAAGAGGTCTATTGTGTTGTAAATATTCTAAGGTTTCTGTTTGTTCTTTTTCATCACCTTCTTCGATCCATTGTTGAGTTAATTCTTTTAACGCGTGATATTGTGCAGTGAGAAGATTCGTTTCTGAAGGATCGAGAGCAACTTGAGATACTTCACTTTGATTAAAAGTAGCTGTTTCTCGAAATAAACGAAGCATCGGAAGTAGTTTTGACCAATATTCTCTAGGAGTGGCTTGAATTTCTCTTAAAAGTTCCGTAATGGATACTTCTTCAGATAAGTTTTTGTGGTCTTTTGAGGTGGGTTCTATGATAGTTTTAGTCATTTTTCCTATCTCCTCGTTTGCTGTAGATTTGTTTTTCTTATAATTCATATTATACGCGCTTCTCCCATATCAAAAAAAACGCGATATACAAAAAAAAACGCGATCGCGCTTTGGGCAAAAGAAACCGGGTTTCTTAGAAAGATTTTCACCTAAAACCAGAGTGCCTCAGAGAAACCAGGTTTCTGGTGAGACATCTTTACAGAGAATCCCCCGATTTATCGGTGGGAGCGTCAAATAAAATAATGCCACGGGGCAAAAGCAGGCAGATTACCCCTTCGTAAAACTCGGCCAAACGACGTTTTCGTGCTTGGCAAGATCGCCGGGTTCGCGAAGCGCAGGCGATCAGAAGCCAGGGTGAAAGTGAGTGTCCCCCTGTTGCAGTTAGCTTTAACCCATGGACGGTGATGCACCGCCCGAAATTGCAAGGTTGTTTTCTCTGCTGGCCTTTGCCCGTGACTTTTGAAGTATAACACAGTTACCCAAAATTTATTTCACTTTTTTTGGAGTGCGAGCATCTGGGGATCTATGGGATTCCGGGGAAGCCCCTTGCTCCCACTACAGTTGTTTGGCAAAATTGGGATGCTCCCAGTTATCGGTTTCACAGTTAAAGAAAACTCCTGTTAGCTTCTGTGCCAAATTTAGAGATTAGCCTTAGTAGATACAGCGGAAACCGCGAGGTACACCCACTTATCGTTCAATCCTCCTAGGGACACGGCATTGCCGTGTCCCTACCGTGTTTCATAACAGCGGGAACTGCTGTAAAATCATCTTATTGGACACGAGATTTGAGAGCAGTCAGAAATTCCAGCAAGTTTTCCTCTGTTAGCTCTTGGAGAGATTGTTTTCCGTAGTTGTATTTTAAATAGAAGCGTCTCAATTCACCTGTATATCCAAGCCGCTTCAACTCAGCATAAATTAACGCGATGATATCCGATTGATTCAGAATTTTGGGAAGTGGAATTGAAGTCGAATATTTGCCTTTGGCATATTTTTCTTTAATGCGTTTAACTTGCTCTCGAAACAGAGAACCCTTTTCGGGATTAACCATAAAAACAAAATTAGCAAAACCCTCCAGGGAAGGAATGAGGTCTCGCTTTTTAGAATCTCCCCAATGCTTTCCGATTAAACCGTCTTTTTCGATTTGATAAAGGGTGGCGCGAAAGCGTTTCAGTTTTTCACGAGAAACATTGACTTTATCGTTAACAACAATCCCCGTGACTTCCTGCTGTCGAGATTTCCGCAGAAGTCTCGTTTTCTCTTCATTAATATTAAACCCTTCTGACTTAACAATAGAGCGGGTTCCTTTCATGAGATTAGCAATATTGCCAAGACTATCACCACAGGCAGAAAAAGTGAGATCATCCGCGTATCGTGTGTAAACAAAACCATATCGTTTAGCCATCTGAGTCAGTCGTTTATCTAATGTCCGACACAAAAGATTAGTAATGGCTGGGCTAGTGGGTGCGCCTTGTGGTAAGTGCCGTTCCGTCCATGAAAGTAACCAATGAATTTCCCCATCTAATTCAATTTGTTTGAGGGTGGGTTCTGTACAAAGCAATCCAAAAATGATCGAGGCGGTTTCCGAATAACCGAAGGATTTAAAAAGACCTTTAACTCGTGGGTAGGAAATAGAAGGAAAAAAGTCTTTCAGGTCAAAATTGATCACGATATCTGCACCAACATGAGGTTGTGCGTTGGTGACAATTGAGTGGTTTAAACAGAAACCATGAGCCGCATTATGTACTTCTATTTTTTCTAAAATATTATGAAGAATCCATTGTTGAGATTTCTTCAAAAGTGGCCTGGGTGCTGATATCTTACGATTACCGCCCGTTTTTTTGGGAATTTGAAAGCAGTTATAGGCGGTTTTTTTCCGAGAAAAAGCGAAAAAACGTAAGACTTTAACAGAGATTCTCATCAACCTAGCTATTTCTTGATGGGAATTGCACATAGGCAACCCATTTTTTTCCGTTCGGGTTCAAATTTAGCATTTTTTTCTCTTTTTATTTGCAATAATTCAATTCGTTGTAAGCGTTGAAAAGTAAAATTTTGCATAGTTTGTAGATCCTCTTTAATATAGCAATAATAGTCTTCTATCGCCTCGCTTAGTTCTGGATCAGGCCACGTGTGGTACAAATTACCCGCCTCATCTATCCAAAAAAGATTGCTGTATTCGTCGCTATATATATCATCATTGTTCTCTGAATCTTTTTCTTCTTCTTTTGAGGGAAAAAGCTTATCCAATAAGGCGATAATTTTTTTGCATAAAACACTGTACTCTCGATCCTTCAAAATAGATGCCGCGTGCTGTAAATTTTCAATTGCCTCTTCTTTTTTTTTCAAGCTTTTGTAAATCCAACCTCGGTAATGGTAAGCTTTAGCCAAAGTTGGATTAAGAGAAATAACTTGATTAAAATCCTCAAGGGCATTTTCGTAATCTCGTTGTTTGTAACGATCAATACCTCTTTGGAGAAGTTCTTGTGTATCCATATTATATTTAACCCACTCTTTCCTGATATCATAATACTATTAAACTTAAGCATGGATCACGTTGGGAGCATCTCCTAAAGGTAAATTGGCGGTGGTTTGGCGTAGCCTGTGCGGAGCATCGAATGTCTCGCTCCCTCGGAGTTTCCTAGTGCTCTCGGAGTTTCCTAGTGCTCTCGGAGTTCCCTAGCACTCTCGGAGTTTCCTAGGGAGCGAGACGCTCCCACTACAGTTTTTTGTGCAAATGTGAGATGCTCACGATCGCGCCTTATCCCACATACCCGCCAAACCTGCCTTTTTCTACATACTGACAAAGGGCATGATCGCGTTTCTCCCACATACCCACCAAACCTGCCTTTTCCTACATTCTCACAAAGGGCGCGATCCGGCATCCCAACAACCACAAATAGAATAATAAAATTAACTAAAGTTAGCTAAAAACCTTATAGCCGAATCTTTGTCCTGAAAACTACCATTAATCTGATCACCATTATTATATTTCATGGGGTGACAACCCCGCCAGCTCTTAATGCCGTCAATCAAGAAACAACCCTCCGGCGTAGCTTGCGACAAAAAAGAAAACGGGCGGCGATGAAAAATGACTATATGATGCAGATTCTCAAGTGCTTTTCTCAAGCCTGATTGAGATGCTCTTACCCTGGATGTACAAGTAGCTTCTTTGTTCATATTCTCCAGATATGAAACTATTACCATTGAGTCTATAATCTGATAATTAATCACTCATTTCTTCTAATTTAAGGAGGTTAGTTATTAGTTTTAGCGATGAGATGGCATAAGTGTAACTCACGTCTATATAATCATCTTTGGCTTCTTTTATTTAAGTATTAAAAGTACCACAAAGTCAATTATACAGTATTTTTATTTTCATTATTTTTCTTTTTTTGAGAAAGTTATGATTTTTTTTTGACTTTACATGAAAACTTTTGTAGCACCGATTTTTCCAAAATTTATTATTAGGAAATTTCGCATATTTAGGATTGCTATCGGTCGAGTTGACAGAAGAAACCCGCTTTCTCATGGGCATGATCACGCTCATTTACCATCAGAAAACGGGTTTCAAAAGAGATTTATCACTATAGCGGTTCTCACAAAGATGGAGTATACCAAAACCCATTTTTGTCAAGCGTTTCAAGTTTAAATGAATACCTCATCTATCCAAGAAGTGCTATATATCGGGTTCACCGAAGAAACCCGGTTTCTCAGGGTTGCGATACTGCCCTCTCTTATTTTAAATAAAAACTATCCCAAAAAAACCGGAGGAGCCATATCATTACTGACAATGATTTCTGCACTAATTGAAGATTTTAAACCAGGTTTATTGACGGGTTGCGAATGTTTTTTTGCCGGAGAAGTTGCCGAAGAGGGAATTTTAATGTCAGGTAATCCTTTGACATCAGGGGCATTTTGATGAGACAACCAAGACACACCACTTACCGCTCCCGCCATTAAAGCAGTATAACCTAAATATAAATGTACTGGACGCACAAATGAACTACTTTTTTCTAATTCAGGCATACACCAATTCGGTATTTTATGAGCGATTTCTGGTGATGGTAAAGAAGCCATAAGTTCCTCAGCATTCAATCCTAATGCTTCTCCAACACGGCGAATAAAACCACGGACATAAATATATTCTGGTAAGTTTTCCACTTTACCTTTTTCTAAGGCATCTAAATGATGCAAAGGAATCATTGTTTGGCTATGAAGTTGATGCAAAGACAGAGAGCGAACTTGACGTGCTTCTCGTAATTTTTCTCCCACTTTTTGTAAAGATTCATCCCTTTCTTTGAGTGCTAACGCGGCTTTTTCTGCTTTGGTTAATCGTTTGCTTTTTTTGCGGGGGGGCAGTTGCGATCGCGCCTCTGCTAGTGTCTCGGAATCTTCTGGAATTACAGGGGGAGAAGTGAGCGCGATCGTCTGATGGGGAGCAGGCGCGATCGTGTCTTCAGAATTGAGAGGTTGATAAGGTATGGAAACAGGACGCGATCGTGGGGATGTCGTGATTTTCTCTTGCTGCGCGGGAATATCTACCACAGGTGGACGAGGGATAATAGAATTTTCTGCACTGACAGAAATGGGATTGGGGGCAGAAGCATTGGGTAAGGTAGAAGCCTTCTTTTTTTTCCGGGCAATTCCTTTCACCGCGAGTAGAATTGCTTCTCTGCCAAGAGCTTTCATTAATATCTCAGCCCCTACCGCGGTATCCCCTAACATGGTTCTTAAACTGGCTAATACACGACTATAAACATCACTCTTGAGGAGTTCTGCTTCTATTTGAGTTATGAGAGACTTGAGAATATCGGAGTTATTGCGTGTATTTTTTTGAGAAATTTCTATAGAGGCATTTCCACTCTGTGCTCCTAAGCCCCCTAATGGTTGTAATTCCATAAAGTTATTTCCATAATCTAAGCTTTCTCCATACTTTCTTCGACTTCTTTTCTTTCATTCCGGATCAGCTTGGAAAGGGGATTGGGGACTGGCGATTGGGGACTGGGGATTGGGGATTGGGGACTGGGAATTGGGGACTGGGGACTGGGGATTGGGGAATGGGGATTGGGCAATTGATAATTGATAATTGTCAACTGTCAACTGTCAACTGTCAACTGTCAACTGTCAACTGTTAACCTTCTTCCTTGATCTATTTATAAATTTGGTCGATGAGCCAAAGAGCCGCGATCATGCCCACAAAATGGGCAAAAATCGCGTGGGTGTTGCCTAAAACAATAAAAATATCGAGGGGGTCAATATACTGGTTAATCATGCCACCAGTAGCTAAAATGCCTTGGGGTTGTACCAAGGATTTCCCTAAAAGAACACCACTTAAGGATTCTGCACCGATTAATGTGATTAACATCCCGATACAATTACTAATTAGTGTCCGTCGGACATATAGTACCGTTTCTGCTTTTTTGGGACGTGCTAAATTATCAGGAGATTTCAGTTTTCGACTTAAACGAACGTAACCAAAGGCACGATAGGCACTAAAACCTAATACGGCTAATCCCAATAACGCGATGGGAAAAAACCCCGAAATTCCACTACTATTAGTCGTTGTGACTCCATTGGGCAGTGTTGTAGCACGGTTCCCAAAGGCCATCGGTGCCGCGAATAAGATAATCAGGGTGGAAATGACTGTTAAGACTAACTGCACCCAAAAACAAACCCAACCACCTATGCGAAGAGCCCAAGCAACTCGTTGGAGGGCGGGAGGAAGCGGTGAATAGGACTCAAATTGATTTGACATATTCAGGTGAGAGGGTTTGAGAATAGGAGTTTCTTGATGGCAAGAGCAACAACATCACCACTTTACAGATCGGCTCATATGGTAAAGAATTGTAACTAAATCTTTGTTGAGAGAGTAATTTAACTGCTATGAGCACACCACAACCCAGTATAACTCCTAAGTTGATAGAGTCCAAAATTGGCTTTAACAGCTATGCAGAACGCCTCAACGGTCGAGCCGCGATGATTGGCATTACCATCACTGTCATTATTGAGTATTTCACAGGACAAGGCTTACTTGCCTGGTTAGGACTGAAATAATTTTCGCTTTTAACACTCTCCCCTCTTTTCCCTTTAAGGGTGGGGGATGTCGCGAAAATTGGGTAAACTAAAGCTATACGGAAAATAACGACAAAGAACTGTTTGTGTAATTAGTCAGAACTTTATGCTCAAAGCACTTTGTTTGGTTGGTCAGATTTTCTGATAATTTTCCCACAGGTACGGATTCTGCTAGAATATCTCGACACTTCCGTAAATGTGGCTCTCTCCTTTCTCTGGGCAGATGCCCTATCGGGAAACTAGAAATTAAAATAGATAAAATATGATGAGTGTTTCATGGTCCCGTCTTTTCAAGTCAGCTTATCGTAAAGAGCCTGTAACTGGCTTTATTGTTATGGTTGGTGCCGTTGATGTTGTCATTGGCGGTGCGGGTGCGAGTGGTTCTTTGTTGGTTTTTGGTTTAGGTACTGTGGGGGTCGCCCTCGCGTGGCGTTGGTGGCAAATTCAACGATCGCGGGTGGATGAACCTACTCCGGCTCCTGAATATTATTTGCCTCCCCAATCCTCTCGTCCTTCTTTACCGATGCTGAGTATCTCGAAAAATCATCCACCCTATTAAGTTTTTACCCGGATTTTCCTGGTTTAAAGTGCTCTGGAAATTCTTAATTCCTAACAAGATGGTTGTTTCTCTTCCTGGTAAACTTTACCAAATTGGCTCGATCGCGACTCGAAGTGGTTTGTCGGTAAAAACGATTCGTTATTATACGGATATGGGTTTGCTCTCTCCCACTGTCGCACGTTCTGAGTCGGGTTATCGTTTATTTACTGATACGGTTTTAAACCGACTCACCTTTATTAAACAAGCTCAACGGTTAGGTTTGAGCTTGAGTGAAATTAAAGAAATTTTAGAGATCCGCGATCGAGGTTTATTACCATGTACGGAAGTTAAAGCGCGTCTGCAAGAAAAAGTAGAGGCTATTAATAAACAAATTCAAGATTTAAACTCTTTACGCTCGGAGTTACAAGCAATTTTAGACCATTGGCAAGAACATCCTTCACAGGAGCGTTTTGCCATCACCATTTGTCCCAATATTCAGTAAAGAGAAAAGCGGTTTCTCAGGGTAAATTTTCACTTTAGCTAATAGAATACCCCAAGAAACCTGGTTTGTTTATCAATACCTTCGCGATTTTCTCTCGGTTGGGTTGAGCGATACTTAACTCAAGGAAGATGTTGGGTTTGGCGCGGCGGCAGGCGACGCAGCCTCAACCCAACCTAAGAATTAAGGCATTTTTCCTCAAAGGCGAAGGTATTATTGCTCGTTTTTAGTTAACCGCTTTAGTTAACCGCAGTAATGGGGTTTGTCAGAGAGGGACGACGATTGATCACTTGATCAACAAGACCATATTCCTTCGCGTCTTCCGCAGACATAAAGAAGTCCCGTTCGGTATCTTCTTGAATACGCTCAAGGGGTTGCCCCGTATGGGCAGCCAAATGTTCATTGAGACGACGTTTATGATAAAGAATTTCCTTTGCCTGAATTTCAATATCTGTCGCTTGTCCCTGAGCCCCGCCAAGGGGTTGATGAATCATAATGCGAGAATGGGGCAGACTCATCCGTTTGCCTTTAGCTCCGGCACTGAGCAAAAATGCCCCCATACTCGCGGCTAAACCAATACAGATCGTACAAACGTCTGGACGAATCTGGTTCATGGTGTCAAAAATGCCCATGCCCGCCGTCACTGAACCCCCCGGAGAGTTGATATATAAGTAAATATCTTTCTCAGGATCTTCGGAGTCCAAAAAGAGTAACTGGGCGACGATCAGGTTGGCTAATTCTGAATCTACCTGTTGTCCGAGAAAAATAATGCGATCGCGCAACAGTCGTGAATAAATATCAAAGGCGCGTTCACCGCGCCCCGATTGTTCAATAACGGTGGGAATCATACTGTCTGCCTTTTGACTTAATCCTCAATTGTATTTTACTCGTGATCTACTGAAACTCGGTTTCTGTTCTAGGATTTACCATCAGTATTAGATCGGGATTGATCACCCAGCCCGGTCTTAGGTTTCAGGTCTTAGGTTTCAAGTCTTAGGTTTCAGGTCTTAGGTTTCAGGTCTTAGGCTAAGGTCTTGGGTATAGACAATGGTTCACTATTAATTAACCTTCTTCCTTCTTCCTTCTTCCTTCTTCCTTTTTCCTTCTTTAAAATGGCTCAGGCGGGATTTGAACCTGCGACCTTGGGCTTATGAGTCCCCTGCTCTAACCACTGAGCTACTGAGCCAATCTATTTCACAGTTTTTTAATGTATCACACCTCTCTCGATTTGTCAAGGACTTTCTTGATTTTTTTTGGGTTCTTTTCTCCATCAGGAGAGGGGTGGGCCGATCCCACCCACCAACTGAAATGACCCCAGGGCATAGGTCGCGATCGCCTCCACAATTATTGCCCAGAGGCAACGGAGGGATTAGAAGGTAAAAATGCCATAGGATCAACAGCACCCTTACCACTCGGATGAATTTCAAAATGCAAGTGAGGGCCTGTACTAAACCCTGTTGTACCCATTTCAGAGATTTGCTGACCTTGGGTAACTTGCTGACCTTCGCGGACTAAAATGCGGTCATTATGGGCATAGAGGGTGACAGAACCATTGGGGTGAGTAATTTCCACCAGATAGCCATAACCACCATCATTCCACTGCGCGTAAGTAACAGTACCATCATCGGCGGCGACAACGGGAGTACCAATCGGCGCGGCAATATCAATCCCTCGGTGCATCCGTCCCCAACGCCAACCATAACCAGAGGTAAACGCGCCCTTGGATGGCCAAATAAAGCCCTTCGATTGGGGTGAACCACCGGGTAAATAGCGATCAGCTCCGGGTAAGGGTGGTAACTCAGGAGATACCATGCGTCCTAATGTTGGATTATTGAGAGGATCATAAGCTCCCGCCCCGATCGGTGCTGTTGCCACTAAAGATGGTTTAGGAGTTGTAGAAGGAATTGTTACCGAGGTGGCAAACTTGGTGGTGGCAGATAATTCTTGGTTAGATTTCTGGGTTTTTTCTACCCATTGTCTCATTTGACGAGAACTCATTTCCTTCTGGGCTGTGGGTAAGGAGTTCTGGGGTTGATATTCGGGGTTGCGGGGTTCTTGGCGTTCTTGCGGACGAGATACTTCCGCGACTTTCATGACAGGGGTTTCCTGATTAGACGTTGCCCTCTGTGACTCAGCATGGAGTCGGTCTATATCAGCGCGTAAACGTCCGCCGTAACCATGATTTAATTCTGAGGTTTTTACTGGTTGTGCGGGGCTTCTGGTACTAATTTCCTTAACTACCAAAGGCATTGCATTAGTATTGACGGCTGTAGGTTTTGTTACAGTCGTGCTTGTCTGAGGTGCTGTGGCAGAAGGGGATAAAACAATAGTTACGGGTGTTTCAGAACCCGAAGTATCGGCAGTCAGGGGAATGGGAGTGGCTTGGGCAACGCGGGGAACCGTTACTGTGTTAAGGGCTTCCTCTTTACTTAAGGCCGCGTCTGTAGACTTTCCTGATCCTGACTCAACTACACTTTTCACCGTGGGAGCCACTGATGAATCTGTAGCAATAGGCGCTGGAACAATGATATTAATGCCGTTACCAGAGTTGGAGATTAACTCCTGGGTTTTTAAACCTTGGGGAATTTTTAAGGTTTGATTAACATTGAGTAAATTGGGATTTGACAGGTTATTGATTTGGATAATTTCCGCGACAGACACCCCGTAAGTCGCCGCGATCGAATTTAAAGTATCTCCATCCCGAACCTGATATACCTTGATCTCCGTGGCGATCGCGGTGGGAGAGGGCGGTATCGTCGCGCTTCCCAAAGAATCAACAAGAGATGGAACGGTTTTGGCTTGAGTCTCCTCTTTCGTCGCCGATAGCTGTGAAGCCTGATTTTCTACTGAGGTTTTTGCTTCGGAACTACTGACTTTTCCGGGTATGGGGGACTCATCAGTGACAAAGGGATTAACCCAAGAATTATTAGTCGTTTGTTGAGAATGATCACGAGAAGAGGAGACAACCGACGTTGTATTTGTGGTTGTTTGAGCGTCATTTTCACTTGTTTGCCGCGCGCTGGCTCCCGGGCGCGTTACAAAAGAATTGCCCCCACTTTCCTCTGCTGTGATGCTTGGTAAAGAGGGAGTCGTGTTGTCCTTTGCCACAGGGGAAAATGTTTTGGACTTAATACCCCCAGAATTGCTGTGGGCAGTGGCACCAAACTCGGCTTGTCGAGAATTTTCCCAAACCGCAGCCCCTTTGAGTTGTTTAGTCCCTACTGAATTGGAAAAAGTCGCAGCCGTGGCTTCGACTGAGGGGGAAATAACTGTTGCTACTGGATTAGCTTGGGTTGACTGGTTTTGGGCTGTGGACTCCGCCGCGGTTATTTTTTCCGCCGCGAGCACTTTATCCCCTTTGGAGGGCATCAGTAAACTAGATGCACCTACAGAAATTGCTAAACCAATGACGGCCGCGGATGTGCGTGCCAAGCTGGTGCCAGAGTTTCCCTGTTTATTTGATTCTGTGCTTATTTCATTGGTGAAGATGCACGAATCAACAGGTTTTGTCCTATTCATATCTTTTCCGTTCAAAGAACGACCTCCTATCGAGAAGCGCGAACTGTCCTTGCGTATACTCAAGGGATTATCTGTTAGTGAGACCAATCACGTTTAACAAATCTCCCATCTGTTTAGGCAAGAGTAGCTTGCTTTTTGATTTTAGACAAGCTTTCGGGTAACAAAATGGAAACAGTCGGTGACTCTGGTTCCACGGAACGCTTGCTAAATCTTAGCTTTTCACACGTCAGCTTTTGTGTGAGAAATTCTTTAGCTGAATCCGCTTGCGTTATCTATATAACCTAATTTGAGGTAAATTTCCAGAAACCGGTTTTCCCGACACTCGCGGGTTCTTCAGTGTTTCATTTTTGATAAAACCCACTCTTCGCATCGCTCTAATTGCCTATTACTAGGGGTTTGACTCTGTTTATAGAAGTCATTATCCGGCTTGATACCCTCGTTTTTAGGATCACAAATTTCTATCTATCCTCTAGGGCTAATCTCTTTTCACCGATAGAAATATCTTATACAAGAATACCCCAAATGTCTGTGATCCCAGACCTGGAGGGCTGTGATCTGAGTAGGATATTAGAAATATCTATCATACCGATAAAATTTTTTATTGGCTATATCCTAATTGTCGTCGTGCTTCAAACAAGCCAACCGCAACACTAACGGAGAGATTTAAACTTCTAACTCCGGGTTCGCTTATGGGAATATACAGTGTGGCATCGCAGGCTTTGAGCACTTCTGAGGGCAGTCCAGTGGTTTCTGCTCCAAATAAGAGCCAGTCATTTTCTTGATAGGAAAATTGACTGTAATTAAGGGTTCCACGGGTGCTATAGCCTAACATCCTGCCCCCCAGTTTTTCATGAATGGCTTGAAATGCTTCTATATTTTCGTGGTAGTGCAGTTTGACGTAGGGCCAATAGTCTAAACCCGCTCGTTTTAAATACCGATCACTTATTTCAAAGCCCAATGGACCGACTAAATGGAGTTGGGTGGCTGTCGCGGCGCAAGTACGGGCAATATTGCCTGTATTTGGGGGAATTTGGGGATGAACGAGGACAACTTGAGGCATTCGGGTTTGGATAAGTAGACAACCTTTGAGGTGGGTAAATGTCCCCTCAATGGGGGGAAAGTAATGATAGTTTTTTTTTATATGTCTGCCATGAGGATGATTGATTAGATATTCTAATCAGTCATTTCTGTCAGATACCTGAACAGATATTCAGGTAATTAAGGGGTGACATAGTTTGTCTTCGAGTTCGAGTTCGAGTTGTGCCATGTCTTGAATGGCTTGGATTATAACCTGACGACTATCCATGCCATTTTCTATCTGTTTTAACCATTGTTGGGCTGTATTTCCCTCCCGTAGGATTTTTGTGACGGGTGAGAGAAAACAAGCAAATCCTCTTTCTTTGGCCTTGGGATAGACTTCTTGATAAATTTCTTCGATCCATTCCCGCGCTAGTAGGGTTCTACCATCATACCAGTGGCGCAGCGGCGCGTCTAAACTTTGATGCGCGACCGCGGTTTCGTTGTTGTCGGTAAGTTCGATTAAGTCTCGATCGCGGCTCATCGCGGGTAGAATACTTTTTTGCAGGGGGTCTAGGGACGGATCTTCCATCGCTTGTTGAAGTCTGGCTTCTAATAATGCTGTAACAGCCAATAATGAAAGAGGATTGACAATAAGATCACAGATTCTTAATTCTAAGCGATTAAGATTATAGGGACGACGATCACCATTAGGTCTGACAGAGGTCCAGAGGTGACGCACATTTTGCATAGTCCCAAGAATCAGTTGTTCTTCAGTCCACTGGATATAGTGATGATGACTTTCAAAGAGGGGAACAAATGCGGGAGTTTTGGGGAAGACACTCCAACGGGTAGAATGAGATCCCGTAACTTTACCATCAAGGAAGGGGGAAGAGGCACTTAAGGCGAGGTAAAGAGGGGCTTCCACTCGGACAAGACGCAAAAGACGCATCAGTAATTCCGGTTCATCAACCCCGATATTGATGTGAATACTCGCGGTAACAACGGTAGTACCGTAGGTTTGTTCGATGTAAGTATGATAAGGATTTTGAGGATCGGAACGATAAAAGTGCTCGCTTCCTCCCAGGGATAATGTACTTCCTGGCAATATGGTATAATTACCTAATTTTCGCAGATAATTACGCAGATTTTGACGGGGACGGACAAGGGCACAAAGAGCGCGATCATAATTACACAAAGGAGCCGTTGTATATTCAACATTGCGATTATCTGGTTCTCGGACAAAGCCATCAAGAGCCCGGACAATTTGATCAGAAAGACCGACAATATCCCCTTGGGGAGTACCTGTGTACATCTCAACTTCAAAGCCTTTAGATAGCAGCACGTTTATTCCTCTATTGAGTTAGACTTATATTTGATATTATTACCCAAGTTGTACCTAAAAAATGATCGATGATAGGTTATGGTAAATTATTCATCGAAGTAGGGATCAGAGAAAAATAGTTTTAAAGTCATTTAGAGTTTAAGAGGTTTTACTTCCCAAGGGAACGGACTATCTTCTTGCTCATTATTAAAGATATAGTCATAGTCAAACCGGAAAGATTGGGCATGACGAATAATGGCAAATCCACAGTTTGTTACCATTTCCGTTGTAAAAGTCGCCATGACTAATTCAATTAATCTACGAGGAGTAATGTCAGGAACTTGGACAAAATAATCTCGTTTTGCAAAAAAAACATTTTTATCTTTAGGCACAACAAGTCCATTAAGTTTATGGGCATATTGAATCGGTTTTATATAATCTTGTATAAATTCTTCTTGGTTTTTTTGTAATCGGGCTAATCTTTCATGTTGTAACCAACTCATTTTAAACATAAGTGTAATAAACTCAAATCCTAAGATATAATTAAAGACATTATTTTTTTCTTCTGTACTTAAAACTAATTTCAACGCGGATTCTAAATATTGGTCAGGTTGACGACGAACATCTTGGGCTGAATGAATATAAAATTGGCGAATATATCCGCGTAAAACGGCTTCAGAGAGATTAGTTTCTAAGCGAAATCCGATGAGATATTCTTTGACTCGTTCACTATTATAAATGTCTTCTAGCATTTTTGATACTAGACCATCCGCGGTATATTCATCTAAAAATTCAGCTTGAACATCGGGGGGAGAAGCACATAAAATATGACATAAAGAGAGGACATAACGACGTTCATTCCAATGTAAACTTTCAGCCCAATTTCTCACTTCTTTCGGTAAATTTTCCCAGACAATATTACCCGATACTTCGGGAAATTTATGAGACTTTTTATCTTTTTCAGTCATATTTTTTCACCCTTAGACGAAGTGAGAAGATGTAGTTGTTTATGGTGAGGGAGAGAAAAGGTAGAAATATAGAGAAAAAACTTTCCGATCACAGCAGCCGTTAGGGAGTTATTGGCCTTTTTGGGCTTACTCCTATGATATGCAAACACCTAAAACCTTACCCAGGAAAAAAATTATCCCCTTAGAGGATTTCTGGGGATATTGTGGATTTGGTGATATCTCCTCTTTGTACAGCCCCTTTTTCTTAAGCTACTTAGGGTGATGCCCATCACATTCTAACATTGTTTTTACTCACAAGGGTGAAGTGTTTACTCTCACAGGGAATACTTACGAATATCACAACATGAAGGTATCCACATCACAGAGATACCTGTAGATTTTACGGAAAATAGAGAAAAGTTGAAGAAGCTTTATTCGTAGTGAATATTATCGAGGTCTGTCATGGATATGACAACAGGTATTTTTTCTCACATCAACACTCGCCCCACGTTATTAAATCGACTGTTACACCCCCTGCGTCAATGGTTAGACTCCATTGAGGTAAGCAAGCCCCAACAGGCGCGATGGTTATGTAAACTGATTCCGGCTCAATGTCCCTTTGAACGAGATGTTTGTTTTTTTGGATACCATCTTTTCCATATTCCGCCGATGTGTAAATTAAATCCTGTCTATAATGAGTTAATCGGATTACGTTTTCGGGCTCTTTGTTTTTTGGCCGATGTTTGTGGAGAGGATGTTTCCCCTTTTTGTTAATATCTCCTATCTCTCAAGTTACCATCAGTTGATATTGTCAGTAAGGGAGTTTTTTTTGAGCTTAAGGGAAAGGAACCAGGGTAAGGGTGATGCCCAGGCAATAGGATCGTGTTGTCTGTCTAAAGTAATGCAAGAAAAAGAAATTAACCACCAGCTCAGTAGAAGATGTTACAATTAACAACAGAGACAAATTCTAGTCAAATAGATTAAACGGATTTGAAATTTAGTGACACGATGGGATCAGACAATGTTTAATGTGACAGAACTATTACTGGGAGCATTTGTGGAAAGGTTGATGGTGGGCTACCGTCATACTTATGGTGGTTATAAGTCAGACTATGGGGAAATTATTGCTTGGGCGGGCGCGATGGCGTTGGAAAATATAGCTAATAGTGATGCCCTTTATCATAATGTCGAACATACGATTTTGGTGACATTGGTAGGCCAGGAGATTTTACGCGGGAAGCATATCCGTGAGGGGGGAGTTTCCTGTGAAGATTGGTTACATTTTATGATTTCTCTGTTATGTCACGATATCGGTTATGTGAAGGGGGTTTGTCGTCAGGATCAATTCGAGTCAGGCTTATACGCGACGGGTTTGGGAGATATGATGGTTTCTCTACCACCGGGGGCAACGGACGCGAGTTTGACTCCTTATCATGTCGATCGCGGTAAGTTATTTATTGAAGAAAGGTTTGGCTCTCATAAGTTAATTGATGCTGATATTATTAAGCACAATATTGAGTTAACTCGGTTTCCAGTTCCCGCGGATGAAGATCATCAGGATACTATTAATTATCCGGGGTTAGTCAGAGCCGCTGATTTGATTGGGCAATTGAGTGATCCTCGTTATTTACAAAAGATTACCGCGTTGTATTATGAGTTTGAGGAGATTGGTCAAACTAAATTGTTAGGATATAAGCATCCGGGGGATTTACGTTTGGGTTATCCTAAGTTTTATTGGAATGTAGTTTATCGTTATATTAAGGATGCGAGTGTTTATTTAGATTTGACGCAGCAAGGAAAACAAATTTTAGCCAACTTGAATGCGAATGTGTTTAAAGTGGAACATTCTTCTGAGACAAATGAGGTGGCATTAGTAAATTAGATGGGATTTGAGATTACCCCCTGATTCTTTATTTTGTCTGGGGCTGTTTCTCTATTATGGGAGAGTTCAATGGGAAATAAAGTGTTACAATAACTAAAATCAAATTTCAAGCTAATCAATGTTATGAGTGAAACTTCATCTCCCCCAGAAATTACTCCAGAAATACCAGAGACGAACTCACCGGAGTCTCCCCCAACGCCTCAACCGACTTTCGTGAAACTCGCGATGCGAAATATGGTGCGAAAAAAAGGTCAGTCACTTCAACATTTTGCCCTTACCACCGTTGGTTTGTTGACTCTCTTAGTGGGTCTTTCTTATCTTACAGCCCGTCATTAATGAGGTATTGCATTTGTGGAAGTTGAAATTTATATAGATGATTGTTACTGGTGTGAGGATCGCGTTTTGTCCCCAGTCTCAGAAAACCCCATTAGCACTCAAACCTGGGAAAATTGGTTTGAACAATGGTTAAAAACCATGTCGGGGACATTGCCCCAGGCGAAGGGTTATGAACTGAGTCTACGCCTCACCGATGATACGGAGATTCAAAGTCTCAATGGCCAATATCGAGGCCAAGATAAACCTACGGATGTCCTCTCCTTCGCAGCCTTAGAGGTAGATACCCCGATGCCCGAAGAAATGCAAATATCTTTACCTTTATATTTGGGAGATATTGTGATCTCCGTAGATACCGCGAGCCGACAAGCTCAACAACAAAATCATTCTCTCAAAACGGAACTGGGGTGGCTGGGGACTCATGGTTTCCTCCATCTCTTAGGCTGGGATCATCCTGATGAAGATAGTTTGACGGAAATGTTAAATCAACAGGAAGTATTACTGAAAGAGGTTGGCATCGTGATTTAGTAATTAGTTTGTAGACTGGGCAAAAGGGCCGCTCCGTGGTGGGTGAGGTGGGGACGCGACCTTTTCGATGGTACTTTGGAGGATCGCGACCTCACCTACCCGACAAAAAAGATGGGTTTCACTTATCCCCATGTCAAAATGTGATTTAATACTCATTCCTTTGTGATAAAGATCGCTGACAGTAGTAATTTTAATAGCTAGAACAGTACGCGAAGACCGATCAGTATTATTACGCGGATTGATTGTACATTTTATACGGAGGCTAACTTTTCCCCTTGACTAAAGCCTATGGGAACTCCATTGACGATAGGGGATAGTCTGGAGGAAAGTTACAAAATCTTATGATGAAACTTGATGATCGCTTAATTGTTCTCAAACTTTTAGTCCCCTTGACCCCTGAAACCATGACTCAGACTCAAACTCAGACTCACAAGCAGCCCAAAAAAAGCCTAAAACTTAATCGTGAGTTATCTTGGCAAGTGGCTTCTAGCCTACTGGTTAGTTTTAAATATGCTTGGGCGGGATTAAGTTATGCTTTTGAAACACAACGTAATTTTCGCATTCATACCATTATTGGTAGTGCCGCGATCGCGTTGAGTCTCTTTTTACATCTGGAAAATGTGAAAATTGCTGTTGTCGCGCTGACAATTGCACTGGTTTTAGCCTTAGAATTACTCAATACCGCGATCGAGTCCGTGGTGGACTTAACCATTGGTCATTCTTACCACGAACTCGCGAAAATCGCGAAAGACTGTGCCGCGGGTGCGGTTCTTGTCTCCGCGATCGCGTCTGGGGCTGTTGCTGGAGTTCTCTTTGTTCCAGCTCTATGGGCAATAGTAGAACCTTTTGTCATTAGTCGTTAATGATATTTATGTCTGATAAGTATGTCAAAAGTCCTGATCCGAGTGTCAAATATCAATATTTTTGGCAAAGGATCGGCGCAATTTGGCAAATTCTGATCGCGGGAAAAGCCGCAAAATATAACTTGATATGTGGTGCATTTCAAATTATCTTTGGGATAATTCTTGGACTGAGTTCTGTGGAAATTCTGATCATCTTTCTCGCCTTTGCCACGGTGATCGCGATGGAATTTTTGAATACAGCCATTGAGTCGGGGGTTGACTTAAGTATTAAAAAGTCTTACCATGACCTCGCGAAAATAGCCAAGGACTGTTCGGGAGGAGCTGTAATGTTATCCGCGATTATCGCGATCGTGATTAATGTTATTCTGCTACTTCCGCCCTTGTCAAAATTGATTATATCTGCTATTAATCTTTAGCCAAATACTAATTCGAGGAGTTTTCCGGGTGATTATAGTCATTGATAATTACGATAGTTTTACCTATAATCTAGTTCAATATCTCGGTGAACTCGGTCAAGAATTTCCCGTCGCTGCCGACATCCAAGTTTATCGCAATGACCAAATTTCTCTGGAAGAAATTAAAAAATTAAACCCCGCGGGAGTGGTGATTTCCCCAGGACCAAAACGACCGGAAGACGCGGGTATTTCTCTGGAATTAATTCGCCAATTCGGTCCGAATCTTCCTATTTTAGGGGTTTGTTTAGGTCATCAAAGTATCGGTCAAGTTTTTGGAGGAGATATTGTTTCTGCGCCGACGCTAATGCACGGAAAAATATCTGAAGTCTATCATAAAGGAATTGGTATTTTTCGAGGAGTTGAATCTCCCATGAACGCGACTCGGTATCATAGTTTAGTGATTGATCGCGCCACTTGTCCTGATGTGTTAGAAATTACCGCGTGGGTAGAAGATGGTACAATTATGGGAGTGCGACATCGGGAATATCCTCATATTGAAGGTGTCCAATTTCACCCAGAAAGTATTTTAACCACTTCCGGTAAACAATTACTGCGGAATTTCCTCGAACAATTATAGAATTATTCCTCCATGAAACGAAGAGAAATTATTAGATATACTACCGCGGGAGTATTGAGCGCGATCGCGACAACGTTTACCGCAGAATGGGAACAGACACAGGCGCAAACAACTTCTCCGAAACCGTCCTCTTCTCCTACAACTAAACCTTCTGTTTCCCCCTCTCCTAATCCCAATAGTAATGATTTATCGGTACAATGGTTAGGTCATACTTGTTTTTTATTTACTGGAGGGGGATTTCGCGTTTTAGTCAATCCTTTTCGCCGAATTGGTTGTACGACGGGATATCGAGATGTCACTACCTCTAATCCTGAATTAATTCTAATTAGTAGTCGCCTATTAGATGAAGGTATGATTGATGGATTCAAAGGAAATCCAGGTCTATTATACGAACCTGGTGTCTATAAATTCAATGATTTACGACTTGAGGGCATTCGCACGGAAAAAGATCGAGAAAAAGGTCGTCGATTTGGGACTAATGTTGCTTGGTTATGGAAACAAGCAGGCATTAAAATTTTTCATTTAGGAGCCTTGACTTCTCCTATTGGCATTGAACAACAAATTTTGGTGGGACGACCTGATTTGTTATTCCTTCCTGTCGGTGGCGGTGCAAAAGCTTATACTCCCCAAGAAGCAGCAAAAGTGGTACAAGTATTAAAGCCAAAAATTGTTATTCCTACTCATTATAAGACGAAAGCTGCCGATGAGAAAACCTGCGATTTGGTCGGAATTGATGAGTTTTTAGGATTAATGAGTGGTATGACGATTCGTAATGTTAATAGTGATAGTTTCTCTGTTAAACCTAATGATTTACCTGATCAAGGTTCGATAATTGAAGTTTTAAGTTATAAATTTTCTTGATACTTGATATCAAAGAAACCCGGTTAGATCGAAGAGCGAAGAAACAGGGTTTCTCTACCCAAAGGGTACATAAATGTAACATTTAACTCAGAGAAACCCTCTTTCTGCATATTTATCATCAAAAATTAATATGAGTCTCAGTTTTTGTATTATTGTTAAAAATGAAGAAAAAAACTTGCCGAAATGTTTGGCGAGTGTTCAGGATATTGTTGATGAAATTGTCGTTTTAGATACGGGTTCGAGCGATGGGACTCCTGAAATAGCCAAAGACTTTGGAGCCAAGGTTTATCATTTTCAATGGTGTAATGATTTTGCTATAGCGCGTAATGAATCTTTAAAATATGTGACAGGGGATTGGATTTTAATTTTAGACGCGGATGAATTTCTCGCCCCGGAAATTAAACCCCAATTATTAGAGGCAATTAACCAGGGTGAAAACCATCTGGTGATTAATTTAATTCGTCAAGAAGTCGGTGCGACTCAATCGCCTTATTCCTTAGTTTCCCGGTTATTTAGAAGACATCCTAATATTTATTTTACTCGTCCCTATCATGCCATGATTGATGATAGTGTTACAGATGTTTTAAAGAGAGAATCCCATTGGTTAATCGGTTCTTTATCTGATATCGCGATATTACATGAAGGTTATCAAATCGGAACTATTATTGCTAAAAATAAACGAGAAAAAGCTAAAGAAGCAATGGAAAGATTTTTAGTAAAAAATCCTAATGATGCCTATGAGTGTAGTAAGTTAGGCGCGTTATATGTAGAAGAAGGCAATTTGTCAAAAGGGATTTATTTATTAGAAAAAGCATTAAAAAATAAAGAGATAGATCCTTTGGTTTTGTATGAAATAAATTATCATTTAGGGATTGCTTACTCTCATAAGCAAAAATGGGATAAGGTGAAAAATCATTATTTAACCGCGACGGCTATTGATATTTTGCCGACTCTGAAATTAGGAGCCTATAATAATTTAGGCAATTTATATAAAAATGAGGGAAATTTACCCGCGGCAGAAATTGTCTATAAAACGATGTTGCAAATTGACCCTAATTTTGCCATTGCTTATTATAATTTGGCCATGACGTTAAAAGCAATGGGACATTTATCAGACGCGATCGCGCTCTATCAGCAAGCAATTAGACTCAATCCAGAATATGCAGAAGCCTATCAAAACTTAGGAGTAGTATTTTATAAATTGGGGAGAGTCACGGAAAGTTTAGACGCGTTTAAAATCGCGATTGAACTTCATGAAAAATACCATTCCACAGAAGCGGAAAGATTACGTCAAGGCTTGAGAGACATGGCTTTAATGTAAATATTAAGAAAAATCCATCATTTTTCTTAAAATCTCTGGGAGACTGGCGGATATGACTTTTCTCATAAAGATTTTCTTAGGTAGATGGGGTAAAAATCTTGTTATCATAAGATCAAGGTGCAAAAAATGATCACCTTTAAGCAAAAATAACTAAGCAAGGAGTTAAAAGAAAAAGTATGCGGGTATTGTTAGTCGAAGATGAACCCGGAATTTCCCAATTTATCAGTCAAGGATTACGAGAAACAGGCTATGTAGTAGATGTAGCCCTGGATGGAGAACAAGGAAAAAACTTGATCTTCTCTAATGAGTATGATGTGATTATCCTTGATATCATGCTGCCGAAAATAGATGGTTTAAAACTACTAGGAGAAATGCGATCGCAAAAAAATCTCACCCCCGTATTACTCCTTACCGCGAGGGATCGGGTAGAAGATCGAGTGAAAGGATTGGATCAAGGGGCCGATGATTATTTAGTAAAGCCCTTTGCCTTTAATGAATTATTAGCGCGTCTGCGGGCCTTACAACGTCGTCCGCCCATACAGTGTGAAACCCTATTACAAGTAGGGGATTTAACAATGGATCTCGTCAAGCGAGAAGTGAGAAGATCCGGTCATTTAATCGACTTGAGTCCCTTAGAATTTAATCTGTTAGAATACTTAATGGAGCATCAAAATCAAGTGTTAAGTCGTACTCAAATTGGCGAGCACGTTTGGCATTTAGATTTTTATAGTAATTCTAATGTCGTGGATGTTTATATTGGTTATTTGCGACGGAAAGTTGATCGAGGATTTGATTATCAAATATTACATACGGTAAGGGGAATTGGTTATTGTTTAAAGGCAGAATAAAAAATGCGTAGATTATTAACATTTGGGAAACAAACATTAAAAGTACGGCTGACAACTTGGTATATTTTACTTTTGGGTGCAAGCCTATTACTCTTTAGCAGTTATTTATATCTACAATTGCAAAAAAGTCTGTTAACGCAATTAGATACCGCGTTATTAGTAACAGCATCTCAGACTTTAAATGATTTAGTAGAAGAAGATGGTCATCCTGCTTTCAAGACAACAATATCTTCACAATCTCTCGCCCAAAGGTTAGCTAATGGTGGTTTTGTAGTTCGTTTATTGGCAAAAGATGGTACTGTGTGGGATGGATTTGGCAATTATGAATCCCTACCCATATTTTTACCGTCACAAGTGGGATATAGCAATATTAAACAACATGATACTTTCTGGCGTGTCTATAGTCAAACGATTAACTCAAACAAGGGTGATCGCGCTGTAGAAGGATGTTTACAAGTAGCCCAATCCCTGAAACCAGTGGCGGCCGCGTGTCAACATCTTTTCACCTTAAGCATCATCGGATTTCCCTTAGTATTAATTGTCGCGGGAATGGGTGGATTTTTCATTGTAGATAGAGCCCTTCGTCCGATTAATAAGATCATTGATATCGCGGAAGCCATTAATCCCAATGACTTTAATCAACGGATCGGTTATCAAGGTTTACCCGATGAAGTAGGAAGATTAGCAACAACATTTGATCGAATGTTAGATCGAATGCAATTAGCCTTTGAACGGGAAAGACGTTTTACAGGGGACGCGTCCCATGAATTACGAACACCTTTAACTGTTATTAAAGGTCGTATTGGTGTCACCCTCAGTCGAAATCGTAGTGCGGAAGAATATGAAAATACCTTACGAGATTTAGACAGTGAAGCTGATCGCTTAATTCGTTTAACCAATGGTTTATTATTCTTAGCCAGACTAGCTCAAGAAGAACAAAATTGTTATTGTGGCACATCACCGAGTTCAGAAACGGAAAGAAAATTGCCTCACCCTTGTTGCACTCAAACCATTGATTTAAGTAATTTATTGAGTGTTTTAGTAGAACAAATGTTGCCGCTGGCGGACAATAAAAATATTCATGTTAGTGAAAATATTTTTCCCGACTTAGAGATTAAAGGAAATGCCGACTATTTGACGAGTCTTTTTTTAAATCTCTTGGATAACGCGGTGAAATATACTCCCAGTGATGAGCAAATTTTGGTTGAAGCTAAATCCCTGGAAAATGAGATACAAGTTCAAGTCATTAATACCGGAAATGCGATTCCTCCTGAACATTTACCCCATTTATTTGATCGTTTTTATCGGGTAGAAGGGGCTCGATCGCGGGTGAATGGGGGGGCGGGTTTAGGACTCGCGATCGCCTATGAAATTTCCCGTTTACATGGAGGTGATATGACGGTAGAAAGTGAACAAAAAACCGAGTCCACGATCATCGGTAAGAAAGAAAAACAGAACCCGGAAATAAAATTATCATCTCCTTCCCCATTATCCGTTACTCATTACTCGGAAGATCGGACTATCTTTACCGTTAAATTTCCCCTATTTCAATCTTAGTTAGAGACATAAGCTCAGAGGTATTTCCACCCGATAAAGTAGGACTTTTAAATGCTTAATAGCTTACTATAATCTCAGTGCAAGGAAGAGAAACTATCAATCAAATTGACTTATTCTGGAAATTAAAATTTATCCCCCTTGTCAAAAAATGTTAAATGTGATACAAATAGGAAATTAAACTTGCTTCAAACTGTTAATACCAATCGGTGAAGCCGTTGGTAAGAAGAGGGCGATGGGGAAAAGAACGCGATCGCGGACGGAAAAATTTCACCAAAAAAGTCTTTATTCTTTTATCTTCACCGGTACTGAATTGAACCAGACTAGCCAATTCTGAATCTTTTTTCTATTACTGCACAGACACGCGACTATGAGTAATTCCTTTGAAAATGGCAACAATAGTAAAAATGTGATCCAAAAAATAGGTAACTCATTCCTATTGGGTACAAGATGGTTTGGCCAAACCCCAGAGCGCGCCCTCGCAGACGCGTATCAAGCCGCGTTAATGATTATAGAGATAGAAAATAAACATTTTTTTGGAAAAAAAGTTGCCTTAGAAAATGGTGATTATAGTCAAAATATCTTCGATTGTTTTCAAGCCGATGTTGACAAATATCTCAATGTTATTAAAAGACAGATCGGTGTTTTTAAACTCAGTCGTAATGTCGTTCAGAGTTCTAATTATGAATTTCTGGAAAAGTTAAGTTTTATTGATGAAATATTGACCCGATATCAAAATGAAACAGCTAGTAATATTTTAGCTTTATCTTCTCTTCATGACTTTTCTCCCACAATTCCTCTTGCCATGAATCAACCGAACCCACCGAAAAATACTGCGAAGGGTTCTCCAGAAGCCCAATATATAATTGAAGTGCAACCTGTCACCCAAAAAAAAGGTTTTTTCCCCCGTTCGATTGGTCGCACTTTTGAGAAAATCAGAACTGATTTAGATGACAAATCTGAGGAAAAATTTGTTCAAAATCATCGGAGTAATCGTCGAAATACACAGCTCGCAATTCGCACAATTTTACTATTATTAATAGTCCCGCTCTTAGCACAGCAAATATCCAAACAATTTCTTTTTTTCCCGGTTGTGAATCATTACCGATTCACCCATGAAACACCCATTTTTATTAATTTTGAAGTTAAGGAAGAAGCTTTACGGGAGTTACAAACTTATGAACATGAACTAAAGTTTACCAGATTCCTAGAAAAAACAGAGCCTCTTTCGGAAACAGAAATTGAAGAAAAAATGAAGGAAAAAGCCAATGAGTTAGCAGAAGAATATAAGCGAAACGGCAGCGATGCCATCAGTAATATTTTTGCAGATTTTATCGGATTAATCTCCTTCGCGATCATTGTTTTTACGAATCCTCGTGGTATTGGCGCGATCAAGTCTTTACTTAATACAGTTCTCTATGATTTGAGTGATAGTGCTAAGGCTTTTTTGATTATACTTTTTACCGATATTTTTGTCGGGTTTCACTCCCCTCACGGTTGGGAAGTCATTTTGGAAGGGGTATCATCTCATTTAGGTTTACCGGCAAATCGTACTGTAATTTTTCTATTTATCGCGACGTTTCCCGTGATTTTAGATACTTTTATGAAGTATTGGATTTTCCGCTATCTCAATCAAATTTCACCTTCTGCTGTTGCCACTCTTAAGAATATGAATGAGTAGGGGAAGGAAGAAGGAAGGAGGGAGGAGGGAGAAGGGAGAAGAGAGGAGGGAGAGGGGAGGATGGGCGCGATCGTTCAGGTAAAAACCTAATATCTAATACCTAACATCTGTTTTCTATTTCCCTGAAGAAAGTCTCTTATTTTGATAAACGTGAACCTCGCGATCAATTCCCTTAAAACGAAAATTGCCCATCGGTTCTAACCCTTCTTGAGAGTTTAATAAATGATAAGTATCTTCACTAATCACAAACTCCCCTGGGGGACAAATTGTTTCCATACGAGAGGCTAAATTAATGGTAGCACCTAACACCGTATAATCAACCCGTTTAGAACTTCCCACATCACCGATAACAGCTTTCCCGCTATTAATAGCAATGCGTAATTCAATCGGTTGTCCTAAAGCGCAACTGGCATTTAAACGCGCCAGTCTTTCTAACATTCCTCTGGCCGCGGCAACGGCTCTTTCTGCATGATCCTCTTGGCTTTCGGGTGCGCCCCAAAATGCCATTATACAATCACCAATAAATTTATCTAAGGTTCCACCAAACGCAAAAACTTCTTGTAACATTTCTTCAAATAAATTATTTAATAATGAGGCAATTTGAGTGGGTGTTAAACGCTCAGAAATCGCGGTAAATCCCACGATATCAGCAAACATAATACTAATTTCTCCTTCTAAGGGAGCAATACGATCATCTTGTAAAACAGAGGCTTTCATTAAATGTTGTACAACCGCGGGGGAATGATAGCGTTGTAACTTTTGACGCAGCATTTCTTCACTTCGTAATTGACGCGCTAATAACCATCGTTGTACACTAGAAGCGACCAGATTTGCTAAGGCAGAAAAAAAGCTAAGATCCTCATCCCCTCCGGCTTGCCAATAATCGAAAGATAAATGGGCATCCCCATATAATACCCCAACCACTTTATTTTCATCCCAAAGGGGAACGGCTAAAGCACTACGAATATCTTTAAATACTATACTCATTTCACTTTCAAAGCGTTCATCATCTTGAGCATCAGATGTTTTAATTGCCACTTGTTCAGCAAAAGCTTTTTGACAGATAGTTCGACTAATCCAACTACCATCTCTCGGCATTTGTTGTTGTTCAAAAGGTGTTTTTGCCGCAAATTTAATTAATTCTAATTTTCCGGTAGCACTCACATCAATTAATAATGCCAATCGTTCAATTCCTTTGAGCTCTTGGAATACCACCTCTTTCACTTTGCCAAAAATAGCTTCGATTGATTCTGCTGAATTTAAAGATTTAGCGATTTCTACTAATTCTTTTAAGCGATCGATCGCCCGTTGATAATCCCCTACATTTTCTGGTTGGATTTCCGTTTGTATCCATTGTTTTTGAAGTTCTTTAGCTTTCCCTATTAAAGTTCTTCCACCCGAAAAACTGAGTGGTTTGGGCCTAGTAATAGCAGCCGGAAATTCCAAAATAACTCGGATAAAAATTTCATCTAATTTGAGAAAATCACCATCATTTAATTTAGCGGGACTCTGCAAAATTTTATTATTTAATATGGTATGATTTTTGCTACCCATATCTTCAATCATCCAGACACCACCTGCCGTTTTAAATAAACGGGTATGACAACGAGAAATGCCTGGTAATGCTAATTGTAAATCACATTCTACAGAACGACCAATCACAAAAGGATCGTGAGTGACTGTAACTGTTTTAGGATGGCTTCCTTCAATTTGTAAATTTAGTATGACTTCAGACATAATCCCCAAATATTTATTGACAAGTTATGCCAAACAGACAGAGATGTTATTACAGTTTTTCTATGGAGTGCGGCCTTGTCAGGATGATCAGAGGTTTTCCCTGTCTTGCCATCCTCAACCCCACAGAGGTCAAAATTGTCTCATCTTAACTATTTCACCCATAGAAAGCAATGGGACAAAGTGGGTACGATCGCGGATAATCAGACAAAGGTGAAAATGATAAATAGGTATGCTCCGATCACTCCCAAGGTGAGTAGTCGGTATTTATCCTTTTCTTGACCCCTATAAGTCCCTGATCTAAGATACCGCTTTCCCCTTCTACTTTAACTCACATTTGAGGGGTTTAACCCATTTTTAATAGAATTATGCAATTTTGTCACAGACAATTTTTCGGGTCAAAAATTGTAAATGTTAGGCAAAATTGGGAAAAAAGCACCCTAAATATGTTAGGATGTTATACCCAAATGGCACAAGTAATACCTCATCTGATACCACTTTGCTGCATTAATAATACATCTCCTAAACATCAGATGAAAGACAGGGTTAGCCGACCCTACAGTATTTTTACATAGAATCAAAGAAACCGGGTTTTTCCCCGCATCTTCGCTTCTGAGGAAGTATCTCGCCAAAAACCCGGTTTCTCGCCACCACAAATTATGCTAAAATAAATCTCAGTGTTATTAACGACACGATCGCGATCGTGGAAGAAAACCACAAGTTGATCTATAATTGATTAATCCGGGGCAGACTTACCCTGACGGTGAGAAACCGCGGATTTTACAGGCTAACTCAGAATAACAGGATCAGGTTTCTCTAAACTCGCGAAGGAATAGGAGACAAAAATTAATGAATCGGAGATAATATGATGATGAAAAATGTCATCTAATCCATGAAAACCGATAGCCTATTTTACCAAATCTTCCAACAATTCCCTTTTATTTTCTTTGCCCTCCTGGGCATACCAGCCGAGGCTACCAACCAATACCAATTTACCTCCCAAGAGGTGAAACAATTAGCCTTTCGCTTAGATGGTTTGTTTCTGCCAATTATCGAAGATTCTCAACTACCATTCTATATTGTGGAGGTGCAATTTCAACCCGATCCCAATCTTTATTATCGTCTATTTGCCGAACTATTTATCTATCTGAAACAATACCAACCGAGCCATCCTTGGCAATTGGTAGTAATTTACCCAAATCGCCAAACTGAAAGGGAAAATAATCTTCACTTTCAGGAAATGCTGGCCCTCCCTAACATCACCCGTATTTACCTCAATGAACTTAGTCCAGTAGAAACAGCATCTCTGCCGATAAAATTACTTAGACTAATCATTGAGCCCGAAAATACGGCTCCAGAATTGGCTAAAGAATTAGCGAGACAAGCGGAGGGAGAAATAGCTAATGCTGCTGTGAAAAAGAGTCTGATCGAGTTGTTAGAGACTATCATAGTTTACAAATTACCACAAAAATCAAGAGAGGAAATAGCCGCCATGTTTGAACTCAGTGACTTAAAGAAAACCCGGTTTTATCAAGATGTTTTTGAAGAAGTACAAGCTGAGGCACAAGCTGAAACAGCCAAAGCCAAAGCCGAAACAGCCAAAGCAATAGCTGAAGCTAAACAGCGAGAAAAAGTGTCAATCCTCAGAATGTTTAGTCGGGGATTAGCTACAGAAGAAATTGCTACATTCTTAGACTTACCTGTGGCTGAAGTAGAAGCGACAATAGCCCAATCTCAACAAAATTAATCACGGATTGTGGGTTGGGTTTTGCTCCACGCGATCGCGACGTGGGCCTCAACCCAACCTACCCCTTGTCATTCTTGATAATTTACCCCAAAAATCAAGAGAGGAAATAGCCGCCATGTTTGAACTCAGTGATTTAAAGAAAACCCGGTTTTATCAAGAGGTTTTTGCTGAAGGGCAAGCAGAAGGAAAAACTGAGGCACAAACTGAAGCACAAGCCGTCGCGAAACAGCGAGAAAAAGTTTCAATCCTCAGAATGGTGAGTCTGGGATTAAGTACAGAACAAATTGCTACAGTCTTAGACTTACCTGTAGCTGAAGTAGAAGCGACAATCGCCCAATCTCAACAAAATTAATCACGCGATTGTAGGTTGGGTTGAGGCACGAAACCCAACCTAAACCCCGCGCGCACAATCAAAGAAACCGGGTTTTTTCCAAAATCTTGCACTGTAACGAAGTCTGTCGCAAAAACCCGGTTTCTGGCCACTTTTACAGTAACAATGGCTCAATTTTGATTTGCACCTCCTCAATTACATCTTCAGATACAGACTCAACAAATCGAACACCGCGAGCTTTCCAGTCTAAACACTTGATTTGATCGGTAAGAATTACTCCTTGAACTTTCAATCCAGTTGGTAGAGGAACTTCAAAAGGATACCCTTTTTGTTGCTTTGTAATCGGCATAAATAAAGCTAAGGCGCTTTTCTCATTGTAAGCACGAGGCGAAAGCACAAAAGCAGGTCTAAGTCCCTTTTGTTCGTGTCCCTTAGTTGGGTCAAAGTCTAAATAAACGATATCGCCTCGACTCGGAATGTAGGGATTTGATTGTGTCACCAAACTTCGTTCCCCACAGCAACTCCACTATCAATCTCATTATGAAGATTCTCTGGGGTAATCGCTTCAACCAACTCCTCAAGCGAATATCGCCGACGAGTTATCGGCTCGATTGTTAGCTTACCATCTATCAATACAAACTGCACTTGGGAACCTTCAGCTAAGTTAATCTCTTTAGCTAAATGTTGTGGAATCCGAACAGCAAGACTGTTTCCCCACTTGGCGATTGTCGCAACCATAACCCGAACCTCTAGCTAGTGATATTACTCTGAGGAATTCACCTTTTTCAATAATGTATATACAGAGTTTCTACATTATAGCAACTAAGAAGAAGGTTGACAAGTGGCAATATTTTGTTATTTCTTAGTCCCCAGAGGCGGACTAAGCGCTACGCGCACGCGACGCGAACTTTAGATAATGATTTTGATGTTTATCGACGTTATCGAAATCAACCTTTTGAACGGGTGTTTTTACCTGAAGATTAAAAATGAATGACAGCCCGAATCAAAGAAACCGGGTTTTGTCCCATCTCTTCCCCTCTAAGGAAGTATCTCGCCAAAAATCCGGTTTCTCGCCACCACAAATTATGATACAATAAATCTCAGTGTCATTCTCTACCCCCTCGCGATCGCCAGAGGCCAAGCTTATGCCAATCTGATTGAAGAACTGCTGACTAGAAGAGTTTGCCGAAATCTGGTATCACATAGACATTAATCGGAGGTTGTCATGCTGAGTATAGAATTGGATAAGGAAACGGAAGCTTATTTAGTGGAAATTTTGGGAACGGAAAAAACCACCACCGATGAATTGATTAAACGCTTAGTTAAAGAGCGTTGGCTGAGTTTACAACCGCGTCAAACTATTGTCGAAAGGTTGGGAGGACATCCTGAATATCTGTTAGAAGATGCACCACCTGATTTATCAGAGCGGACCAATCGGAAAAAGGCAATTGCTAATTATTTGCAGAAAAAATATCCTCAATATGATCCGCAATGACTTATCATCCTGTAATTATTGTAGATAGTGGAATCCTATTGAGCGGGTGTTTAGACCAGAATAATGAAGCTATTTTTATTTATATAAAACTGAGCATATATAAGAATATTGGAGGGAATACCCAATGGATGAAAACCGTATCCAAAATTATCTCAATCTGATTCAAGAACTGCTAAATTGTCCTGGCGGGGAAGAATCAGAGATTTTACAGGCTAACTCGGATTTGTTGGATTTGGGTTTTCTGCAAGTTTGCGAGGCAGAAGCAGCACAGTTGGCAGAGTCAGGAAACGAGAATGCAGCTAATTTTTTGCGAAATTTTGCTAGTTAGCTAGGGTAATTATTGGTATGAATGATGACGGAAAAAATTCTAAAAATTATAGAGAGTTTATCCGAGACTTATTGAAGGCAGAAGACAAAAGTAATAGCGATATTGCAGTAATTTACCCCATGCTGGATCAACGACAACATCTCCTTAATGACTGTTTTTCTGAGATTTTACAGCAAGTGGTTACGCATTTAATTGCCAAAAATCCAGAAGCAATTGAGTTAATTATCGACATCATTGAAAATTTGAGTATTGATATTAATCAATTTTCACGAGGAAATAAAGCTAATAATATTGAGATTGCTATTACTGGTTATCAAATAGTTTTATGCAATCGGGAACCGGGGAGCGAACAATGGGCAAGGACGCAAAATCATCTGGCAAATGCCTACTCTTATAGAATCAGGGGAGAGAAGGCAGAAAATATAGAAAGAGCGATCACATATTACACCGCCGCCCTAGAAGTTTACACTCGCGAAGCCTTTCCCAAACAATGGGCAATGACACAAAATAATCTGGCAACTGCCTACTCTGATAGAATCAGGGAAGAGAAAGCTGAGAATATCGAAAGGGCGATCGTGTATTACACCGCCGCCCTGGAAGTCTACACCCGTGAAGCCTTTCCCGAACAATGGGCAATGACACAAAATAATCTGGCAAATGCTTACTGTTGTAGAATCAGAGGAAAGAAAGCTGAGAATATCGAACAAGCGATTGCATTTTACAATAAGGCTTTAGAAGTTCGCACCCGCGAAGCCTTTCCCGAATATTGGGCAATGACGCAACATAATCTGGCAACTTCATATTATTTCAGAATCGGGGGAGAGAAGGCAGAAAATATAGAAAGGGTGATCGCGTATTACATCGGTGCCCTAGGAGTCTACACCCGCGAAGCCTTTCCCGAACAATGGGCAATGACGCAAAATCATCTGGGAGAAGCCTACCGTGTCAGAATCAGGGGACGGAGGACAGACAATATAGAAATGGCGATCGCACATTGCACCGTCGCCTTGGAAGTCCACACCCGTGATGCCTTTCCCGAACAATGGGCGCAAACACAAAATCATCTGGCAACTGCCTATTCTGACAGAATCAGGGGAGAGAGGGCAGACAATATAGAAATGGCGATCGAGTTATATAAAAATGCTTTAACTATCAACACTCGTGAGGCTTTCCCCGAAGCTCATACAGACACTTTATGGAATTTAGGTAGGCTTTATCAAAGTAACCAGGAATCTCAACTAGCCTACGATACCTATGCCCCAGCCATTGAAACTGTGGAATTTTTACGAGGTGAGATTCATTCTGGAGATGAAAGCAAGCAAAAATTAGCTGAAAAATACAATCGAATCTATCAAAGTATGGTGGTAGTTTGCCTAGAACTAAAAAACTACACTAAAGCCATAGAATACGTCGAACGCAGCAAAGCCCGTAACTTAGTTGAACTCCTAGCGAACAAAGACATCTATCCCGAACGAGAGGTTTACCCGAATTCAGAACTTTACCAAAGTCATTGCCAGCAACTCGAACAATTGCGACGGGAGATACCGGGCAAACAGCGAGAATTAGAAATATTCGGCAGCAGTCGAGAGAGAGAAGAGGAAAATCGCGACAGAATCAAAGTTGTGCGATCGGAAATCAATCACTTGCAAAAAAATCTGAATGAACTATTAGCCAAAATTAACCAAATAGATAAACGCTTTGCCTTCACTCAAGAAGTTAAAAAAATCCCCTTCAGCGATATCCAATCCCTCACTGATGAAAACACCGCTATTGTTGAATGGTACATCACAGGCAGTCAAATTCTAACTTTCATTGTCACCCGTCATCATCCCCATCCTATTGTTGTTGCTTCTGAAGAGATGATAGAGATGATAGCTTTGAAAAGTTGGGATAACGAGTATCGAGATTCCTACCAAAACCAAAGCACCCAATGGATTAATAATTTAGCTTCTCGCCTCCAAAATCTGGCTGAGATTTTGCATATTGATGAGATTCTTTCCCTTATTGATCAATACTTTTCTGAAAGTGGTGCTAAATGTAATCGCCTCATCCTCATTCCCCATCGCTACTTACATCTATTTCCCCTTCATGCTTTACCCCTAGCTGACGGGAAATTACTGTTTGAACGCTTCCCTAAAGGTGTGGGTTATGCCCCCAGTTGCCAATTACTTAAACAAGCAAAAGACCAAGAGCAAAATAGACCTGATTTTAACCGCTTATTTGCCATTCAAAATCCTACCAGACAACCTGCTAAACCTTTACTTGGTTCTCAACTGGAAATCGATAAAATTCGTCAACACTTCGATTTAGAGCAAACCATTATTCTGAAAGAAGCAGAAGCAACAGAAACAAATCTCTATGAACGTATAGAACAAATGCGTTCCTCTCACTGCATTCACTTCTCTTGTCACGGCAAATTTTATCCTGAATCGCCGCTAAAATCAGCTTTACTGCTTGCTGATCCAGAAGGTAAATTAGGCGAAGAAGCCAACCTAACATTAGGTGAAGTCTTTGAAAAACTTTACTTGAACCAATGTCGCCTCGTCACCTTTTCTGCTTGTGAAAGTGGGATGACAGACCCCAATAGCATCAGCGATGAATATATTGGTTTACCTAGCGGGTTTTTGTATGCAGGTAGTCTGAGTATTGTCAGCACTCTTTGGACTGTAGATCCGATCGCCACTACTTTATTAATGGTCAAATTTTACCAAAACCTCAACCGACTGCCGGAAATCAAAACCGGGGATGTGGCTATTGCTCTCAATAAAGCTCAAAAATGGTTAAGGACATTAACCAATAAAAAGTGGGCGAGAATCCAAAATCATCCCCAATTCCAAAAATTAGTTGAGGAAGCTTTTGCCAACTCACCCAAACGTGATCGTAACAAATTCAAAGATTCTTTATTTGAAAGTCTACTCGCAGATCGTCAACCATTACCCTTTGCTAATCCCTATTATTGGTCAGCTTTTGTCGCGATCGGAATTTAAGGTTGTGAATTAACTGATTGACAGAATTTATCCATTCCTTCTTGTTGAATGTAAATAGCCAAGGGAGTTGCAATTAATCCCGCTACACCTGGAGGACAGCCTAAACCGCCTAATATACAATCAGATAAAGGAGGAATGAGAGCGGGTAAATAATTTTCTCTCAAGTTTTCATACTTGGGCTGACAAATAGATTTCTGGCATTCTTCAAGCTTCTGAAAAAACCAACGCAAATCAGCATTAGTTTCTACCCCCTGAACACCATTTCGCTTCGCTATTGATTCAGTCGCATCTGCTAAATCCCCATCCCAATCATCAAGTGTATTTTCAAGTACATCAAGAGCCGCTAATGCTTCTTGATTATCTGCTACTTGTTCCCTATATAAAGCAATTTGCTCTGGTGTAATAATTATTTCAGAAAACATAATTTTGTTAAGTCATATCCCTAAGTTTACACTTCTCTACAGGTTCCACCCAAATAGTACAAAATCATTCTTTAGATGGTCTTCCCACCACTTCCAAAGTCACCCCCAAACTTTGACATCTTTTTTACATTCTAAATTAGTCAGACTATCCGAATTCCACTTGATCAAATTCCTAGCCAACTTCCCCTCAGCGTTAGTTACCCACCGCAAAACCTCCGCCTGCTCCTGATATGAAACACTTCCCCCGGCGCAAACCCTCTTTGCGACTAAAGTTAACCTATCCATTCCATCAAAGCACAGACACCCAAAGTTGTCAACAGTATACCCACTGCCACCACCAAAGAACCCGTAAACCTCACCGGGTGAGGACGAGGTTGAAAGCCAGACAGATTAATAATCCCTGGAAAAAAGTCGATATGGAAGGATATAGAAGTAACACTAGAGAGTCCAAGTAACTACAATATGGTAATATATTCTCAAACAAAAAATAGCAATTTTTGGGTGGGACTCTATGGGGAAAACTGGGCGAAAGGAGGGATAGAAATGGAAAAGTGGGCCCAACAACTTGAGCAAATTAATCCCAATAAACGTCGATTTTATCAACGGGGTTTGAAGGCTCAACAGTATATCCTGTCTATATTCTAGCTCCATCGTCACCCCGTGAGCAATAAAACTCAACCCTAGATATAAATAACTAATGTCATACAGTGATAAGTTGTCATCTCACACCTGCCACTTCTTCGGATTTTGTATTAACAATTACCGGAGTTTCCGTTGAGACAGACTTCGTTTGATAAACACTTAAATCAAACCAAAAAGTCGTTCCCACTCCCACCTCACTGACTAAATTAATCGAAGTATGATGTTTCTCCATAATATTCCTGACAATGGATAACCCTAACCCCGTTCCTTCTAAAGTATGCACTCTATTTTCTACTCGGAAAAAGCGATCAAATATCGCGGCTTGATCCTCTGGATCAATACCAATTCCCGTATCTGATATCTCAATTCTCACTAACTGAGGTTTCTCCGAATCATTAAGATTTTCCTCTGGGGGTAAGGCATAAGCACGAATCATTACCTTCCCCCCAGATGCGGTAAATTTTAACGCGTTTCCGACTAAATTCCCAAAGACTTGCAATAATAAATCATAATGCCCTAAAACTAGGGGTAAATCCGGGGGTAATTCCTGACTTAATTCGATTCCCTTATCTTTAGCATTTAATTGATAAGTCCTCAAGGTTTGTTCGACGGCTTGGGCGATATCTACTCCGGTAAATTGATAAATTCGACAGGATTCTAACCGTGATAAGTCTAAGACATCATTGACTAATCTTGTTAAGCGATCAGTTTCTTTATTCGCGGTTTCTAAAAATTCCCTCCGCTCTTCTAAACTTAACTCTTCTCCGTATTCATTCAGGGTTTCAATAAAGGATTTTATGTTAAATAATGGCGTTCTTAATTCGTGGGAGACATTACTAATAAATTGACTTTTTGCCTCGTTTAATTCCACTTCACGGGTGATATCTTGAATTGTCATCGCAATCCCTTTGAGACTATCTCGGTAGTCTTCATCGTGATTGTCTTCGGGATTTTGTTGATATGATGTACATTCGATCGCGCTCGGACGGTTTATTTCTTGACAGATATTGTCATGATCCGCAATACAGCTTTTACAAAGGGGCTCTTCCCCAGGTGATTTATGTAAAATCACCGTAGTAACTAATATTCTAATGGTACGATTGATCGGTTCAGTTAAAGAACAACGAAAAACATCACTATCGCGATCGCCCTTCGCAATTTCCTTCAAAGGACGACCTAATTCTAATTGTACTTCAGGGGGTAAATGTAACAAAACATTAGAACCAATCACACTTTTTTCTTCCCAATCAAACATTCGTCGGGCATTGGGATTTACTAACATAATCTGCAAATTGGCATCTAATAAAATCGCACCATCAGCAATAGTAGAAACCAAAGTTTCTAACTTCGCTTTTTCCGCCGTTAACTCCTCAATATTTTGTTCCTCATAACTCTCTAACTTTTCCGCCATCTCATTAAAACTGAAAATTAATTCCCCTAATTCTCCCCCCAAGGGCAAATCAACCCGTTGTTTAAAATTGCCACTAGCAATATTTTTCACACCAAAAACTAATTCTTTAATCGGTTGCGTAATTGTTAAGGCATTAAAAACCGCGCCTAAAATTACCATTACCCAAATTGTGACAAATACCGCGAGGGTGACATCGCGTGTTAAATTAGAAGAAATGACGACAGTTGGGTTCGGATTAATCCCAAGGGCTAAAACTCCTAAATATTTCTTTTCGTGAACGATCGGCACAAACACATCTGTAACTTCGCCATCGGGGGTAGAATGCTGTTTGACTAAGGCAAAGGGGGAAAAATTACCTGCTTCTATATTCGCGGTAAATGCTTCGGGTAATTGAATGCGACGTTGTAAGGTTAAACTATTTTTGACGGCGGAATCTGAGAAGGGAATGCCTAAATAAATTTCTCCGGTTTCATCCGCGTATAACATATAACGGATACTAGAAGTTCTGTTATAAAATTGTCGGGAAAATCGTGATACTTCCGTTTTGTTATTTTCGGCAATAAGGGGCGCGACATTCGCGGCTAATAGTAATCCTAAATCACGTCCATAACGAGTATCATTCAATCTAGCATCAACTTGAATGGTGTTAACTGCCCAAAAAGTTAAACCACTCATCACGAGGGAAACTACCAAAGTAGCCGCGGCCATTAACCGGGTTTGTAAGGTGAAGTCACCCCACCAATTTGCCAGAATTTCTCCGATTTTTTTTAAGATTGTCATTTTCTCTATGAAAGTTTTTATGGTTAACTGTTGTTAGGTATTAGGTGTTAGCTGGGAAGAGGTATTAGGTTTTAGGTATTAGTTTTTGGCTGGGAAGAGGAGTTAGATTTGAGGAGTGAGGTTTTAGGTATTAGGAAGAGAATAGAGAATAGTTCATAATTGTTAACCTTCTTCCCTCTTCCTTCTTCCCTCTTCCCTCTTCCTTCTTCCTTCTTCCCTCTTCCTTCTTCCTTCTTCCTTCTTCCTTCTTCTTTTGTTAACGATTAAGAACGCGATAACCGATATCACGACGATAATACATTCCCTCAAAGTGAATGCGATCGAGGGCGGTGTACGCGTTATTAATCGCGTTTTCAAAGGTGTCTCCTAGGGCGGTGACACCTAAAACTCGACCCCCATCGGTGAGTACCTGTTGATCCTTGAGTTGAGTCCCCGCGTGAAATACCTTCGCGCCGGAGGCTTCCGCGTTTTCGATACCCACGATCGCGTAACCTTTTTCGTAGACACCCGGATAACCCTTAGAGGCTAACACAACACAGACGGCGGCGCCCGGTTTCCACCTCAGAGGGGGTAATACCCCTAAGCGCTGTTGACAACACGCGAGGATAATTTCTTCTAAGGGAGTGTCTAAGAGGGACAAAACGGGTTGGGTTTCGGGATCGCCAAAGCGACAGTTAAATTCTAAGACTTTTAGCTTGCCTGTGGGGGAAATCATTAACCCCGCGTACAAAACGCCCCGATAGTCTATACCTCGTTTTTGTAAAGTCGCGATCGCGGGTTGTAAAACTTCTGTTTCGATGCGCGCCATTAACTCCGGGGTGACAAGAGGCGCGGGCGCGTAAGCCCCCATGCCTCCGGTATTGGGCCCCCTATCCCCATCACCGATCGCCTTATGATCCTGGGCAGGAAGGAGAGGAATAATCGTTTTACCATCAGTAATGGCTAAAATAGAAGCTTCTTCTCCCATTAAAAATTCTTCGACAATCGCGATAAGATTATCTTTACCAAATTCTCCACTAAAAATACTATCAATCGCTTGATGTGCCATTTCGATAGTGGAGGCGACGATCACACCTTTCCCTGCTGCTAAACCATCAGCTTTAACCACAATAGGCGCGCCTTTTTCGGTAATATAAGCTTTGGCCTCCTTGGCATCAGTGAAAACAGCCGCGATCGCGGTAGGAATACCAGCTTCTAACATTAAATCTTTAGCCCAAGACTTACTGGCTTCGATTTGAGCACCCGCTTGAATTGGTCCAAAAACCATAATATTTTGCTTTTGGAAATAGTCAGCAATTCCTAAAGATAAGGGGACTTCCGGGCCGACAACAACTAAGGAAATATTATTTTCTTTAACGAAATTTCCCATACCTTCAAAGTCTTCTACTTTAAAGGGGATATTTTGACAATTTGCCAGAGTCGCGGTTCCCCCATTCCCCGGAGCACAAAAGACTTGTTCCACTTGCTTTGATTGTAACAGTTTCCACGCGATCGTGTGTTCTCTTCCACCGTTACCAACTACCAATATTTTCACGTTAACCTCTACTACTGTTTAGATGTTTTGGAGACTTTGCCCTTGTTCAGTATCTCATAAAGTGTCCGAAAAATAAAGACAAATCAAAAAAGGAGTTAATATGAGTAAACTATCGGAAAAACATAAACATTCTACTCTGTTATCAAAAAAAATAAAATCGGATCAAGATACCAGAATTTTAGGAGGAATAGAGGAGGTAACATCACAGTTATCAAGTCCTCTTGATGTAGTAAGAATTTCAGCATTGTATGAAGCTTTAAAATACGGTAAAGAGGGACTAAGATTAATTTTTGATTGTTTAAAACATGATGAGGGAGAAGTACAAAAAAATGCTTATCAAATTTTATGGCTACGGGGAAATCCCAAAGGAAAGCAAAAATTAGTTAAATATTTTCCCGTGCGCTCAGAAGTCGGGATTGATTATAGTTTCTTACAGGATGCACTCTCACAAGGTAACTGGAAAGAGGCTAATCATCTAACAGCTTTAATAATGATGGACATTATTAAGGAGCAAGGTAATAACTTTCAAGAGTCGTTGCAAAATTTTCCTTGTGTTGATTTAGAGACAATTGATCAATTATGGTCAAATTCTTCTAATTATCGTTTTGGTTTTTCTGTGCAAAAAGGTATTTGGGAAGATTTGGGAAAAAATTCTGAGCAATTACAGGAGTCTATTGGATGGCAAAAACGTCGGGATGATATCGGTGTTTGTTATCTCCCCCTTTCTGATTATGACTTTTCTATTAAAGCAGATTTTGGTCATCTTCCGAGTTGGTGGTTTTTATGCGGTTGGATCGATCGCGGAGATGAAAATTCTCTGACAATTTCAGGGAATAATCGCTTATTAAGTGGTTTTTATGAGTATATCCTTGAAGAAGGATGTTCTTATTTATTCCCTCGTTTAGATGTTTGTCATATTAGATAACAATCTCCATAAAATAAGGAAGAGAGAAGAAGGAAGAGGGAAGAAGGAAGAGGGAAGAAGGAGAGGAAAGAAGGAAGAAGTAATAAACCATAAAGGTACAGAGAGAGCATCTGGTTTTTGTAGTAGTAGGGGCGTTGGCGGAGCCTGGGTGTCGCCCACAGCATTCAGACAAAGAATCTATGGCTCAAAACGGATAATTTATCATCCGAATGCTTCGCCCTCACTAATGGTATTTGCCAAACCCGGATTGCTCCTGCCGCAGAGTAGCCAGAGTAAGAGGGAAAAAGCAAGAAGCAATCCCTCAAATTCTCCTCAATTGCTCTTAATTTAGGGGATATGGTAATGTGTAGGATGATTTTTGAAAATAGCTATAATAGAATTAATTTCTCAAAGAGAATTGTCAAAATGAAGGAAACCAACATTACCCCAAAACCCAAATATGATATCCAATGGGAATCTCTCCCTGATAATTTTACTTTACCCGAAAATGCAGTAGAAGATATTTATCATCCTCTCTTAGCATCTGCCTTAAGGGAGATGTTGGAGTTGGCGGGATTTATTCAGCCTAATATGTTAATCACCTCTCATTTGGGCATAGGTGCAATTGTTAATGAGAAAGTCGCGATCGAATCCCCTGACTGGTGTTATATTCCTGCGGTTTTTACTGACAATCTTTCGGTTTTCGATCGCGGTTATATTCCCCATGTTGACGGAGATATCCCCGCGATCGTGATCGAATTTCTCTCCGAGCGCGATCGGGGGGAATATTCATCAAATTCTATCTATCCCTACGGGAAATGGTTTTTTTATGAGCGCATTTTAAAGGTCCCTATTTATATCATTTTTGACCCCTATTTAGGCAATATGGAAGTTTACCAATTAAAATATGAACAATATGAATTTCAAGAAAACGATCACGATGGACGTTACTGGCTAGACTCTATGAACTTATTTATCGGAGTTTGGCAAGGAAAAAAAGGCGAAAATACCGGAAATTGGTTAAGATTTTGGGAGGCTTCCGGTAAATTATTACTTTGGAGTAATGAACAAATTGAAGCCAGTTATCAACAGGGTATTAAACAGGGAAAATTTGATCTGATTATGCACTTGTTAAGACGTAAGGGTGAGCTAAAATCAGAATTAAAAGCTAAATTTCAAGAATTATCATCGGAAGATTTAGATATACTGGGTGAGGAATTATTAGAATTTTCTCCCGCCTTGGATTTTTCCCAATGGTTAGAAATCCAAAAATAAGATTTATTTTCCTTTGTGTAAGCCAGATGAATATGCTATAGTAGTGTAAGTATTAGCCTGTATTTTTCCTGATTTTGGCGAGATTTCTCATATTTTATATTCTCTCAAATGTTGGCTTTTACTTTGTTCAACTCAACCTACTGAGACTAAAATAGTTTTGGGTTTCACTATCTTATTACCTTCTTCTGTAAAATGTTGGGTTTCACTTTGTTCAACCCAACGTACTAAGACACGATCGCGCTTTCTGATATAATAGGCAAGTTGAGACAATTTAGGTTGATTTGAGATGACGACTGCCCCGGTAATGACTTCTGCTTCTCCAAATGTTACGCGTGTTGGTGTCATTGGAGGAGGACAACTCGCGTGGATGATGGCGATCGCGTCGGCTAAATTGGGAGTATCATTAGTCGTCCAAACTCCTCACGATACTGATCCTGCCGTCGAGATAGCATCCGATAAAATTTTAGCATCTATTAATGATGTTCCCGCGACTCAGGAATTAGCAAACCGTTGTGATGTTATTACCTTTGAAAATGAGTTTGTTGACTTGGACGGGTTAGGAAAATTAGCAGAAAAGGGCATAGTTTTTCGCCCGGATTTGTCCGTCTTAGCTCCTTTATTAGATAAGTATGATCAGCGGGTTTATTTGCAAAACTTGGGTTTACCCACTCCCGACTTTTGGGAATTGCCAAAAGATAATATCGACTTAAGTCAATTAATTTTTCCCATTGTCTTAAAAGCCCGTCGTCATGGTTATGATGGTCAAGGTACTTTTATTATTAAAGACCATGTTACATTAGAATCTATTTTAGCAAAAATCGGCCACAATTCCCTATTATTAGAGGAATTTGTTCCTTTTGAACGGGAATTAGCCGCGATCGCGTGTCGCTCGGTTTCCGGGGAGGTGGTTATTTATCCGATCGTGGAAACTCAACAGGAAAATCAAGTTTGTCGTCGCGTGATCGCGCCCGCGGAAATCTCCCCCAATATCAAAAAAGAAATAGACGCGATCGTTTGTACTCTATTAAATAGTTTAAAAGCCGTTGGAGTCTTTGGAATCGAATTATTTTTAACCAAAGAAGGGAAAGTATTAGTGAATGAAATTGCACCACGTACCCATAATTCCGGGCATTTTACCATAGAAGCGTGCGAAACATCTCAATTTGAACAACACCTGCGGGCAGTCTCCCAAATGCCATTAGGAAATCCTGACTTAATCTGCGGTGGCGCGGTGATGGTAAACCTTTTAGGGTATGAAAGCGCGACTTGTGACTATCAGGAAAAACTCGACAAAATTGCCCAAATTGCGGGATGCCATGTCCACTGGTACGGTAAGAGGGAATCTCGTGTGGGGCGAAAATTGGGTCATGTCACAGTGATCCGTAACCCCGAAACCCTTACCGACAAACGAAAAGAGTTACTCGCGATCGGCCGTGAAATCGAATCAATCTGGTATGGGGAAAAATAGTTGCAAAATTTCCGAGGTTCATGTTATAGTAAAAAATGAGGTTCAACTGCGACGTTGGTGACTGCCGATAACGTTTTTTTGATCTATAAGTTGGTTGAAATGGAGACTTAATTGACTCGGCAGCAGTAGACTGGGCTAGTACCCAGAAACTTATAAGCCTGAGCTACGGGTTTCCTCCTGGTTATACCAGGTCAAAAACTGAGGTAAGACGGCGTTGCGGGGGACCTTATTTTATTTGAGATTTTATTAATAAATTAAGCACAAGATCACAGAGATCACAGAAAAAAGAAATAGAGAATTTTTTAAAAGTTTATCATATTTTCAGTTATTTTGCAATCAGTGAGAGCCGCGTTTATTAGGATTGCAACCTTCCTCTCAGGGCATTCACCTACCCCCTCAATGTCAAGGACGATCGCGTCTCATCCCCCAAAGTTGCTGTTTCTTCACATAAACTCGTCATGTCATCTAAAAGCGCGATCGTGGCTTTTTTTAACCGCTCCTAAACGCAGATGAACACAGATAGGATAGCGTGATCGTGTCTTAATTCCCCATCAAGCGTGATCGTGTTTCTTTAACCACTTCTAAGGGAGGCGTATATCTTGTTCGTTCATTATCATCTCAACTCAATCTCTGTTTTACATACTGTTTCCTTTGTCTAAAATTCTGTCGAGTTTACTTTCAATTGTAGTTAGCTTTCTAAGAATGGTTGGACGCTCTTCATCCAGAGAAGCAAGTAAGTTAGCAATTCCTGACTGAACATTTATTAATTGCACCACTGCATTTTGCAATTGGACCATCCCTTCTTGTAGTTCCTGCCGTTCGAGTCTTGCTTCAACCATTGCATCCAAGATAGCTTGAGCCGTCCTCGCGTTACTTTCTATTAATTGTTTTAGTTCTTGATCGGTCATATATTTTTATTGTTTATTTAACTATTGATTATAACATAATTCAAGCTAATTGTCAAGCTACTAAAAGCGATCGCGTCTCATCCCCCAAAGTTCCTCTTTCTTCACATAAACTCGTCATGTCATCTAAAAGCGCGGTCGTGTGGGGCTTCTTTTTAACCGCTCCTAAACGCAGATGAACACAGATAGGATGAGCGCGATCGGGCATTAATTTCCCATCAAGGGCGATCGTGTTTCTCAATTGCCGAGAGAAAACGCGATATTCTTCCCAGTGGGTAATCGCGCTTTGCTTGCCAATTTTTCCAAGCGATCTCGCACACAATTAAATTTGAACCCTTGACATTTTACTAATTAATAGTTTACAATATTAAATTAGATACCTTATAAAAATCAATACAAATTTGAATAATGAAATCAACTTTACATTTAACCACAAAAGTTTTGGAGGGAAACCGGATTGAAATTGAATCTCCAACTCTTTTGGTAGGACAAACTGTTGAAGTGCTAGTGTTCGTCCCCGATGGTAGTGCGGATAGTCTCATAGAAGCGCGAGCACTTTCTTTAGAGCAGCGTTTAGCTTTTCTCAAGTTACCTTTAGAGCAAAGGCGACTAATTATGGGAAGTCAAGCGGAAGCAATGATCGCACATTATCAAGAGAATACTGAATGGCAAGAGTTAATGGCAGGTGATATTATTGACTACTAATATTCAATTCCCTAAACGGGGTGAAATTTGGTTGGTCAATTTTGATCCTACTGTTGGCTCAGAGATGAAAAAAATTCGTCCTGCTGTAATAATCAGTTCCGATACAGTTGGTAAACTGCCTATCAAATTAGTGGCTCCCATAACGGACTGGAAACCCTATTTTGCCCAAAATATCTGGCACGTTAAAATTGCAGCAGATATATCTAATGGTTTGACTAAGGATTCTGCTGTTGATTCTTTACAATTAAGGGGAGTCGATTTACAGAGATTTATTCGGAAAATTGGCAGTGTATCGGACTCGGAGTTGTTGTCAATATTGGTAGCAATTGTTATTGTTATTGAAGCCGATCAATATGAAAAATGAAAAACTAGGTTGAATGCACAAATGGAAGCGAGATATTGTCTCTAAATCACCTGAGAAAAAGCGATCACGCTTCTTCGGGGAATGCCGATCGCGCTTCTTCGGGGAATGCCGATCGCGCTTCTCAAGGGAATGTCGATCGCGCTTCTTCAGAGAATGCCGATCGCGTCTTAATTTCCCCTGAAACCCTATCGACTCCCCCTTTGCTCAAAACTGTGGTAAAATGTTCCGAAAAATTCTAATGATTCCAGAAATTGCGTGAAAACAGATCCCATCTTTTATCGAATATTTCTATGTTTTCCGGGTATCTTTTTTGAATTGATTAACCAATCTCCGGAATTAGCCAAGGTTTATCAATTTTCCGCCGTAGAAGTCAAACAACTCTCTTTTCGCCTAGATGGAGTTTTTTTACCTAAACCCGAAGTCGATGAACCCATTTATTTTGTCGAAGTGCAGTTTCAAGTAGACCCCAATTTTTACTCTCGCTTCTTTTCGGAAATTTTCCTCTACCTCGATAAAACTCAACTGAAAAATGATTGGCGAGGAGTGGTGATTTATCCGACGAGAAGTGTAGAATCTGATCAGACTTGGCGCTATCAGGAATTACTGAATCTCCCGCGAGTGCGACGCATCTATTTAGATGAGTTTAATGTCACCGTGCCGTCTATGGGACTGGAAACGATAAAATTAGTGGTAGAATCAGAGGAGACGGCTGTAACAAAGGCGAAGGCGTTGATTGGGCAAGTTAGGGAGGAGATGACGGATGCCACACAACAGAGAGATATGATAGAGTTAATAGAGACAATTATTGTGTACAAGTTTACCAAGAAAAGTCGCAAGGAGATAGAAGCTATGTTAGGTTTAGGCGATATACGACAGTCACTGGTTTATCAAGAAGCTTTGGAGGAAGGGAAACTTGAAGGTAAGTTAGAAGGAAAACTTGAAGGTAAGTTAGAAACTGTACCTTTGATGTTAAAACTGGGTGCTACTGTGGAACAGATAGCTGAGGCATTAGGTTTGAAGGTAGAAGATGTGCGAAAAGCCGCCCAGGAAAATTCTACTAATTGATGGGTTGATACTATTGTTTGACAGCCATTACCTTTGCTTTTTTGTTAATAATAATTAAAACACGCGATCGCGCTTCTCAAGAGAATGCCGATACGGCTTCTCAAGAGAATGCCGATACGGCTTCTTTAGGGAATGCCGATACGGCCTCTTCAGGGAATGCCGATACGGCTTCTTTAGGGAATGCCGATACGGCCTCTTCAGGGAATGCCGATACGGCTTCTTCAGGGAATGCCGATACGGTTTCTTCAGAGAATGCTGATCGCGCTTCTTCAGAGAATGCCGATACGGCTTCTCAAGGGAATGCCGATACGGCTTCTCGGTTTCTTAAGAGAAGGCAGATCGCGCCTTAATTTCCCATCAAACCGTATCACGCTTCTTTAACCAAACACAGAATTCAGAAGCGTGATCGTGCCTTAATTTCCCATCAAACCGTATCGTGTTTCTTTTTACCACTCGTTAACTCGGAATTGAGAAGCGCGATCGCTATAATTCCAGATAGCGCTGCAAAATCTCTTGAGCTTGGGAAAATAGCTCCGATTCCAATTGGCCGACTTGTTGTACTAATCTCGTTTTGTCGAAAGTCATGGGATCGACACAGACTAGCAAACTGTCTGCATCTAAACCATTTTGTGGGGATGCTGATACTAATATCACAGCAGCAGAAATCCGAGGATCGTGAGGACGAGCAGAGGTAAACGGCAAAACTGTCACTTTGCTGCGACGCTCGTTAAACAGTGTACCAGAAATGACTAATGCAGGTCGCGTTTTGCGTATTTCTGTTCCTACTGACGGATCGAATCTCGCGATCCAGATGCTTCCCAGTCGGTAATCGCTTGAGTTTGCCATTCCTCATCCCATCCTAAATCGAGTTCGTCAATTAGCTGGCAAGCTTCTGCTAAAGCCTGGTTTTCTTGCTGTTTTCGCCATTGTTGTAAAAGAGATTCTATCAGAGCATTGGGGTTTTGGGCTTTTTGATTGACGTAGGTAAGTAAGTCATCTGGTAAGCTGATAGAGATGTTGCTCATTGGCTAATCAGAATAATTTGTTGTACTTATTTTAGCAACAATTGGCCTTAGTGATAATTTTTGTTGGTTGGATGCAACAACGAAAAGCGATCGCGCTTAATTTCCCATAAAGAGCGATACGGTTTCTGAATTGCCCAGAGAAAACGCGATCGCGTCTTAATTCCCCATAAAAGCCGATGCTGCCTTAATTTCCCATCAAACCGTATCGACTCCCCCTTTTCTCAAAACTGTGGTAAAATGTTCCGAAAAATTCTAATTATTCCAGAAATTGCGTGAAAACCGATCCCATATTTTATCGAATATTTCTATGTTTTCCGGGTATCTTTTTTGAATTGATTAACCAATCTCCGGAATTAGCCAAGGTTTATCAATTTTCCGCCGTAGAAGTCAAACAACTCTCTTTTCGCCTAGATGGAGTTTTTTTACCTAAACCAGAAGTCGATGAACCCATTTATTTTGTCGAAGTGCAGTTTCAAGTAGATCCCAATTTTTACTCTCGATTCTTTTCGGAAATTTTTCTATACCTCGATCAAACCCAACTGAAAAATGATTGGCGAGGAGTGGTGATTTATCCGACTAGAAGTGTGGAATCAAGGGAGACTGGGCGCTATCAGGAATTACTGAATCTCCCGCGAGTGCGACGCATCTATTTAGATGAGTTTAATGTCACCGTGCCGTCTATGGGACTGGAAACGATAAAATTAGTGGTAGAATCAGAGGAGACGGCTGTAACAAAGGCGAAGGCGTTGATTGGGCAAGTTAGGGAGGAGATGACGGATGCCACACAACAGAGAGATATGATACAATTGATCGAGACAATTATTGTGTATAAGTTTACCAAGAAAAGTCGAAAGGAGATAGAAGCTATGTTAGGTTTAGGTGATTTGCGGCAAACACGGGTTTATCAAGAAGCTTTGGAGGAAGGAGAACTTAAAGGCAAGTTAGAAGGTAAGTTAGAAGGAGAACGTGAAGGTATGTTAAAAACTGTACCTTTGATGTTAAAATTGGGTGCTACTGTGGAACAGATAGCTGAGGCATTAGGTTTGAAGGTAGAAGATGTGCGAAAAGCGGCCCAAGAAAATTCTACTAATTGATGGGTTGATGCTATTGTTTGACAGGAATTGCCTGTGCTTTTTTGTTAATAATTAAAGTAGCCGATCGCGCCTCTTCAGGGAAGGCAGATCGCTCTTCTCAAGGAAAAGCCGATCGCGCCTCTTCAGGGAAGGCAGATCGCTCTTCTCAAGGAAAAGCCGATCGCGCTTCTGAAGGGAAGGCAGATCGCGCCTTAATTCCCCATCAAAGGCGATTGCGTTTCTGAATTGCCCAGAGAAAACGCGATCGCCTTGTTTAATTATCCCATAACAGGTGTGAAGTCATTTCAAATCAAATAAAGGGCGATCGCTCTTTTTGAATCGTTGACCAAGGGCGATCGCTATCCCAATTTAGTAAAAAACTGGAGGTTATGCTGCTTCCAATTGTAAACGACGTTCTATACGTTCGTATTCATCTTCTAAGAGCCAGAGTTTAGCTTCTTCATAACTTGAACTCGCAAATACAACCTGATAATTTTGTGCAGGATCGTAAACACAGCTATTGCCTGCATTATCACCCAACAAAATTAGGACGTAAGGTGGTGATGCTGTCGGATCTATCCATAATTCTGTGAAGTCCCAGTTATCGGCTAGGTTTAGTTCTGGGGATGACATGATATTTATCTCCTTTTATTTTAATTTCTCCGTAGTAGAGCAGATGGGACAAACACGATCGCGCTTAATTTCCCATCAAACCGTATCGTGCTTCTTTTTAACCGCAGATAAACGCAGATGAACACAGATAGGATGAGCGCGATCGTGCCTTAATTTCCCATCAAACGGTATCGGGCTTCTGAATCCGATTTCCCTTTCACCCCCGGTAGGGAAACGGCACTGCCGTGTCCCTACTCAAAAACGCAAATCAAGCAAAATAGGATGATCTTTTTGATGATTTAATTTTTGAGGATTATTTGCCCAACGTTGAGGATTTTCAGCAATGTATTGCCTTGTGCCGTTCAAAGAGTCTTCATCGCGAATGATTGATTCGTAAAAACCGCTTTGCCAAATCGGAACTTCTGTTGTTTCACAAAAGCAGTGAATCTGTTTGGTGACAGCACTTTTAAATGAACGGATCGCGGTAGGAATAGAACCGCGAACTGGTTTACCAAATTGTTCCCGTGTAGGGACACGGCAGTGCCGTGTCCCTACGGTGGTATCGTCAAGAATTACCAAGAGCCCGTGAATATGATCAGGCATGATAACATAGCTATCTAATTGAATATGGGGGAAATGACAGGGAATTTTTGACCAACAGAATTGGGCAATATAACCTAAACGATTTAATCGCATTTGACCTTTAAGCACTTCACCGAATAAACATTGCCGTGAATGGGTGCAAATGGTGATGTAATAAGCACCTGGTTGAGTGTAATCGTATTCTTTGAGGCGAATTGAGCGGCGGTGGTGTTTTTGGGGGTCGTAAGGCATGGCGTTACAATAGAGGGGTTAGAGACGCGACCTTGCGGGGTAGGGGGACGGCATTGCCGTGTCCTTTATTTTAAATCGCGATCGCGCCTTTTGCAAAACGAGACCCCCGGTAGGGAAACGGCACTGCCGTGTCCCTACACCCATCAGGTGTCCCCCTGTGACGCGATACGTCTTAATTCCCATCAAAGGGTATCGGGCTTCTGAATCCGATTTCCCTTTCACCCCCGGTAGGGAAACGGCACTGCCGTGTCCCTACACCCATCAGGTGTCCCCCTGTGACGCGATACGTCTTAATTCCCATCAAAGGGTATCGGGCTTCTGAATCCGATTTCCCTTTCACCCCCGGTAGGGAAACGGCACTGCCGTGTCCCTACACCCATCATGTGTCCCTTTCACCCCCGGTAGGGAAACGGCACTGCCGTGTCCCTACACCCATCAGGT
>JBBITB010000039.1:0-48859 GCA_037440985.1 Microcoleaceae cyanobacterium bin_387
GTATCCCATGCTAATTTTTCCAATATTTCCACGGGTGTCTTATCATTACGGGCAACAGTTAAGCGAACATTAAGTAATTGTACAAAATCAATGACACACTTGATCGCGCTGGAAACCTTAATATAGCAAGTCAAGACTTTGTCATTAATTCTTCTGTACAGGTACTTAACATCAGTATCCGATGCTAATTTTTCCACTATTTCCACGGGTGTCTTATCATTACGGGCAATACTACGGCGGACTTCCACATCAGTATCCGATGCTAATTTTTCCAATATTTTTACGGGTGTTTCAGAATTACGGGCAAGACTACGGCGGACTTCAACGTCATTAATTAATTTTTCCAATATTTTTACGGGTGTCTTAGAATTACGGGCAAGAGTTGAGCGGACTTCTACATCAGTATCCGATGCTAATTTTTCCAATATTGCTACTGGTGCGCTAGAATTACGGGCAAGACTAATACGGACTTTAACATCATTATCCGCCACTAATTTTTCCCATATTTCCACTCCTGTTCGCTCCCTTTTAATAATAATATGCTTATGTAACGAGCCCAAGTTCAACATTTGCCATCGAGTTGCCAACTTTTGCCATAAAGCTTGGGATATTTTCGGATTGTTCATCAATGCAGACAAGAAGTCCTCTTGATCCATTTTGTTTTCCCAAAAACCCAACCTTAAAAAAGAATCTGGCACTTTTTCGCACTTAAGGAAGCTCAACTGTGCCGATTTGGGAAATTCCTCAAATAAATTGGGATTCTCTAGCAACAGAAGAGAAAATATAGGATTATTTAGCACTTCCTCTGGATAGAATTTTGCTAATTTCCATAACACCTCTTTTGGAGTATTGGGATTGGCGGCTATACGCCAGCAAATAAAATCATTAGGATCGCGATTCTCACTCAATTCTTGTAATAACTCTGGCGGTGCGGCTGGATTTTCGGCAACGTCCAACATTAATTGCACACTCATTTGAGCAAGTTCTCTGAGGCGTTGTGGTTGGGTATTTTCCGCGGATGCTTCTAAGCGAAGCTTTGCTAAATCTTCCTCGTTGATGGCTGCCTTTTCATCCACTACCATCAATTCCATATCGCGTCTCCATAAAATCATTCACACAGATTTTTAGGGGTAGTGCCAGAGTGCCAACCCCTGAGCGATCGCGGCAACCACTTCTGGATTGCCCCTACCTTAATTGTACAACTCAGGATTACACGCGATATATCATATTCTCTCGGATCAGAGCAATAGGTGAACTGACTTGGGAGACAAGGGACAATAAAATTACAATTCTGCCGGGGACACGATCGCGCACCTTGGCACCTTTGCCATACCATTTTCACAAAAAATTGGCGATAATAGCACTTTTGTTAGTAGTATAACACCAAGACACCAAGGCACAAAGAAGAGAAGAGAGAGGGAGCATCTCAACGTCGTAAATGGGTAGTGGGAGCGTCTCGCTCCCTATTAGATTCCTAGGGAGCGAGATGCTCCCACTACAGTTTTTTTGCCAATGTGAGATGCTCCCGAAGAGAGAGAGAAATTCCAGAGGTAAACATCCGATCGTGCTTCTTCTCCTATCTTAATTTCCTCACCTCAAAGTGATAGAAATTCCCTCTTTGTGTCCTCTGTGCCTTTGTGGTTCCTTTCATTTCCTTATGGCAAAAATAACCAAGAAACACGATCGCGCACCTTTGCCCCCTTAGCCATACCATTTTCACAAAAAATTGGCGACAAGAGCACTTTTGTTAGTAGTATAACCACAAAGACACCAAGGCACAAAGAAGAGAAAAGAGAGGACGATCACGCTTCTTCTCCTATCTTAATTTCCTCACCTCAAAGTGATAGAAAATTCCCCTCTTTGTGTCTTTTGTGCCTTGGTGGTTCATTTTATTTCCCTAGGGAAAAAACAACCAAGAGACACGATCACGGAGCATCTCAATGTCCCCCAAAAACTGTAGTGAGAGCGCAGAGATCCCTAGGGAGCTAATTAAGAAAATAACCACAAAGACACCAAGGCACAAAGAAGAGAAAAGAGAGGACTATCGCGCTTCTTCTCTTATCTTAATTTCCGCACCTCAAAATGATAGAAAATACCCTCTTTGTGTCCTCTGTGCCTTTGTGGTTCATTTCATTTTTATCGGGAAAAAATAACCCAGAATAGTCCCTCCGTAATCACCTATCTCCTGTCAACCAAATAGTATCAAGATAATCTATTTTCGCGTAGGGGCTTAAGGCAGAAAGCACTTGTTTTCCGTAAGTGCGATGTAATACTCGATTATCGAATAACGCGACAACTCCTTGACTTTCTCTTAGGGGCGCGATCGCGCATTGTAATTCATTTAACGCCCACGGTAGTAAATATAAACGAAACCAGTCTTTACGTTGTGCTTTATAGTGGGCAACACGCCCCGCGACTAAGGGATTTTCTAATGAAGGAAGCGGTAAAGTCGCGATCGCGCATAAATGAGGAGTAGCTAAATTCCCCTGATGTTGTCGCCAAAATTCCCAACCCGTCACCAAAATACCATTTTCCGATAACTCCGTTTTTTCCACCTGTACCCTCGAACCAAATTCCGAAGCGAAAACAGCCCCTAATTGTGCCTTCAAGGGAACATCCCCAACAATAATTACGATTAAACCCCCTACCGATGCACTCATACATAATAATGTGCGAATTTCTTGAATTAATACCTTTTGAAATTCAGGAGTATTGGGCATAGGAACGCGATCGGGTAAATATAATTGAATTAATTCACTTTGGCGATCGGGATTAAATTTAATACAAGTTAAATCGGGAAGGCCCAAACTCTCGCGATAAATAAGAGCTTTACTATCAAAATCTAACGCGCCACCAATAAGCACGATCGGTTGTTGTAACCAGATATTTTCTAAGAGAGAAGACACTTCTAAAGGCGCACTATAAAGAGAAAAAGAGCCTAAAGCGCGGGAAATTTCTGCCCAACGTAATTGTTGGGGTTGTTGCCAACTTTGCCAAAATATCGGCCAGGAAGGAGGTATTTGATCAGGGTTATGGGCGAAAGGTTTTAAGGTTTCATCAAGTTGTTGTAAAATTTCCTCTTGGAGAGACTCCAGTAAGTAACACTCATAAGGATTTTGGGGGCGTTGAAACAACGATCGCGTTAATTGGATTCGATACTCCCGCAGAATATCGCGACTATCAACAGAGATTTCCATTAATTCATTCCAGTTACCCGGATGTAGAGAAACCGTTAATTGCTGACGCACCCAAGTTTCGATATTATCAGCCCCGTCAATCACCGTAGGAATACCAGCCTGAAAGCGATTTCCCTTTGTTAAACGATCTTGAAACCAAGCTTCAGGAGTCGTGAGCAAGACACCCGCAAAATCATCACTGGGCCAACGATCGCCCCTTTCAATCAGTTTAGGAATTTGTACCCATTCTTGTAAAAGGGGAATTTGTTGCTCTAATAAATGACGTTGTAGAGCTTCCGGTACAACTAAGATCGCCGGAGTCTGACTCATTAACAGGGGGAGTAAATAACTGACTCGATAAGGTGAATAATGGTAATGAGAGGGTAAACTCGTTTGGATTAAGGCACTACGCCCTAAACGCAAAGCCCGTGCCACTAACCTCGCCATTGTCAAATGATGAGGCCATCGCGCCTCCCCCCTGGAGCGCAAAAAACACAATAGAGAATTATGAACTTCTACTTCTATCAAAATATATTTTTGCTTTTTGATTTATGTGATCAAATCTCCCTCTAATTAAAATAATAAAAACTATCAATAAAAGCAAGGATCGTGTCAAGGGAAGGGAAAATAAATTTATAGGGTTGACTACTGGGTAATCGTTTGCCAAAATTCGGATTAACATAAACCGTTAAATGTTTTTCACTAGAATTGCTTAAAATCATTTGGGTGGGGGCACTAAAAAACGGGTATTTACTGGTATCTTCCCAAAAATCGTGATTGTGCTTCTTAAATTCATTCATCTTATTAATGGCTTCATTCATCGCGACAGACAAGCTAATGATGCGGCGTTTATCAATTTTTTGAGATTGAATACTTTTCACCATTGTGATAATATTCTTCTGACTCGCGATCGCGTCAATAAAAGGAATAATAACCATGCACGCGACGGAAAATAAATGTTCATCTTTGGGCAAAGTAAAACTTAAAGAAGTTTGACGATAACCCACCTCAATACTGGGGGGATTTACCAAGAGAGGATATTTTTTGGCAATTTGATAATACGCGGTAGCCAAAGCAGAATGGGCCCCAGGATCTAAAGGAGAATCCACTTGCAAAATAATGGTAGGAGGTCTATGATTAAAAAATGATTTGGCTTCTTCAGAAGAGTTAAAACGTTGAATTTCAGAGCGATCGCCCTTAGGACTAATATCAATCCATTCACAACTCATTTCTTCAGCTTTTAAGCCAAAACGACTAACCTGATAAAGTTTAGCTCCCGTGAGAGTTGCGCCGGATAAATCCGCACCATACCAATCAACTCCGAGCAAATTAGCATGAGATAAATCAGCATGAACTAAACTCGCGTTTCCCAAATTCGCATTCGATAAATTAGCCCCATAAAAATTAGCCCCACTTAATTTAGCATTACTCAAATCGGCACCACTCAGATTGACACCACTGAGATCCGCCCAGCGTAAATTCGCGTTACTAAGATCCCCACCATTGAGATTGGCTTGAGTTAAAATTGTTTGTCTTAAATCAGCATTACTAAAGTTAACTTCTTTTAAATAAGCTTGAGTGAGATCACAACTATGTAAATTCGCGTGTCCAAAATTGACCTGAATACCCGCAACCCCTCGCAAATTTGAACCATTGAGATTAGCTTCCGAAAAATTCGCGTGATTAATTTTGGCTTCCCTTAAATCCGTTTGAGCCATATTAGCTTTGCTAAAATTACTTTTACTTAATTCCGAGCGAATTAACTCAGCACGAATCAGAGATGTTTCAATAAGCTGGGCTTCCGTCAAATCAGCCCGGACTAAGTTCGCGACATTCATAATCGCGTTATTTAAAATAGCCCTCACCAGACACACACTACTCATTCTGGCAACATTGAGGATCGCGTGACTTAAGTTGACATCAGTCAAGTTAGCACCACTAAGATTGGCAACACAAAAACTACCACCGCTTAAATTAGCACCACTGAGGTTAACCAAACTCAAATTCGCCTCATTGAGATTAATTCCTTGAAAATCTCTTTCACCCCCTTCGTGATATCGTTTAAGAATGTTATATCTGAGGAGTAGTTCTTCTGCTTCCATTATGCTCTACCTGATAAAATACTTATTGAATTATAAAGAATGAAGATTGGAATTATCGGACTGGGTTTAATTGGGGGATCAATGGGTTTAGACTTACGCGCCCAAGGTTTTCCCGTCTTGGGTGTTTCACGTCGAGCCCAAACCTGTCAACAGGCGATCGAGTTGGGAGTCGCGGATCAAGCAAGTATGGATCTTTCTTTGATGACTAATGCCGATTTAATTGTTCTTTGCACCCCCTTAGCAGTGATGGAGTCGACCCTAGCAGCACTAAAACCTTATTTATCTTCAGATGCTATTGTAACGGATGTCGGCTCTGTCAAAGAACCTGTGGTACGTCACCTTTCTCCTCTTTGGCCTAATTTTGTCGGGGCACATCCTATGGCGGGAACTGCGGAAAGTGGTATTGAAGCGGCCCAACGTGATTTATTTGTGGGGCGCCCTTATGTGATTACTCCTCACTCCACAACCCCCCCAGACGCGGTGCAAAAGGTGAGGGACATCGCGATCGCGCTTCGTGCTAAAGTCTATGAATGTACTCCCAAGGCTCACGATCGAGCCGTCGCGTGGATTTCCCATCTACCCGTGATGATTAGCGCGACTCTCATCGCCGCGTGTATGAGTGAAGAAAAACCAGACATCATAGAGTTAGCTCAACAGTTGGCAAGTTCGGGTTTTCGAGATACCAGTCGTGTTGGTGGTGGCAACCCAGAATTAGGAATGATGATGGCTCGATTTAATCGTACCGAATTATTACGAACTCTTTCTTGTTATCGCGAGCAATTGGATCTATTTATAGATGATATTGAACAAGAAAATTGGCTCGCGATCGAAGCCAAACTCAAACATACACAAACCTCCAGAAGTTTTTTTGTAGAAAACAAAGATTAAAAAAAACTTATTCTTTGTGTCTTTGGCAGTGTTATATGATGGGGAACGTCGAGTTTGTGATGGTATCTCGATGCCTGTTTATAATCAAATCAAACGTTTTTTAGTAGGTGAATCTTTACCTACCAGTGCGGCTAGTCATGAAAGGTTAAGTAACGCGGCGGGTTTGGCGGTACTAGCCTCTGATGCTCTTTCTTCTGTGGCTTACGCGACGGAAGAAACTCTGCTAGTTTTAGTATTAGCAGGTAGTAGCAATCTAGGGTTATCACTTCCTATTTCTGCGGTAATTGTTTTATTGTTAGCGATCGTTACTCTTTCCTATCGACAAACAATTCGTGCTTATCCGAAGGGGGGAGGATCTTATATTGTTGCGCGTGAAAACTTGGGACTGATTCCGGGTTTAGTTGCAGCAGCTTCTCTGATGATTGATTATATCCTTACCGTCACGGTAAGTATTTCGGCGGGTGTTGCCGCGTTAACCTCTGCGGTTCCTAGTTTTGCACCCTACACAGTAATTTTGTGTTTAGCATTTATTGTGTTAATCATGGTGGCAAATCTGCGGGGGGTAAGAGAATCCGGCAATTTGTTTATGGTTCCAACTTACGCGTTTATCGTCTGTATTTTTCTGTTGATTGGAACAGGTTTATTTCAACAATTTACAGGCCATATTCCTCATCCTTTAGAGAATATTCCCGCGAAGGAACCTCTCACTCTTTTTCTTATTTTACGCGCCTTTGCCGCGGGTTGTAGTGCCATGACAGGGGTGGAAGCCATCTCTGATGGAGTTTTGGCATTTAAAGCACCTGAATGGAAAAATGCTAGTCTCACATTGTTATATTTAGCTTTAATTCTCGGTGTCATGTTTCTGGGAATTAGTTATTTAGGCAATGTTTATCATATTATTCCCAAAGAAAATGAAACTGTTGTTTCTTTATTAGGTCGAGAAATATTTGGTACGAATTTTCTTTACTACTTTTTGCAAATTTCAACACTGTTAATTTTACTCTTAGCAGCTAATACGAGTTTTGCCGATTTCCCCCGTCTTTGTTACTTTTTATCCAGGGATGGTTTTTTACCAAGACAGTTATCTCTTTTGGGTGATCGTTTGGTATATTCTAATGGGATTATGTTACTCAGTTTTACCGCGGGTTTATTGGTAATACTGTTTAAAGGGGAAGTCAATTCTGTGATTCCTCTTTACGCGGTAGGGGTGTTTACCTCCTTTACCTTATCTCAAGGGGGAATGGTTGTTCACTGGTGGAAAGACAAGAGTAAAGGATGGAAATCTAGTGCTTTGATGAATGGCGTAGGCGCTCTGGCTACCGCGATCGTTTTAATCGTTGTGATCTGGACAAAATTCCGTTTAGGAGCCTGGGCTGTTGTCGTCACAATTCCCCTAGTAGTCGGTCTATTTTTAAGCATTGGAAAACATTATCGTCATGTAGCCGAACGTCTTAGTATTAAGGGATTAGAGCCGAAGGAGTACCCCCCTAGACCCCGTGTAAAACAACCGAAAAACCCTGTAATTGTTTTAGTCGGACAATTGAATAGAGGCACTTTAGAAGCGCTTGATTATGCCAGAGCCATTGGTGATGAAGTAGTAGGAGTTCATGTAGATATAGGCTTAACAAATCACGAAAAATTACTCGCAGATTGGCAGAAATTTGAATCGGATTTACCCCTAGAAATTTTAGAGTCTCCCTATCGATCAGTTATTTCTCTTCTCACGGATTATATTAGTGTGTTTGAGGAACAACGTCCGGGGGTATTTTTAACGATTGTAGTTCCGGCATTTGTCACCCGAAATTGGTGGGATGGTATCTTACATAATCAAACCGCGTTTTTCTTAAAAACCGCTTTACGCGCTAAAAAACGTCAGGTTGTCACCACGGTTCGCTATTTTCTGTAATAGGTAATGGGGAATGGGGAATGGGGAATGGGGATTGGGTAATGGGTAACTGTCAACTGTCAACTGTCAACTGTCAACTGTCAACCTTCTTCCTTCTTCCTTCTTCCTTCTTCCTTCTTCCTTCTTCCTTACTTCTATGCTTTTTGTAATTCTTGTAAATGGGCTAAGACTTCTTGAGAATGAATCGCGGGATTAACCCGGACAAAAGTTTCCCTTAAAAGGCCATTGGGATCAATAATAAAACTATGACGCATAGAGATAAAATTCAACCAAGAGCCATAAGCTTTACTCACTTTTCCATCAGTATCCGCTAACAAAGGAAATTTTAATCCCTCCGAATCACAAAACTCAGCATGGGAATTGACATCATCCGCACTAATCCCTAAAATTTCCGTATTTAGAGCTTTGTATTTAGGTAAATCTTGTTGAAAACGACGGGCTTCTATGGTACAACCTGAAGTAAAATCTTTTGGGTAAAAATAAACAACTACCCATTTACCCCGATAATCCGATAGAGAGATTTTACCCGCTCCACTGTTAGTGGGTAAGGTAAATTCCGGTGCGGGTTGATTGAGAGTGGGCAGTTTTCCTCCCAAAGCCAAAGCCGGAGGATTAATGGTGAAACTAATGAGAGTAAGAAAAATTGCCAAGAAACTGCTGACAAGTTGACGACGGGATATCATAATCAAAATTTCAGAAAATACTTAATTTAAGTTTACATTAATCAGGAGCAAAAAAAAAATTTTAAGTCCCGTTAATTTTTTAGATATACAGATGTCACGAGGTCTGTTTTTGCGAAACTCAACCTAATTGATTAAGGAATTAATTAATTCAAATTCACCTGAATCTGGTTGAATAGAAACAGTTGGGGAACAAAACAAAAAGATTTCCCGACAAAAGAATATTAGTGATTTGAGGAATAGTAAAATGAGTGATCTACTGCCTTTACAGGGTAACGCAACTGTGGCAATGATGATAAAAGGTCAACCTGTTGTGATACAGGTTAATGGCACTGATGCACCCATTACCGCGGGGAATTTTGTCGATTTGGTGGAACGGGGGGTCTATGATGGGGTGATGTTTCATCGGGTAGTGCGTCAACCTAGTCCCTTTGTGGTGCAGGGGGGTGATCCCACCAGTCGCGATCCCAATGTTCCTGTGAGTCAATTAGGACGCGCCGGGTTTGTCGATCCGGCGACTCAACAGCCTCGTCAAATTCCTTTAGAAATTAAACCCCAAGGAGCTGCCCAACCTGTTTATAGTCAAACAGTTACCCCTCCTGTGCAGTTATCACATAAACAGGGAGTAATCGCGATGGCGCGTAGTTCTGCTGTTGATTCAGCTTCTTCTCAATTTTATTTTGCTTTGGCAGATTTACCGAATTTAGATGGAAATTATAGTGTTTTTGGTAATCTCTCTCAAGGGTTTGATATTGTTAATGGAATTCAACAGGGCGATCGCGTTTCTCAGGCAAAAGTAATTGGTGGAAATATCCCTAGTCGAGTTTCGACAATGATTCAAGATCCCAATCAATTAAACGCGATGATTAATCGGGTAAATTTGTCAAGTTTACCCTTAAAAACTCTGCGTTTAACACAGGGGGCAGACACTTATCAAATTACTACCCAAGATAGTCAACAAAATTCCGGAGGTGTGAATGGATTGGCGGGGAATGATTTAATTACAGGTTCAGATTCTAATGATATTATATCAGGAAGTCAAGGTAATGATACCCTCAATGGTGGAGCCGGAGATGATCTTCTCCGAGGGGGAAAAGGAGATGATTCTCTACTAGGTGGTGTAGGAAATGATATCCTCAATGGTGGACAAGGAAATGATATCCTTGATGGTGGAGTGGGTAATGATTTTCTGCGAGGGGGACAGGGTAATGATCTGTTAATTGGTGGCGATGGTAATGATGTTTTGATTGGAGATGCTGGTGCTGATACGCTCACAGGTGGTGCGGGAGCGGATGCCTTTATTGTTGGTTTAGATAAGGGGGGTAAGGTGATTGGTGGCCCCGATGTAATTACTGATTTTAATGCGAGTGAAGGCGATCGCGTGGGGATTACTTCTCCTTTAACTAATGTTTCTTTTGGGGTTTCCGGTAGTGATACCTTAATTCAAGTCAGTGGTGTGACAGTCGCAATTGTCAAAAATGTGACTTCTGATATTGTGCAGAAATCCGCGTTTGCTGTTTCTCCTATTACTGCCGCACCTCGTGATAGTTTACCTACAGGAGATGCCGCGTTGAGAATCGGTTAATCCTGTATCAATAATTGTCTCTTTTCTATGTAGGTTGGGTTGATTTGGGCAACTCAACCTATATTGATAATTGATATACAATGTGTTAATCATCAAAAAATTGCCAAAAGCAAATTCTTTTGATATTAGAACTTCCAACTTCCACCTCGACAAATGAGATGCTCTCGTGCCATCATTGATCTAATAATCACAGGTAAAAAACTGTCGATTGATTTTCCCTAATGTCCTCTATATCAAAAAAAAATGTCGGATTGGGTAGAAATTGGTAAAATTGTAGCCCCACAGGGGTTAAATGGAGAATTGCGAGTTTATCCTAATTCTGATTTTCCCGAAAGGTTTTTGAAACCCGGAAAACGCTGGTTATTACGACCAGGAAAAACCGAATATGAACCGATTAAATTATTAGGTGGTCGTTATCTTCAGGGTAAGGATTTATATGTGATCAAAATTGCCGGAGTGACAGACAGAAATCACGCGGAAGAATTACAGGGAGCTGTCTTATATGTTACCCAGCGCGATCGGCCTCATTTAGAAGAAGATGAATTTTATGTCCAAGATTTAATTGGTTTAGAAGTCTTTCACCAATTGACAGGAGAATTGATCGGCAAAGTTAGGGATTTTATGACCGCGGGAAATGATTTATTAGAAGTAGAATTAGTGGCAAAAATAGAGCCACAAGAAGAACATCAACAGGCACAACCACCAGGAAAAAAGGGGAAAGAGAAAAAAACTCAAGTAAAAACAGTTTTAATTCCCTTTGTGAAAGAGATTGTTCCCATTGTCGATATCAAAAATGGTAGAATAGAAATCGCGCCACCCGTGGGGTTATTAGAAGAGTAAAAGAGAGATTTAATTGGGAGCATTTCATTTTTGTAAATTGGTAGTGCAGTGGAGCATCTCGCTCCCTAGCCCGATCCCGCCGATTCGAGACGCTCTGATGCTCCGCAGAGGCTACACCCACTACAGTTTTTTTTGCTTCTTTGAGATGCACCCATTAGATATCTCAAAAAACTAAGGCATCCTCAGATATTTTGATCAGATTTTGGGGAGATTTCTCATCAATTATGCAGTCCTCTTCAGAGGACTTTAGCTATGAGACAGGGACTTTAGTCCCTGGTTATTTTTGGCGATTGTTGACAGCTATGTGCATCCTGCCTGCCAAAAACCTGATTTTTCGGAGATGTTTATTGTGGTAAATTGGTAATGGGAACTTCTGGCTCTTAGATCCCTAGGAAGCGAGACGTGGGTACTACAGGTTTTTTTGGGACTTTGAGATACTCCCCACGTCTCTTGTTAATTATCAATAATTGAATTGTTTTCCAGAGGCAAACAACTATGGTTAATGAATTAAGACAGGGTGATGATGATTTAATTCCTGGCGACTATAGTGACTTATTGAAGAAAATTTTAGAGAAAGCGCGATCGGAAAACCCATTTAAACTCAATGAAGATCGCCGTCGTTTAATTATAGATTTAGACGATTTTGCCAATAAAATTGCGTCTCAGAGCATTCAACATCCCTTGGGAGTCAGAGAACGTTCTGCCAAAAGAGCCACCGTTCACTTTTCTGATGGATTTGACAAACAATTTTCACCTCTACTCCATGATATTAAAGAAGCGTTAAAACAGCAATTAACATCTACTTTAGCTTCGCAATCAATTGAAGCATTTATTACTAATTTAATGACACCTTTAGACTCAGAGGAATTTAAGGGAGATGGTCAAAATTTAGGCTTTAAATATGATTTTGACAGAATTTATGACAATTTAGATAAACAAAAGCTTACCTTAGAAAAAGTAGGCACGGGGGGTGACTCTATTCTCAAATTCCATAAAGTAACTATCTCTGTGCGTAATACGGATCATTTTAAAGAAGAACTTCAACAAGGGTTAGAACATTATATTAATCAAGTAGAAGACAAGCGCGATCGGCAAGCGCTTCAGCGTATTTTAGATGATAGCATCGATGATCGCGACAACGAAAACTCAGAATTTCATCGCCTCATCAAAACAATCGATCGAGAAACATTGGGAAAACTCAAAAAAGAAGCAAAAATCAATTACTTAGAGTATCTATTAGAAAACCTTCGTGCCAGCCGCAATAATTCTGAGAAAAGTATTTATTTAGAAGACTTAATCCGTCGTTTGCGCTTAATAGAAGAATACATTAATGATCCTCAAAAAAACGATGGTGATTACGAAGTAACTTATGATAATGTGACAATTAATTATCGAGATATATTCTCAAGAGCCGAAGTTTTAGATGCACTCCCGATTATTCCCATTATCGAGGGTTATTTGGGAGAAACCACCGATCAATCTCAGAATGAAAGAAAATTTATTTTCGGTTTAAAACTAAAACTGAATAACGCAGTCGAGGCAAAGGGTGGGGGTGATGTTTTTGAATATAACCTCGATATTCTTAACCCCGATAGTGAAACCCACCAAAAAGAAATTGCTAATCCCGATACCCATGATACCTTTATCCGAAAGGTATTAACGAGGGCATTTTTGTATTATTTCGCCTTTGCTTCGGATGTTAAGCACTCAGCTAAAGACTATGATATTAACTCCGAGATAAAGTATAGTAAGGAAAAGATTTTTTATAACTTAGATCAAGTCGTTATCAAAACATTAAAAGCCGATAATGATGCGACAAAGAAAAAGCTTTTAGTGAATTTAGTGAAGCGCTTAAAAGAATTAAAAGTTCAAGAAAAAATCAAGGAGTTCCGTAGTCTTTTAATAAATTTTATCAAGAGTGCCAGCCTTTTACCGAGGGGAGAAAAAACTCGACATCTTCTGATTAAAAAAGGACTCCTCGAAGATATCGACACTATTTTAACGACGAGTAAATTTTTCCAACCCGTCGTGGAAAACAACCCCAAGGCAACACTCCAATATATTACCGTCGAAGACGCGATCGCGAATAAAAAATCAATCTGTCAGTTTCCCGTCACCATGACGTTTGAAGATATCCGCTATTTTCCCACCCAAGAGCGACAAGAATTTAGGATGAGATATAATATTAAAGATATTCCCGTTTTACCCGTACTTATTCCACCGAAAGGGGAACGCTCTCGAAAGATTTATCAGGAGCATTTTCATCAATTAAAATTACTTATTTTTCCCTATCACCCGGAGCGATTAAGTGATACTAAAACTCTCACTCAAAGGAACATTACCGATATCAAAGAATTATCAAGCATGGGAGTGTTTACCTATAAATTTACCCTGTCGCTGCTTTTCTATCTCTGTTTCGTCATCTTACTCGAAAAAGCACCTAAAAATTTATTTATTCCGATGGTGAGACTCCATGAAGGCGATCATGCTAATCCTTCCCATGCCGAAAAGTTTATGGCTAATTTGTCGAAAGCAGTATCCCATCTTTTAAGTGAAAAATATCGCTCAAATTCCCAAGGTTTACGGATTAAAGTACAACCCAATGGTTTTAAAATTCGTAATTCTTTAAGTTCTCTTTATTCAGTCCTTCCGAAAAAGTTTGACGTGAAAAATTGTACTGTTTCTCCAGAAGTTGATCGTTTAGCCATTATTATTGTCTCTAGTCAAGATAGCGATTCCCTAAAACGAAAACGCGATCGCGCCCTCCGTAAATCAAATTTATTAGGAGAAGTGATTGGCATTAATCGTTTAAAGGACAATATTATTCAAGTAGAAATGTTGAAAACATTTTCCGAGAATTATACGACACGACGCGTATATAGTCAACCCCCAATTTTAGACGACATAGTGACACAACTTTATCAACAAGGATATCGTTATTTTATGTATATTGCACAAGCACCTTATTCGACGAATTTGCATATTATTCGTCAGACAGAAGAGGATGAGGGATTATTTTTCATGTCAAGAAAATTGATAGAAACTTTAAAGGGCGATCGCTCAGACATCAAAATTTATCCCATTTTCTTTGATAAATATTATGTTTACAGTTTTCTCCAAAATAAACGCAAATCATTTTATGTTCAGGATATTCGGGACATAGAAAATACAATTTTTCAAGACAACGCTCAGAACGCGGTAATGTTTTTTAACTTGTTTAATGGAATTAAAGTCGAACAAAAAAATGATAAGAATTTGTATAACGGAGTCCTCGCGTATTCAACCTTATTGAATGTGTATCAAGGCATTTTAGATGATCAAGACATTCGTGAAGGTTTAATTTATGAAAATTCCTTGATGAAAGATACCCTATTAAATTATCTAACATTTTTCCATTTTTCTCGCTATGAAGCACGTCAGAATATTAGTTTAAAACTTGATCCTTATGAGAAAATCATAGGGGATGATTCCCTGGCGACTAAATCCATATTTAATCATATTGAAGGAAGTGCTGAATTTAACTATTTAGCCTTTTTGACAGAAGTGAAAAATCGCTTAATTCTCTGTCTTCGAGATGTGCCTGACACACATCACTAACTTATACCAGGCACGGGGGAAATTTTAGGCTACAATAGATGGTAATACAATGAACAAAAAAGGTCGATTAGGGTACAAAGAAATATACCTGTTTTTTTTCTGACGTTTGTGCCGTTGTAGTTATACTAAAAAAGTGATCTAGCAATTTTTGGGAAAGGAAAAGGATATCAATTTAATATGAATGGAGAAAACTTAGGCCGTTTATTTGAAGTCGGTTTTAATATCGGAGTTTTAGCTTATATTAAAGAGCACAAACTCCAACATAATTTTGGCGAAATCTACCAAAACGACTTAAATAATTTTCATTTTTCTAAGATGTTGCCAGAAATCTTTCGCTCAGAAAATTTCCAGGCTTCTTTAGACATAAAAATTGTGGAAAAATGGAGTTTATTTTATATACTGAAAGGATTTTTCGCGGGTTTGAATTTCTTTCGTGAATATCTTAACGCGATCGCGTGGCCTCCCCGTCGCTTAAAGATTCTGTATTATCAATGTAGTTTTGCCTATCAAAATAGTATCCAAACCTATGACAAAATGGAGGAAATTTCCCAAAGAGAAATCTTATCTCAATTAACCGATCTTAACCCCAATTTTTCCACCGATAAAATCCATCAATGTGTTAAGCATTACCACTTAAATAAAGGAGAATTTTTACAAGCAGATTTTCTCATGTTACTCCAGTATGAGCAGGAAATAAAAATGCTTTGTATTGACTTATCTACCTTTGCGCCTCCTCGTTTCGAGAATATTTTTGAAGTAACAATTCTCCGAGATTTATTAATGCGAGAAGTGAATTATTTACGCTCCCAGAGTATTTTTGCTAATTTACGGATTGATACCACTGGGTTACAGGAAGATTTTTCGGAAGATTTACAGAGATTTTATACCGCGTTTAAAGTCAAGGATAAGGAAACGACTAAGTTAATTCAAGCCGGGAGTTATTCTTATAGTTTTTACCAGTTTCTTCAACAACAAAAGATGATTCCTAATGAGACAGAGGTGTTATTTAATATTGTGGGATATAGCGATCGCGCTCTCAATTCAATTTCTCTTCATCAAAATCAAATTAAAGTTTTAGAAACTTGTTGGCAAATTTATAAAAATCAACCCAGAGAAAAAACGATCAACGATGCTCGTCACGATGTCTTAAAGAGTATCCGATTAAACTCGGCACGATGTTTTAAAGACGGTGGAGATTTCATTGACAATATATTAGAAATGACAGGAGATATCACTAAACCGATTGTATATACAGAGACAATAGATAACTTTTTTAATTCTATTGATATCCTTCCCGATGACTTAGCAGAAAAATTAAATATTCCCAGGGGATTAACTTTAAGAAATGCCCATGCTCACTTAATTATTAACTCTCTTAACTCGGAGAATCTTTATCTCTTTTTAACCGGCAATCCAGGCATCGGAAAAACTACCGCGATCGCGAATTTTCTCAAGAAACATAAAGAAGAGGGATTTCTCTTCTTCTATGTCAGTCCTCGCACCCAAGTAAACCTCGATATAATCGAGAAATTCAAAGACTCAGAAACGGGATTATTATGCGATAACCAAATTTTTTGTATTAATACCAATGCCGATATTATTGCCAGTAATGGCAAACAATCAACTGTTAATTACACATCGAATCAATATCAAGAAGATTTTATGAAAAAAGGGGTAGAATTTCGCAAATCTAGTGAAGAAATAAAACGGCCAGAAAACTACCCACAAAATCTCGTAAGAAAAAACGAAACCACCATACATTATGTCCCTTCAAAAACTAAGGGAGTCCTCAATAGTATTAGTGCCGCGATTTATGCCCTTATTAACCAGAAAATATCCAATCAAATTATCGCGACTGTTGCTGTGCAATCTCTGAAAGTGACAGAAAATGGTAAAAATACTTTAGAACATTTTGAACAGATATTTAAAGACACCTATAATAAACGAGAAGGAGAGGTTAATGCTCAGAGAATGGGAAGGATTTCCCAACGGATCAAACACTTATTTATTATGATTGATGAAATTACCGGAGACGATAGTGGTGTCGAATTTTTAGAAGAAATCAGTAAAATTGTCAGAAAATACGAATTAACCCAACATGGTTTTAATGTCAAAATTATTGTCGCGGATGCCTCCATTGTTGATGCTGATGTTATTAAACAACATTTAGAAGACTCGGAGCCAGAGCCGGATAAAATCTACTTTAAAAAACTACCCGAAAATAGCCCAAATATTCCCCCTTTACACATCACACCCTTAACGGAAGGGTTTCAACGTAGTCCCGCGATCATGATTAATACCAATTCCTATCCCGCGTGCCGTTTACAAATCACATACAAAGTCTTTGCCGAGTGTATAAAATTTCAAGAAAACGCGTCTTTAAAACAAAAAAATAATTTAATCAAACGAGTGCAGGCAGAAATGATTAAAGATATTCAAACCCGATTAGCACAGCCAGAAATAGAACAAATGATCGTTTATATTCAGGATAAAAGACGATTAGCTCAACTGATTGAGCAAATTCAAAAACAGCAGGAATTTATCAAAAATCAAGACTATTTAGAGATTCATGCTAATCTTTCCGAAGCCGAAAAAGCCAATATTTATCAATTTAAAAATCAAGTCAAAGTAATATTTATGACAGCTTCCGCGAGTCGGGGTTTATCCTTTCCGAAAACCACACAGATTTTAGTGGATATTCCCCGTTTTGAAATTGAACAAAATCTCATGGAAGTGATTCAAGTAATTTATCGGGGCCGAGGAGAATATGAATTAAACAAAACCAAGGATAATGATCCCAAAGAATTAGTATTTTATTTATCCGATCGCGTGACTTACTCAGAAGAATCACAAGAAAATTATGGACGCTCTTTAAAAGAAAGTCAATTGACGATTTTAAATTTATTATTGATTCTCAAAATGTCCATAATGACAAGAATTGCTGGTTATGCGAATATTGGCAAAGAAAAATATTTAATGATACCGATTGGCGGAAAATCAATAGACTCCGCGGGAGAAAGTTTTTCCCATAAAATGGTAAATTTAATTAAAGCCCTCAAAAGTGAACATCGTGCCCATCCTAATGATAAATTAGTAGAAGATGTTTATACCCGGTTAGAAAAAATTTTCAGTCGCACCGAATTTGTCTTAACCAAGAATCCAACGTCATCCACCACAAAAACGAAAAGGCAAATCACCTATTTAGACTTACGGGAAAAATTTAATCAAAAATTTAGAGAAATTTGCAATCCCTTATCAAAATTACTCAATTATGGCAATCTGGAATCCGCTTATGTTATAGGAAGTTTATTAGTTGTTCCCACAGCTGATCATAAATTAGAAGAAAATTACCAAATTCGACTTTATCAAGAAATCCAGAAAGAAGCCACACCCGAATTATTGCAAAAACTCTATCGTATTAAAGATAGTAAATTCTATGGAGAGCAATTAAAATCAGCAATTAAAGGAGGTGCTATTGAATTAATTAAATTACTCAATCGGGTAGAAAAAAGCCAATCATTTGAACTGCAAACTCAACGAATTGATCAATATTATGCCATTCCCTTATTAGTTTTTTTATTAGGTGAAGAAATGAAAGCATATTTTGAGAAAGATAAAAATATCGAAGAGCCAGAAGAGCAACGTCTCCGCGATATTTTATCAATTTATGTCCGATCGCGCTATCCCGTGGGAAGTCTATTACCCATAGGTTATAAATATAAAGACTTTCCCTTTGTCGTCTTCAAAAGTTATAGTTTAGAGCAAATGCGAAAAAAAATGTTTACCGATAAATATCTCTTAAGTTCGACCACTTTTAACGTCCTCAACTTAATTTTATCTCATAATATTGAACTCTAAAAAAAATTTCCGGGTATTTCGGAGAAAAATCAAGCCACCCTGATCAAGGAAGGTTGGGGGGAGCAGACTCAGTGAGGTGTGTTAATATCCTTTAGATGGAATGCAACAAACATCGGCAATTCACCCACCCGACAAAATACTACAATCCAAAACCGGGCGGTGAGCCTATGATCAGAAAATACTAAGACTCAAAACTTATGGCGCGTGATGTTACCTCTCAAAGCTCTAAGTCCCCACCTAAACCCCATCAGGCGATCGCGGCAAAAATCTTTCATGGGATTAACCTTATTAGCCTGACATTAATGATAGGAAGTGGGCTACAAATTTACAACGCGAACCCCGTTTTTGGTGGCCGTGCCGGCTGGCAAATTCCCCCCATATTTACCCTAGGAGGTTGGCTTGCTGGAGGAAGACATTGGCATTTTGCCGCGATGTGGCTATTTGCTCTGAATCTACTTAGCTATGGCATATACATTGTCATTACCCGCCGTTGGAAACATCGGTTTTTGAGTAAAAATGATATTAAAGCCTTGCAAAAAAGTCAGAATATTAAACGCAAAAATTATGCTTGGCATCGATTAGCTTTTACCGCGATCATTCCCATTTTACTATTGGCAATATTTACGGGTTTAGGAATGTATAAACCAGCCCAATTACATTTAATTGTTGATTTCTTTGGGAGTTGGCAGGCGTTGCGAGTAGTTCACTTTATTTCTGTGCCTATTTTTATCATCTTTGCCGTGATTCACTCATGGTTAGGAGTAAAAGTAGGAGGCTCGCGTTTAGTTAAATCCATCTTTTTTTAAAGGGATATCATGAGTCAAATTAAAGTACCAAAACCCTACTTACCGCGCCGTCGATTTCTTCAATTATCTGGAATTTCCAGTCTCGGTTTACTCTTAGGTGGATGTGGAGTAAGTTTGTTTGATGATGCCGTCAGAAAAGCAACAGAGCCTCTTAACGAGAGTGTAGAAACCTTATTATTCAACCCCCAAAAGCCAGTCCCAGAATTTCCCACAAGTGCAATTGAAGCCGATGCTTTGATCGTTAATACTTTTGACTTTACACCAAAAATTGATCAGAAAGAATTTCGTCTGACGGTTGATGGTGAAGTTAATAACCCTCTCAGTCTGAGCATGATAGAAGTACAAAAAATGCCCTTAACTTCCATGACGATTCGCCATGTTTGTGTCGAAGGTTGGGCGGCAATTGTGCAATGGGGTGGCGTGCAATTACGCGACATTATTTCCCTTGTTAAACCCTCAAAAAATGTGCGCTATATTTACTTTAAATCCGCTGATGGTTACTACGAAAGTTGGGATTTAGCTTCGGCTGTACACCCTCAAACGCTGTTAGCTTATCAGAAAAATGGACAGCCTTTACCCATTGAAAACGGAGCACCTTTACGTTTAGCTTCTCCCATTAAACTCGGTTACAAACAAAGTAAGTGGATTACTCAGATTACACTACTGAGTAAAAAACCTGCCACTTTAGGTTACTGGGAAGATCAGGGTTACGAGTGGTTTGGAGGGCTATAATTCGTGATTTCGTCAGGGGTTAAAACCTCTATCTCAAAGCTAAAGTCCGACAGGGGTTAAAACCCCTGACGGGTTATAGAAGAATGAATCAATGCTGGGGTATTAGGGGGTGATATCTTCCATTTCTTCTGCATTTTCCGCCTCTTCTAAGGCTTGAATTTTCATTAAAAGTTCCTCTTCTTGTACTTCAAACTCTTCTTCGGAAATATCTCCTAAATCAAAAGCTAATTGTAATGATAATAACTGTTTCTGTAAATTATCGCGATCGTCGATTTCGGCATCGACTCTTTCCTGTATTTGTTCCCCAATCCAGATTACCCCCTCAATTGGCCCTAAAATAGGTAGAGTTAATAACTTTAATAACATAGATTTTTTCTCCTTAATTTAATTGGGCAAAGGTATAGGGCGCGGTGAAATTGTTATAACGTATGCGTAAACGATCACCAAATTTTGCATCTATTTCTTCCACTATAACGCTAAACTTTTCTTCCGAATCCCAAGGAATTAAATACGCGGCATTATAAATCATCTTATCCATCAAAGTATCACTTTCGATCACTTCAAAAGCTAAAAGATTTAACGCGTCTCTAAATTCTTGAATAATTCCTCTTTTCCGATTTTCCAACGCGGCTTCAATCCGTTGCCCGATCGCGATCGTTTCATCCATACTTAAAGTTTTACCAATTAAACTATCACGTTGTTGACGTAAAGTGTGATTTTCCTCTAATAAATCTTGTAATTCCCTGGTACTATCCCAGAAAATTTTAATACTAACTTCCCGTTTTCCGTCTAAATGATCAAACAGAGAAATCAACTGATTTTTATAAGGTTTAATTAATTGTTCTTCCACCGCGTCCCAATCTTTCACCACCAAGCCAAAACGGAGAGGCAGTAAATTATAAAAACCCACAGCCATCGCGTCCTCTAAAACTTTTTCGTGACAAAGTAAATTGCGACGAGACGTTAAATATTTTGTCTGTTTAGCCTCAGAATAAAGAAAGGTAAAATCCTGCAAAACTTTAGCAAAAACCGATTGTTTATCCATGCCCTCAACCGTTAAATTTTCCGGTCCAGGTGTCGGGAAAATTCCATATAAATACACACCATAATTCATCATTTTTTTCCTACACAGAAACGAATCGCAAAGGACCACTTTAAGTATAAAACAAATTCTCTCTTTTCATCGAAAATCCCCATGATTATCCATGAACATCAACCATAGATTTAAGATTTTGGGCAGCTTCATTAAGATTTTGAATACCCACTTGCGTTTCCGAAATACTATTAGCAATTTGCTGAGAAGTCATACTCAGATTTTTCATGACTTCCGCCGACTGTTGAGTCGCAGTCGCCTGTTGACGAGCATTAAGAGCAATTTGTTGTACATTCATCGTAATATGACTCATCGCTTCTACCACTTCTATGACAATTTTATTACCATCATCCGTAGCAATTCCCGTAGCTTGAGTCGCGCCTTGAATATCCGCGGTTAACACTTTAATACGTTCCGCGTATTGTTTAGTTTGATCCGCGAGTCTGCGAATTTCACTGGAAACAACTGTAAATCCTTTGCCATGTTCACCCGCGTGTACTGCTTCCACTGCAGCATTTAAAGCTAACATATTAGTTTGATTAGCAATATCACTGACGACATTACTAATATTACCAATTTGACTTAATTGAGAAGTTAATTGCATCATTCTTTCGGCAATTACTCCCATTTGTCGTCTTAAACTGGAGCCAGTTATACTAATAGATTCATTCGGGGAACCTCCACTGACTAAAATCAAAGCTTTACGAGTACCATTAGCCGCTAATTCTGCTTGTTCCGCCGATAACCTCGAAGAAGCTTCTAGTTCATCTAAAGTCGTTACAACTTGAGCGATCGCGGTAACTTGTTCTCTAGTTGTCTCTTCCTGCTCTTCCGCAGCCGCGGCAATTTCCGCCACAGAAGACGCGAGTAAAATTGTAGAATTACCAATCTCATCAGTAATCAGTTTAGCAATAAAAATACCTAAGATGATCGTGAGAAAAATCGCAATTAAGATCCCGCCTACAAAAAGTTGTAATAAAAACCTTAAATTCCAATTTAAAGTTTCATTTTTTTTCTTTTGTATTTCACTTTCTTGCCCGGTCAAATTTTCCAAAGAATCTTGTAATTGATGCCCTAAAATTTCCTGTTGATCAGTTTGATAAAGATTAATTGCCTTTTTGACTTGCCCCCCCTTAGCTAAATCAATTAATTGCTGATTAAAATCAATGGACTTTTGAGCCAGTGGTAATAGTTGATTCCATTGTGTTTTTTTTGGTAAATTCTCCACCATTTCTCTTAAAGATTTAGCCGCCGTTTGAGATAAGGCTTTTTCTTTCTGAAAAAATTGCAAATTTTCGGGGCTAGGATTGAGGATATAATCACGACTAGCTTGATTTATTCCGGCAATACTAATCGCTAAACGATCAGCTTTTAATACAATCGTTTCACCAATATTGTTCCCGGTCATTTGTTGCTTAACATCATCAGCTTTAATATAGACAAATATCGCGGTTATGATTAACAGGAACAAGGGCACTAAATATCCTAAAAGAATTTGAGATCGCAGTTTAAATTTAGCCAATATTCTATTTTTCCCCAGGGGAATTATGCTACGGTTGCTACGATGAAAATAGGAAACCATTTTTACCTCATTGATAATAGCCACAAAACCTGAGAGCTGGTCCGAGGAGTGTCAATTAAGAAATTAAGATAACCCTGATGGTGTTTAAACATAACAAAAAGGAGAAACTTGTATATTTGACACTCTTTTTGAGGACTTACTCATTCCCCAGGCGAGAAACTTGCTTTCTCACTCAAAACTATTTTTGTCAAAAAACTCAGTTTCAGTATAAGTCCTATTTTTCGATTTTACCAGCTATTGCTCTTCTTCAAACACGCGATCGCGTTTTTCTCCTAAATGGGGAATGGCGAATGGGGAATGGGTAATTGACAGTTGACAGTTGACAGTTGACAGTTGACAATTATCAATTATAGGACTTACGCACTGCAAGGGCAGCATAAGGGTTTGAGCTTGTCGCTCAACGGAATCGCGTAATTTCTTAGTGCCTAAGTCCTATTTTCTAACCTTTCAGGAAAACTCTTGCTGTATAAGCTTTTTGGCGAGTTTTTACATACTAAGTTCGGTAGAACCTAATTATCAACTGTCAACTGTCAACTGTCAACTGTCAACTGTCAACTGTTAACTTCCTTCTTCCTTCTTCCTTCTTCCTTCTTTGCGATATCATAACAAAAGTTTACATCGCGGAGAAAATATGGCGATCAAAGTAGGAGACAAAGCACCTGATTTTAGCTTAACCTCGGAAAAAGGAACCCCAGTCAGTCTCAAAGATTATATTGGCAAAAAAAATGTCGTCCTCTATTTTTACCCCAAGGACGACACACCCGGATGCACCGCGGAAGCTTGTGCCTTTCGGGATACTTATGAAGTTTTCACAGACGCGGGTGCTGAGGTGATCGGTGTCAGTGCAGACACCTCCCAATCCCATCAGCAATTCGCGAATAAATATCAACTTCCCTTTACCCTATTAAGCGATACAGAAAACAAAGTCCGTCAATTATACGGGGTTCCCGCGACTCTTTTTGTGCTTCCGGGCCGTGTCACTTATGTGATCGACAAGCAGGGAATTGTGCGTCATATCTTTGACTCTATGCTCAACTTTAAAGCTCATGTCGAAGAGGCGCTCAAAACCCTGCAAGCTATCAACAACTAGGGTTTTTGAGGGGATTTTTACCATCACAAGGGAAAAAGTGACAAGGAAGGATCAATTCTAACTTTTTCCTTTTTCCTTAAACCGGATTATTTTTTCGCACCATTCCCATTTCGGGGTTGGATTAAACCATAACCACCGTGAGTTTTACGCTCATAGATCACGTTAATTTCATTAGTTTCCTTATTAAGGAACATATAGAAATCGTGATCGATTACCTGTAACTGTTCCAGGGCTTCCTGAACACTCATCGGGGACATCGCGAAATATTTAGTCCGCACAACTTCTGTTGGTAATTCAGGAGTACGATCGCCAATCAGATCAGCGACTATCGGTTCGGGTTCCACCAAGGCACCCGTTTTGGGATTATGGTTTTTATCGTTGCGTTTTTCTTTGTATTTGCGTAGTTGACGAGCGATTTTGTCGGCCACTAAGTCAATACTGGCATACAGATTTTCACTGCTTTCTTCAGCCCGAATAACGCTACCATTTGCATAGATGGTCACTTCCGCGGTCTGGTTGGGATTTATCCTGGGGTTACGCGCCACCGATAGATGAACATCTACCTCGGTTGTTAATGTCTGAAAATGATTCACTGCTTTTTCGATCTTTTGATCCACATAATCTCGAATCGCGTCAGTGATTTCAATATTTTTCCCCTGGATAACAAGCTTCATATAGCCCTCCCTTCTGAATCTGGGTATAATTTCACAGTAACATTTTGTAACTTGCAAGACAGATCCATTGAGAATCTTTTGCATAGCTTGACAAATCTTGATTCTACCAGCTTAAATATCCCTTAATTTCCCTCTTTCTTTATTTTTAGCTTTTGGAGACTCGATCGCGACGGTGTTTTCTTCCCCTAACTCCCTAACTTCTGGAGATCCCCCAATCCCTTGTTGGCTAGTGCATAGGGGACTGACTCCTTACGCCGAAGCTTGGGAGATGCAGCGACGCGTGGTGAAGGAACGTCGCGATCACCCGGATTTACCGGATACTCTTATTTTACTAGAACATCCGCCTGTTTATACATTAGGACAGGGTTCAACTTTAGAATTTGTCAAATTTGCTCCCTCGGAGGGTTATGAGTTGCATCGAGTGGAGCGTGGGGGTGAAGTGACTTATCATTGTCCGGGGCAGTTGGTGGGTTATCCCATTCTTAATTTACAAAACTATCGCGCCGACTTACATTGGTATCTGCGTCAATTAGAGGAAGTCTTAATTCGGACTGTGGCGTTTTTTGGCCTCAAGGCCGATCGCGTTGAGGGTTTAACAGGGGTTTGGCTAGAGGGGCTGAAGGTAGCCGCGATCGGTATTAAAGTCAGTCGTTGGATCACCATGCACGGGTTCGCGTTAAATGTTTGTCCCGACTTAACCGGGTTTGGGCTCATTGTCCCCTGTGGAATTAAAGATAAAACCGTGGGAAGTTTAGCACAGTTTCTCCCTGGTATTACAATAGAAGAAGTCCGTCCCGTTGTGGCTGACTCCTTCGCCGAGGTGTTTGGGGTTGAGTTTTTCTCCCCCCTGTAGCTTTTATTCCGAAGTCGCCTATCACAAGAGTTGCATATCACAAGAGTCCCATGTCACAAAACGCGATCGCACTCCTGTAACAACTTGGGGATAACTTTTAGATAAGTCATAATCGGTTTCACAACCCAAGGGAACTGAGTCCTCCAGAAGGCCCAAGACTGAAGCCAACGACAGCTAGATCAGAAAAAGTTGACCGAAAACGAGGCAAAAAATACATGAGCCTCTCCGTAAATTTACGGTTATGTTGGGTACTGACGATACATGGAAATCAGAAAAAACTTGTAAATTTACGGATGCTCTATCTGCTGTTTTCTTTTACATTAGAGAAAATTGAGTAACAACTGTTGCTCATTCCGAGTGATCATAGCCTTTATTTCTAATTCAGACCTGGGTGCAATTCTCTGATTAGTTGTCCTAGTTCGATTAGTACCAGAAATCAGGAATTTCTACTGTGTTTATCTGTTTGTTGGTTCCTTATAAATAATGGTATTAATTGCCAAAAATCGAGTAATTGTATGAGGGTTATTATGGAAAAAGATTCACCAGAACAACAGAACCCTAAAAATTTAGGAGCAGAACTCACAGATATGTTACAATTACTTGATACTTCTGTGAGTAAATATCGCATAAGTTCCGAAAAAAGTGGTGGCGATTTGCGTTCAAGTTTTGCTTGTCCTTTATCAACAAGAGAACTTCCTGAAATACACATCAACCCACAGGAAATACTCGCGTTTATTTTAAATATCACTCCTCCTTTTTTCATTGTAGAGGAGAGCTTTCAAGACGCTCAAATGCTTTCTTTAGAACCATTAAAAAAACGCGATATGGATGCTTTAAATGATTTATTTGAACGGGAAGATGTTGATGAGATTGCGGAGGAAATCAATAAAAATTTAAGTTTTTTATTGCCTGCCCTTTGTTGGGAAGAATGGGAAGAACAAGCTTTAGAATTTCTACGCGAATGTGCTTAATCAATTATTTCTCTCCTTCAATCCTCTCATTCCCCCCCCTGATAAGAATGAAAATGTAATACAATAGTACAGGCATCTTAGCCCTTTTCGTTTTCCAGGGTTCTCCCCAAAAAAACAAATCCTAAAGTTATTTGATTTCCATTCCATAGGAGAGAGACTCAGTGTGAGGTAAAAGGATAAAACTCGAATTTTTCTTAACTTACCCCATGTTTTTTCAACCAATTCAGTAATTTTTGCCAAGCATCCTTCGCTTCTTTTTCTCGATAAGTTGCGCGATAGTCGGCATGGAAACCATGTGGTATCTCAGGATAAATAATTATTTCAGAACCGCTTTTCCCTTTTTTCAAGACTTCCTGCATTTTCATCACAGTGTCATTGGGAATATAATCATCTTTCCCCCCGTATAACCCCAAAATCGGGACATTTAAACTTGCCGCGATATCAATGGGGTTTTGAGGTGTTAAAGGGGTAGAATCTGCTATTAAACGCCCATACCACGCGACTCCAGCTTTCACTTTAGGGTTATGGGCGGCATATAACCAAACAATGCGTCCCCCCCAACAAAATCCAGTTATTCCTATTTTATTAATATTCCCTTTACTTGATTTTTCTGCCCAATTTAAGGTGGCATCTAAGTCCGACATTACTTGTGCATCGGGTACTTTAGATACGACTTTACTAATAATTTCTTGAATGTCTGTCAGATTCGAGACATCTCCTTGACGAGCATATAATTGAGGCGCGATCGCGAGATATCCCAGTTTAGCAAAACGCCGACAAACATCTTGAATATAAGCATGGACTCCAAAAATTTCTTGGATCACTAAAATGATCGGAAAATTATTACCCGTTGCAGGCATAGCCCGATAACCTGGTATTTCTCCATCTTTAACGGGAATTTTCACTGCACCCGCGATTAATCCATTATCATCTGTTTTAATAACCGCTTTAGTAATAGGTTGAGAGGCTAAAGCAAAACCCGCGGTTAATGTCGAAACAATAATAAATTGTCTGCGTGTTAAGTCTTTCATAATTTGAACAAGGAAGAGGGAAGAAGGAAGAAGGAAGAAGGAAGAAGGAAGTCCGAAGAGGGAAGAAGGAAGAAGGAAGAAGGAAATAAACCCGGAGCATCTCAAAGGAGCAAAAAAAACTGTAGTGGGAGCGTCTCGCTCCCGGCGGGATCGGGCTAGGGAGCGAGACGCTCCCACTACCAATTTACAATTAGGAGATGCTCCCAATAAACCTTTAATCCCCAATCCCCAATCACCAATCACCAATCCCCAATCCCCGTACTGTGATATAGCATATTTAGCTGAACTTGTCAAGGTCAATTTCTTTTAAAGTCGATATTGTTGATAAACTTGACTCGCGGCTCGATGCACTAAAGAATGTCGATAAACTAAATCATTCATCTCATCACAATAGCCTCCCCCAATAACACACGCGATCGGATATCCACCCGCGACACAAGTTGATAACACCTGCATTTCCCGCCTAAATATACCCGTATCTGTTAAGGCTAATTTGCCTAATTTATCTCCCTTATGGGGATCGACCCCCGCATCATATAATACCAAATCCGGCTTAACTTCTGACAATAAATCCGGTAAATATTTCCCTAAAAGTTGTAAATATTCATCATCTTCCATTCCCCTAGGCAAAGGGACATCTAAATCACTCCTTTGTTTAGTCCCAGGAAAATTAACTTCACAGTGCATAGAAAAAGTAAAAACACTATCATCATTCTCGAAAATAAACGCGGTTCCATCTCCTTGATGTACATCCAAATCGACAATTAATACCTTATTGATTAACCCCTCTTTTTGCAACACACGAGACGCGATCGCGAGATCATTAAAAATACAAAAACCAGAGCCATAACTAGGAAACGCGTGATGAGTTCCCCCAGCCGTATTACAAGCCAAACCTTGAGAAAGAGCCAATTTACAAGTTAAAATAGTACCACCCACCGCGATACAAGTACGATTTGCCAACCCCCGACTCCAAGGTAAACCAATCCGTCTTTGTACTTTCAGGTCTAATGTTCCATTACAATAAGCTTGAATATAATCTGACTCATGGACTAACTCGATCCATTCTATTTGAGGATGAGTAGGAAAATGAAATTGCTGTTGCCTCGCGACACCCCCTTCCAAGAGGGTTTCATAAAGAAGGCGAAACTTAAGCATCGGGAAACGATGTCCCTCTGGCAAAGGAGCCACATAATCAGGATGATAAACAATTGGTAAGTCCATGTTAAGTTTTTTTGTATTTTTGATAACGTTACCAGCTTAAATCTACAATCTAAAATATAAAATATCCCTAGGAGTATCTGTATGCAACTTCTCACGATTTGGCAATCTGGCAGTAGTAACCCAGACAATGCCAATAATCTTCAACTCATCGGTGAATGGTGGAAAAATCTCAATGGAAAAGAAATCACTTGGGTACAGCGACTCGTTCCCGAAATTGGCGGATTAAGCGAAGTACATTGGCAACGTCAACGCTTTGACGAAGAATTCGTCATTGTTAATCCCCAACTGCGAGGACTCACACTCTATTGGTATAAACCAGACTCCACAATGGAACGAGGAACCACTGTGCAAAAATTAGAATTGGATAACCTCAAACAACAATTATATATTTATCCTCAATCTCAATCTAATTTAGTCATTAGAGTAAGTATCCATGAAATAGTATATCAAATGATTGAACTCAACAACGTTGATTTACACATAGATGAAAACGGAGTTATTTTCTTACGCGAACCACAGCAAAAAATCGAAGTAAAACTCACTCTTTCTCCGCCTCAAATCAAAGAACTTAAAGAATGGTTGCCTTAAAGGAAGGAAGAGGGAAGAAGGAAGAGGGAAGAAGGAAGAATTTTGTTCTTTCTCTTCTCCTTCGAGTAGGCGCTGGTTTTCAGAAACCGGGTTTCTTTGGAGACTTCTGGACTATCCTGTGTTTTTGACAAGAAACCCGGTTTCTTGATCTTTTCAAGATACCTTTCTTAGCCTTTCTTTCCTCAGTGCCCTCTGTGCCTTTGTGGTTCAAAAAAAACCACATCTTTTCAAGATACCTTTCTTTTCCTTTCTTTCCTCAGTGCCCTCTGTGCCTTTGTGGTTTAAAAAAAAACCGCGACTTTTGACAAATCTTGACTAAAATTAAAGAAACTTAACAATACTTCCGAGATAACCGTGATCACACAACCCTTAACTTCGACAACTTCCTTAGAAAAGCTAACTTGGACTTGGCAAGGTAACAAAATTCAATATACCGTCCAAGGTAGCGGCCGCCCCTTGCTCTTAATTCATGGTTTTGGCGCGTCTATTGGACATTGGCGCAAGAATATTCCCGTTTTAGCTGAAGGGGGATATCGGGTTTTTGCCTTAGACTTACTGGGTTTTGGTAATTCCTCCAAACCTCCCCTCGACTATAGTTTGGAATTATGGCAGGAACTTCTCAGGGATTTCTGGCAAGATCACATTAACGAGCCTACTGTCTTTATTGGTAATTCCATCGGTGCTCTTCTCAGTTTGATGATGGTGGCCGACTATCCGAATATTGCCGCGGGGGGGATTCTTATTAATTGCGCGGGTGGCCTGAATCATCGTCCCCATGAGCTCAATCCCCCTTTACGTGTCGTTATGGGCATCTTTACTAAATTAGTCCGATCGCGCTTCCTCGGCGGTTTCTTATTCAATCAGGTGCGTCAGAAACACCGTATCCGTAATACATTGCGCCAAGTCTATCGTAATCCAGAGGCGATTACCGATGAATTAGTAGAGATTCTCTATACTCCCTCCTGTGATGAAGGAGCCCAAAAAGTCTTCGCGTCGATTTTAACAGCCCCCCCTGGGCCTCATCCCGTGGAATTACTTGAGAAGGTGAAACGCCCCTTATTAGTTTTATGGGGAGAGGATGATCCTTGGACTCCTGTCAAGGGAGGCCGCATTTTTCAGGAATTGGGCGAAAAAGGCGAACCGATTAAATTTATCTCTATCCCCAATACGGGCCACTGTCCCCATGATGAACGTCCTGAGATTGTTAATCATCATATTCTGGAGTGGCTTAATTAAGGAAGAAGGAAGAAGGAAGAAGGAAGAAGGAAGAAAGCCCCAATCGCCAATCCCCAATCCCCAATCCCCAATCCCCAATCCCCATTCCCCAGCCCCATTCTCACAAGGAAAAAAAAAGTTTCGTTGGGGGGTTGACAAAACCAGGTAGCTATAGGTTATAGTCATAGGCGTGTGAGGAGCGAACCAGTAAGAACACCGAGACGAAACACGGCCAGTCGTCGGTGTTCTTTCTGCGTCTACAAATGCCCTCAACCCCTGACTCTTATAAGTTTTAAAGCAGAAATTTCTCAATAGCCCTTACTGCACCATCCTCTTCGACTCCGGGCGCGATCCAATTGGCAATTTCCTTCACTTCATCGGGCGCGTCTCCCATCGCGACTCCGATTCCAGCATAGGTGAGCATTTCCCAATCATTAAAATTATCACCGATGGTCATCACATTATGGGCTTTTAAGTCTAGTATTTCTTCGGCAAGATAACGTACTGCTTCCCCTTTATTGGCTAAGGGATTTGTCGCTTCAAAAAAAGTCGGAACCGATTTTGTCATGTAAACTTGTTCGGGAGTATAACGGGAACTTAAATCCTTTAATAATTCTGTGATGATTTGGGGATTATCACATAACGCGAGAACTTTAGTCGGCTCTTGTGTCAGTAATTTTCGTAAGTCTCCTACCGCGGTGACAGGAATTTTTGATCGGGAAATATAGTATTTTGTATCTTGATTTATATCGCGGACATAAAGCTCATCGTTTATGTAAAAATGCACGGATAAAGTTTCTCTTAATTCGGGTTGTTCCAAATAATCTAATAATTCCATAACTATCTGTTTGGGTAAGGAAAAATGACGGATTCTCTTTTCTGTAACCGGATCTTGTATCCAAGCTCCTTGATAACACATTAAGGGTAAATCTGACTCGATATCTTGATGGAATCGTAGGGCAGAGCGATACATTCTTCCTGTCGCGATCGCGACTCTTATGCCTTTAGCTTTAACGGCTTTAATCGCTTGTTTAACCGATTCACTAATGGTGTTAGATGCACCGACAATAGTACCATCTAAATCAAAAACTAATAATTTAATCTCTGCCGATGGAGATGCAGCAGTGATATCCGCGTGTTCCTTGAGATTTGCCATGATTTTTGGGACTTTATGGGGTGCAAAATAAGGCTTAATCTCTATTATATAAGAGTTGAGTATTTTTGGCAATATTTCTACTTTTGATGGTGTTATTTTTGCGGAAAATAATAGGAACAATAGGATATTATCCTTCTTTTCATGTGGGTAAGGTACAGATATCTAGGGGCGGGTTCACCCAAGTATTGATGTTTAGCAAGGATATAGCTCAACCTGCTCTCAAGGATATGATATTTTACCCTATTCCAGGGAAAACTACGATAATTAGAGAAAGTTATTGAGAATAAAAAAACTATCAGCACGATCGCGCTGATAGTTTGGTAAGTATGGAAAATTCTATCCTTGCCGTAATTGTTGAATATCCTCCCAAGTTAAACCCGTTTTTTCACTAATTTAATTAGATTTCGGGTTCGGGATAGTCAAAATAATTCTTGGTTTGTTTAAAGAGAAAATGAGAAATGATATCCCGATCATTCTCAAACATTTCAAAATTAGTAATCGTCCAAGCTATAACGGGTTTTAATTTTGTATATCCTTCTCCCCGTCCTAATGTGGCATAAGTGTTTGCGGCATTATAGATCACTCCTTTGGCAAAGGATGATACATTTAAAATTAGCATCTCAATAATGACTGTTTTACCGTCATTAATTTAGACCTTGACATCCCGATAACTACTATCTTTTCAACCCGAAATTTGTGAGGCTAATGCCCAATCAAGAATTTCGATATATTCGATAATGGGTTTGCCTTCATAGATTAAGGCATTAAGAAAGCTTTTCAGAATGTTTTTACTGCCGGATGAGCCGAAGATTCTTTTACAAGTAAAGTCTATTGTGTGATTGATTAATTCCCTGATTTTCAGAGATTTTTGTAAATATTTTATTTCCATAAACGTACTCTCATAGAACCGGATTTCACTGCGCTAAAATTCTAATTTTTCAGCAGGAAAACCACGGGGAGATTGCCCCTAAAAGATTTCACAATTCATTGAGACACGCGATATATATTAACACAAGCAAACGCAATTGTCTCTGATGGAAAGGGGGAGACACGATCGCGTTTCTTCTCTTTCACCCATTGAGGACGATCTCTAATTTGGGAGAAACAATATACCTCCGAGCCATCGCCAGTAACGCGATAGGCATCTTTACCTCTTGACAAGAAGAGAAAAACCTATTATCCTAAAAATAAGAACGCTAACGAATAAGCTATGACTACGACTCCGACGACATTGCAGCCTCTTCAGTCTTGGCAAAAACTCCTAGCCCCTCACAATATGGGTTATCGAATCAAGCTTTTGTCTCAATTATTAAGTCGTCGGTTTCAAGAGCGTTTGGAGCCTTTTGGTTTGACTCCGTTTCACTGGTTGGTTTTATGCTGTTTGTGGCAAGAAGATGGTTTACCCACTTCCAGTATTGGCGAACAGTTACAGCAGGTGGGCGGCACTTTAACCGGTGTTCTCGATCGCATGGAAGAACGTGGTTTGGTTTATCGGGAGCGCGATCGCCGTGATCGCCGCATCTGGCGCATCTGGCTCACGGATGCCGGGAAAGAGCTTCAAGATATTTTACCCCCCATTGCCCTTGAATTACGCGAGCAAGCTCTTAAAGGTTTCTCCGAAGATGAGCGGGAACGGATGTCTCAATTGATTGATGTCGCAATTAGCAATCTTTCCTAATCAACCCTAATGTGCCCCTTTTCTTTCATCCCAGAAAGTTCGCACACTTAATAACGTTTCTCTTATTTTTTTAAAATCCTACGCACACTAAATAAATTGATACAAAGTAAAAACCCGGAGGCAAATACCATGAAAAAGTCAACCTTGACAGATACCGCGGATCTCAACGGCAAAGCGATCGCGGTAGTAGAGAGTCCGAAACTGGGGGAAGAGAAGGGGGGTGTGTCGGAGGAGATACCCCAACAACCCCTACCACCCGCCAAAGGGAAAACACGATCGCGCTCCATTGTATTATTGATTCTAGGAATAGGAGTGATCGCGGGAAGTCAGTATGGTTATAATTATTGGCAATACACGTCAAGCCATCAAGAAACCGATAACGCGATCGTCACGGGACACATTTATCCCGTGAGTACGCGTATCAACGGCACAGTCGCGGAAGTGTTAGTTAAGGAAAACCAGATCGTGAAAAAAGGACAACTGCTGGTGAAACTCGATCCGCGTGACTATGAAATCAAAGTACAACAGGCGCAAGCCGCGCTGGAAACAGCCCAACGTCAAGCGGAAGCAGCTCGCGCGAATATTGCTCTTTCTTCTGAAACCACAGACGCGAAAACCACTCAAGCCCAAGGTGATATCAGTAGCATGATGGCCGCGATCGCGACATCAGAAGCCACCTTAAGAGAAGCCGAAGCAGGGGTTAATAACTCAGAAGCCTTAGTCACAGAAGCTCAAGCCGGAATCCCCCAAGCCCAAGCCAAAGTCGCAGAAGCTCAAGCGGGAATCCCCCAAGCCCAAGCCAAGGTAACAGAAGCTCAAGCCGCGATCTCCGCTGCCCAAGCCCAATTAGCCCAAGCCCAGGCGAATTTAGAAAAGACTCAAGCCGATTATGCCCGTTATCAAGGTTTAGAAACAGAAGGCGCGATCGCCCGTCAACAACTTGATAGCGCCAAAGCCGCGTACGAAGTCGCCCAGGCACAAAAAAGAGCCGCCCAAGAAGCCATCCAACAAGCCAAAGCACGCTTATCCCAAGCCCAACAGGGGGTTAAGAGTGCTCAAGCCCAGTTAACCCAAGCCGAAGAAGGCGTTAAACAAGCCCAAGCCAAAGTCGCGCAAACCCAAGTCGGTGTTATCAGCGCTCAGGCGAGGGTATCCCAAGCCCAAGAAGGCGTTAAACAAGCCCAAGCTAAGTTAGAAGCCTCTAAGGGGGGATTGCAACAGGTGACAGCTACCAAAAATCAAACTACTATTAACCGCTCCCAATATGATGCCGCACAAAGCGCGATCGCGCAAGCTGAAGTCGCGTTAAAAGATGCCCAATTACAACTTTCTTACACCAATATCATCGCGGTTACTGATGGCAAAATTGGCAGAAAGAATGTAGAAATTGGGCAACGGATACAACCAGGCTCCCCCTTAATGGCAATAGTCGGAAACGAGTTATGGGTAGTCGCAAATTTCAAAGAAACTCAATTAGAAAAAATGAAACCCGGCCAAAAAGTCGAGATCAAATTAGACGCGTTTCCCCATCAAATCTTTGAGGGAAAACTAGACAGTTTTTCTCCCGCGTCGGGTGCTCAATTTTCCCTTTTACCTCCTGATAATGCCACGGGCAATTTCACCAAAATTGTGCAACGAGTTCCCGTTAAAGTATTTTTTAATTCCTTAAGTCTTAAGGGCTACGAATCACGTCTCGCCCCTGGTATGTCAGCCATTGTTAATGTAGAATTAAAATAATGGTACGAAGGGAGAAGGGAGAAGGAAGAGGGAAGAAGGAAGAAGGAAGAAGGAAGAAGGAAGAAGGAAGAAGGAAGAAGGAAGAGGGAAGAAGGTGATAGGTGATAGGTGAAAAACTTAAAATTTACATCTCTTTTACCTCAAACCTACTACCGAAAACCTAACATTATTCTCGATATAGTGTTTCCATTTTAGAAGTAAAACTTGTGGCACAGGCATCTTGCCTGTGACGGGCTTAGAGCCTCTACCACATTTACATCTCATTTAAAATTGCTATATTCTCGATAAAGGTAAGACAAATGCTCGTCACAAAAAAAGGGATTCCTGAAGAATTACGCTATGGCATTTATTATGTCGTTTTTGGTTCCCTCGCCGGCGAATATAATTTAGTTAAAGTTTATTTCTGGGAAGGACCTTATCCTCTAAAAATAGCCCGTAAAAAACTTGAAAAATTAAAGGAGTTTTACCAAAATGATCCTGGTTTTATTCTAAAAAAATATGAAGAAGAAAGTAAAAAAATTAATAAGATTAACCCGCCTTCTCTCTCGATTCATTAAAATTGAATAATTGATCAGTAAATTAGGTTTGAATTGGCCGGTTATATTAATTTGTTAAAATCCGATAAAAACCATTTTTCAACAAGGGGATGACTCAAACATGAAATATACCCATGTTATCATTAAACCGTCATAATGGTTTAGATGTCTTAAACGTCATAGAGGAAGAATTAGGGGAAGCAAAAAAGAGAAATTATACATTACCACCGACAAATCAAACTCAGGAGTAATCTTATGTCAAGTCAAACAGCTATTGATTCATCAGCCCGCGATCGCGTTCCTTTAAAAACCTGGATCGGGTTATTCGGAACCATTCTCGGTGCATTCATGGCGGTTTTAGACATTCAAATTACCAACGCGTCCCTCAAAGAAATACAAGCATCATTAGGAGCAACATTAGAAGAAGGATCATGGATATCCACCGCGTATCTAGTTGCTGAAATTATTGTTATTCCCCTGACAGGATGGCTCTCACAAGTCTTTTCGATCCGACGATATATTCTAATTAATACAGCATTATTTACCATTTTTTCCATGTCTTGTGCTTGGGCGTGGAATCTGCCATCAATGATTGTTTTTCGGGGATTACAAGGGTTTACCGGAGGGAGTTTAATCCCCATGACATTTACCTTTTTATTAACCAATTTACCCCCCAAAAAACAACCGATAGGAATGGCTTTATTTGCTATTACCGCGACATTTGCACCCTCAATCGGTCCCTCATTGGGAGGATGGTTAACAGAAAATTATAGTTGGCAATATATCTTTTATATTAACTTAGTACCGGGCTTATTATTATTGTCCGCAGTTTGGTACGCGGTGGAACCTCAACCCTTAAAACTGCATTTATTAAAACAAGGAGACTGGGGCGGTATTATCGCGATGGCACTGGGGTTGGGATCACTACAAGTAGTATTAGAAGAAGGAAGTCGTAAAGATTGGTTTAATTCGGATTTTATTGTGCAATTAACTGTTATTGCTACAATTTTTCTCGTTTTATTTATAATAATAGAATTAACCCGAAAACGTCCTTTTATTAATTTAGGTTTATTAACAAGAAGAAATTTTGGATTATGTGCAGTTATTAATATTTCGATGGGGATAGGCCTCTACGGTTCAATTTATATTTTACCACTTTATTTAGCACAAATTCAAAATTATAACTCGATGCAAATTGGTCAAGTATTAATGTGGGTAGGTTTTCCACAATTATTGATTATTCCCTTCGTGCCTAAATTAATGCAAAAAATTGATATGCGATTAATCATAGCAGTGGGAGTGAGTTTGTTTGCGACAAGTTGTTTTATGAATGCAGGAATGAGCCATGATACGGGATTAGATCAGTTAAGATTATCACAATTAGTACGGGCAATGGGACAACCTTTAATTATGGTTCCTCTCTCGACAATTGCCACCGCGGGAATGGAAAAACAAGACGCGGGATCGGCATCGGGTTTATTTAATATGATGCGAAATTTAGGGGGTTCCCTTGGTATTGCTATTTTAGCTACATTAGTGACACAAAGAGAGCAATTTCACTCGAATCGTTTGGGGGAATTTGTATCATCTTATAATCCTCTCACTCAGGAAAGACTTGATACTTTAACTCAAGTTTTTGTTAGTAAGGGTATTGATACTGTTACCGCGCAAAATCAGGCGATCGCGACTTTAGATAAAATCCTGCGTCGAGAAGCTTATATCATGGCATTTAATGATTGTTTTTATTTTATTGCTATGGCATTATTATTAAGTGGACTTGCCATTATCTTCTTAAAAAAAGTCAAACCAGGTGCAGGTGGACCGGCCCATTAACGCGTTCCATTACATATTTCTTAACATAAAACTATAGCAATCCGTCAGCAGTTATGACAGATTTAATGTTAGTAATAGGAGGGGGCTAGGGGCAACCACGGGGGGATTGCCCCTACAAGATTTCACAATTCATGATTACGCGCTATATATTGGCATTATTAATCAAAATAACTTTGCCAAGTCTTGACAAATTCTATAGCTTCTGGAGTTCCTTCTAGGGGAAAATTCTCCAAAAAATCCTTATCTGTGTTGACATGATAAGGTCCTTCCTTTAATTCTAACATAACTGTATCAGGTGCTAAAGCCACAAGGGTATGAATAGTGCCTTCAGGAATTTCGATCGCGTGAACTTCTCCCGTTGCACTCAAAAGTTCTTTTTGTATAAATTCCCCCTGATCATTCATAATAATAAGACCAACTGCGCCTTGGAGTACCAAAAAGAACTCAAAACCATTAATATGAGAAGGACGACGATGGCGATGGGGGCGCACATAGGTTCCGGGTTGTAAAACATTGACAAAGCGCTGCACTTTCTCTTCTAATTCGTGAAAATTGTAGTTTTGACGGCGACGGGGACTGCGACGGGACTTTTCGACAATTTCCGCGATCAGGTTTTGAGTTAAGCGTTTAATAGGTGGAGATTGCACAACTTTTCTCTTAATAGTATAATCTTGACCAACAATTTGCTACGATTAAGTATAGCCCGATCGCGCTCTCCGAGTTAAAAAATTAACCTTTTTATTATGAAAACGACAATGGCTCGACCAAAGATTTTATCACAATCGTGTTCTTTTCTTCTTTCGACGATGTTACTCTCTGGGGGAATCGCCCTTGGTGCCGATCCTCAACCCCTTAACCAAGGAGTCCCCGCTCTCCAGCAAATGCAACTTCAGAAAGAAATTCGCGATCGTGTAGAAGAAGAAGTTGATTTGGCTTTTCGTCGCAGTACAACTTTTCTCAATGTTTTTATTATCGTCTTAACTCTTTTTCCGACAACAGCCGCGATCGCGGTGTGGATTTTTCTGGGAAAATTAGCCAGACAAACGGTAATTTCTCAACAAGAAATTGATAGTATTCGTTATGATACAATTTCTCAATTAAAACGGATTATTGGGGAATCCCAAATGATTTTAGAAGCCCTGAGAGCAGAAAGTAAAATTGCCGAACAACAAACACAACTCCTCCATTCAGAAATGGAACAAGCAGTGCCGCAACCAGGGGAAAATCACTCTCAAAATAACGGTACAGATGGCAGGATAAATCACAACATGATTCTCGCGTCTGATTATAGTAAACAAGGTGATACTTTCTTTTTTGAAGGTCGTTATGAAGAAGCGATAAATGCTTATAATGAATCCATTAGACTAGAACCAAATGGGGCTGATGTTTGGAATAATCGTGGTGTCGTTTTAACTCGATTACAACGCTATGAACCCGCGATTGCTTCTTATGATCGCGCCTTACAAATCTTACCCAATTATGGAGATGCTTGGAATAATCGAGGCGTAACCTTATTAGAATTACAACGCTATGAAGACGCGATCGACTCTTATGATCATGCGATTCAAGTCAAACCCGATTATGCAGACGCGTGGAATAACCGAGGAGTAGCTTTTGCCAGATTACAAAATTTTGAAGAGGCGATATTATCTTATAATGAAGCACTCCGTATTAAAAATGATTATCTCGATGCTTGGAATAATCGCGGTCATGCTTTGGCTAAATTACAAAAACTTGATGCCGCGATTGATTGTTATAATCAAGCCGTAAAAATTCGTCCAGATTTTCACCGTGCTTGGTATAATAAGGCTCGCTGTTATGCCTTACAAGGAAAAATTGAATTTGCCATCGAAAGTTTAGAACACGCGGTTAAGTTGAATCCGACTCAATGTGTAGAATTAGCGAAAAATGACCCAGATTTTGAACGTCTGCGCCATCATGATCTCTTTAAGAAATTAATTGGAGAAACTCATAATTTATCATCTCGACGTAAATTAGCATGATCTCCCTGGCTGATTACCAAAAAAGAGGTAACTTGGGTGATAATTTACCATCTAATGTAGTAAAATTTATTGAGCAGAAAAAAACATTTTTGGCAATTAGTTAGATAATCTTCAGTAATAATCATGGAGTATTTTGTGAATTTAGAATCAGTAAACAATTTCCTCAATAGCGCGGATACCTTTAAGCGACAAGGGCAATTAGAACAAGCAATAGAATTTTATAAAAAAGCTTTAAATCTTCAGAAAAATGATCCTGAGATTCACCATAAATTGGCACAAATTTATGTATTAAAGTGTTGCTTTGATACCGCGATCTCATCCTGTCAAGAGGCTCTGAAAATTAATCCTACTTTAGCCACAGCTTATTTAACAATGGGCAACGCGTTACAATTTAAGAATGAGTTGACTACTGCGATAAATGCTTATAACTGTGCTTTAAAAATAGAACCTAGATCCCATGAAGTCTTAGCTAACTTAGGTAGTATTTATTATCAATTATCTCAGAGAGAAACCGCGAAAAAAAATTATCAAAAATCCCTGGAAATTAATCCTAATTCGCCTTCTGTTTATTTTATGTTAGGTAATATTTGGACAGAAGAAGGGCAATTACAAGACGCGATCGCTTGTTACGAAAAAGCATTAATGTTAAAACCCAATGATGGGAGAGTACATTTCAAATTAGCCATAGTCTTAGCAAAATTAGAACGAATTGAAGAAGCGATCATCAGTTCTCAAAGAGCATTACAATTGGAACCTAATGATCCCGAAATAGGAGAATATTTAAAATATTTGAGAGCATTTAAAATAGAAAAACAGACACGAGAAAGTGACATTCTTGCCCAAGAATATGGCTTACAACCAGAACCATTACACTTACAAAAAGTCTTTGATGAAGGCAAATTAAATATTAAATTTACCAGTGATAATCTGGAATCCTTAGCTCAAATTACCCCCTTTAATTTTGTTACAGAAGAACAACAAGCCGCGGTAGAAAGTGTTGTTGAAGAATACAGAAAAAATGCCGAATATTCTTTAAAACAAGGAAATACTCAAGACGCGATCACGGCTTGTCAACAGGCATTAAAACTGAAACCAGATTTTGTCATAGCCTACATGATTTTAGGGAACGCGTTTTACACCCAGGGGAAAATAGAGTCAGCCATTCGTGCTTATTCCCAGGGCTTAGAAATTCAGCCCAATTTTGCCGAAATACAAGCAAATTTAGGCAGTATGTATTTTAAATTAGGACAACTTGATACCGCGGTGCAATATTACCAAAAAGCCCTGGAACTTAATCCAAAATTAGCGGGTGCTTACTGGAATTTAGGCAAAGTTTATCAGCAACAAGGGAAACGAGAAGAAGCACTATTATATTTCCACAAGACAACGGAATTAAATTCTCAATTTGGGGATGCAAATTTTCATTTTACCTTAGGAAATAATCTCTTTTCCCAGGGAAAACGGGAGGAGGCAATTGCCTCTTATGAAAGAGCGATCGCGCTCAATCCCAATTGGGCAGAAGCCCACGCGAATTTAGGAAGCGCAAAATCGAATTTAGGGAAATGGGAAGACGCGATGAATTATTTTAAACGAGCACTGGAGCTCAATCCCGAATTACGAACCCTTCATTTTAATTTAGGAAACTCCTTATTAGTTCAAACCCGTTATTCCGAAGCCATTACTCATTATCAAGAAGCCCTAAAAGTCAACCCAGAATGGGCCGATGCTTATGCTAATTTAGGGAACGCGCTCTCCATGACAGGCCAACTTCAAGAGGCTATTGAATATTATCAAAAAGCCCTAACTATTAAACCCGATTGGGCTGAAGTCCATTGTCGTATTGGACATATTCAAAAACATGATCAACCCGGAGACGCGATCGCAAACTTTGAGAAAGCCATTCAACTTAAACCAGACTTCAGCGAAGCGTATCAACAATTATCAGATTTACTCAGTCATTCCTCAAACCTCGCGGGGGCAAGAAAAGTCGCGGATCAATATTGTCAAAGTTGTGGCGATAAACACCCGATTTTAACCGCGACTTCCTATGTATTTTCTTATCTGCAATCCGGTTTAACTCAAGAAGCCTTAGCCAAACTAATTGAAGTCGAAAAATATTGCTATAGCAACTTGAAAAACTTAGAAATATTTGAATTAAAACTGATTTATGAAATCCTCATTTTTGGCATTTCTCATCTCCGTGATGATTTAGAAGGAAATGCCAAATTTTACCACTTTATCGCCCAAGAATATTATGAAAGAGCCGTACCCAAACGGGAGATCAAACTCGCGCCAAAATCAACTTATACCCATGACAGAGAATTAAGAATCGGATTTCTTTCTAAACATTTCCGCCGTCACTCCGTTGGCTGGTGTAGTGAAGCCTTAATTAAAGAATTAAGTAACCTCACACCCTATCTCAATCTCTATGTTACAGGGAAAATCAATACCGATGAAGTAACAGCTCGTTTTCAACAAATTGCCGGTAAAATGTATTGGCCAGAAAAATATCCCAATGGCTTTGCCGACGCGGGAGAAATTCTCTCGGAAATATGTCAAGATAATCTCGATATTCTCATTGATTTAGATTCAATGACAGTACCGACTAATGTTGATATACTTTATCAACATCCCGCGACAATTTGTGTTTCTTGGTTAGGGTTTGATGCTCCCTATATGTCAGAGAAAAATTACTTTTTATGCGATCAGTGGACTCATCCCCAAGGCAGAGAAAAACATTATCTGGAACAATTAATTAGACTCCCTCATGGCTCCGTGGCTCTTGAGCCTTTAAAAAGTCGTCCTGTCGATAGAAACGCAGTGAGACAAAATTTAGGAATTGGCGTTGATCAAATGACATATTTATGTGTTGCCCCCGGCAGAAAAACTAACCCAGAAATGCTGCGAGCACAAATTAAAATTCTCAAGGAAGTTCCTGATAGTGTCTTGATTCGCAAGGGACAAGGGGATGCAATTGTGATTCAAGAAACTTATCGTAAAGAATGCGAATCTCAAGGGGTAGATCCTAATCGAATTAAGTTTTTAGGCCAAACCAAAACCGAGGAAGAACATCGAGGTATTTATTATGTAGCTGATGTGATGTTAGATTCTTATCCTTATAATGGAGGGACTCATAATTTAGAAGCTTTATCTGCCAATTTACCCGTGGTGACTCTAGTCGGAAATCAGTATCTTTCACGGATGGGTTATGCTTTTTTAAAGAGTGTTAATCTGGAGTTAGGAATGGCGTGGAATTGGGAAGAATATACCGAATGGGGAATTAAATTAGGTCAAAACATTGCCTTAAGAAATTCAATTCGTCAACATTTAATTCAAGGACAACAACCGGAGTCCCTTGCCCCTTTATGGAATCCGAAGAAATTAGCCAAGGATATGTATAGAGTTTTCCAAGAACTTTTAATTAAAGCCATTTAGTATTATAAAGGAATTGTCAGGAGGAACTCCTTTCTTTCTGAGTTCCCTCAACCGGCTTCCCAGATTTTTTTGATTCTATATAGCAAACCTAAATGAGTTACAAACGGGTAGTGGTAGTGTCCCTATACCTACGCCCTCCTTGCCCCAGCAAGGCGGTTTCATTCTCTCGGTAGCACCTTCTTCATGCCCCAAACCCTTGATGTTATTGCTTCTTCTTTCTTCCTTCTACGATATCTGTCACAATGTAAACTTTGATTGATATTGGTAAATTTCCCTACAATGTCTGAAACAATAGTCATTAAAATCGGCACTTCCAGCCTTACCCAACCAGAAACAGGAGTTTTAGCCCTTTCTACCATTTCCCGCTTGGTAGAAACTCTTGTCACTTTACGTCAACAGGGATATCGAGTCGTCTTAGTCTCATCGGGCGCCGTAGGAGTCGGATGTGCGCGCTTAGGGTTAAATGAAAGACCGCGTAATATTAGTATAAAACAAGCTGTCGCAGCCGTTGGCCAAGGTCGTTTAATGCGTATTTATGATGATTTATTTAGTATCTTTGGACAACCGATCGCGCAAGTCTTATTAACCAGAGGTGATTTAGTACAACGGCAGAGTTATGTTAACGCGTCTAATACCTTTCAACAATTATTACGTTTAGGCGTTATTCCCATCGTTAATGAAAATGATACTGTCGCAGTTGACGAATTAAAATTTGGGGATAATGATAATTTATCCGCGTTAGTCGCGAGCTTAGTAGAAGCGGACTGGTTATTTTTATTAACAGATGTTGATCGACTTTATTCTGCCGATCCTCGTACCAACCCCGATGCCCAACCAATTAATATTGTCGAAAGCATGGAACAATTAGAACTATTTCAAGTAAAAACCGGGGACTCCAAAAGTGGTTGGGGCACTGGGGGAATGGTAACAAAAATTGAAGCCGCGGGCATCGCGACGGCCTCCGGTGTCCGTACTGTGATTACTCAAGGTAATTTTCCTGAAAATGTGATTAAAATTCTCCAAGGAGACGCGATCGGAACCCAATTTTTACCGCAACCACGTCCTGTCAATGCGCGTAAACATTGGATTGCTAATGTCTTAATTCCCTCTGGGAAACTTTACTTAGATGATGGTGCAGTTAAAGCTATTTGTCAAGATGGTAAATCACTTTTATCCGCGGGAATTATCAAAATCGAAGGTACTTTTTCTAGTGATGATTCCGTACAATTATGTAACAAAGAAGGGCGAGCAATTGGCATAGGTTTAGTGAATTATAGTAGCCTAGAAATGAGTAAAATCAAAGGTTGTCAGTCGGAGGAAATTTATGATCTATTGGGTTATGAAGGAGAATCTACTATTGTTCATCGTGATAATTTAGTCATTAATTAATAACGATTGTAGGGATAGTAAATAGTCACCAATTTATTTCGCAATTAAATGAACCACAAAGGCACAGAGGACACAGAGGAAAGAAAAGAGAGAGAAAATTCATAGTTAAAACCGAGGTTAAAGACGAAATTACCAAGAAACTTAGGCTTAAGTCCTCTCAGATACATCAGCTAAAACAGAGGTAAAATAACCCCTTTGTGTCCTCTGTGCCTTTGTGGTTCAAAAAAAAAGAACCGGGTTGTAACGAATTATTGGGGGGGACAAACAAAGGCTTATGGACTCGGTTTTCCTGTATCTTCTCTTAATATTTCTTGTTCTTCAATATAAACCTCTCCTAAGTCTTTTCCGGGTAATTCTTTGAGCATGATTTTTTGAGAACGGATCACCCCTTTTATCACAATTTCTTTGTCCATAGGAGGTATGCTTTTTTTGGTTAATACTAAAATTTGCCCCGTGTTATCTTTGAGTTGATAAGCTCCCATGCCCAGAAAAGGGGCTCGGTTTTGTACTTTACCTCGAAGGGTGACAGTTGTATTGATCGCGCTTTTTGCTTTAACCTCAGAAATGGTATTAACATTCACCCCCACAGACTGAGCCAAATTTTGGCAACCGAAAAGTCCACCGATGAGGATCAGAGAAATAGAAGCCAGTGTGACTCGTTTTACAAACTCTTGTGTCATTATCACAATGAAGACTCACCACGAAATCTTAAATAACTATGGCTCAAAAATTAGATGGGAAAACCTTAGCCCAAAAAATTCAAAGGAAATTGAAGGAAAAAGTGCTTTCCCTTCAAGATAAGATGGGACGGGCTCCGGGTTTAGCTGTGATTATGGTGGGAGATAACCCCGCCAGTGCTGCCTATGTTCGTAATAAGGAATTAGCCTGTGCTAAAGTCGGTATCGCGTCCTTTGGTAGCCATTTTCCAGGGGATGTCACTCAAGCCGAGTTGGAAAAAGTGATCCATGAGCTCAATCAAGATGAACGAGTTGATGGTATTTTAATCCAATTACCCCTCCCTTCTCACCTTAACGCGATTTCTTTGCTCTATCAAATTGCCCCAGAAAAAGACGCGGATGGACTCCATCCCGTTAATATGGGACGACTCCTGCGCGGGGAACCAGGGTTACGCAGTTGTACTCCCGCGGGTGTGATGGAGTTATTACGCGAATATAACCTTGAGGTAAAGGGGAAAAATTCCGTCGTTTTAGGGCGTAGTATTTTGGTGGGTAAACCGATGGCTTTGATGCTTTTGGAAGCTAATAGCACTGTTACTATTGCCCATTCTCAAACGAAAAATTTAACTGAGCTTACCCGCAATTCTGATATTATTGTCGCCGCGATCGGACGTGCTGAAATGATCACCGCCGATATGGTGAAACCAGGTGCTATTGTCATTGATGTGGGTATTAACCGAGTCACTACCGCAGATGGTGCTAGTCGCTTAGTCGGAGATGTCGAATTTGACTCGGTGCAAAACGTCGCGGAATTTATTACTCCGGTTCCCGGTGGTATTGGCCCCATGACAGTCGCGATACTATTGCAGAATACTGTCTGGGCTTATGAGCAGAAAATATAATTAATTTGTCACAAATATGACCGATTAATTGGGAGAAACTGGGTGAATACTTTTTGGGGTATTTTTCATTTCTAATTGCTAATCTCCCTTATCGTAAGAGCAATGGAATATGGATCAATCCAAAAGAGAAATGGTATGATATCAAGTCCGGTTAATTAATCATAAAATATTGAGGAGGGGCGAGTTTATAGGCTCTCTTGCTTCTCGTGAAGATATTGGCGAAGATGCCCCTACAGTTATGAGGTGTATTTAACCGGACTTTGTATAAGAAAGTTTACCCCCCAGTTTCTCTGCAAAAAAAACTGAGATAAGAGATAATATCAACCTTATTAAATAACGGGAAATTAGAAAAATAGTTGACTTTAACTCAAGGGAAATTAGAGAAAAAATCAAGTTTTCCGGTTGGCAACAAGAAACCCCGTTTCACGGATCTGGGGGTTCATTACTAAAATAGGATTGTGATATCTGGACTAAATAGGCTTGGGATGTGTCAAAAGACCCCCTAACATGGTTAAATTAATTACAATATTTCTGCCACGCGTCTGCGCTCCTGTGGGTGTAACGCGAGAAATAACCCCATGTATCCCTACTTAATCCTATAAGTGAAATGGTTTCGGCTCAATTAGAATCTTCCTTTAATCTCGCCAGTTATCTCGCACAGCGACAAGCCTTAGTCGAGACAGCCCTCGATGGAGCTATCCCGGTAACATATCCTGAAAAAATCTATGAGTCAATGCGCTATTCCCTGATGGCGGGTGGAAAGCGTTTACGTCCGATTCTGTGTCTGGCTAGTTGTGAGCTTTTCGGTGGTACTCTGGAAATAGCAATGCCTACGGCTTGCGCGATGGAAATGATTCATACTATGTCTCTGATCCATGATGATTTACCCGCGATGGATAATGATGATTATCGACGGGGTAAACTCACTAACCATAAGGTTTATGGTGATGATATCGCGATTTTGGCCGGCGATGGTTTATTAAGTTATGCCTTTGAATTTATCGCGAGTCGCACGGAAAATGTACCCCCTCAACGGGTTTTACAAGTTATTTCCCGTTTGGGACACGCGGTGGGTGCTACGGGCTTAGTGGGAGGCCAAGTGGTGGATCTCGACTCCGAAGGTTTAACGGATGTCTCTGAGGAAACTCTTACTTTTATTCATACTCACAAAACTGGGGCGTTATTAGAAGTTTCTGTCGTGTCTGGCGCGATCCTCGCGGGGGCTTCCGAGAGTGATCTTTCTCGTTTGACTCGTTATTCTCAAAATATTGGTTTGGCTTTCCAAATTATTGATGACATTCTTGATATTACTTCGACGACTGAGATTTTAGGTAAATCTGCGGGTAAGGATGTGCAAGCCCAAAAGGTGACTTATCCGAGTCTTTGGGGTATTGAGGAATCTCAACGGAAAGCTACACAATTGGTTACAGACGCGAAGGCTGAACTTTCTGTGTTTGGCGATAGGGCTGAACCTTTATGCTCGATCGCGGATTTTATTACCAGCCGTAGTCATTAGAATGGCGAAATATTATGCGGGAATTTAGTAATAGTATCATTCATAATCATGTACTCCTAGTGGCCTTAATGGCTTGTCTGATCGCACAGGCTTCTAAATTGATCATTGAGGTGATAAAAAATCGCAAATTGAATGTGCGGGTTTTGGTGACTACTGGGGGTATGCCAAGTTCTCATTCTGCCTTTGTCGCGGCATTGGCGACGGGTGTTGGACAAACAATGGGGTGGGATAGTCCTGATTTCGCGATCGCGACTATTTTTGCCATTATTGTAATGTATGATGCCGCGGGTGTCCGTCAAGCCGCGGGCAAACAAGCCCGTATTCTTAATCAAATTATTGATGAGTATTTTAAAGAAAGCGGTAAATTTAATGAGGAGCGCTTGAAGGAATTACTCGGCCATACTCCTTTTCAAGTTGTTGTGGGTTTGGGGATGGGTATCGCGATCGCGACTTTTGCTTCCCCTGTCTATTAGATAACGTAACTTTTTCGTTATCAACAGCCACCTATCAGAAACCCGGTTTCTCAAGAAAAATACATAGTTATTCGGTAACGATATCGTCAGAAACCGGGTTTCTTCGCCACTGGTAAGATAAAATTTTGTCTTACCCTCGCGACAATTTAATCATTATTAGGGGATAGTATTTTTTAGCAAAATAACGCGACCACTTTCTACTAAAAGGGTGAGAAAACCGCGATCGCTTAAAGTTTTAAGTGTCACAGCCGCCGCGTTATGATCTGTGGTATAAGTAACAAGAAGATAAGGTCGTTGACCATAGGAAACTAACCCCACTTGTCGCCCGATCATTTGTTTCAATTGTTGGGCAATTTCGGGACGATTGCCATAGTCAACTAACACAGCATAACCGGAGGGCATTCGTTGGGGATTATAAGGAATAGAAGTTGGAGGATAAAACGGTGAGGAATTTCCCGGAAATTGAGGGGAGGAAGAAATATCTCGACTGACAACATACGCGGGAATTTTTAAAGTATTTTGGACATAATTTGACCAGTCATTTGCCATACCACGACTGGTAAACCCCCCCACTCGCATTACCATATTATTAGAATAATTACAGATATTAACGCGTGCCCCCGGAGGCATGACACTTTTTACTTGTTCCTGTTGTTGGGGACTTTTACTCACAATTAAGAGTATAAATTCTCCTGGTTGTGGGGGTTCACAAGTGGTTTGAGATTTGGCTTGAGGAGCTATGAGTATTAAACTGCTAACAGCAAGGGCTGTATTAATCAAGGCTTTTAATATTTTTTTCATTATACAAATGGTGGGGAATGGGGAATCGGGAATGGGGAATGAGCAATGGTGAATGGGGAATCGGGATTGGTGAATGGGGATTGGTGAATGGGGATTGGGGACTGGGGACTGGGGATTGGGGACTGGGGATTGGGGCTTTCTTCCTTCTTCCCTCTTTCTTCATCCTTCTTCCTTCTTCCCTCTTCCTTCTTCCTTTGTGGCAATGGTAGGGGATGGGATCAATGATGCACCC